>NZ_JBWKUX010000001.1:0-600401 GCF_059421065.1 Pseudomonas sp. GW821-FHT03A09 | reverse complement strand
GCCTGCGATAGCGTCACCTCGGTGTACCTGACATACCGAGGTGCCTGCATCGCGGGCAAGCCCGGCTCCCACACAAGCCCCCTCCCACATTTGACTGTATTTCAATTCAGAATTTGTATGAGGACACCGTTTTGCGCTCGACCGAAGTTGTGATCATTGGCGCCGGCGCGGCAGGCTTGATGTGTGCGCTGACTGCCGCCGGGCGTGGGCGCAAGGTGATGTTGCTCGACCATGCGAACAAGGCCGGCAAGAAGATCCTGATGTCTGGCGGTGGCCGCTGCAACTTCACCAATATGTACACCGAGCCGGCCAACTTTCTCTCGCACAACGCGCACTTCTGCAAGTCCGCCCTGGCCCGTTATACCCAGTGGGACTTTATCGGGCTGGTGGCCAAGCATGGCGTGCCGTACCACGAGAAGAAGCTCGGCCAGCTGTTTTGCGATAACAAGTCCAGCGACATCCTCGGCATGCTGCTGGATGAATGCATCCAGACCGGCGTGAGCCTGCACCTGGATACGTCCATCGAGGAAATCGCCAAGCTCGACAACGGCTATCAGCTGCAGACCACCCTGGGTGAGCTGCGCTGCGAGTCCCTGGTGATCGCCACCGGTGGCCTGTCGATTCCAACCTTGGGCGCAACAGGTTTTGGTTATCAGGTGGCCAAGCAATTCGGCCATGAACTGCTGCCAACCCGTGCAGGGCTGGTGCCGTTCACCATCACCGACCAGCTTAAAGAACTGTGCGGCGAGTTGTCCGGCACCTCAGTGGATTGCCTGGTCAGCTGTAACGACCAGAGCTTTCGCGAGAACATCCTGTTCACCCACCGCGGCCTGAGTGGGCCAGCGATTTTGCAGATTTCTTCGTACTGGGAATCCGGCGACACGGTTGAGATCAACCTGTTGCCCGACCACGACGCCCATACCTGGCTGCAACAGCAACAGGTCGAGCGCCCCAACAGTGAGCTGAAAACCCTGCTGGGTGAGATATTCACCAAGAAGATGGCCAATCTGCTGGCGGAAACTTGGTTCGTGTCCAAGCCGATGAAGCAGTACACCCACGCCGAAATCGCCGAAATCGCGCAAAAACTGTCGAACTGGCAACTGGTACCAGCGGGCACTGAAGGCTATCGCACCGCCGAGGTGACGCTGGGCGGGGTGGACACGCGGGAAGTGTCGTCCAAGACCATGGAGTCGCTGAAAAGCCCGGGCTTGTACTTCATTGGTGAAGTGCTGGATGTGACCGGTCATCTGGGCGGGTTCAACTTCCAGTGGGCCTGGGCTTCGGGTTACGCGGCTGCGCAGTACGCCTGACACCACTCAAACCTTGAAATGCTATCCCCTGTGGGAGCTGGCTTGCCTGCGATGGCGGTGTTGGATTCACCACCGCCATCGCAGGCAAGCCAGCTCCCACATTTTGATTTGTTGTGTGTCAGGGAAGTATTTTGAGTATTGATGTGATCGCCACGCTTGCCGTGGCGTCCTTGATAGCTCAATTTAGCGGCATCGCCCCGGAAGGCTCCAGACTTCATGTCATCGACCTCGTTCAAGCAGTCCATGCGGCGCCTGTGGGCGCTGGATAAATTCAGCTACAGCGTACGGGTATTCATCGCCCTCACCGGCAGCATGGCGCTGTGCTGGTATCAGGATGAAATGACGTTGCTGATCCCGCTGTTCCTGGGGATTATCGCCAGCGCCCTGGCCGAGACCGATGACAGCTGGCAAGGTCGTCTCAATGCTCTGGCGGTCACGCTGGTGTGCTTTAGCATCGCCGCGCTGTCGGTGGAGCTGCTGTTCCCCTACCCCTGGATTTTCGCGATTGCCCTGGCCCTGGCCAGTTTCGGCTTGACCATGCTTGGCGCCCTGGGTGAACGCTATGGGGCGATTGCCTCGGCGACGCTGATTCTGTCGGTGTACACCATGATCGGCGTGGACCAGCGCGGTGGCGCCGTCACTGACTTCTGGCATGAACCGCTGCTGCTGGTGGCCGGTGCCGCGTGGTATGGCGCACTGTCGGTACTATGGCAGGCGCTGTTTTCCAACCAGCCGGTGCAACAAAGCCTGGCGCGGTTGTTCCGTGAGCTGGGGCGCTACCTCAAGCTCAAGTCCTCGTTGTTCGAACCGATCCGCCAGTTGGATGTGGAAGCGCGCCGCCTGGAACTGGCCCAGCAAAATGGCCGGGTGGTGGCGGCGCTGAATGCGGCGAAGGAAATCATCCTGCACCGAGTAGGCAATGGCCGGCCAGGCTCGAAAGTCAGCCGTTACTTGAAGCTGTACTTCCTCGCCCAGGACATCCACGAACGCGCCAGCTCTTCCCACTACCCCTACAACGCCTTGGCCGAAGCCTTCTTCCACAGTGATGTGCTGTTCCGCTGCCAACGCCTGTTGCGCCAGCAAGGCAAGGCCTGCCAGACCCTGGCCGAGTCGATCCAACTGCGCCAGCCGTTCATCTATGACGACAGCTTCGCCGAAGCCCTGGGCGACTTGAACGCGTCCATGGAGCACCTGCGTATCCAGAGCAACCCGGCCTGGCGTGGCCTGCTGCGTTCGTTGCGCGCCTTGGCGGCCAACCTGTCCACACTCGACCGCCTGCTCAGCGACGCCAGCAACCCCGACGCCCTGGCCGACGCCACCGACAGCAGCCTGCTTGACCGTTCACCGCGTAACCTCAAGGAAATGTGGACACGCTTGCGCACCCAACTGACGCCGACGTCCTTGCTGTTCCGCCACGCCCTGCGCCTGCCGCTGGCGTTGAGTATCGGCTATTGGATGGTGCACTTGATCCACCCATCCCAGGGTTACTGGATCATCCTCACCACCCTGTTCGTGTGCCAACCCAACTACGGCGCGACGCGGCGCAAGCTTGGCCAGCGGATCATCGGCACCGCCATCGGCCTCACCGTGGCCTGGGCGCTGTTCGACCTGTTCCCCAGCCCGCTGGTGCAATCGATGTTCGCCATCGCCGCCGGCCTGGTGTTCTTTATCAACCGTACCACCCGCTACACCCTAGCCACGGCGGCGATCACCCTGATGGTGCTGTTCTGCTTCAATCAGGTCGGAGATGGCTACGGGCTGTTCCTGCCACGCCTGTTCGATACCTTGCTCGGCAGCTTGATTGCGGGCCTGGCGGTGTTCCTGTTTCTGCCGGATTGGCAGGGCCGACGCCTGAACAAAGTGCTGGCCAACACCCTGACCTGCAACAGCATCTACCTACGCCAGATCATGCAGCAATACGCCGCCGGCAAGAGCGACGACCTCGCCTACCGCCTGGCTCGACGCAATGCGCACAACGCCGACGCGGCGCTCTCCACCACCCTGGCGAACATGCTGATGGAGCCGGGGCACTTCCGTAAGGAAGCGGACGTGGGCTTCCGTTTCCTGGTGTTGTCCCACACCCTGCTCAGCTATCTGTCCGGGCTCGGCGCACACCGCGAAACCCCACTGCCAGCGGAGGTGCGCGAGCATCTGATCGACGGCGCCGGGAATACCTTGGCGGCAAGCATCGATGAGATCGCCACCGGGCTGGCGAACAAGCAGCCGATTGCGATTCAGAGTGATGCCGAGGAAGCGCTGGCGGCGGAGCTGGAGCAGATGCCGGATGAAATCGATGAAGGGCAGCGGTTGGTGCAGACGCAGTTGGCGTTGATTTGTCGGCAGTTGGGCCCGTTGCGCACGTTGGCGGCGCATCTGATCAAGGATACCGGCGAGGCTTAGATCGCTATCGGGGGCAAGCCCCCTCCCACATTTTGATGTGTGAACACAGTCAAGCGTGGGAGGGGGCTTGCCCCCGATGAGGCCCACAAGAGCACTACATTCCATGCTCCTTCATCAACCTTGCATAGCTGCCATCCGCCTTCATCTTGGCAATCTCCCGGTCAAAGCTCGCCACGATCTGCGCATGTTCCGGGTTCTTCAGGCTGACGAGAATATGCAGGCTGTTCTCACTCAACGGCTTGGGCAAAAACTCCACCGCATTGCGCACCCGGGGTGACTCCCGCGCCAGGTAGTAGCGGGCGACAAACTCATCCTCCAGCGTCAACTTCACCCGCTGTGCCGCGAGCATGCGCACGGCCATGGCGAAGTTGTGCACCGGTACTTTCTGCAACTGGGCATCCTGGTCGAAGGCGGCCGAGTAGGCATACCCGCGCACCACAGCGATGGATTTGCCATGCAGCTGCTCCAGGTTCTGATAGTCGATGGGGTCATCGCGACGCTTGATGAAACGCACGCGGTTGAGCAGGTATTCCCCGGAAAACTGCCCCAGGTGCGTGCGGTCATCGTCGTACCAGGCATTGATCAGCACGTCGTAGCGCCCATCACCGACCCCCATCAGTGCGCGAGCCCAGGGCACTTGCTCGAAATCGCTGGCGTACCCGGCACGGGCCAGCGCCGTACTGACGATATCGGTGGCCAGCCCGCCATTGATCAAGGTCGAATCAGTGAACGGTGGCCAGGCATCCGCAACCAGACGCAAACGCTGCGCCAGCGCCGGTTGGGCCAGCAACAACACTGCGATCAAAGCAACGGCACGAGAAAATCGCGGCATGCTCATAGTCCTTGGCGGGCAGGCGATGGCCTGATAACAGTAGCTCATCAATGAGCCTGCATTGCAGATTACACAAAGAAGTCAGCGGCGAACGCAGAGAATGATGGCAAATTGACGCCATTCACAAAAATGCACGATTTAGACAGCAGCCGCCGACGCGCTTACTATCCGGTACAGGCATTTCCAAGAGCACACATCATGACGGTTGATTGGGTTTGTAAGCATCACGACGATTTGGGCAAAGAACAGCTCTACGCCATCCTGCGCCTGCGCAGCGAGGTGTTTGTGGTAGAGCAAAAATGCGTTTATCAGGACATCGACGGGCAGGACCTGTCGGGCGATACCCACCACCTGATGGCCTGGAAAAATGATGAACTGGTGGCCTACCTGCGCCTGCTGGACCCGGAGTCCCAGGGCGGCGACGTGGTGATCGGCCGAGTCATCGTGGCCCCCTCGGCACGCGGCACTGGCCTGGGACACCAGATGATGGAAGAGACGCTCAAACAGATTGACGATATCTGGCCGCAAATGCCGATCTTCCTGTCAGCCCAGGCGCATTTACAGGGGTATTACGGGCGGTATGGGTTTGTGGTCGCGGGTGAGGAATACCTGGAAGACGATATTCCCCATATCGGTATGCGGCGCGACTGAGGGCCTCATCGCAGGCAAGCCCCCCTCCCACATTTGGACTGTGTTCACACATCAAAAAGGTGGGAGCTGGCTTGCCTGCGATGGCGCCAGTATGGTCACCGCCGAGCTTCAGGGATAGCCCAACACCTGCTTCACCGAAGCCAGGTTTGCCTCAATCCAAGCCTTATCAATCGCCCCCCAGCTGCGTATCCGATAGTGCCCGGCATGGTTGCGAGCACCGTCTTCCTGTTCGAACTCACACACGATATCCAGGTCCGCCAACGCCGCAATCGTGTCCTGGGCCGTGCGCCGAGGCATGCCGGTGACGTCGGTCAGCGCCGGGACACTGCTGGCCAGTTGGCTATCAATCAGATACGCCACGTACAGACGGCGATAGAAGCTGCTTTTGGTCTTGCTCACGTCCATGGTCGGTGCCTTGTGCAGTCAGGGTTTGCCTTGCAAATCGCGCCAGGTGAGGTACACCCGCAGGTCGAATTCCACCTGATGGTAGCCCGGCATCATGTAGTCGCAGAGTTTGTAGAACGCCTTGTTGTGGTCCGATTCCTTGAAGTGCGCCAGCTCGTGCACCACGATCATGCGCAAAAACTCCGGCGCGGCTTCCTTGAACAGCGCGGCAATACGGATCTCTTTCTTGGCCTTGAGGTTGCCGCCCTGCACCCGTGAGATCGTGGTGTGCAAACCCAGCGCGCGATGGGTCAGGTCCAGGCGGTTATCGAACAGCACTTTGTCGATGGCTGGCGCGTTGCGCAGGTGCTCCTGCTTCAACGCCAACGCATAGGCGTACAACGCCTTATCGCTCTGCACCGCGTGGCGCTCGGGATAACGCTGCTCCAGGTAGGCGCCCAACTGGTCCTTGGCGATCAGTTGGCGCACCTGCTCCTGGAGCGCGGCGGGATAGGCCTGGAGGTATTTCAACGCGGTCATGGGGTCTGCAACAGGGTTCGAAAGGTCGCCAGTGTAGCGAATTCAAAGCAGACGAGGGTGGGACCAGGCAGCAACTTCCTCCGCCATCAAGGGGTGCGCCGCCAACGGCCCCTGGATAAACAGGCAACCATTGGCCTTGAGCCACCGGGCTTGCTCCGGTGTCTGAACACCCTCGGCGATGACCAACACATCAAAATGCCCACACAGCTGGATGATGCTGCACGCCATCGCCGCATCCCGCGTCGAGCCCGGCAGGCGAGCCACCAGCTGCGGGTCCAGCTTGAGCGTGTCGAACTCCAGATCACGCAGATGGGCCAGGGAACAGCGGCCCGAGCCGAAGTCATCCAAGGCAATGCGCACGCCAATCTGGCGTAACAACTTGAGCTGTTTGGTGGAGTCCTCAAGGTTGCTCATCAGGCAGTCTTCGCTGATTTCCACCTCCAACTGTCGCCCCTGCAACTCATGCTTCTCAAGGATCTGCTGCAACTGGTTCGCCAGGTTAGGCATGTTGAACTGGCTGCTGCTCAGGCTCACGCTCATCACCAGCTCCTGGTCGAAAGTGGCTTGCCAGGCTTGGCGCTGAGCCACGACCTGTTGATAGATCCAAGCACTCAGTTGGCTGATCAGGCGAGCCTCCTCCAGCAACGGCAGAAACAGCCCTGGAGGTACGTCGCCGACACTCGGGTGCTGCCAGCGCAACAATGCCTCAACGCCACGCAAACGTCCGTCCTCCATTGACACCTGCGGCTGGTACACCAAGGTGAAATCCTTGTTCTGGATGGCGGTGCGCACACTGTCTTCGAGCATCAGCCGCGAGCGGGCGCGGCCGTTCATGTCCTGATCGTAATAACGATACTGCTGACGCCCCGCACGCTTGGCTTCGTACATGGCGATATCCGCCGCTCGCAACAGACCGTTCAGGTCCGAGCCGCAGTCCGGGTAGGTCGCAATACCAATGCTGACCCCGAGCATCACATCCAAACCGTCGACCTGTTGGCACACAGATACCCGTTCGATCAGTTTTTCCGAAATTTTCGCCGCCTGCTCCGGGAATTCCAGCTCCAATAACGCGGTGAACTCATCCCCACCCATGCGCCCAAGAATGTCGTAGGAACGCAGGCACGCCTGCATCTGTTCAGAGACCCAGCGCAACACACGGTCGCCGGCGTCGTGGCCCAACGTATCGTTGACTCGCTTGAACCCATCGAGATCCAGGTACAGCAGCACCAGCGAAAGCTCGTTACGCTCGCTGCGCAGCAAGGTACTTTCCACCGCCTGATGAAAGCCGCGCCGGTTCAACAATCCGGTCAACGGATCGGTGACTGCCTGGAACTCCAGTTGCTGGTGCAGATGGCGCACCTCGGACATGTCCAGCACTGTCACCACCATGGCTTTCTGCTCGGCGGGCAGCGGTGCGCAAGACAAAGCCACCGGCACTTGCTGACCGCGGCTGGTGCGCAAGATCGCGTCGTGCAGGCGCCAGGTTTCGCCTTTGCGATAGGCCTCGTACATCGGAAAACCTAACCAGGCAGGCACGTGAGGCTTTTGCAGGAAACTCAAAAAACTTTCCCCCTGCAACTCAACCATCGTGGCGTTCAACAGGCGTGAAATCGCCGGATTGGCGTACTGAATCACACTGCCCTCGCCCACCACCAGAATGCCTTCGGCGGCGTTATCCAGCACCGAGGCATTGAAGGCGCGGGCGGACTCCAAGTCATGGCTCAGGCGCTGCAAGGCGCGACGATTGCGCTGGTGCTCCAGCAGGGCCTGGACCTTGGGCTTGAGGATATTCGGGTCAAACGGCTTGAACAGGTAATCGACGGCGCCACTGGCATAGCCTTCGAGCACTGCGGCGGGTGACTGGGCATTGGCCGTAAGAAAGATGATTGGCGTCATGCGCGTACGCTGGCTACCACGCATCAAGCGCGCCACTTCAAAGCCATCCATGCCGGGCATGCGCACGTCCAGCAGTACCAGATCAACTTCGTGGGCCAGCAGTAATTCCAGGGCTTCCAGGCCGGAAGCGGCGGTGATCACTCGCCAGTCCTCCCGCTGCAACAATGCACGCATGCTGATGAGGTTTTCCGGGTAGTCATCGACCACCAAGAGAACCGAACTGCCATCGCCGGGGTGTGGAGCGCAATCCATGCTACGTCTCTTCCTTGAGGGGCTGCACCGGTCACTTCTGCTACTAAGACCGGACAAACACTGAGGGCTCACTCTAGACCTCGTTCTAAAAAAGCAGAAGTGACACGGATGCCATCATTGCGCCAACGGCCAGGAAGCCGACTAACGGTCAAGCGCTACAGGCCACGCGGCATGGGGAACATGGCTTTTTGGCATTCTGTTGACGCCAATAAATTGCCAGCAATTGTTTAACAATCGGCTTGAACCCACCTATAAAGAACCCGTGCAGCCCTCGGGCTAAAGCCTTCAACCCTCGCAATAAGGCCAACACCATGATCGACCTTTCCACCTGGAACCTGAGCATTCCTGTCGGCTCCCCGCCTGCGACCATCGACACGCCAAAGCTGATGAGCGGCTTCAAAGACCAGTACTTCCAGGCCGAAGGCAGCAACGTGCAATTCTGGACACCGGTGACTGGCACCCGCACCGAAAACGCCATCTACCCGCGCAGTGAACTGCGTGAAACCTACGCCGACGGGAGGCTGCGTAACTGGACCTACCCGGAGGCGAACAACTTCCTACGTGCAACCTTGGCGGTTAACCAAGTGCCGTCATCCGGGAAAGTCGTGATCGGGCAGATCCACGCCTATGACAGCCAGAAGCCATTGATCAAACTCGAATACCAATTCAAGGAAAAAACCCAGACCGGCAACATCGTCGCCAAGGTGCGCATGCGCCCGGATGACGGTGAAGGCCGCGTGGTGACCATCGCGTCGAATGTACCGCTGGAGAAGAGCTTTACCTACGTGATCAATCTCAATAAGGCCGGGCTACTCAACGTGTACGCCGCTGATGGTGAGTGGAACGAACGCATTGGCGCGGCGTGGGGCGCGAAGCCGTTGTACTTCAAGGCGGGGGTGTATGTGCAGGACAACAGTGGGGATAGCAAGGAAGGGGCGCGGGTGACGTTTGCCAAGTTGGATATTGATCACGAATAAACCGCTTGCTTGCGTCGACTTCCAGTCGAAAAAAAGCCCGCATCACTGCGGGCTTCTTTGCAAACGCCTGAGGCTCAATTCACCTTAGCGTTCAACTCACCTTTCAGGTAACGCTGGTACATCGCTTCCAGGGAGATCGGCTTGATCTTCGAAGCATTACCCGCAGTACCAAACGCTTCATAACGTGCGATACACACATCACGCATCGCAGTCACAGTCGCGCCGAAGAACTTACGTGGGTCGAACTCGCTTGGGTTGGTAGCCATCAGGCGACGCATCGCGCCGGTGGACGCCAGACGCAGGTCGGTGTCGATGTTGACCTTGCGCACGCCGTACTTGATGCCTTCGACGATTTCTTCAACCGGTACGCCGTAGGTTTCTTTGATGTCGCCGCCGTACTGGTTGATGATCGCCAGCCACTCTTGCGGGACCGAGGAAGAACCGTGCATCACCAGGTGGGTGTTGGGGATGCGTTTGTGGATTTCCTTGATGCGGTCGATAGCCAGCACGTCGCCGGTAGGCGGCTTGGTGAACTTGTAGGCGCCGTGGCTGGTGCCGATGGCGATTGCCAGGGCGTCGACCTGGGTCTTTTTCACGAAGTCGGCGGCTTCTTCCGGGTCGGTCAGCATCTGGCTGTGATCCAGCACGCCTTCGGCACCGATGCCGTCTTCTTCGCCGGCCATGCCGGTTTCCAGGGAACCCAGGCAACCCAGCTCGCCTTCAACCGAAACACCACAGGCGTGAGCCATGGCGACGGTTTGTTGGGTGACGCGTACGTTGTACTCGTAGTCGGTCGGGGTCTTGCCGTCTTCGCCGAGGGAGCCGTCCATCATCACCGAGCTGAAGCCCAGTTGGATGGAACGCTGGCACACGTCCGGGCTGGTGCCGTGGTCCTGGTGCATGCACACCGGGATGTGCGGGAATTCTTCGATCGCGGCGAGGATCAGGTGACGCAGGAACGGCGCACCAGCGTATTTGCGGGCACCGGCCGAAGCCTGGACGATCACCGGGGAGTCAGTCTTGTCAGCGGCTTCCATGATGGCGCGCATCTGCTCAAGGTTGTTGACGTTAAAGGCTGGGACGCCGTAGCCGAACTCGGCTGCGTGGTCCAGCATTTGACGCATGCTGATAAGTGCCATTGTGTTGTCTCTCCCGATCGAGGGTCGTTAATCGTGCAAGCCTGCCGTAGCGGCGGCTGCTATTCAAGTTATTGCAGGCCAGGGTTAGTGCATCTGGCCTGCTGAATCGTTATTGCTGCTGAGCTCGACTCAAATTCCAGTGTGGAACCGAATCCATGTGGGAGCTGGCTTGCCTGCGATGGCAGTACACCCGTCACCGAATTCGCCAACTGACCCACCGCTTTCGCGGGCAAGCCCGCTCCCACATTTGATCTTCAGCGATCTCACTATTGGGCTTTACAGCCTCGCCCAATCAAATCATCGGTGGCGACCCAGTAAACCAGGCCTTCCTCACCTTTTGTGTGAAACGCCAACTGCCCGTCGCTGTACAGCACGCCCGAGGCGGCAACTTCTTGCTTGAGGCGGTAAACCTGGTCGGAACCGCCGAGGCGTACATCCACTGCGCTGCGGGCCGTATTGGCAAAGCGCCAGTTGACCTCGGCCTTGCTGTCGCAGGTCCAGGTGGTCCACTTGTCGGCAGGCTCAGCCTTGTTGAACATGTTCATGCTACTGCAACCAGCCAACAGGGCCAGTGCCGTCAGGGCGAATACGCCTTTCATTGCCAATCCTCGAACGGCGACCCAAGGGCCGCCACTGCTGTCGGTTAGTTGATCAGACCCATCAAGGGCAACCCTGTTCCTGACCGTTGGGCGCGGCGTCGTATTTCTCCAGCCGCTCATTGCCGATGCGCTTGTTGATCACCGGCATGGTTTCGGCTTGCCAGTCTGCCTGGTAGCAGCTGTGTTTATGCGGCGCATCGGCTCTATCCGCCTCGGGCGACACACGGGAGGTGCTGCCGCAGCCGGCCAACAGGCCCGCAGCGATCACCAATGCCAACGACTTGATCATGGGAAGGCTCCTTTTCCGGATCACGCGCTTTAACCTTTGGCTCGGGTTTCCAGCACTTCAACGGCCGGCAGCACTTTACCCTCGACGAATTCGAGGAACGCGCCACCACCAGTAGAAATGTAGGAGATCTGATCAGCAACGCCATATTTATCGATGGCCGCCAGGGTGTCGCCGCCACCGGCGATGGAGAACGCCGCGCTCTCGGCAATCGCCTTGGCCAACACTTTGGTGCCGTTGCCGAACTGGTCGAACTCAAACACGCCGACCGGGCCGTTCCACAGAATGGTCTGGGACGCTTTCAGCAGTTCGGCGAAGTTGGCCGCGGTTTGCGGGCCGATATCCAGGATCATGTCGTCGGCGGCCACGTCAGCGATCAGCTTGACGGCGGCAGCAGCGCTTTCGGCAAATTCCTTGGCAACCACTACGTCGACCGGCAACGGCACGCTGACCTTGGCCGCGATGGCGCGGGCGGTGTCGAGCAGGTCCGGCTCATACAGCGACTTGCCCACTGGATGACCGGCAGCGGCCAGGAACGTGTTGGCGATGCCGCCGCCGACGATCAGTTGATTGCAGATCTGGCTCAGGCTGTTGAGCACGTCCAGCTTGGTCGACACCTTGGAGCCGGCCACGATGGCGGCCATTGGCTGGGCCGGAGCGCCCAACGCCTTGCCCAGTGCATCCAGTTCAGCAGCCAGCAACGGGCCAGCCGCCGCGACCTTGGCGAACTTGGCCACGCCATGGGTCGAACCTTCAGCGCGGTGCGCGGTGCCGAAGGCGTCCATGACGAACACGTCGCACAGTGCAGCGTATTGCTGGGCCAGTTCGTCGCTGTTCTTTTTCTCGCCTTTGTTGAAGCGCACGTTTTCGAACAGCACGATATCGCCGGCTTTCACGTCGACGCCGTTCAGGTAGTCAGCCACCAGCGGCACGTCACGACCCAGGGCTTTGCTGAGGTAATCGGCTACAGGCTTGAGGCTGTTTTCGGCGGAGAACTCACCTTCGGTCGGACGACCCAAGTGGGAGCAGACCATCACGGCCGCGCCTTTTTCCAGGGCCAGCTTGATGGTCGGCAGCGAGGCCAGGATTCGCGCATCGCTGGTGACAACACCGTCCTTGACTGGGACGTTGAGGTCTTCGCGGATCAGTACGCGCTTACCTTGCAGATCGAGGTCGGTCATCTTCAACACGGTCATGGGTCGCAGTTCCTGAATTACTGTTGAGGTTGTTTAGAAGCGATGTGCAGATAGTGTTCGGCAACATCCAGCATGCGGTTGGCAAAGCCCCATTCGTTGTCGAACCAGGCCAGGATGTTCACCAGCCTTGGGCCGGAAACGCGGGTCTGGCTGGCATCGACAATCGCCGAATGCGGGTCATGGTTGAAATCACAACTGGCGTGGGGCAACTCTGTGTAGGCCAATAGCCCCTTGAGCGGGCCGCTGGTGGCGGCGTCACGCAGAATCCGATTGACCTCCGTCGCATCGGTGTCGCTGACGGTCTGCATGGTGATATCCAGGCAAGACACGTTCACCGTCGGCACCCGTACGGCTTTGGCCTGGATTCGCCCGGCAAGTTCCGGCAAAAGGCGTTCGATACCACGGGCCAAACCGGTGGACACCGGAATCACCGACTGGAACGCCGAACGCGTGCGGCGCAAGTCTTCGTGGTGATAGGCGTCGATCACCGGCTGGTCGTTCATCGCCGAGTGAATCGTGGTGATCGACACATAATCCAGGCCGATCGCCTGATCCAGCAGGCGCAACAACGGCACGCTGCAGTTGGTGGTACAGGAAGCATTGGACACCAACAGTTCATCGCCCGTCAGGCAATCCTGGTTGATGCCATAGACGATGGTGGCGTCGACGTCCGCGTCGCTGGCCATCGGCTGGGAAAACAGCACACGGGGTGCACCTGCGTCGAGAAAACGCTGGCCATCGGCACGGGTGTGATAAACACCGGAGCATTCCAACACCAGATCGACGTCCAGCGCCGCCCAGTCGATGCCCTCGGGAGTGGCACTGCGCAGCACTTTCACGCAGTTGCCATTGATATGCAGACAATCGCCGTCGACCCGCACTTCACCGGGGAAGCGGCCGTGGGTGGAGTCAAAGCGTGTCAGGTATTCGATGCTGGCCATGTCGGCCAGGTCGTTGATCGCGACAATTTCAAACCCGGCCGCCGCCCCTCGCTCGAACAGAGCACGCAAGACGCAACGACCAATGCGGCCGTAGCCGTTGAGTGCAACTTTGTAGGGACGCGGTTGAGGCATGGGGTTCTCGATCAATGTTAGTTCGGTGTTGAATGTTCTGACGCTATCGCGGGCAAGCCCGCTCCCACATTAGACCGCAATCCATATGTGGGAGCGGGCTTGCCCGCGATAGCGCCAGTACAGACAACGCAGACTGACTTAGTCTTCCAGCAGCTCTTCAGCCTGACCCAGGATGTTTTCCAGGGTGAAACCGAACTCTTCGAACAACGCTGGCGCCGGCGCCGACTCACCGTAGGTGGTCATGCCGATCACGCGGCCTTCCAGGCCCACGTACTTGTACCAGTAGTCGGCGTGAGCCGCTTCGATGGCGATACGCGCACTGACCTGCAGCGGCAGTACCGATTGCTTGTAGCCGGCGTCCTGGGCTTCGAACACGCTGGTGCATGGCATGGAAACCACACGCACGTTACGGCCTTGTGCGGTCAGCTTGTCGTAGGCTTGAACGGTCAGGCCCACTTCGGAACCGGTGGAGATCAGGATCAGCTCCGGCTCGCCGATGCAGTCCTTGAGCACATAGCCGCCACGGCTGATGTCGGCGATCTGCGCGTCGGTACGTACCTGGTGTTGCAGGTTCTGACGCGAGAAGATCAGCGCCGAAGGGCCGTCCTTGCGCTCGATGGCGTGTTTCCAGGCCACCGCGGATTCCACCGCGTCGGCTGGGCGCCAGG
Organism: Pseudomonas sp. GW821-FHT03A09; assembly: GCF_059421065.1. Classification (NCBI taxonomy): domain Bacteria; kingdom Pseudomonadati; phylum Pseudomonadota; class Gammaproteobacteria; order Pseudomonadales; family Pseudomonadaceae; genus Pseudomonas; species Pseudomonas sp. GW821-FHT03A09. The sequence goes on along the minus strand of NZ_JBWKUX010000001.1, from coordinate 586,198 downwards.
TGTCCAGGTTCGGCGTGGTACGCAGGCTGGTCAATTGCTCGACCGGCTGGTGCGTCGGGCCGTCTTCGCCCAGGCCGATGGAGTCGTGGGTGTACACATGGATCACGCGCTTCTTCATCAGCGCGGCCATACGTACGGCGTTGCGGGCGTATTCCATGAACATCAGGAATGTCGCGCCGTAAGGCACCAGGCCGCCGTGCAGGGACACGCCGTTCATGATGGCGCTCATGCCGAACTCACGTACGCCGTAGTACATGTAGTTGCCGCTGGCGTCTTCAGCCGACACGCCTTTGCAGCCTTTCCACAGGGTCAGGTTGGAGCCGGCCAGGTCAGCCGAACCGCCGAGGATCTCAGGCAGCAGTGGGCCGAAGGCGTTCAGGGTGTTCTGGCTGGCTTTACGGCTGGCGATGGTCTCGCCCTTGGCCGCGACTTCAGCGATGTAGGCCGAGGCTTTTTCCGAGAAGTCGGCAGGCAGGTCACCGGCCAGGCGGCGTACCAGCTCGTTGGCAAGCGCCGGGAATTCAGCGGAGTAGGCAGCAAAACGCTGGTCCCACTCGGACTCGGTCGCCCGGCCTTTTTCCTTGGCATCCCATTCGGCATAGATGTCGGCCGGGATTTCGAACGGACCGTGGTTCCACTTCAGGGCTTCACGGGTCAGGGCGATTTCCGCGTCACCCAGTGGGGCGCCGTGGCAGTCTTCTTTGCCTTGCTTGTTCGGCGAGCCGAAACCGATGGTGGTCTTGCAGCAGATCAGGGTTGGCTGCTCGCTCTTGCGGGCGGTGTCGATGGCGGTCTTGATCTCTTCCGGATCGTGGCCATCGACATTGCGGATGACCTGCCAGTTGTAGGCTTCGAAACGCTTAGGGGTGTCGTCGGTGAACCAGCCTTCGACTTCGCCGTCGATGGAGATGCCGTTGTCATCGTAGAAGGCGATCAGCTTGCCCAGGCCCAGGGTGCCGGCCAGGGAAGCAACTTCGTGGGAAATGCCTTCCATCATGCAGCCATCACCCAGGAACACATAGGTGTGGTGGTCGACGATGTCGTGGCCAGGGCGGTTGAACTGCGCACCCAGGACTTTTTCAGCCAGCGCGAAGCCAACAGCATTGGCCAGGCCTTGGCCCAGGGGACCGGTGGTGGTCTCGACGCCTGGGGTGTAGCCGAATTCCGGGTGGCCCGGGGTACGGCTGTGCAGCTGGCGGAAGCTTTTCAGGTCGTCGATGGTGACGTCATAGCCGGTCAGGTGCAGCAGCGAGTAGATCAGCATCGAGCCGTGGCCGTTGGACAGCACGAAGCGGTCACGGTCGGCGAACGACGGGTTGCTCGGGTTGTGCTTCAGGTAGTCACGCCAAAGTACCTCGGCGATATCCGCCATGCCCATTGGGGCACCGGGATGGCCGCTGTTGGCTTTTTGCACGGCATCCATGCTGAGGGCACGAATGGCGTTGGCACGCTCACGACGGCTGGGCATCGCTGATCTCCTGGGGTTTGCTGAAAAGAAACGGAAAAAAGGACCGGCATTTTCCCTCAGCCACCGCTTGCGGGCAATGACAGATAGTCACTTGAGGGTGTTTTTCCTGTGCTTTGGGCGGCATTCGCCTGCAGAAACCTTTCAACGGTTCGTCTAAAGGCTATAGCGGTTGCTTATAACCGCCACTTATCGATCAATATCAAAACTTTTTGATATTGACCTTGCGGGGATTCCCCCCCATCACTAGACTGCTGGCCTTATGAACCTACCCGTGCCCTCCCTGCGTCCCGACGACGGCGATGAGCTGGCAGCCTTGTGCAAGGCCGCTGGTGATCCGTTGCGCCTGAACGTATTGCGCGCACTGGCCAACGACTCCTTCGGCGTACTGGAACTGGCGCAGATTTTCGCCATTGGCCAATCGGGCATGAGCCACCATTTAAAGGTGCTGGCCCAGGCCGACCTGGTGGCCACCCGCCGTGAAGGCAATGCGATCTTCTATCGCCGCGCCCTACCCCACACCGAGCTGCTCGGCGGCAAACTGCATGCTGCGTTGCTGGACGAAGTGGACAGCCTTGGGCTGCCGACAGATGTGCAGTCGCGTATCGCTCAGGTGCATGGGCAGCGCGCCGCCGCCAGCCAGGACTTCTTCTCACGGGTCGCAGAGAAGTTTCGCGCCCAGCAGGACTTGATCGCTGGCTTGCCCCAGTACCGCGAAAGCGTACTGGCGTTGTTGGACAAGCTGAGCTTCAGTGAAGAAGCAACCGCATTGGAAGTCGGCCCTGGGGATGGCGGTTTCTTGCCGGAACTGGCGCGCCGCTTCGAGCAGGTCACGGCATTGGATAACAGTCCGGCCATGCTGGAACTGGCACGCCAACTGTGCGAGCGAGAAGCACTGGAGAATGTCAGCCTGCAGTTGGCCGACGCCCTGAATCACACCAGCCTGCGGGCCGATTGCGTGGTGCTGAACATGGTCTTGCACCATTTCGCCGCCCCCGCCGACGCCCTCAAGCAAATGGCCGGGTTGCTGCACCCCGGCGGTAGCCTGCTGGTTACGGATTTATGCAGCCACAACCAGAATTGGGCCAAGGAGGCCTGCGGTGATCTTTGGTTGGGTTTTGAACAGGACGATCTGGCCCGTTGGGCCACCGCTGCGGGACTCGTTCCCGGGGAAAGCCTCTATGTAGGTTTACGTAATGGTTTCCAGATCCAGGTCCGCCATTTTCAGCGACCGGCTGGCGACACTCACCATCGGTAAATATCAGGAAAACATCGAGATGAGCGAATACTCCCTTTTCACCTCCGAGTCCGTGTCTGAAGGGCATCCGGACAAAATCGCCGACCAGATTTCTGATGCGGTGCTGGACGCCATCATTGCTCAAGACAAGTTCGCCCGCGTGGCGTGCGAGACTCTGGTGAAAACCGGTGTAGCGATCATCGCTGGCGAAGTGACCACTTCGGCCTGGGTCGACCTGGAACAGATCGTCCGTGATGTGATCACCGACATCGGCTACAACAGTTCCGACGTCGGCTTCGACGGCGCGACCTGCGGCGTGATGAACATCATCGGCAAGCAGTCCCCCGACATCAACCAGGGCGTGGACCGCGCCAAGCCTGAAGATCAGGGCGCTGGCGACCAGGGCCTGATGTTCGGCTACGCCAGCAACGAAACCGACGTGCTGATGCCGGCACCGATCACCTTCTCGCACCAGTTGGTGCAACGCCAGGCCGAAGCCCGTAAATCCGGCCTGCTGCCGTGGCTGCGCCCGGACGCCAAGTCCCAGGTGACCTGCCGTTACGAAGGCGGCAAAGTGGTGGGCATCGACGCCGTTGTGCTGTCGACCCAGCATAACCCGGACGTGTCCTACACCGACCTGCGTGAAGGCGTGATGGAGCTGATCGTCAAGCACGTGCTGCCGGCCGAACTGCTGACCAAGGACACTCAGTTCCACATCAACCCGACCGGCCAGTTCATCATCGGTGGCCCGGTGGGTGACTGCGGCCTGACCGGCCGCAAGATCATCGTCGACAGCTACGGCGGCATGGCCCGTCACGGCGGTGGCGCGTTCTCCGGTAAAGACCCATCCAAGGTTGACCGCTCGGCTGCCTATGCCGGTCGCTACGTGGCCAAGAACATCGTCGCGGCTGGCCTGGCTGAGCGCTGCGAGATTCAGGTGTCCTACGCCATCGGTGTGGCCCAGCCTACATCGATTTCGCTGAACACCTTCGGCACCGGCAAGATCAGCGACGACAAGATCATCAAGCTGGTGCGTGAGATCTTCGACCTGCGTCCTTACGCGATCACCACCATGCTCGACCTGCTGCACCCGATGTACCAGGAAACCGCGGCCTACGGCCACTTCGGCCGTACCCCAGCGCAGAAGACTGTCGGCGACGATACCTTCACCACGTTCACCTGGGAAAAAACCGACCGCGCCAACGACCTGCGCACCGCTGCCGGTCTGTAATCGCTCTAGGTACTCAAGGCCCCGCCGGGTTAGCCCGGCGGGGCTTTTTATTGCCATGGGGTTTGCGGACGACGATCACATTTTTTGGATCCAAACCTTGCAGGCCAAATGATGGCCCTCTAGAATCCGCGCCCTCTCGGGCCCTTCACCTTAATCTGGATATTGCACTGCGCCCGCCCGAGACGGATAAGCGCGCAGGCAATCGAACATTGAGGTTTTTCATGCGCATTTCCACGCTCGCCCCTGCCGCCCTGCTGCTCAGCCTGTTCACCCTGCCCGCTCACGCCGCTGACCTGAGCGCACTGAGCGGAGCCCTGAGCTCCCAACTGGGTAGCGGCAATTCCGGCGACTGCCAACAACACGCCAAAGACCTGCAAGCCAAGATCGATGCCGCCAACGCTCAGAACGACGTTCTGAAAGTAAAGGCATTTGAAGCCGCGCTGGAACAGGTAAACAAAGGCTGCAACAAAATCGCCGAGTCTCAAGCCAAAGTCGACGCCAGCCAGCAAAAGCAGCAGGCCAAGGCGCAGAACAACGACGCAGTGAAAGCCTTGGGCGGCCTGTTCAAGTAAGCAGAAACACCCGGTAAAAAGCCCCGCTCGTTCGGGGCTTTTTTGTGGCCGCGTGGATCACTTAGGCTGGACGCCCTTTTCGAGCAAGGATGCTCATGATGCGCCGGCTAATTGTTCTACTGCTCAGCATTCTGCCTTTTTGGGTCGGGGCCGAAGAGTGCTCCGACCTGACCCGCTCACAGTTTGACACCCTGGCCCGGCAAGTCCGCCTGTGGGATGACAACTACCACCGACTCGGCCAGCCCTCCGTCAGCGACGAACTCTACGACCAGGCCCGCCAGCGCCTGGACCGTTGGCGCGAATGTTTTCCCCAGCCCACGTCGAGCACTGACAATCCCCTGGCAAGCTCACGGGGCACCCTGCCTCATCCGATCGCACACACCGGCCTGGAAAAACTGCTGGATGAGTCGGCCGTCAGCGACTGGCTCAGTTCCCGTGAAGACGCCTGGATTCAACCCAAGGTCGACGGCGTGGCAGTGACCTTGGTGTATCGCGGCGGACGCTTGAATCAAGTCATCAGCCGGGGCGACGGCATGCTCGGCCAGGACTGGTCAGCCTCTGCCAGTAAAATCGCCGGCATCGTCCAGCAGTTGCCGGAACCGGTCGACGTGGTGTTGCAAGGCGAGCTCTATTGGCGCCTTGAAGCGCACGTGCAGTCTGCACACGGAGGGATCAGTGCCCGTAGCAAGGTGGCTGGCTTGATGAACCGCCATCAGTTGAGTGACGTCGAAGCCGCCGGAGTCGGCCTTTTCATCTGGGCCTGGCCAGAGGGCCCGGCCGACTTCTCCGAGCGCCTGGCGACCCTGGCACGCTGGGGGTTCACCGACAGCGGGCGTTACAGCCAACCCATCAAGCACATCAGCGAAGCCGTCCATTGGCGCACGCATTGGTACAACCAACCGCTGCCCTTTGCCAGCGATGGTGTGGTGCTGCATCAAGCGGCCCATGCACCCGCCGACCGCTGGCAAGCCAGTGCACCTTACTGGGCGGTCGCCTGGAAGTATCCACCCGCCAAGGCCCTGGCACTGGTACGCGAAGTGCAATTCAAGATTGGTCGCACCGGGCGTATTACGCCCATTCTGGAACTGGAACCGGTACGCCTGGATGATCGGCAGATCCGTCGGGTCAGCGTGGGCTCCCTGAATCGTTGGCAAACCTTGGATATTCGCCCCGGAGATCACGTTTCCATCAGCCTGGCCGGGCAAGTGATTCCCCACCTGGACGAGGTCATCCTGCGCAATGAGACGAGGGTGGACGTGCAAGTACCCAACGTCCACGCCTTCCATGCCTTGAGCTGCTGGCAATTGGACCCAGGCTGCGAGGAACAACTGCTTGCTCGCCTGACCTGGTTGAGCGGCAATCAAGGACTGGCCTTGCCCCATATGGGCCGCGAGACCTGGAACGTATTGATCCAGGCCGGTCTAATCGCAGGCTTTCTCGATTGGTTAACCCTGGATGCAGCAGAGCTTGCTAACATTGATGGCTTCGGTGACCGCCGTCGTACGCGAGTGCTCGACAGCATCCGCAGCGCCCGGCAGCAACCCTTTGCACAATGGCTGAAAGCCCTGGGCGTACCGCCTTCGGCACGCAATAACCTGGAAGGCGGCTGGCAGACCCTGGCCAGCCGGGACACGCAAGCCTGGCTAGCCACCGACGGCATCGGCCCCGGTCGTGCGGCGCAACTCAGCGCTTTTTTTCGCGACCCGCAAGTGCAAGCGCTGGCTGAAACATTACACACGGCCGGGATAGACGGGTTTTGAACCCAGGCCAACAACCTTTGACCCACGGCAGAATTCACCCTGCCATCGGATTACGACCCTGGAGCCCCACATGAAATTTTTTGCCCCCATTGCCCTATTGACCGTCGCAAGTTTCATGGCCACACCGCTGCTGGCAGCCGAAGAGGCGTCCCCCCTCACCGGCTGCGCCGCCAAGCGCCAGGCCATCAGCACCCAGATAGAACAAGCCAAGGCTCACGGCAACAGCGAGCAGCAGGCCGGCCTGGAAAAAGCCCTCAGCGAAACCACCGCCAACTGCACTGATGCCTCCCTACGCAAAGAACGCGAAAACAAGGTGCTCGACGCCAAGCACGAAGTCAGTCGCCGTCAGGCCGACCTCGACAAGGCAATGAAAAAAGGCGACGCCGACAAGATCAACAAGCGCAAGGACAAGCTCGCCGAGTCCCGCAAAGAGCTGCAGGATGCAGTGGAAGAACTCGACAAGTAAAACCGGTCAGTGGTCCCGGAACTGTTTATGGCAGGCGGTGCAGGCATCTTCGACTTTCTGCACCGCAGGCCCCAGGTTGCTGGCTTTGTAAGGCTGGACCTGGCTGGCGATCACCAGCTCACCGGTGGCCGTCTCCAGGTTGCGGGCCAGCTCCTGGAAGCGTGCCTGTTGTTGCCACACGTTATCCTTGGCGCTGGTGTGGTCTTCCTCACGCACGCTGGGAAAATGTTTCCACGGCTCATGGGACAACGCGTCCAGCTTGACCGCGCCGTCGGCAAATTTTGCGCCGTCGAACGGGATGCGCCCGCGCAACATGCCACCCAAGTCTTCGCCGGTCTTGAGCATCTGCTTGAAGATCGCCTTGCGCTGACCCAGGGGTGAGTTGGGGTCAACGCCGCCACAGGCGGACACAGTCAGGCAGGCCAGCAATACCACAGTCAGTTTTTTAAAAGTCATGATGGCTTCAAGGTCACGGGAAACGGCGGCCAGTATCCTCGCCCCGCCCATAAAGACCAATAGCCCTATTAACAATAAGGGTTGCCCGTTTGCGCGAACGCACGGGCGATCGCTTCAGGAATTGCTTGTATGAATCTCACCTTCAAACCCTGGGGCCGCCTGGCGTGGGCTCTACCGATGATCGCGCTGCTGGCCGGCTGTGACGGCGGCAAAGAGGCCAATAAACCGGAAGCCGCCAAACCCCACGCCGTCGCCACGTATGTAAGCGCACCGTGGGAAGCCTTGCCCAGCGTGTCCGACAGCGACCTGCTGGCCGGCTTTGAATCCTGGCGCAGCGCCTGCCAGCGCCTCAAGGCCGACCCGGTGTGGGGCGCCACGTGTGCCGCAGCCGTAGGCGTGCCAGGTAATGCGGTGGCAGTTCGTGGTTTTCTCAAGGAGCATCTGGATGTATTCGGCCTGCGCTCGGCTGACAATACCCCGAACGGCTTGATCACCGGCTACTACGAACCGGTCTACCCCGGCAGCCTGACCGAAACCACCACCGCCCATGTGCCGGTGTACGGCGTGCCGGACGACCTGATCATCGTCAACCTGGAAAGTATCTACCCCGAGCTCAAGGGCAAGCGCCTGCGCGGCCGCCTGGAAGGTCGCGTGCTCAAGCCCTATGACGACGCCGGCACCCTCAACAGCCAAGGCTCGACCGCCAAGCCGATTGCCTGGTTGACCAACCCGATGGACCTGCAATTCCTGCAAATCCAAGGTTCAGGCCGTATTCAACTGGCGGGCGGGCGCCAGCTACGCGTGGGTTACGGCGACCAGAACGGCTATCCCTATCGCCCGATTGGTCGATGGCTGGTGGAGCAAGGCGAACTGAAAAAAGACGACGTGACCATGGGCACCATCAGTGCCTGGGCCAAAGCCAACCCGCAACGCATTCCAGAGCTGTTGGCGAGCAACCCGAGCTACGTGTTCTTCAGCGCCCGCCCCGACAGTAACGAAGGACCACGTGGTTCGCTGAACGTACCGTTGACGGCCGGTTATAGCGTGGCGGTGGATCGCAAGGTGATCCCACTGGGCAGCCTGTTGTGGCTGTCCACCACCAAACCCGACGGTTCACCGATCGCCAGGCCCGTCGCGGCGCAGGACACGGGCGGCGCAATCACCGGAGAAGTGCGTGCGGACCTGTTCTGGGGCACCGGTGATGCGGCGGGTGAATTGGCGGGCAACATGAAGCAGCAAGGGCAGATCTGGATGCTCTGGCCCAAGGGCGCAGCGCTGCCGCAGGTTCCAGATGCACCCGCCGGAACCTGATCGAACACTAATGTAGTGAGCGGGCTTGCCCCGCCCACTACAAAAGCCCAGCATGATCGGCGTCAGGCTTTAGATCGAGACAAAGAAGAAACTCGCAATCAACACCATCCCCACACCCCACACCAGCGAACGCAGCACCGCCCAGTCCGCCAGGTAGCAAATGATGTACAGCATGCGGCTGGTGATGAACAACACCGCCAGCACATCGATCGTCACCAGCGACGCCGTACCCGCCAGGTGCGCAATAATCACCGCCGCCGCAAAGGCTGGCGTCACTTCAAAACTGTTCAGTTGAGCGTTGTGGGCGCGCTTGGCCACCCCTTCGACGGTATTCAGGAAGGCACGTGGGTCATGGTTATCTCGCAGCCCGAACTTGCCGCCGCTGAATTTGGCCACGCTTGTGCACAGGTAAGGCAGAAAAATCGCGATCAATACACACCAGAATGCCACTGTCATCACAGATTCCTTTTGTTGTTTTTACCAGCGATTAGAGTTTTAGCACTAAACATGTGCTATCGCACTCACCCGCGATGAGCCGTGTGACATAGCAAAGGTTCTGTCCGTCACTTGCAACATCCCGTCGCTATTGCGGTCCATCCACCATTGATGACCTTTACCCAACTTCCAAGGATCCCGGATGCTTGAACTTGTCGCCGCCTTCATTTGCCTCACCACCCTGCTCACGTACGTGAACTTCCGTTTTATCGGCCTGCCGCCCACCATTGGTGTGATGGTCACGGCCTTGGTGTTCTCCCTGATCCTGCAAGGCCTGAGCGTGCTCGGCTACCCGGGCCTGGAAGAACGTATCCAGCAGCTGATCGGCCAGATCGACTTCGGCGACTTGCTGATGAACTGGATGCTGTCGTTCCTGCTGTTTGCCGGCGCCTTGCACGTCAACCTGAACGACCTGCGCAGTTACCGCTGGCCCATCGGCCTGCTGGCAACCTTTGGCGTTTTGATTGCCACCGTGGTGATCGGCAGCCTGGCGTATTACATCTTTGCCCTGTTTGGCTGGCACGTGAGCTTCCTGTATTGCCTGCTGTTCGGCGCGCTGATTTCCCCAACCGATCCGATTGCGGTCCTGGGTGTGCTGCGTACCGCCAACGCTTCGAAGCCGTTGAAAACCACCATCGTCGGCGAGTCGCTGTTCAACGATGGCACGGCGGTCGTGGTGTTCACCGTGCTGCTCGGCATCGCACAGTTGGGCGAAACCCCGACCGTGGGCGCCACCGCCATGCTCTTCGCCCATGAAGCGATTGGCGGCGTAGTGTTCGGTGGCCTGATTGGTTACCTGGTGTACCTGATGATCAAGAGCATCGAACAGCACCAGATCGAAGTGATGCTGACCCTTGCCCTCGTCATCGGCGGCTCGGCGATGGCCACTGAGCTGCATGTCTCTGCGCCGATTGCGATGGTGGTCGCAGGGCTGATCATCGGCAACCTGGGGCGCAAACTGGCGATGAACGATATGACCCGGCGCTACCTGGACGGTTTCTGGGAACTGCTCGATGACATGCTCAACGCCCTGCTGTTCGCATTGATCGGCATGGAGCTGTTGCTGTTGCCGTTCAACTGGCTGCATGTGTTTGCGGCGAGTTTGCTCGCCGTGGCGATCCTGCTGTCGCGCCTGCTAACGGTGGCGCCAGCGATCCTGTTGCTGCGTCGCTGGCGCAGCGTGCCGCGCGGCACCATCCGTATCCTCACCTGGGGCGGCTTGCGCGGCGGTGTGTCCGTGGCATTGGCCCTGGCCTTGCCGCTGGGCCCGGAACGCGACTTGCTGCTGAGCATCACCTACATCGTGGTGCTGTCATCGATCCTGCTGCAAGGCTTGAGCATCGGCAAGCTGGTCAAGCATGTGACCCAAGGTGAACCGGCACCGCAAGCCGACGCCCACTGAGTGAAACCGGCGGCGAATCACTTCGCCGCCAACCCGCTGTCTTGGGCAACCTGAACGATGATCTGGGTTTTCAGATCATTGGTCATGGCTTCGATCATCGGCTGCTCGGCCTTGAACCACTCAGGGCTGCACACCGCCCCGGGATGGCTGAATGTGAAAGTACGGGAGACTTGCACGCTATTGCCGTCGCGTTCATAGCGAGCCTCGTAGGTCATGTCCGCGCCCTTGAGTGATACGGACTTGGGCACCGCCAGGATGTTCACTGACGGCGGAAACTCGAAACGGGCCTTTTCAACGCTTTCATTGGCGAAGCAGGTGAAGTTCTGCGCTCGCGCCTTCTCTGCCGAGAGGAACAGTACATCCTGGACAATGCTGCCACCCAGGCGACTGAGTGCCGGCACGCCAATCGGTCCGGGCAGGTTGATAAGGTTTTCCGTATGCCCAGCCAGCACGGTCTTGAAACGGGGTGCATCACCGTCCAGCGCGTCTGTTTGCAGCGTACCGCTGCCCGTCTGTCCATGGCTGCGCAGTATTTTCACGACTATCTGTTCACGCTCCGTTGGCGGACGCGACCTGACCATGTAACGCATCACTTCCGTGCGCCAGCCTTCCGCATGGGTGGTTTGGGTAAAGTCCGCCGCCCCTTTGTCATCGACCTTGAACACCAGTTCACTGGTTACTTTGTTGGACTGGGTGGCCGGCGTGCGTGCCATCTCGCCGGTGCGGGTCAGCAGTACTGGTTTGTCTAGGTCCTGCGGCGGCAAGTAACCGGCCGCAATGGCGCTCGCGGTGGAGTCCAGGTAGAGCGCCAGGCTTGGGACATAGGTGATCACATGGTTGATCGGCCTCATCACAGCCACTGTGGGTAAGGTGTAGGCGTTGCCCAGGTTGATCAAGGCTGGCGAGCTTTCGATGGCGACGGCCTTGAGCAAAGCCTCCAGCAGTGCCACATGGTCCTTGCAGTCGCCGTAGCGATTGTCTAGCACCGACTGCGCCGAGTGCGGCACCACGCCGCCGACATCGAGATACACAGCGACATAGCGAATGTTCTTACGCACCCAGTCACTCAGCGCCAAAGCCTTCTCCCGCGATGTCGTCAGTCCTGCAGTGAGTGTCTGCGCCAACTCAGTGATTGCCGGCGTGAGTTCAACCGTGGCGCGTGCCTCGTAGGCCCTGGCCATCGCCTTGTAATCCGTAAAGGTCGAAACAGCGAGCATTTGGCCGTAGTCGGTGTAGGCCACTGCACTTTGCTCAGGCCGAGTTTTCTCGGCCTGTACATAGTCCCAGCGATAGACCTTGCGCCCGGGCGCCGCCACCGGTGTGGACGGCGTAAAACCACGGGCATCGGCGTACAAGGTTTTTTCGATCGGCAAGTCGTAGGTCAGGCTGTAGACCTCGGTCGGGTTCAGGCTGGCAACGGAGAGGGCCGTGAACTCGCCGGGGAACATCGCCGTCTTACGCGTCAGTTGGAAACGCAGGTTAAGGCGATCACCCACGGCCACGTCCGGAAAGATCACTACCTTGACCCTCGAGTCCTGGAACATCGGCGCATCCGCCGAGGCCCGCTCCTGCTGTTCCCTGATCCGATCCGCACTGACCATCACTTTGCGCCCGTCGGGCTTCTGGGTGAAGGCTTCGAGAATGTCCAGGGTGTCCAGAGAGCGGTTGTAAGTGACAGCCCGCTGGGCGCTGAATTTGATGGCGCGCTCTTCATTGATCCGCACGACCTCATCGGCATTCAGCACGTAACTGCCGTCGGCATTGACCACAAACGCTTGCGTGTTTTTTTCGATGGTCACGGAACGATCCGTCGCATCGTCCTTGGCCTGTGCCGTGCCGAGCACGCCTACCGCCACAACCAGCACACACCACCTGCGTACCGGCAAGAAAGGAAAAGCCCGCATAAAGATCCTTCTTTCATGAATGGAAAACCGCGCAGCGACTTTGCCATTCATTTATGACGAATCGACTTCCCTATCATTGAAACGTGCGGAAAACGGTGATCCCAGGCCCGCCCCACGCATTGACTGCGAGCGGCACTTTTAAGTCTCTATCAAACGCTTGACTAACAAATAACTTACTGCCCGATTACAGTTTGGTAATACCTGACTTATTTCGATTTTTTTCATATACGTTAACGATGCGCCCGATAGAATCCATCCACCCAAACTTGCCCGACTATGAACGCGCCCAACTATATGACCTATTCATCTCCCGATAAGGCTCGAGCGTGCCTTCCCCATTATTTGATGATCGGCCTGTTGGCGACCGGCGCCCACTATATAACACTCTTGTTATTATCTTTTGTACTACCGCTAATAGTCTCCACATTGTTCGGTGCTCTGCTGGGAACCATCGTGAGTTATCACGGCAACAAACGGTGGACGTTCGTTAAACGTGTCGACGGATCCGACGCTCGCCAATGGCTGCGTTTCGGGGTCACCGCCCTGTTCTACAACCTTGGCAACCTGGCGGTGATGGTAATGCTGCTGAACCTGTTTCCACGGCATCCCTGGCTGATGCAGATGATCACTACGGGCGCCCTGACGCTGATCGCCTTTCGAATCAACCAGCATTGGACCTTCCGCCATGAACCTATCAATAGCTGATCGAGCACTGCGCCCGATGCTCAGTGTCATTATCTGCTGTTATAACGAAGCCAAGGTATTACCTGTCTTTCATCAGCGCTTGATGGCGGCAGTGCGGACATTGAGTATTCGTTATGAATTACTGTACGTGAATGATGGCAGCCGCGATGAAACTCAGAACGTGCTGAGTTTTTTCTGCCAAACACCCGAGGTGCGCTGCCTGAACTTGAGTCGCAACTTCGGCAAAGAGGCTGCGATGGTGGCCGGGGTCGATCACGCGCGCGGTGACGCGGTTCTATTTATTGATGCCGACCTGCAAGATCCACCCGAATGTATCCCATTAATGGTCGATCAGTGGCTCAGTGGTTTCGACATCGTCAATATGCAGAGGCGCAGTCGAGTATCGGACACTCCCGGCAAACGCATCAGCGCCCATCTGTATTACACACTCATCGGCTTTCTGGCAGACAAGTTCGACGTCCCGCCTCACGTCAGCGACTTTCGCTTGATCGGCCCCGCGCCGTTGGCTGCCCTGCGCGCCATGCCGGAACGGACACGCTTCATGAAGGGCCTGATCGGCTGGCTCGGATTCAACACCATCGAGATGCCCTACGACCGTGAGCCCCGCATCGCCGGTCAAACCAAATGGGGCCCCTTGGCACTGGTTGATCTGGGTATCGATGGCGTATTGGCGGTGTCTCGCAAACCCTTGCGCTGGTTCAGCCTGCTCAGCCTGCTGATCTTCATCAGCACGCTGGCGTTCATCGTCCACCAGTTCAGTGCCGAGACCCTCGGTACCCACCACTTTGTCCTGGGTATCGCGGCGTTTATCGCCCTGGGCACCGCAATGATCGGTGAATACATGGGTGCGACATTGAGCGAGGTCAGGCACAGGCCGATCTATTTGCTCAAGGGCCAGGCGGGCCACATGCCCCGAAAGCCAGGAAAACCCGACACAACTCCCGCCCTCGAACAAGAAACCCTCTGATGATGATGACTCGCCGCACCCTCTGGCTGGTATTGCTCGCCATCCTTGGCATTCGTCTGGCCAGCATTGGCTTCTACCCGCTAATGGATACATCCGAGGCCCGCTACGGCGAAATGGCCCGCAAGATGCTCACCCTGGGCGATTGGGTAACGCCGCTGTTCGATGTCGGCGTACCGTTCTGGGGCAAGCCTGTGCTCTCTTTCTGGACCCAGGCGCTGAGTATGAAACTGCTGGGGATCAACGAATTCGCCATTCGGTTTCCGGCGTGGCTGTTTCATGTCGCTAGCTGCCTGATCATTATCCGCTTCGCTCGCGAGGAGGCGGATGAGCGCACCGGGTTGCTGGCGGCGATTATTTTTTCCAGCTCAACGCTTGGCTTGCTGTCGGCAGGTGTGGTGTTGACCGACCCGGCACTGAGCTTTTCAGTCGTACTCGCCAGCTACGGTTTCTGGCGCGGCGCTGCCCGTTATGATCAACGCTGGGCCTTGGCAGGGTTTGCCGGACTGGGCCTGGGCCTGTTGTCCAAAGGACCGCTGGTGGGCGTGCTGGTGGGCGCAACAGCGGTGATCTGGACGCTCTATCACAACCGGTGGCGCGCCTTTGTGCGACTGCCCTGGGTCACAGGCATTGCTCTGATGCTGCTGATCGCCGTGCCCTGGTATGTCGTTGCTGAACTGCGCACACCAGGGTTTCTGGACTATTTCCTGATCGGCGAGCACTGGAGGCGCTACACCGTCAGCGATTGGGCCGGTGATTTGTACGGCACTGCTCACGCCCGTACGGCGGGTGCGATCTGGCTGGAACTGCTGATTGCGATGTTTCCCTGGACGCTGTTGCTACCTGCCTTGTACTTCGGTTACCGCAGGCTGCTCAAGTCCTGGCCTTATTACAGCTATGTCGTTTTGTGGGCCTTGATAACGCCGGCCTTCTTTACCTTTTCCGGCAATATCTTGTGGATCTATGTGTTGCCCGCGCTGCCGGCGTGGAGCTTGTTGTTGGCCGGTGCGCTCGATCACACCATGCCGGCGAGCCGGGCTCGGGTTGCCGTGGGCCTTGTATTGAGCCTGCTGCTGCCGGTCTTCATCGGGGTGGCTGTAGTGGATGGCCGCGCCTTTGAGCGTCCCAACAATCAGCAGGCCCTGGCGCTGGCCTGGCAGCAACTGCAAAAGGATGAACCGGGAGAACTTTATTATTGGGGGAGGCGTTCCTATTCAGGGGAGTTCTACACCGCGGGGCAGGCCAGACGATCAAAAGACCTTTCCCGGCTGCCCGATAACAAAGTGTTCTATGTCGCCCGCCGGGAGTCCGACCTGAAGTACGGCATCGAGCCCTTGCAGGCGCTCAACTGCAACGAACGCCTGCGGGCCAGCGAGAGCGTGCTGTTTCGGTGCGCCCCTCAAAAGCCTTCGCCCTGATACCGTCACGTTGCACCATTCGGATCATCCGCCTTGCCTCCCATTCGGATCATCCGCCTTGCCTCGCAGGCGGCTTTCACTGCTAATCAACTAAGCCGGCAAACGCCAGGCCTTGGCCATCTGCACAGTGGTAGAGCTGGATGCCTTGTCCCAGGGTTTGTTACGCGCCTTGTAACTGTCAACGAGGGTGTCGAGTACCCGGTTGAATTCGGTGGGTGTGGTGGCCCATGCCAGGTCCTGGGCCGCACGGTGCAACAATTCAACATTGGACTCGGGCTGGCCGGGTCGGAACAGCGACGGGTAGATCACCTCACGTGTGAAGTTTTCAGCTTTCATCGCAATATCACGCACGCTCATCTCAGCGACAGCACGGCCAATGACCTTGGACATCGGCAATGCACCGCCTGCGATCTGCTTGGCCGCCGCTTGCAGCAACTGCTGAAAATTGGGCTGGCTGGCGACATTCAGGCGCCGCCCCAACCAATCGATGTGCACAGGACGCTGGGCCAGGGCGTCAAGGTTACGCAGGGCCGATAAGATTCTCGGCGTGAGCACCAGCGCGCCCGGTGCCTGGTTAGCCTCGGCAATCGCGGCATCCAGGACTTGCATCGCCTGTTTTGCGCTTTCCCGAAACATCAGCACATCCGCGGCGGCCGGGTCTTTTTGCAGCGTCGGTTGCACGCTGGCGAGCATTGCATCATCCATGGCCAACACCGCATCACCCAGCGATTGGAACGCGTGGTGCTCCAGTGCCGTGGTGCGGCGCTCCAAATGCGCATCTACCGTCTGGCGCGCCCTCGCTTGCAGGTGTTGCTTCTGCTCATCCGGCATCGTGAAGTTGACCGTGCCCGTGAGCAGGCCTCGAAAATCGCCTTTTTCGGTCTTCAGGGGCAATATCACGATCTGCTCGGCGAACGCCTCGAGCTTTTTGTCCTGGAAGGCCCCTGCAGCCGAATGCGGAACGCCCGTGATGCGATCTGCCAAGTGGCTGAAAAAACTGCCACTGCGCGCTCGCGTATCAGAAACATCTGACTCGAACTTGACGATCAACGACTCAGACTTGGCCAGGGGGCTCTCGGGAAACGCCCGATCCACCACACCTGGCGCCGGGGTATTGAGCAGCAGGCCGCCGTCCTTGAACGCGGTGGTTTCAGCTGAGGCCTGGAAACCATGCCCTTGCTCCACCGGGCTTTTGAACACCAGCGGCAAAGAACCGGAGATGTGCGCTGCCCGGGCGATATCCATCTCCGGGGTCAGGCTGGCATTGAAAACCACCAGCTGTGGGCAGTCGGCAAACATGCCGGTGCCGGTGATGTTGAGTTGCTTGATCGCGGGTATATCCCGACTCAGCACCTCAAGATCGCCAAACGTAGGGGCGCCGCCAGCACTCAACCGGTCAGCAATGCGCATGACTTGCGCCGACCGCGTTTCCCGAGGGGTTTGCGCGATATGGCCCAGAATCGACTGACGCGCCTCGTTACGGACCAGTTCTTCGAGGGGAAATGCCTCGCTCTGCAGGCGAGGCAGCAAAGTCATCAACAATTGAGAGGTACTGCCGACGGCGCCGGGCAAGCGCCCCACCTGCTTGCCCAGTGTCGTACTGGCATCCTGCATCCAGGCCGTCACGGTGTCTTTGCTGTTCAGCAGGCTGGGCAAATCGATACCGTCCGACAACCGGTCGAACGCTTCAGCCCCCATGCCACTGGCAATCAGTGCTGCTGAAATAGCACCGGCAGATGAGCCGGAGATCGATTGGATACCTTGCAGCTTCTGGGCGTCCTCAAGTGCCCGTACCACCCCCGAGAAAGCAATGCCCTTGGCGCCACCCCCACTGAGTACCAGGCTGGTGACAGGGGGGCCGATAAAAACACGTCCACCCGTCCCTGCTGATCACGCATGAGTGTCACATTGCGCGCGCCCACCCCCTCCACCAGCGGCGTCTCCACCGCTTGTTGGGTCGGGGAATACGCCTCTTCAGTCACTGAGGGTTGAATCTTGGTGATCGAGTTAAACACTTTCATCCATGGGCTCTCTCTACAGGGTGTGGTCCTGAGTGATGAGAGCGCCTGGGAAAGATCCGTGCGGAATGATTTGGTAAAGCAAATCACAGCGCAGCAGGGTTACTCGGGAAGGCTATCGTCCTTGAACTGGTCCTTCACGTACTTGATCTCGGTACGTCCATGAGGCGCTGGCAAGCCATCTTCGCCGAGGTTGACGAAGACCATCTTTTCCACGGTGAGGATGCTTTTACGGGTGATCTTGTTGCGCACTTCACAGGTCAGGGTGATGGAGGTGCGGCCGAACTCGGTGGCGGTGATGCCCAGCTCGATGATGTCGCCCTGGCGTGAAGCGCTGACGAAGTTGATTTCAGAAATGTACTTGGTCACCACGCGCTGGTTGCCCAACTGGACAATCGCATAGATCGCCGCTTCTTCGTCGATCCAGCGCAGCAGGCTACCGCCGAACAGGGTGCCGTTGGGGTTGAGGTCTTCGGGTTTTACCCATTTGCGGGTGTGGAAGTTCATAGTCACTCCAAAGCGTCTTGCCGAATGATGGGCAACATCATGGCAGAGCCCGGGCTCAACCTCTATGAGCCATTGCCTATCAACCCCATGAACGATCTTCATATGGCCGACAGAAAGGCTTGGGAAGTCAGGCGCACACGGCTATAATCGCCACCGTTTCAAAACGGTCATCTTCGATTGATACCGTTCTCCCGCCACCTGTCCGAGGGGCGCTGCAGCAGGTTCAACCTGTCAGGCTCGGATGGGGCGTTGTCCGGCCTGGTTGCCCTGGCTTGATACTAAACGCACAACGGCGCCCATTCGCACACTACGAATGGAGGCTCTTCATGAGCGCAGTAAACACGCCTGCAGATTTCAACGACTACAAAGTCGCCGACATGTCCCTCGCTGCCTGGGGCCGTCGCGAAACCTTTATCGCCGAATCCGAAATGCCTGCCCTGATGGGCCTGCGCCGCAAGTACGCCGCTGAGCAACCGCTCAAGGGCGCGAAGATCCTCGGCTGCATCCACATGACCATTCAGACTGCCGTACTGATCGAGACCCTGGTTGCCCTGGGTGCCGAAGTGCGTTGGTCGTCCTGCAACATTTTCTCGACTCAGGACCAGGCCGCTGCCGCGATCGCTGCTGCCGGTATCCCGGTATTCGCCTGGAAAGGCGAGACCGAGCAAGAGTACGAGTGGTGCCTGGAACAAACCATCCTCAAAGATGGCGCGCCTTGGGATGCCAACATGATCCTCGACGACGGCGGTGACCTGACCGAGCTGCTGCACAAGAAATACCCGCAGATCCTCGACCGCGTCCACGGCGTAACCGAAGAAACCACCACCGGCGTTCACCGCCTGCTGGACATGCTGGCCAAGGGCGAGCTGAAAATCCCGGCCATCAACGTCAATGACTCGGTGACCAAGAGCAAGAACGACAACAAGTACGGCTGCCGTCACAGCTTGAACGATGCCATCAAACGCGGCACCGACCACCTGCTGTCGGGCAAGCAAGCCTTGGTGATCGGCTACGGCGACGTGGGCAAGGGTTCGTCCCAGTCCCTGCGCCAGGAAGGCATGATCGTCAAGGTTTCCGAAGTCGACCCGATCTGCGCCATGCAAGCCTGCATGGACGGTTTCGAAGTGGTTTCGCCGTTCATCAACGGCCAGAACGACGGCACCGAAGCAAGCATCGACAAAGCCCTGCTGGGCAAGATCGACCTGATCGTGACCACCACCGGTAACGTGAATGTCTGCGATGCCAACATGCTCAAGGCTCTGAAGAAGCGCGCCGTTGTCTGCAACATCGGCCACTTCGACAACGAGATCGACACCGCTTTCATGCGCAAGAACTGGGCATGGGAAGAGGTGAAGCCACAGGTACACAAGGTTCACCGTACCGGTGCTAGTGATTTCGACCCGCAGAACGACGACTACCTGATCCTGCTGGCTGAAGGCCGCCTGGTTAACCTGGGCAACGCCACTGGCCATCCAAGCCGCATCATGGACGGTTCGTTCGCCAACCAGGTGCTGGCCCAGATCTTCCTGTTCGAGCAGAAGTACGCCGACCTGTCGCCCGCCCAGAAAGCCGAGCGCCTGACCGTGGAAGTACTGCCGAAGAAACTCGACGAAGAAGTGGCCCTGGAAATGGTCCGCGGCTTCGGTGGCGTAGTGACCCAACTGACCAAGACCCAGGCCGACTACATCGGCGTGACGGTCGAAGGTCCGTTCAAGCCGCACGCTTACCGTTACTGATTTACCTGCTGCCCGCTGTCCTTGTGGCGACGGGCTTGTGTGGGAGCGGGCTTGCTCGCGAATGCGCTATGTCAGTTGATGCATCCGGTGACTGACACACCGCTTTCGCGAGCAAGCCAGCTCCCACATTAAATCGGTGAATACTTCCGGTTTTTTGAGTTTCCAAGGATACGACCATGTCCCAAGACCGTCGCTACAGCTTCGAGTTCTTCCCGACCAAGACCGATGCTGGGCATGAAAAACTGATGGCGACTGCTACGCAGTTGGCCAGCTACAACCCCGACTTCTTCTCCTGCACCTACGGCGCCGGTGGCTCGACCCGTGACCGCACGATCAACACCGTGCTGCAGCTGGAAAGCCAAGTCAAAGTTCCCGCCGCTCCGCACTTGTCGTGCGTGGGTGACAGCAAGGCTGACCTGCGCAGCCTGCTGACCCAGTACAAGGCCGCCGGCATCAAGCGCATCGTCGCCCTGCGTGGCGACCTGCCGTCCGGCATGGGCATGGCCAGCGGTGAGCTGCGCTACGCCAATGACCTGGTGAGCTTCATCCGTGAAGAAACCGGCGATCACTTCCATATCGAAGTGGCGGCTTACCCGGAGATGCACCCCCAAGCACGCAATTTCGAAGACGATCTGCAAAATTTCGTGCGCAAGGCCAACGCCGGCGCCAACAGCGCGATCACCCAGTACTTCTTCAACGCCGACAGCTACTTCTACTTCGTCGAGCGCGTACGGGCCATGGGTGTGAACATCCCAATCGTGCCGGGCATCATGCCGATCACCAACTACAGCAAGCTGGCGCGTTTCTCCGATGCCTGCGGTGCTGAAATCCCACGCTGGGTGCGCAAGCAACTGGAAGCCTATGGCGATGACGTCAAGAGCATCCAGGCGTTCGGCGAGCAGGTCATCAGCGAAATGTGCGAACAATTGTTACAAGGTGGTGCGCCAGGGCTGCATTTCTATACCCTGAACCAGGCTGAACCCAGCCTTGCCATCTGGAACAACCTCAAGCTGCCACGCTAAGGTTTGCCCGGTTGTGCCAAGGCCCTCGTCCAGACGAGGGCCTTTTTCGTTTTACGTAGCCACGGAATCCCGCAGTCCATGAACACAGTGTCCCCGACTTCCCGCCCGCAGCTGGTCTACCTGGTATTCGGTGCCGAAACCTACCATCAGGAAGCGGTATTCAGCATCGCCAGCGCACTGGCGTTCCTGCAGGACACCCCGGACGCCACCGTGGACATCCAGGTCTTCAGTGACAACCCTGAACCTTATCGCTTGCTGCCGGTGCGTGTGCGCCCATTGGATGACGCCACGCGCAAGCGCTGGAGCGAGCCCCATGGCTACCACTTCCGTACCAAGCACGTGGTATTGCGCCAGGTACTGCAAGAATCTCCGGTGGCGTTGCTGATCGACACCGACACCTTCTTTCACCACTCGCCCATGGCCCTGTTCGAACGCGTGCAGCCTGGCACCCTGCTGTGCAA
Organism: Pseudomonas sp. GW821-FHT03A09; assembly: GCF_059421065.1. Lineage (NCBI taxonomy): Bacteria > Pseudomonadati > Pseudomonadota > Gammaproteobacteria > Pseudomonadales > Pseudomonadaceae > Pseudomonas > Pseudomonas sp. GW821-FHT03A09. The sequence continues at coordinate 565,068 of NZ_JBWKUX010000001.1, read as the reverse complement.
CGCCTTCTACACCAAGTATGGCGACAACCACGAAAGCATCCTCTACACCGCCCTGCACCAGCGCCTGCTGGACATGGGCGTGGCCGACGACGACATGATGACCCTCAACTCCGGCGTCATGGGCCTGACCCAACAGGATGCGCACATTCTCGATCGCTCGATCGAACTGATGGATGAACTGTTCCCCCACGCCCAGGGCGCCTACACCCTGGAAGAGTTCTGCCTGTCCATCGCCGCCTACCGCACCGTTAACGTGCGCGAATGCCCGGACCTGATCCACCACTACTGGAGCCGCAAGCAGCTGTTTCGCGCCAAGGTCAAGGCGTGGATCGCCAAGCACGCGGCGGCACCTACCAGCGAACAGGCCCTGGCGGACACACGGCAGGTCTCCTCCCAGCTGCCACGTCCGCCGCGCTTGCAGCGCCTGATGTACAAACTGATCACCCTGCTGCTGCCCAAGCACCAGCAACAGTTCATCCGTGAAATCCTCTACGGCTGCTACGAGCACGAGAACGAGTTCGACCAGGCATGCGGCCCGGTTTGGTGGGACAAGGCCCGACAAAATCAGGAAGAACGCCAAAAGCGCCCTATCGATGCCCACCAATTGGAACATTGGTTCGCCAACCCTGTTGTGCGCCTGATTCTCGGTGAACGGCGAGCCGCAATCCATGAGCACTTGCTGGACTCCCCGGCCAAGTGACACCTGGCGCCAATGCTTGTGCCAGAGCTTCTCTTTAAGGCTGGAGAGTCGTAATCTCAGGGCATGCCTGTCATTTTGAAGCTGTTGACTGCTGCCCTTTTCACTTGCCTGAGCCTGACCGCTTATGGCGAGAAGTTGCGCATTGTCACCGAGCCCTGGACACCCTACGTATACGAAGACAACGGCACCATGCGCGGACTCGATTATGAAACCACGGTGATCGTGTTCCAGCGCCTGGGGGTTGATGTGCAATGGCAGTTCCTGCCCTGGAAGCGCTGCCTGGCCATGCTAGAGCAAGGCCACGCCGATGGCGCGCTGGATATTTTTCACAGCCACGACCGCGATGCCTTGCTGCTCTACCCCAGCGAGCCGCTGTCAGAGGTCGAGTTCGTGCTGTTCTACGCCAACGAACGCCCTCACCCCGTCGGTACCCTGGACGAACTGAACGGCCTGACCGTCGGTATCTCACCTGGCTACCTCTATGGCAACGCGTTCAGCGACTCCACGGCTTTCAACCGCGAACCGGCCCCCAGCCATGAAGCCAACTTTGGCAAACTCATGCTGGGCCGTATCGACATGGTGATCACCGACCGCCGTGTGGGACAGCACGTCATCAAGAACCTCGGCCTGGAGGGCAAGGTTAGCCAGGCACCGTTGGTGATCAGCCGCCAGCAGCAATTTTTGGCCGTACGCCGGGGTGCGGGCATGGATCTGCTGGTGCAGCGCTTCGCCGCCGAGCTCAAGCGCTTCAAACAAGAGCCGGCCTACGCCGTGTTGAGCGCAAAATATGGCGGTATCCACGCGCACATCGCCCCCATTACAACGTCAACAGGCACCGTTGAGCACCAGGAAAGCAGCGCGCCGTGATTGCTCTGTTATACTCCGGCCTTTCCGCTAGGCTCACGCCCGGCCGCTGAGGTCTTGAAAAAGGCACCTAACCCAGCTACTGCGCAGCTTTCAGCCCGCGCGAGCTGGTGGAGTGCCCGCCAGACGCAGCAGGACCGGACGGGGTTGCGCTCCCCTAAGCGCCATTCACGCCCGGCAAGATTATCCCTTTGGGCCAAGCCCTAACTAAAACAGGATTACTCATGTCCTTTGCTTCCCTCGGTCTCTCCGAGGCTTTAGTCCGCGCCATCGAGGCAGCGGGCTATACCGAGCCTACTCCGGTGCAACAGCGGGCCATTCCCGCCGTGTTGCAAGGTCGCGACCTGATGGTTGCGGCTCAGACAGGTACTGGTAAAACCGGTGGTTTCGCCCTCCCGATCCTGGAGCGGTTGTTCCCCAACGGTCACCCGGACAAATCCCAGCGTCATGGCCCGCGCCAACCGCGCGTACTGGTCCTGACCCCAACCCGCGAACTCGCCGCCCAGGTACACGACAGCTTCAAGCTGTATGCCCGCGACTTGAAGTTCGTCAGCGCCTGCATCTTCGGCGGCGTCGGCATGAACCCACAGGTTCAGGCCATGTCCCGTGGTGTTGACGTGCTGGTGGCGTGCCCGGGTCGTTTGCTCGACCTGTGCGGCCAAGGCAGCGTCGATTTGTCCCACGTGGAAATCCTCGTGCTGGACGAAGCCGACCGCATGCTCGACATGGGCTTTGTCCATGACGTGAAAAAAGTCCTCGCCCGCCTGCCAGCCAAGCGCCAGAACCTGCTGTTCTCAGCCACGTTCTCCCAGGACATTACCGCCCTGGCCGGCAAGCTGCTGCACAACCCGGAACGCATCGAAGTCACGCCACCGAACACCACGGTCGAGCGTATCGAGCAACGCGTATTCCGCCTGGCCGCCAGCCACAAGCGTGCGCTGCTGGCCCACCTGATCACCGCCGGCGCCTGGGAACAGGTACTGGTGTTCACCCGTACCAAGCACGGCGCCAACCGTCTGGCCGAGTACCTGGACAAGCACGGCCTCACCGCTGTCGCCATCCACGGCAACAAGAGCCAGAACGCGCGCACCAAGGCCCTGGCTGACTTCAAGGCCGGCACCGTACGCATCCTGGTCGCCACCGATATCGCCGCCCGCGGCCTGGATATCGACCAGTTGCCACACGTGGTCAACTTCGAACTGCCTAACGTCGACGAAGACTATGTGCACCGTATCGGCCGTACCGGCCGCGCCGGTCGTTCGGGTGAAGCCATTTCCCTGGTCGCACCGGACGAAGAAAAACTGCTGAAAAGCATCGAGCGCATGACCAAGCAGAAGATCGCCGACGGCGACCTGATGGGCTTCGATGCCAGCGCCGTGGAGGCCGAGAAGCCTGAAGCGCGCGAGCGTCCGGACGTGCGTAACCCACGCAACCCACGCGGTCCGAAGGGCGATGGCCCGAACGGCGGCGGTGGTGGCGGTGGTCGTCGCGACAAGGGCAAAGACAAAGGCAAGGAAAAATCTGCCTCCAGCGGCCGTGGCGAACGCCCTGCCCGCGAGCAGAAGCCCCGTGAAGGTACTCCGGCCCGCGAACAGCGCCAGCCGAGCCAGCCGCCACGTGCTGCCGCTGATCGTGCCCCGGACGAGTTCCTGGACGACGATATCGATAACTTCGGCAACCGCGTCGACTACGTACCTCAGGCCAAGCCGGCCCAAGGTCGCGGCCGTCGCCCGGGTGCCCCGGCACAGGGCGCTGGTACGGGTGCTCCACGCAACGGTCAACCGCAAGGCGGTCGTCAGAACGGTCCGCGCAACAGCAGCGGCGGTACCACAGGTACTCCACCTGCCAAGCGCAACGGCCCGCGCAATGGTGCACCGCGTGACGGCCAGGCTCGCCGCGAAGACTCGCGCAACCGCCGCCCAGCCCGCGATGACCAGCCACGCTCGTCCGAACCCGCCGTGCAGAACCCGCGTGGTGGCCCGGCACCGAAGATCATCCACAAAGAGTCGAAGGCTGATCGTTTCCCGACACCTGAACAGTTGGATCAACTGCCAGGCCGTCCTCGTGGTGAAAAACCCGCGTTGCTGACCCGCAACCGCTGAGTTTCAAAGCCGATAAAAAATGCCCCGCCTCTTTCGAGACGGGGCATTTTTTTGACTCAACACAGATCAACTGTGGGAGCTGGCTTGCCTGCGATTGCATCGACTCGGTGTGCCTGATGCTCCGAGGTGCCCGCATCGCAGGCAAGCCAGCGCCCATATTGATTGCATTCCAGGCATAAAAAAACCGGATCTCAAGATCCGGTTTTTTCGTGTAAAAACAAAAATTACTTCGCTTTCACACCTTCAAAGGTGATGTACAGCTGAACCACGTCGGACTGTGGACCTACGTCCATGCCACCTGGGTTGAACTCCTTGCGGCTGAGCGAAGTGGTGCCTTCAAAGCCGGCACGGTAGCCGCCCCATGGGTCCTTGCCTTCACCCAGGAAGGTAGCCTTGACTACAACAGGTTTGGTCACGCCATGGAAGGTCAGGTCGCCAGTGACGTCAGCAGTCAGCTTGCCATCTGCATTTTTGCCGGTTGGCTTGACGCTGGTGGAGACGAACTTGGCATCAGGGAATTTGCCCGATTCCAGGAAGTCCTTGCTGTTGACGTGCTTGTCACGTTCAGCGTGGTTGGAGAACACACTGGCGGTGCGCACGTTGACTTCGATCTTGGCGTCTTCAGGCTTGGCCGCGTCAAAGCTGAACTTGCCGTCCAGGTCCTTGAAGGTACCGGTGATGTAGCTGTAGCCCAGGTGGCTGATCTTGAAGTCGACGAAGGCGTGCTGGCCTTCTTTGTCGATCACGTAGTCGGCAGCCATTGCCGAACCGGCGGACAGCAGGGCAGTACCGATTGCCAAAGCGGCGAGGGTCTTTTTCAACATGCTTTCTATTCCTTGTGAGTCGAGGTTGAACATCAGGCTTTGCGCCCCAGCATTCGCGTCAGGGTCGCGTCACGATCGATAAAGTGGTGTTTCAATGCAGCCACGCCGTGCAAACCGGCGAAAACCACCAGCACCCAGGCGAGGTACAAGTGCACCACGCCCGCGGTATCTGCCTGGTCCGGTAGACCGGAAATCACGGCAGGAATTTCAAACAAGCCAAACACCGGGATACCGACACCGTCTGCGGTGGAAATCAGGTAACCGGCGATCATCACGGCAAACAGCCCGAGATACAGGAACGCGTGGCCAAATGCGGCACCGATACGGGTCAAGCGACTGTAGCTGGCCAGCGGTGGTGGTGGCGGGCTGACCAAGCGCCAGACAATCCGCACCAGCATGATGGCGAACAACGTGATGCCAATACTCTTGTGCAGATCCGGTGCGTCTTTACGCCAGGCGCTGTAGTAGTCGAGACCGACCATCCACAAGCCCAAGGCAAACAGGCCAAATACCACAAGGGCAACACCCCAGTGCAAAACCATACTGACCCAACCATAGCGGGCCGGTGAGTTGCGTAGCTGCATGTACTTAATCCCGTAAGAACTGTGCCCAAGACTAGCGATTTACCTATCGAATTAAAGCGCAATTTTTCGCTTTGAAATATCGAGAAATACGATCTAGACGATATGCACAGTACGTTAACAACGGATTAAGGACTATTCCTAAGAAACGTGACAGATCGTCCTGCGTTTAACACGAATTCCCCCACAATGGGTTGTGGCACCGCCCGCCATTGCATAGGCTTGCGCGATTGTTTCGCCTGCGCCTGCCGCAGGACCGCTTCGAGGAGATAACCGATGGGCTTGAACAACCAGTGGATGCAACGCGACCTCGCGGTGCTGTGGCATCCCTGCACCCAGATGAAAGACCACCAGCAACTGCCTCTGATCCCCATCAAGCGCGGTGAAGGCGTGTGGCTGGAAGACTTCGAAGGCAAGCGCTACCTCGACGCCGTCAGTTCCTGGTGGGTCAATGTGTTTGGTCACGCCAACCCGCGCATCAACCAACGCATCAAGGATCAGGTCGACCAGCTGGAACACGTGATCCTCGCCGGTTTCAGCCACCAGCCTGTGATCGAGCTGTCCGAACGCTTGGTGCAGATGACACCTGAAGGCCTGACCCGGTGCTTCTACGCCGACAACGGTTCGTCCTGCATCGAAGTCGCGCTGAAGATGAGCTTCCACTACTGGCTAAACCGTGGTCTGCCGAATAAAAAGCGCTTCGTCACCCTGACCAACAGCTACCACGGCGAAACCATCGCCGCGATGTCGGTGGGCGACGTGCCGCTGTTCACCGAGACCTACAAGGCGTTGCTGCTCGACACGATCAAAGTACCGAGCCCGGATTGCTACCTGCGCCCCGAAGGCATGAGCTGGGAAGAACACTCGCGCAACATGTTCCAGGCCATGGAGCAAACCCTGGCGGAAAACCACGACACAGTCGCCGCCGTGATCGTCGAACCGCTGATCCAGGGCGCCGGCGGCATGCGCATGTACCACCCGGTGTACCTCAAGTTGCTGCGCGAAGCCTGCGACCGCTACGGCGTGCATCTGATCCACGACGAAATCGCCGTGGGCTTCGGCCGCACCGGTAGCATGTTCGCCTGTGAGCAAGCGGGCATTCGCCCGGACTTCCTGTGCCTGTCCAAGGCCCTCACCGGTGGTTACCTGCCGCTCGCGGCCGTGATCACCACCGATGACGTGTACGACGCTTTCTACGACGACTACCCCACCCTGCGCGCCTTCCTGCACTCCCACAGCTACACCGGCAACCCGCTGGCGTGTGCCGCGGCACTGGCGACCTTGGATATCTTCGAAGAAGACAACGTCATCGAAAACAACAAGGCCCTGGCCCAGCGCATGGCCACCGCCACTGCGCACCTGGTGGACCACCCCCACGTCTCGGAAGTCCGCCAGACCGGCATGGTGCTGGCCATCGAAATGGTCCAGGACAAAGCCACCAAGACCGCCTACCCCTGGCAGGAGCGCCGTGGCCTGAAGGTGTTCGAACACGCCCTGGAACGCGGCGCACTGCTGCGGCCACTGGGAAGCGTGGTGTATTTCCTGCCGCCTTATGTGATTACGCCGGAGCAGATCGACTTCCTGGCCGAAGTGGCCAGCGAAGGCATCGATATCGCGACGAACAGCAACGTCAGCGTCGCTGTGCCAAAAGACTTCCACCCAGGCTTCCGTGATCCAGGCTGATGGCCTGCACTCCTTTTCCAGAGAACAGAAATGAGACTGTCCCGCTTTTTCACCGACACGCCACTGAGCATTGGCGATCATGAATTGCCTGAAGCCCAGGCGCACTACATCAGCCGCGTGCTACGCATGACCGAAGGCGATGCCGTGCAATTGTTCGACGGTTCTGGCCAGGAGTTCCTGGGCAGCTTGTTGGAGGTCGGTAAAAAACGCGTCGCCGTGCGACTGACAGAAAGCTTCGCTGGCCAGGCCGAATCGCCGCTGCACATCCACCTCGGCCAGGGCCTGTCCCGGGGCGAGCGTATGGACTGGGCCATTCAAAAAGCCACCGAACTGGGCGTCAACGCAATCACCCCGATCTTCAGTGAGCGCTGCGAAGTGCGCCTCAAGGACGAACGCGCCGACAAACGCCTGCTGCACTGGCGCCAGGTGGCGATCAGCGCGTGCGAGCAATGCGGGCGTTCGACGGTGCCGGTGATTCATCCACCGCTATTGCTGGCGGACTGGCTGAAGCAAACCGAGGCGGATTTGAAGCTGGTACTGCACCCGGTGGCCGAGCCGATGATCAGCCATGCCAAGCCATCGAGCCTGGCGTTTCTGATCGGCCCCGAGGGCGGACTGACGGACAACGAAGTCAACACCGCCCAAGGCGCCGGCTACCACGCCGCCCGCCTCGGCCCTCGGGTATTGCGTACCGAGACCGCGCCAGTGGTGGCACTGGCCGTCGCCCAACAGTTGTGGGGCGACTTCTAACCGACCTTGGTATACCCAATTAAAAATGTGGGAGGGGGCTTGCCCCCGATGGCGAACTGTCAGTGAATACATCTACAACTGACCCACCGCTATCGGGGGCAAGCCCCCTCCCACATTCAGATTGGATTACCACATCGCCACATCAGTCCACCGGATCGCTGACCGGCGTGGCGATAATTGCCTTCAACTCACTGGTCATCGGAAATTCCAGGTTCAGGCCCTTGGGCGGAATCGGCTGTTCAAACCAGCGCTGGTAAATCCCGTTGATCTCCCCGCTGCGGTAAAGGTCGCCAAGCGTCTCGTTGACCACTGCCAGAAACTGCGGGTCGTCCTTGCGCACCATGCAGCTGTAGATCTCCCGTGACTGCTCTTTACCGACCACCACCCAATGGTGCGGGTCCTTGGCCTTGGCGCGCTCGCCGTACAGCAGCGCGTCATCCATGTAGAACGCCGCTGCGCGACCGGTCTCCAGCATCTTGAACGCTTCGCCGTGGTCCTTGGCGCTGATCACGAACATATTGGCCTTGTGTTCGGCGTTGTAACTCTTGAGAAAACGCTCGTTGGTGGTGCCTGCGGTGGTCACCACGTTCTTGCCCTTGAGGTCATCAAACCCCTTGATGCCGCTGCCCTTGGCGGTGAGCAGCTGGCCTTTCACGTAGATAAACCCGTAGGAAAACGCCACCTGTTTCTGCCGTTCGGCCGTCACTCCAGTGGAGCCACATTCCAGGTCGACGGTGCCGTTCTGCACCAGCGGAATACGCGTTTGGGAAGTCACCAGGTTGTACTTCACCTTGAGATTCGCCACCCCGGTTTTCTGCTGGATACGGTCGACGATCTTGTTCGCCAGCTCAACCGAATACCCCATGGGCTTGCCGCTGTTATCCCCGACGTAGGAAAACGGCACAGACGCGTCGCGATAACCCAGGGTGATGGACTGAGTGCTGGCGATCTTGCTCAGCGTACCGTCCAGTGCTGCCTCGTTCGCATAAGCCTGTGCCCCCAGCAAAAGCCCCAAGGCGCAGCCGCTCAACAGGATCTTTTTCATTGTTATTCTCCGTTGGTTTTTCTGGTTATTTACGTACAGCGATCACGCTGATTTCCACCAGCACATTTGGCCGCGCCAATTCCGCTTGCAACGTGGTGCGTGTGGGCGCCATGCTTGGCGATAACCACGCGGACCACACTTCATTCATCGGTGCAAAACCTTCGCCAATGTCTTTCAGGTAAATAGTCGCATTGAGCAGATGATTCTTATCGCTGCCGGCCTGCGCCAGCAGTGCGTCGATCTTTGCCAGGACTTCACGGGTTTGTGTCGCCACGTCCAGGCCTTCACCCGGTACCTGGCCCGAAAGGAATACAAGATCCTTGAAGGTGGCGGCTCCAGAGAGGCGCGGGTTGCTGTCGATTCGGCTGATGGTCATGGGTACATCCTCATGCGGCGCGGGGCGCCAGGCCCTGCATGTCAATGGAAGGAGCATGCTGGTCAATCAACTCGGCCAACAGTTGGCCGCTGCCGCAGGCCAGGGTAAACCCGAGCGCGCCATGGCCTAGGTTCAGCCACAGGTTGCGATAAACACTGGCACCGATCAGCGGCACGCCGGTCGGGGTAGCCGGACGCATGCCGGCCCATTCGACTGCGTGGGCGTAGTCACCGGCCAGAGGAAAAGTTTCCAGCGCCTGACGCCTCATCAGCGCCAGGCGCTTGGGTTCGAGGCTGGCGTCGAAGCCAACGATGTCGACCATGGCGGCCACCCGCAGCTGTTCGCCGATGCGCGCATACACGATCTTGCGGTCGTAGTCGGTGATGCTCACGTTCGGCGCCTGGTGTTGTGGACCAATCGGCACACTGAGGCTGTAGCCCTTGAGCGGATACAACGGCAGCGACAACCCCGGCAAACCCAGTTGAGCACTGCGATGGCCCGCAGCGAGTACGAGTTGCTCCACGGGCATCTCTTCATCACCCAACTCGACGGCCTGTACCGTGCCGCTGGCGTGGCGAATCCCAGTGACCCTGCGCCCCAGCAAAAACTGGCAACGACCCGACGCCTCAAGCCGCTCGGCGAGTCGCTGGCAGAAAGCATGACAATCGGCCACTTCTTCATTCGGCGTGTAAATGCCGCCAATAAAACCACCGCCCGCCAGCGCCGGCTCCAGGCGTGCGCAATCATCGGCTGACAGTACCTGCTGCTGGAGGATATCCGTGACTTTGCTGCGTGCATGCTCGAACGTCGCCGCATGGCGAAAGGTCACCAGCTTGCCATTGCGCCGCCAGTCAAAACCGTCCAGTTGATCGTCCTCACGCCACCGCTGCAACGTGTCCTGGCTCAGGGACGCCAACCGTAGCAAATGCGCGGCATTACGCTTGTTCACCGAGCCACGGCAGGCGCCGAGAAACGCGGCCATCCAACGCCACTGCTGCGGGTCGAGGCGCGGACGCAGCTTCAGCGGCGAGTCACCACGCAGCAACCAGCCAATGGCTTGCAGAGGCACACCGGCGTCGGCCAACGGTGCGACATAGCGGTAGGACAACTGCCCGCCGTTGGCGAAGCTGGTTTCGCGGCCCAGGCTGTCGCGGGCCTCGATCACGGTCACCTCATGGCCTGCGCGTACCAACGCGTAAGCACTGGCCAGGCCGATGACGCCACCGCCAATGATACAAACTCGCTTGGCCATCCTCGCCACCTGTCGTTGAAGTAAGAGGTGCCAAGGGTAGGGGCAGGTGACAGGCCTGCGACAATGAATAAAGATGGGCTACCTATAAACAAAGGTTATGGACTCGCCATGCGCTTGCGTCATATCGAAATCTTCCAGGCCATCCGCCAGACCGGTTCCATCAGTGCCGCCGCACAATTGCTGCACGTCTCGCAACCGGCAGTGACCAAGGTGTTGCAACACGCCGAATTGCAGCTGGGTTTCCCGCTGTTCCTGCGGGTACGTGGCAAATTGCAACCCACCCCGGAAGCCCTGGCGCTGGAAAGCGAAGTGGAGAAAGTCACTCAAAGCCTGCAAGGCGTGCGGCGCCTGGCCAAGAGCTTGCGTCGCGAGCCCGGGCAAAGCGTACGCATTGGGGCGATCCCGGCACTGGCGTTGTCGCTATTGCCGCCGGCGGTTCTGGAGTGGAAGCGCGACTACCCGGACATCGCCTGCGAGTTGTCCAGCGACCATAGCCGCGAGCTGGTGCAGAAGCTATTGATGCGCGAGATCGACCTGGCGCTGACGCTCAATTTCTCCGGTCATCCGGGCTTGACCACCCAGGTGCTGGCCAACGGTGTGCTGGTGGCATTGGCATCCAAAGGCTTTTGGCCCGAGACTGCGCTGAGCAAGCCATTACCGTTGGCCGACCTGGCGGGTGCACCGCTGATCGGCTTGTCCAGCGCTGACCCGCTGGCGGCAAAACTCGACAGTTACCTGGAAAGCGTCGACCCGGCGCCTAAGGTGGCCATCTCCGTACAGACCTACTCCCTGGCCCGCGCCATGGTGGAGTCCGGCGCCGGCCTGACCGTCATCGACCCCTTCACCGCCCTCGGTGCCTCGACCGCCACGACCTGCATCCGCACGCTCACCCCGCCGCTGCCGATCACCCTGTACGCCTTGACCCGTGCCGACGAGCCGCCGCCGCATATGCTGGCCAACCTGCTGGAGATTTTTGGCGAGCGTGCCCAGGCGCTGCTGCAACGCTTATAAGCACACCGAAAATCCAATGTGGGGGGGGCAAGCCCCCTCCCACATTTTGATGTGTGTTGGCCGTTAGAGCACGTAATGCATGATCGCCACAAAATGCAGCAGGCTGCCGCCGATCACAAACAGATGCCAGATGCCATGGGAATGCCGCAGCCGGTCCTCGAGGGCAAAAAAGATGATGCCGACGGTGTACAACACCCCACCCGCCGCCAGCCAGGTGAACCCCGCCGTGCCCAGCGCAGCGATCAGCGGCTTGACCGCCACCAGTACGATCCAGCCCATCACCGCGTAGATCACGATGGATAGGATGCGCGCTTCCGAGCGCGGCTTGATCTCCTGCAAGATACCGATCACCGCCAGGCCCCACACAATGCCGAACAGCGTCCAACCCCACGGGCCACGCAAGGTCACCAGGCAAAAGGGCGTGTAGCTCCCGGCAATCAGCAGGTAGATCGAAAAATGGTCGACCTTCTGCATGATCTCTTTTCGCCGCCCGCGCACGCTGTGATACACGGTCGACGCGCTGTATAGCACCAACAGCGTAAAGCCATAAATCGCCACGCTGACGATTTTCCAGGGGCTGCCATCCAGGCTCGCCACCACCAACATCCACACTGCGCCAATACACGCCGCGACCGTACCGAGCAAATGGCTCCAGGCGTTGAATCGTTCCCCGTGATACATGTGTCACTCACCTCGAATAACCGTTACCACATGGTTGTGCTACCTGCATTCTGACGCCCGTGACGGTTGAGCAGGTAACAACCTTTTCTTCATTTGCCCAAACACACGGCCCGATAGATCATTCACTTCATCCTGTGGGAGCTGGCTTGCCTGCGCCCACATAAAAGCTCCGTATCGGTAATCCCATGCCCGAACTCGAACCTGACCAGCCTCAGCCCAGTCTGTGGCAACTGTTTTACAACTTCGCCATGGTCGGCCTGTTCGGCTTTGGCGGTGTGATGCCCTGGGCACGGCAGATGATGGTCGACCGCAGGCGCTGGGTCAGCGAGCAGGGCTTCAATGAGCTGCTCACCACCGGCCAGTTCTTCCCCGGCCCCAATATCGCCAACGTCGGCATCATCTACGGCCGACGCCTGCATGGTTTGCCGGGTGCGGTTGTGACCGTGTGCGGGTTGTACCTGTTCCCTTCGGTGATCACCGTATTCGCCGGTTTCGCCTACTCCAAGTGGTGGAGTCATGACGTGGTGCAGCAGATCTTCGGCGCCGTCATGCCGATTGCCACCGGGCTGATACTCGGCACCACCCTGCGCCTGCTCAAGGCCATGCCCAGGACAGTCGCCAACTATGTCGCATTCTTGATGACCTTCGTGCTGATGGCGATTCTGGTACTGCCACTGTGGATGGTGCTGCTGATCTGCATTCCCAGTTCCCTGGCCCTGGGTTTTATCGACACACGCAAGGTGGCCAACTGATGCAAGGCACCCTTCTGCACCTGATGCTCCAATGTGCGTTGTGGTCGCTGATGTCGATCGGCGGCAACATGGTCGCCGTCGGAGACATCCACCGTTATTCCGTCAACGACATGAATTGGGTCACAGACGCCCAGTTCGTCGCCTTCTTCGCCCTGTCCCAGGCCCTGCCCGGGCCCAATGGCATGTTGCTGGTGTTTATCGGCCAGCAAGCCGCCGGGCTACCGGGTGCGGCGGTCGCCTTGCTGGCCAAGCTGGTGCCCTGTTCGGTGCTCACCTACGTAGGCGCGGGCTGGCTGGAAAAGCACACCGCCACGCCGTGGGTGCAGCGGGTCAAGCGCAGCTTGTTGCCGATTTCTATCGGCTTGATCCTCGCCGCCAGCTACATCTTGATGAACAGTCTGGAAAACAACACCACCAGCCTGGTACTGACCCTCGCCAGTGCCGCCGTGGTGTATTACACGCGGCTGAACGCGATCTGGCTGATCCTCCTCGGCGTGCTATTGGGCCTTTGCAGTGCATGGCTGGGAGCGCGCTGGTTTTAGGGGCACAATCGACGGTATTCGAACAAGAGCCACGGCCATGCTGATCGACGAAGAGTTCACCCTCAAGAAGCTGGAGATCTTCCTGGCGTTCATGCGCACCGGCAACCTGGCCCGTGCCGCCGCCGAGCTGCAAACCAGTAACGTCAGCGTGCACCGCGCCATCCATTCCCTGGAAAACGCCCTGCGCTGCCCACTGTTCAAACATGAAGGACGCAACCTCACGCCGCTGGAAAGCGCCTACGTGCTGGAAGAACGTGCACAGAAATTGGTGGCCGACGTGGTCGACAGCGTGCGCCTCACCCGCGAAGCCGCCGGTTTCTCCGCCGAGCGTTTCAAATTGGGCTCGCTGTATTCGCTGACGGTGAAGACTGTGCCGCAATTGATCATGGGCCTGAAGATCCGTCGCAGCGAACTCAACATCGACCTGATCCTGGGCTCCAATTTCGACCTGCTCTACAAGCTCAAGAACATGGAAGTAGACGCGATCCTCATCTCCCTCGACGAACACGCCAACGACCCCGACTGCGAACAGATCGCGCTGTTCTCCGATGATATCTTCCTCGCGACCCCAGCCGACTCACCCTTCGACCGCGAACAGCAGATCGACCTCGCCGACGTACGCGACGCCACCTTCATCACCCTCACCCAAGGCTTCGCCACTCACCAGGATGGCAACCGCGTGTTCAAGCAGGCAGGGTTCGAGCCGAAGGTGGCGATGCAGGTAAATGACATCTTCACCTTATTGAGCATGGTCAGTTCAGGAGTGGGTTATGCCCTGCTGCCAGGGCGGATTGCCGCCGTGTATGAGAACCGCGTGAAGCTGATACCGCTGCAACCTCGATATCAGTTGCAGCAGCATATTGGCGTGGTGTTTTTGAAGGCGAAAGAGCGAGACCCGAACTTGCTCGCGTTGCTGGCAGAGTGTCGGATGTATGCCAATCGGCAGGCTTGAGACCGCCATCGCGGGCAAGCCCGGCTCCCACATTTTGCTCTGTGAATACATTCAAATGTGGGAGCTGGCTTGCCTGCGATAGGGCCCTCACAGGCGACGCAAATTAGCCGACCAGACCGCGCACGATGAAGTACAGCACCGAAGGCCCAAGCAAACACCCAAGCCCGGTATGAAACGTCGCCGTCAACGCGCCATACGGCACCAACCGCCGATCAGTGGCCGCCAGGCCCGCAGTGACGCCGCTCACGGTACCGGCCAAGCCGCCAAATACCATCGCCGAACGCGGATTATCCAGACCCATCCACCGCGCCGCGACGGGCGTGCCGACCATCACCAGGATCGCCTTGATCAATCCGGTGGCAATCGACAACGCCATCACATCCGAAGTCGCACCAATGGCAGCACCTGTCACCGGGCCAACGATATAAGTCACCGCGCCTGCGCCGATGGTCGTCATGCTGACCGCGTCGCGATAACCAAACGCCCAGGCCATGCTCGCACCGACGATAAATGGCAGCACCGTGCCTAGCAGCAACGCGATCACGCCGATCAAGCCCGCCTTGCGCGCCTCCGTGGCTTGCACTTCAAACGCCGTGGCAACAATGGCGAAGTCGCGCAGCATCGCACCACCCATCAAGCCGATGCCGGAGAACAGCGCCACGTCGGCCAGACCCTTTTGCCCACCCGTGAGCGTACCGCCGACCCAGGCCAGTACCAGGCCGATGACGATAGCAATCGCCGAACCATGAATGCGCCCGAAGGTCAGGCGCTTGGACAGCACCACGGAAATCCACATCACCACGCCAACGAAGGCAAATGCGGTGACCAGGCCGTTATGCTCCAGGCCTTTTTCGATGAGATCCCACATATCAGCGACCTCCCGCGGCAGTGACCAGCGGCGCTTCTTCGGCGGGTAACGGCTCGCCCTTGTGGGTGCGGCTGATCAGCGCGATGGTGCAACCACACACCACCACCGAACCGATGGCCGCCAGTACCGCCACCGGCCCACCGTGCAGCGCCGTGACCACGTTTTGCTGCGCGGCCATCGCGACCACAACGGGGATGTACATCGCCCCCCAGAACCCGACGCCCATCTCGCAGTCCTTGGTCATGCCACCGCGTTTTTGCATCCACAGGCGGGCACAGATCAGCAGGATCATCGCGATTCCCACCCCGCCCACGTTGGATTTGACGCCCAGCAACACGCCGAGCATGTCCCCCATGATCACGCCCGCCAGCGTGCAGATCGCCAGCAATGCCACACCGTAGATAATCATTGTTGTTGTCCTCGAAGTGCTCGATCGAAATTGTTGTTTTTGTGCTTCGAAAGCCTTGGGTGGCGCTTTATCGGTGGCGGCGCTCCTCCTCTTGCAGCAGGGCCTGCAAGGTGTCCAGGCGTGCGCCTTCATAGGCGATCACCGTGCCTTGCGCGAACACACGGCGTGACAGGCCGGTCAGCACCGCACCCGGGGGCAGTTCGATTTGCAGGCGCACACCGCGCTCGTAGGCGCTTTGTACGGTGCCGCGCCAGTCGACGACGCGGCACATGTTGAAGGCCAGGTCGTCGCGCAGTTGCTCAGGGTTGTGGATAGGTCGGGCGCGGGTGCTGCTCAGGTAGGTGATGCGCGGCGCCTTGAGCGTAACGAAAGCTTGCGCCAACACTTGGGCCGGCTGTTCCAGCAGCGCGCAATGGGAAGGCACGCTGACGGCCAGGCGCTTGGCGATGCCATTGCCTTTGATACGCTCGGCGACGCGTTGCATCGCCGCGTTGCTGCCGGCGATGACGGTCTGGTTGTCGGCGTTGATATTGGCCAGGTACACCGGGGTTTGCGGGCTGTGGACAGCTGCCAGCAGAGCTTCAACGGTGGATAACTCCGGGCCGATGATTGCCGTCATGCCGTAGCCTTGTGGATAAGCCTGCTGCATCAACTCGCCGCGCAGACTGACCAGTTTTACGGCGTCCGCAAAGTCCAGGGCACCGGCGATGACCGCTGCCGGATAGGCGCCGATGGACAGGCCCGCCACGTAATCGGCGGTGCGTTGCAACTGACGGGCATGGGCTACGCCACTGATCAACAGGCAGAGTTGCACGGCGCGTGTCGATTCAAGGGCTTGGGCAGAGTCGAGCTGACGCACGTCTTCGCCCAAGGCATGACTGGCTTCTTCCAATACGTCGACAGGCAATGGCTGGAGCATGCCCGGCCGTTGGGCGCCCTGCCCTGGAAATACCAGAAGGCTGCTCATGCCACGGGCTGCCAGGGATCAGCTACGAGGTGCGCGCCGCTGGCGGTTTTCAGCAACACCCGCCGTGAAGCGCCGGCCCATTCGCGCAACGCGACTGCACCGAATGGCGTTTGCAGTTGCAGGTCCACGGCGCACACCGCCTTGTCCAGCATCGCCAGCAGGTCCCGGGCGTCATTGCGGTCAAGCGGCGCGGACGTACGCAAGATCAAATCCAGATCGCTCTGGGCATGCAGCGCTTCGATGCCCGTGGCCAACTCAAACCCCGCACTGCCGCTGATGCCCCAGTTCAAAGGCGCCAGCGCCGGGCGCAGTTGATCGAGTGCCTGCAACGCGGGCAGGTCCCGTGGTGAGATAACGTCGCACAGGGCTTCGGGTACAACTCGCCGCTGCACGGCGGCAACCGGCATCACCGCGGCCAACCGCTGCTCACGGCCACGCCCACGCACGCCCACCGCGATAAGCCCCGGGGCAACGATGGCGCGGCGCACAACCACCGTGCCGACTGCCGCCACCGCCCACTCAGGGGCGCCAGCAGGCAGATGCGCCGGGGTCATGCCCCAGAGCAAATCGTGGGCGTTCACCATTGCTCCCGCAGCAGTTGGCGCACGTGGCTGGAAGCGGCGCGATTGGTGGCGCCCAGGCGTCCTTTCAAATCAGGGCCGGTGATATCGTTGATGGCGAGCAGCAGGCAATCGCTGACCCGAGTCACGTCGTCTGCCGTGGGCTGTTCAATCTGGCTGACCGACAAGGTTTCCCACAGCAAGCCGAGGCTGGCATAGCTGTCGATGTCGTAGGCCATGGGCGCAATGCTGGCAGCCAGGGCTTCCAGCTCTTCAACGCTGCGCAAGGTCACTCGCGCCGCCGAAGCCTTGCCCATGGCGTGTACCATCACGCCCGGGTCACGCAGCGCGATCAGGCGGTTGGCTTGATACCCGTGGGCGAGAAACGCACCGGACATCGCCTTGCCCACCAGCAGAGCAATCACTGGGTGCCCGGCCAGCCGGGCGCGGGCGTAGCTGTCGGCGGCGGCGGCCAGGGCTTGATGAATGCCCAGGGCTTCCTCACGACGGCCGTAGGCTTGGCTGGGCACATCAACGATGGCGATCAGCGGGCGCTTGTCGCCACGGGCAATGGCGTCATCCACCGCTTTGGCGAGGCCCCAGCCTTCCAGCAAACCGACTTCGCCGTTACGTGCCCGGGGGAAGCGGTTTTGCGGGTCAGTGACGACCGCGATAAAGCGCACGGCTTGTCCGCCCAAGACACCGTCAGCAACCCTCAACGAAGCCGGCAAGCCTTCGACAGGCGTCGCCCCGGCGCTCAATGCGTTGAACCACTGCAAACCTCTCATGGGCGTTCTCCTTGATACAGCGCGCGCACCGTCGCTGGATCGATCTGCGCCGTGGCATCCAGTTCGGCCAGGCGCGCCAGGTAGTCGTCGGCCTGGCGGCTGCGCTGTTGAACGGGCAAGCCTTGTTGCAGCAATGCGCTGACAGTCTGTTGAATCTCGCCTACATCGTCGGCCACGTAACGGTCGGCCAAGCCACTGTTGAAGCGCTGCTCGCCACCGGTAAGGCTCCAGATGAAAGGCCGGTCGCGGGAGTCGTATTCCTCAATGCCCGCTTCCTGCTCGATCACTTGCGGGCCGTTCAGGCCCAGGCGTGCTTCCCGGGTAACGACGAGGTAACTGCACAGCCCGGCGGCGATGGACATACCGCCAAAGCAACCGACGCTGCCCGCCACCACGCCGATCACCGGCTGGTACTGACGCAGGTCGACAATCGCCGCGTGGATATCAGCAATGGCGGCCAGGCCCAGGTTGGCCTCCTGCAGGCGCACGCCACCGGTTTCCAGCAACAGCACCGCGCGGGTGGGAATACCGTTGCGGTTGTCTTCGGCCGCCAGCTCCAGGGCGCCGGCGATTTTTGCGCCGCCGACCTCACCCAGGCTGCCCCCCTGGAAATTGCCTTCAATGGCCGCGATCACCACCGGCATTCCGGCGATGCTGCCCTTGGCGATCACCACGCCGTCGTCGGCCTGGGGCACCACGCCTTGGCGGCTGAGCCAGGGCGACATGACGCGTTGGAACGGGTCGATCAATTCTCGGTAGGTGCCACTGTCCAACAGGGCCTTGCTCCGCTGGCGAGCACCCAATTCAACGAAGCTGTGCTTAGCGAGCAAGTCAGTCATGACCGATCTCCTCGAAACCTTGCTCCAGACGCAGCCGCACCACACCGGGTGTCGCGCCGAAATCGTGGATATCGATGTTCAACGCCGGTGGCGTCTGCTCCTGGAAGATCCGCTCGAACAGGTGCTGCCAGCGCTGCTCGGCGCCATTCACCGAGGTCTGTACCTGGATCGTCAACGTGCCCGCCGTGCCCGGTTCCAGCAGCACTTCCAGGTCGCCCGAACCGACACATCCCACCAGCGCGCGGCCCTTTGGTGGCTGCCCGGCAGGGAATTCAAAGGATAAGGTTTCCATCACAACGCTCCGTCGAGGCGATCGATAAACAGGCAGGCGGCCAACAGGTCGGCAGCGCCGCCTGGGGAGGCATTCAGTGCCAGCAGTTGGTTGTCCAGTTCGTGCAACTGGCGGCGACCAGCCAGGGTTGCGCTGCCGCCTGCATCCAACACAGCCTGGGCGCCGCGTTGCATGGCGCGGATACCTTCCGGGCCTGCACGGTAGAGCACGCAGGTGTCGGCCAGCTCGGTCATGATCGCGAGCAAGGCATCCAGGCGAGCGTTCTGCTCACCCGCGTTTTGCCGGCGGCTTTGGTGCAGTTGCGGCAGGCCGCGTTGCATGACCGAAGGGAAGCCAAGTTGAGCTTCTTCACGGGCACCCCGTGCGCCGTAGCGTTGGGCGACTTGTGCGCCGTGGCTCATGGATTGCGGCGCGTGGCGGTCGTTGAGCTGGGCCAGCTTGGCGGCGTTCAGCGTGATGGTGCGGGGCTCCAGGGCTGCCGCTGCGGTGAGCAAACCCAGCGCCCAGATGGCGCCACGATGGGTATTCACGCCGAGGGTGGTCGCGAGCATCGCTTGCTCACCTTCGCGACCGATTCGCCCAAGGGCTTCGCGCAGGGGCAAGCCGATTTCGCCGAACTCAATCGCCGCTTCGGCCATGGACTTGAACGTCGGCCACAACGACAACGCTGAGGCGTGCATCAAACCCAGGTGCAAATCGTTGTGGGCACCATTGCCGCGACGGTCCACCAAGGCGGGCTTGGGTGACAGGTCGGCTTCATCGATCAGCGCATCGACGGCCATGTCCGCCAGGCGATCGGCAAGGCTCAATTCATGCAGTTTGAGGGCGCGCATTTACCAACTCCTGAACTTGGCGGGCGGGTTGTACAGGCCACCGGACCAGTCCACCAGATCGGCCACGCTCTTGGCGGCCAACAACTCGCGGGTGGCATCGGTGCGGCGAATCCCTAAGTCTTCGGGCAAGGCAATCAAGCCTTCGCGGCGCATGCGCGCAGTGTCCTTGGGGTTGTGGCGCAGGCCGATGGCCGTGACACCTGCGACGGCGGCGATCATCGCCTGGCGCTCTTCCAGGGAGCGCGCCTTGTACAGGTAGGCGATGCCTTCTTCGGTGAGCAGGTGGGTGACGTCGTCGCCGTAGATCATGATCGGTGCCAGGGGCATCCCGCTTTTGCGCGCCACTTCCACCGCATCCAGGGTCTCGACAAACGTGGGTTTGCCGCCCTCCTGGAACGTCTCGACCATTTGCACCACGAGTTTTTTGCCGCGCTCCAACAAGGCTTCTGGCGCATCGTCATGACGCATATCCAGCCACGCCGGGGTGCCGTGACGACGGCCACGCGGGTCGTGGCCCATGTTCGGCGCGCCACCAAAACCAGCGAGGCGGCCACGGGTCACGGTGGAGGAATGCCCATCGCCGTCCACTTGTAGGGTGGCGCCGATAAACAGGTCCACCGCGTACTGGCCGGCCAGCTGGCAGAACATCCGATTGGAGCGCATCGAGCCGTCGCGGCCGGTGAAGAACACATCCGGGCGTGCGGCGATGTAGTTCTCCATGCCCAGCTCGGTGCCGAAACAATGCACGCTTTCCACCCAACCGCTTTCAATCGCAGGAATCAGGGTTGGATGAGGGTTAAGGGTCCAGTTGCGGCAAATCTTACCCTTCAGGCCCAGGGATTCGCCGTAGGTGGGCAGGATCAGTTCAATGGCGGCGGTGTTGAAGCCGATACCGTGGTTGAGCGACTGCACATTGTGTTTTTCGTAGATGCCACGAATCGCCATCATCGCCATCAGCACGTGTACCGGCTTGATATGGCGAGGGTCGCGGGTGAACAGAGGTTCGATGTAGAACGGCTTGTCGGCCACCACTACGAAATCCACCCAACTGGCGGGAATGTCGACGCGGGGCAAGTCGGTAACATCGTCCACCAGTTGGTTGACCTGCACGATGACGATGCCATCGCTGAACGCAGCGGGCTCGATCAGCGCCGGGGTGTCTTCGGTACTGGCGCCGGTGTAGATATTACCGGCGCGGTCGGCCATGAAGCCGGCGGAAAGCACCACGTTGGGGATCAAGTCCACCACCAGCCGCGCATAGAGTTCGATGTAGGTGTGGATCGCGCCGATTTCCAGCAGGCCGTCTTCGAGCAACTGGCTGATGCGCAGGGACTGGGTGCCAGCGAAGGAAAAATCCAGCTTGCGGGCGATGCCCTTTTCGAACAGGTCCAGGTGCTCGGAACGGCCGACACTGGGCATGATCATGTGTAAATCGTGGAGCTTGGCGGGGTCGGCCTTGGCCAGAGAGCGGGAGAGGAAGTCAGCCTGTTTTTGGTTGTTGCCTTCCAGCACCACGCGGTCGCCGGGCAGGATCAGGGCTTCCAGGGCTTCGACGATCTTGTCACTGGGCAACACCGCCCCGTCTGCAAACTGTTTGACTCGCCCGAGGCGCCGCTGCTTCTCGTCGCGCCGCCGCGTCCAGCGCGAGTCGGGGGTGGCTATTGTTGTCATGGTCGCTCCACGGGGGTTGCTGTCGTGGGCTGTACCTTAGGAGTGAATGAGGGAAGCCATCAATCAAGCTCAGCGGCGGATCGTTACGGCTGGAGTAACAGAACATCAACAAACACTGAACTCGAACCTAATGCACCTCAAAAGGTGGGAGCTGGCTTGCCTGCGATAGCGGTGGGGCAGCTGTAGAGAGGTCGACTGCTAATCCGCCATCGCAGGCAAGCCAGCTCCTACATGGGTGCGAAGACCAGGCGCGCCGGCCTACAACTTCATGTCTATGCTCACAGCCCCCAAACCTTCAAGCAGGTAGCTGCGGTACTCATACACCCTCCCAGGAATAATGAGGTGGATGATTCCATCTACCCGGTTCACTTGGACATCCGGCTCTTTGGTTTTCAGAAAGGGATGCGCCGACAGCAATGTCGTGAGTATTTCCTGATCATTACCCAGATCCTTATGGACGTAGTAGTTGTAGGAAAAGCCCACCGTCGCGCCCCCCTGATTATTCCGCGCGCCGTAGATAGAGGTGCCGTTATCCAAGGAATACCTGAGCACGACCTCATCCAATTCCGGTGTACCGGGGCTCATCAACCAACCAACGCCCAAGTACCCGAGACACACCACCAGCAGCCCGTTGAGCAGGCCCTGGACCGGCCACTTAATACCCTTGCGCTCTGGCATATTCGATACCCTCCTTGATCCAATGCTGGTCACTATGATCGTCGCCATAAGGCGCATCTCCCCACCAGTCTCCGAAATCCGCCCTGGAGGTCCCCGCTGCCTTTTGCGCAGCACCGGCCGCTCTCATCAGCACGTTTCCGGAATCCCCAGCACAGTACCGGTAACGCCATAGTTGAAGTTGCCGAACGCCTCGTACTCGCGACTTTTTTGTTTGTAATCCCAAGGGCCACGCCCTCGGACCTGTGAGTAAAACCACGAATAAGTGAACGCGGAACCAGGCTTTAAATGCATCCTGCGATTGTTGGCCAAGGCAATATTGTCTTGCAGCGAAACGCCTGGGGGGATCGGTGGAACTGCCATTTGCGAATCCTTGCTGATGGGTTTGAGCGTCAAAAGCTAGCACTCAAAAATCAGCAAAAACGTCGGGCCAGTACTTACAGAAATTTCAGACGTCCATTCGATCCAAGCCTTACATTCACGGGGTCAGGACAAGACTGTTTGTAGAATCCATGAGCTACCGACAATCAGAGCTGAATGTTCTGACAGGCTTTTCAGGTTGTTGCTCGGAACCCGTCGTTCTAGCCTTTCTGCCCAATGTCCACCACGGGCGAGCATCATGAATACGAACACTAAGCCCAATATGGGTATGCACAACCCACCTCACCCAGGTGAGGTTCTGCTTGAGGACGTGGTCCCTGCCTTGGGCATCACCATCACCGAAATGGCCCGACGTCTTGGCTTCGCCCGCGAAACCTTTTCAAGGATCTTGCATGGCCACGCCCCGGTCAGTCCAGATCTCGCCGTCAGGCTTGAGCGAGCCGGCGTGAGTACCGCGCAACTATGGCTGTCGATGCAAAGCGCCTACGACTTGTGGCAAGCCGAGCATCGTGAACAGCCGGCGATTGAGCCGTTTGCGCGGATAGATTGAGATCTGGAGGCGAGCACAGTTCAGTGTGGGAGCTGGCTTGCCTGCGATGGGTCAGTTAATACATGTGTAGCTGGCCCACCGCTATCGCAGGCAAGCCAGCTCCCACATTGGTTTTTCACAAGGATTCAGGCCAGGCCGGACTCTACCAATAAGGCCTCAAGCCCCATCAAGTCCGGCACCTTCGCCACATGCTCCCCCACCTGCACCGCCGCCAGCTCCAGTGGGCACAACGGCACGTCGACATAACTCAACTGGTTATCGAGTTTGTATGAACGCGGAATCCCCTGGATCACCATTGCAATGAACTTCAATGTCGGTCGCCCGCCCAGCGTATTCAGCACCACGATCCGCGAGCGCTCGCCCGCCATGATCGCCTCGCCACAGACGGCTTCAAAGCTGATCAACGGCAACTGCCGATCTCGCCACGTCACTTGCCGCAAATACCATGGCGGAGCATCACTGGCCGGTTCGCCGCGCTGGTAGTCGATCAACTCGGCGATGGCGACGTTGGGCAACACCAGATGGCGGTCGGCCAAGGGCAGCAGCAGGCCGGTGACTTGGCTGGCACGGTGGTCAAGCATGGGATTTGCTCCAATAGGCGATGCTTTCCAGCAGCACCGACTCTTGATACGGCTTGCCAAGATAGTCGTTGACGCCAATGGCCATGGCACGGTCGCGGTGCTTCTGGCCGGTGCGCGAGGTGATCATGATGATCGGCAGGCGCATCAGGCGCGGGTCGTTGCGCACTTGGATCGCCACTTCGAAGCCGTCCATGCGCGGCATTTCGATGTCGAGCAGCATCAAGTCCGGGGTGTGCTCCTCGAGCACCGCAATGGCGTCGATGCCATCCTTCGCGGTGAGCACGTTCATGCCGTTGCGCTCCAACAGGCGGCTGGTGACTTTGCGCACGGTGACCGAATCGTCCACCACCAGCACCAGCAGCGGGCGCTTTTTCAGCGGATCGTTGAGGATCAGCGGCGCATCGACCACCTGGGCCGGCAAGACCGGTTGCCGGGCACGGATATGGGCAAGTAGGTCGATGATCAGCACCACACGACCGTCACCCAGGATCGTCGCGCCGGACAAGCCCTGCACCCCCGCAAACTGTGGCCCCAGGCCCTTGACCACGATTTCTCGCGTACCGGCCATGGCGTCCACATGCACCGCCACGCGCCGTTCGTTGCATTGCACCAGCAGCACCGGCACGGGCTGGTACTGGCCGAGCAGTTTCGGACGGCTGACGGTGTGCAGCAAATCGCCCAGGTAGAACAACTCGTAGCACTGCCCCGCGTATTCATAACGCGGCGGGTCCTGCTGATAGTGCCCGGCCAGCTCATGGGGCAATACACGCACCAGCCCTTCGATAGTGTTAAGCGGAATCGCGTATTGATCGTCCGCACACTGCACCATCAGTGCCCGGTTGACCGACACGGTAAACGGCAGACGAATGCGAAAATGCACACCCGCGCCCGGTGTCGAGTCGATCACCATCGAGCCGCCCAGCTGGCGCACTTCTTCATGCACCACGTCCATGCCCACGCCACGCCCGGAAATCTGTGTGATCTTTTCGGCGGTGGAAAAGCCCGGCTGCAGGATGAACTGCAATACATCGCGGTCGCTGATCTCTTGATTGGGGTCGAGCAGGCCACGCTTGATCGCCTTGCGCCGCACCGCTTCCAACGGCACACCGGCGCCGTCGTCGCGCATGTCGAACACGATATCGCCGCCTTCATGAGTCAGGTCCAAGGTGATGCGACCCTTTTCCGGTTTGCCGGCCAGCAGCCGTGCTTCGCGGGACTCAAGGCCGTGGTCGACGGCGTTGCGCAGCATGTGCTCCAGCGGCGCCACCATGCGTTCCAGCACATTGCGGTCCATCTCGCCCTCGGCATTGCCGACCACGAATTCCACGTCCTTGCCCAACTCCTCCGCCACCTGCCGCACGATGCGTTTGAGGCGCGGCACCATGCGTTCGAACGGCACCATGCGCGTGCGCATCAGGCCTTCCTGCAACTCGGTGTTGATGCGGGCCTGTTGTTGCAACAGGTTATGGGCGTCCTGGTTACGGCGGTCGAGGGTGTCCTTGAGGTCCAACAGGTCGGAAGCCGACTCGGACAACGCCCGCGAGAGTTGCTGCAACTGCGAATGGCGGTCCATTTCCAGTGGATCGAATTCTTCATAGCCCAAGCGCTCGGCTTCGGCCTGCTGGCGGCTGAGAATACGGCCCTGGGTTTCGGTGTCGAGGCGGCGCAGTTGGTCGCGCATACGCTCAATCGTGGTTTCCACCTCGTGGAGGGCGACGCGTGCGTCGTTGACTTGCTGCTCGATACGGCCCCGGAAGATCGAGGTTTCGCCGGCCAGATTGACCAGGTCATCCAGCAGGTCGGCGGAGATTTTCACCATGTCCGCCGCAGGATCGATAGCGGCTTCGGTCTTGCCGCCGGCCAGCGCGACGGGCACTAACGGCTCATCACTGGGGTGTACCAGGCTTTTGATCCGCCCGATGAGCTTGTCCACCGAGCCCACCGGCAGTCCGTCCGCCACCGCATCGACCATCTGCGCCAACCGGTCATGACAACCTTGCAGCAACGCGAACAACTCGGGGGATGGCGCCAGTTGACCGGCGGATAAACCTTCGTAAAGAAATTCCAACTCGTGGGCCAAGTCGCCAATCGGTCCGATCTCGACCATGCGTGCGCCGCCCTTGAGGGTGTGCAGGTCGCGCAACAGGGTTTCCACTTCCTGGCGGTTATTCGGCTCGGCCTGCCAACGCACCAGCGCGCTGCTGGAGCTCTCGAGAATATCGGCGGCTTCTTCAAGGAAGATATCCAGCAGCTCAGGGTCGGCACCTTGGGCGGGCGGTGCCGCCGTGGCAGGACTCGCAGCGCTGCCCTGGCGCAATGCACGCACCTTGGCAACCAGCTCGGAACTGTCGCTCAAGGGCTGGTGATGGTGCAGTTCTTCAAGTTGCAAGGCCAGCCGTTCGTGGCAAGCCATCAATACTTGGGACAGTTCGGTGGAGTAGCTGTAGCGACGGTCTACCAAACCTTCATAAAGGCCTTCCAGCTCATGGGCCAGGTCGCCGACCGGCCCGATTTCGGCCATGCGCGCTCCGCCCTTGAGGGTGTGCAAATCTCGTTGCAAGGACGACAACGGCGCAGCACCGTCGGGCTCCAGCAGCCAACGCTTGAGGGACTGACCGGCGCTGTCGAGGATGTCGACGGCCTCCTCCAGGAAGATCTCGACAATCTCGTCGTCCATGGCCGTGTCATGACCCAGCGTGGCAGTCGCGGCGCCCAGTTCGGTGATGCTCAGGGCGCGGCTGCCGTCACTTTTGATCAGGCCGGTGGCAGAGGGGTCGAGGGCCTCATCCAACAGCTCGCGCAAGGCTTCGAGCCGCGCCGGTGCCGGGCTGATTTCCTGGCCAGCGGCCAGTTGGTCGAGCATGTTGATCAGCGCTTCATGAGCCTGCTCGGCCTCATGGAAAAACCGCTCGCTGACCGCCAGGCTGCTCTCTTCCACGGCGCCATACAGGTCGAGCAAGGCCTCGCAGAGTTCGTCAATACTGTGCAGATCGGCAAGGTGCGCGCCCTCGCCCAGGGTGGTCAATTCATCCAGTAGCGCCGTCAGTTCCTGGCGCTCGCCAGGGTGCTGCTGCCAGCGACGCAGCAGGCTTTCGGCGTCGAGCAGAATATCCATGCCCTGGGCCAGAAAGTTGCTGATCAGTTGCGGGTCGCGCTTGATACGCAGGCCAGTATTGGGTGCGTCCAGCAACGCTTGCAGTTGCTGATCAAGCAAGCGTTGGGTACGGCTGATCAACGCTTGCGCGCCTTTGATCGGCGCCAGGGGATCGCTGTCCAAGTCGCGCAGCCCGTGCTGGAACAAACCCTCGGCTTCCAACAGCAACTCCACTTCGTCCAAGTCCAGCGGCAGGCGATGGGCTTTGTATTCGCGGGTCAGGTGATCAAGGGGCCGGGCCAGTTCGGCGATAGGCAGCACACCCGCCATGTAGGCGCTGCCCTTGAGCGTATGCAGGGCGCGTTGCAGCTCATCGCTGACTTGCAGCGGCACATGTTCGGCGGCCTGTTGCAGGAAGTGGTTAAGGCTTTCCAAATGGCTTTGGGCTTCGTTGCGAAAGATCTCCAACAGCATCGGGTCATGGGGCTCGGCGGCAGTGGCTGCCGGGCCGTTGGCCAGGGCGTGGGCACGGGCGGCCAGGGCGTCGACTTCATCGCGTTGGCGTTGGTTGCCGGTGGCGAAGTCGGCGATCAATTCCGGTAGCCGGGCCACCGCCTCATCCAGCACCTGTTGCACCTCGGGGCCGAGGGTGACACTGCGCTCCAGCACGCGATTGAGCAGGTTTTCCACGGCCCAGGCCAGCTCGGCCAAGACCAGGGCGCGCACCATGCGACCGCTACCTTTGAGGGTGTGGAAGGCCCGGCGCATTTCGCCCTGGGCGATTTTATCGGCGCTGTTGGGCAGGTAGCGACGCAGCACCTCAAGGACTTCGTCGGTTTCTTCGAGGAAGACTTCGCGCAGCTCATCGTCAATCGGCTCTTCATCGGCCGGCGGTGGCAGCAGGCTGCCAGGGCGGTGCAGGGCCGGTGGGTTCAAGCGCGAGGTGGGGTTGGCCAGCGCATCAAACTGGGACTGGCTGGGAGTGATTTCACTCGCCAGTGCACCCTCGGGTGCAACCAACGCCTGGCGCCAAGGTTTTTCGACGGGCAGGTAGCCGAGCGCGGCCAGGCCTTGGGTCGCCAGCTCCAGCACCCGTTCACCGGCCGCGTCCGGGTCCTGGAGCATACGCTCCAGGTAGTACTCCAGGCTGCTGATCACCTCGGCAAAGTGCCCCAACTGCGCCTCGGAAGGCGGGCTGTCGTTGACCATCAACTGTTCATCGACGTAATCCGAGCAGCCCTGCATCAGGCTCGCCGCCCGTGGCAGAGGAATCATTGCCAGGGCGCCGCGTACCTGGCTCAGCAGTTCCGGCAGCGACTCCAGACGCTGACGATCCCAGTGGGCTTCGATGCAATCGATGACCAGTTCTTGGGCTTGCCGCAGGCACTGGCAGGACTCGCGAATCACCAGTTGGTGAATCTGTGTCAGGTCGGTGGTGGGCAGGCGGCTTTCTTCGCGGCTTTCCGGCTCCACGGTGCCGACCATACCCGCCAGCGTGGCTTCGACGTACAACAAGGCGCCGGCGACATCCATCAGTACCGCATCGTTGGGTTCGCGTTGCCCTTGGACGAGGCTGAGCACCACGGCCAGTTGATCGATGATCACTTTGCGCGGCTGGCCAAAACCCAGCACCGCCAGGGTATCGGCAATCTGCCGCAGCGGCGCCAGTAAGGCATCAAGGTCGCTGGTGTGCTGCCGGTCGCTGCGCACGAACAGATCCAGGCGCTCTTTGACCCGTACCAACTCCTCACACAAAGCGCCGAGCACCGAACCCATGCCATCACGATCCGGCCCGGCCAGGCGTGCGCGTTCGGCATCGACCACGGCGCTGTCGGGCAGGGCTTCGTCCAAGCCGTAGCGCTCCTTGAGACTTTGCATGCGTGGCGTTGGCCGAGTGACCTTGGCCACGTAGAACAGCAGGCTCTTGAGCAATTCATCCGGCGCCGGCTGGTTGATCCCTCCGATCCCCTGGGCCAGCAGGCGCTTGAGCTGTTTGTCGCTGGCCTTGAGCAGGCTGCGCAATGCCGGGCTGTTGGCGATCACGCCCGTGAGCATGCCTTCGACCAACGCCGAGGTGACCTGCCACAGGGGCAACAGCGGCGCGCCCTGGCACAGTGCTTCGAGGCGTGCGAAGACCCGCGCCATGTCCACCAGGTTACTGGGGCCATGATCTTCACGCAGCAGACCGGCCAAGGCTTGTTGCAGCAGTTGGTGCCACTGGCGCAATTGCTCATGAAGCTCAGGCGAAGTGCGTTGCGCCAGGACGTCATCGGTTAACGGCGCAATCGCCAGCAGCTGTGGGCTGAACAGGCTGGTTTCCGACAGCAGGCTTTCACCGCGCGCACTGCGCAGGTCGTTGAGCAGCGGCAGTACGACCAGGGGCAGATCACGACGGGCACTGTGGACACGATCCAGATACAGCGGCAATTGGCCGAGGGCCTGCTGCAACAGGCGGATGCTTTCATCGCGCTGGCTGACGCGCCCGGCCTGGAACGCCAGGGCCAGTTCTTCAAGTTCTTCGGCAAGCAACGCCGCGCCGTAGAATTCGACCATTTGCAGCGCGCCATGCACTTGGTGGATGCCGGCCAGGCACTCGTCGATCGCGTCGCTGTCGCCGGTTTCGACAAAGGTGTCCAGCGCCGAACGCGCCTGCTTCAGGGTTTCGGCAATGTCGCCCTTGACCCATTCGAGGGCTACGTAGTCGTGCCGATCAACCATAACTGCTCCGCTAAGAATTCATGGGTTGCTGGTAGTGCAAGATCTCCAGACAGATAGAGATCAACTGTGGGAGCTGGCTTGCCTGCGATAGCGGTGGGTCAGCTGCAGATGCATGCCCTGACAAACCGTTATCGCAGGCAAGCCAGCTCCCACCGGGGTTCCAGGGTGTTTCTGAGATAGCATTTCAATCTTCGACCTGCTTTGGCGGCGGCAAAGTGAACCCCGACACCGAGCGCCGCAACTGACTGGCCATCTTCGCCAGGTTGCCAATGCTTTCCGCCGTAGCGGTGGAGCCCGACGACGTCTGGGAGGTAATCTGCTGGATCACGTTCATCGTCAGGGAAATCTGCCCCGCCGATGACGTCTGCTGTTGTGCCGCGTTGTAAATGCTCTGAATCAACGCCGCCAGGGTTTTCGATACGCCTTCGATTTCTTCCAGCGCCACTCCGGCGTCCTGCGCCAGCCGTGCGCCGCGCACCACTTCAGTAGTGGTCTGTTCCATGGAGATCACGGCTTCGTTGGTATCGGCCTGGATCGCCCGCACCAGGGTTTCGATTTGCCGGGTGGCCGCCGACGAACGCTCGGCCAGCCGCTGTACTTCATCGGCCACCACGGCAAACCCGCGCCCGGCGTCGCCGGCCATGCTCGCCTGGATCGCCGCGTTGAGGGCGAGGATGTTGGTCTGGTCGGCGATGTCGTCGATCAGGCTGACGATGTCGCCAATCTCCTGGGACGATTCGCCCAGGCGCTTGATGCGCTTGGCGGTGTCCTGGATCTGCTCGCGAATATTGTCCATGCCGTGGATGGTGTTGTGCACCACCTCGTTGCCCTTGTTGGCGATCTCCACCGAACGCTCTGCCACCGCCGAAGATTCGGCAGCGTTGGCCGACACCTGATCAATGGACTGGGCCATCTGGTTGATCGCGGTGGAGGCCTCGGCGATCTGCTGGGCCTGATGCTCCGAGGCCTGGGCCAGGTGCATGGCGGTGGCCTGGGTGTCCTGCACCGCACCCGCGACCTGCCCGGCGGTGAGGTTGATGGTGGCCACCAGATCGCGTAATTGGTCCACCGAATAGTTGATGGAGTCAGCGATGGTGCCGGTGAAATCTTCAGTCACCGAGGCGGTGACGGTCAGGTCGCCGTCGGCCAAATCTTCGATTTCGTCGAGCAGGCGCATGATCGCGTTCTGGTTGCGCTCGTTCTTCTCGGCGGTTTCATGCAACTGGCGGTTGGTCTCGCGCACCATCACCAAGCCGATCAGGATGATCGAGGTCAGCGCCAGCAGGCCCAGCACGTAGCCGCCGATGGTGTCGAGGCTGCGCCCGCTGGCGAGGTTTTCAAAGCCGGTGGCCAGGTGCGAGGCTTCATCGAGCAGGGTCTGCGAGAGGTTGAAGATATTGCTCGCCGACGCCCGCACCTGAAACAGTTGCGGCGAAGTTTCGAGGATTTCATCCACGGAGCCGGAAACGAACTCGAACAGCTCGGCAATTTCCGCCAGCCGCGCGCGGGCGTCGTGGTCCTCGACCTGGCTGATGCGCAAGCCCGGGTTACCCTGGAGCATGCCGCTGAGCACCTGGCCGAAACGGTTAGCATCTCGACCAAAGGCATCGGCGGCCTGTACCGATGTGTCGTCACCGGCCAGCACGGTATTCACCGCGCCCAGGATACGCTCGGCGAGCAACGACTGGCGCTGGGCCAACACCACCTGGTTGGCCGGGGCGCCGCGTTGCAGCAGGATGTCGACGACCTTTTCCGACTCCAACTGCAACTGCGGCACGGTTTCAGCCAGGGTCGCGGCCACTTGATGCAGGGACAGCACGGTCTGTTCGCTGGCGAGGATCGCGTCGGTGTTTTTCAGCAGTGCTTCCCAGTCAGTCTGCACCGCGCGCATTTCGGCGCGCACCGCAGGGGGCGCAGCCGGTAGGCCCGTCTCGGTATCACCTTTTTTCAGGTAGCCCCAACGCTGGGCGAAGTCGTTGCGCGCATCGCCCAGCAACTTGAACGCCGCTGCCTTGCCGGCGGCGGCCTCGGTGGCGTTCTTGGCGATGCGCTGGGACAGCACGCGCAATTCACCGGCGTGGCCGATGTACTGCTTGTCGTAGGTCGATTGGGTGTTGAGATAGGCGAAGTTGGCAAACAGCAGCATGATGAACACGATCAACGCGATAAACAGCACGATAATCTGCGCACGGCTGCGCGATGCGGCCTGGGGTTTGGGCGGGATAGCGGTGGTCATGCGGCAACATCCATGAAGCCTGGGGCCTGGGCCAGGGCGAAGGGGCTGAAGACCTGCCACAGCGGGTCGCCGTCGAACTGGCCCTGGATAAACGGCGCGCCGGGGTTGGCGATCGCCATTAATGCGTCTTGCGCGAAATGCTGCATGCCCACCACCTCATCCACCAGCAGCCCGACAAACAGGTCGTTGAATTCCACCACCAGCACTCGACGTTGCTTACGCGCCTTGGACAGTTCAAGGCCGAGGAACCCACCCAGGTCCATCACCGGCAGCAGGCGCCCGCGCAGGTTGGCCACGCCCTTGACCCAGGGCTTGACCCCCGGCATCAAGGTGCAGCGCGGTTCATGCAGCACCTCGGCGACTTCGCCCATGGGCGCCACATACCCGTTTGACCCTACACGGAAAGCGATCCCGCTCCAGCGCTGCTGGCGGGTTTCCTGGGACGGCAGGTCGGCGGCCAGCAGGCGACAGCGGCGGTCGATGTCCAGCAGCAACTCGAAGGCGGTTTGCGACTCGGTCATGATGGTGAACCGTCAGCCGGCCAGCACCTTGTTCAGGGTGGCGATCAGGGTGTCTTCGTCCACCGGCTTGGTCAGGTAGTCCTTGGCGCCCTGGCGCGCGCCCCAGATCTTGTCGGTTTCCTGGTCCTTGGTGGTGATGATGATGATCGGGATGCCGTTGGTTTCCGGCTCCTTGGACAGCTGGCGGGTGGCCTGGAAGCCATTGAGGCCCGGCATCACGATGTCCATCAGCACCGCGTCAGGTAGTTCCTGGCGGGCCAGGGCCACGCCGTCCGCGCCGTTTTCGGCTTTCAGTACCTGGTGGCCATGCTTTTCCAGCATGCCGGTCAGTTTGTACATTTCGGTCGGCGAATCGTCGACGATCAGAACACGTGCCATGGTTTTCCCCATTACTTTGGTGGACACCGGCCCTTGTGAGGCGGTATCAGTGTGCTTGTTCTACTGCAGCGAAGGCAGGCACGTAGGCCTTGATCACGCTCAGCAGTTCTTCCTTGCTGAAAGGCTTGGTCAAAAACTGATCGACACCCACGATACGCCCCTTGGCCTTGTCGAACAGGCCATCCTTGGAGGACAACATGATCACCGGGATCGACTTGAACGCCGGGTTGTTCTTCACCAGCGCGCAGGTCTGATAGCCATCCAGGCGCGGCATCATGATGTCGACAAAGATAATGTGCGGGTGATGATCCACGATCCGCGCCAGGGCATCGAAACCGTCGATGGCCGTGATGACTTCGCAGCCTACGTTCTTCAACAAGGTTTCGGCGGTGCGGCGGATCGTTTTCGAATCGTCGATCACCATCACTCTCAAGGCGTGGGAATGCTGTTCCATATCTGCTCTACCATCGCCACAGCGAATCGGTTTTCGGTGTGTACTGCCTGATGTTGCACAGGATGAACGCCAGAAGCCTTGGAACTCAAGGGCTGCTGCGCCGTGGCAGTCTTTTTAGCACAGTCTCATGGCGCAATCTATCGAGCGGCCCGCCCGGTGGTTTTTCCTTGACCCACAACAGCCGCAGCGCCACTCTGACGCCACTTTTATGCGCCCTAATTTGCTAGAGGAAATCCCCCATGAGCGTTCGCGTCGGCATTGTCATGGACCCTATCGCCAGCATTTCCTATAAAAAGGACAGCTCGCTGGCCATGCTCCTGGCCGCCCAGGCCCGCGGCTGGACACTGTTCTATATGGAGCAGCGCGACTTGTACCAGGGCGACGGCGAGGCCCGCGCGCGCATGCGCCCGTTGCAGGTGTTCGCCAACCCTGAGAAGTGGTTCGAGCTGGCGGACGAAATCGACAGCCCGCTGAGCGATCTGGATGTGATCCTGATGCGCAAGGACCCGCCGTTCGACATGGAGTTCGTCTACTCCACCTACCTGCTGGAGCAGGCCGAGCGCGCCGGCGTGCTGATCGTCAACAAGCCGCAGAGCCTGCGCGACTGCAACGAAAAGCTGTTCGCCACTCTGTTCCCACAGTGCACACCGCCGACCGTGGTCAGCCGCCGCGCCGACGTGCTGCGTGAATTTGCCGCCAAGCACGGTGACGTGATCCTCAAGCCGCTGGACGGCATGGGTGGTACGTCGATCTTCCGTCACCGCGCCGGCGACCCGAACCTGTCGGTGATCCTGGAAACCCTGACCGCCCTGGGCACCCAGCAGATCATGGGCCAGGCCTACCTGCCGGCGATCAAGGACGGCGACAAGCGCATCCTGATGATCGACGGCGAGCCGGTGGACTACTGCCTGGCGCGCATTCCGGCGGCGGGCGAGACCCGCGGCAACCTGGCAGCCGGTGGCCGTGGTGAAGCGCGTCCTCTGTCGGACAAGGACCGCTGGATTGCAGCCCAGGTCGGCCCGACCCTGCGCGAAAAAGGCCTGCTGTTTGTAGGGCTGGACGTCATCGGCGAAAACCTCACCGAAATCAACGTCACCAGCCCGACCTGTATTCGCGAGATCGACAATGCATTTGGCACGAACATCGGCGAAATGCTGATGGCAGCGATTGAACGCAAGCTACAAGCCAAGTGACATAGAACAGCCGGACACGTACCAACATTGCGTTATCATGCGCCACCTGTGAAAAGCGCGATGTTGGTTTTCTTGTCATGACACTCCCGTCCGATCTGCCCCCAGAACTCTCCCACAGCGGCGTGCGCCCGGCTGATCGGCTCGGATTCACCCTGTTCCTGGCAGCATTGATCCACCTCGCGTTGCTCCTCGGCCTGGGTTTCACCTTTGCCGAACCCAAGCAGATCACCAAGACCCTGGAAATCACCCTCGCTACGTTCAAGAGCGAAAAGAAGCCCGAGAAGGCCGATTTTCTCGCTCAGGAAAACCAGCAAGGCAGCGGCACCCTGGACAAGAAAGCGGTGCCCAAGACCACTGAAGTGGCGCCGTTCCAGGACAACAAGGTGAATAAAGTCACCCCGCCGCCGAAACCCAAGCCCGAGGTCAAGCAGGCCACACCCAAGCCTGCCGTGACCACCGTCGCGCCCAAACCGCAGAAAGCCCCGGCCCAGCGCGAAAAAACCAAGACCGAGCCGCAACCCGAGCCGGCGAAACCGGCGCCGACCTTCGACAGCTCGCAGCTTTCCGACCAAATCTCCAGCCTGGAAGCGGAACTGGCCAACGAACAACAGCTGTATGCCAAGCGCCCACGCATCTATCGCCTGAACGCCGCCTCGACCATGCGCGACAAAGGCGCCTGGTATAAGGACGAGTGGCGCAAAAAGGTCGAGCGCATCGGCAACCTCAATTACCCGGATGAGGCACGGCGCCAGCAGATTTATGGCAATTTGCGCTTGCTGGTGTCGATCAATCGCGATGGTTCGTTATATGAAGTGCAAGTGCTGGAGTCGTCCGGCCAGCCGCTGCTCGATCAGGCCGCCCAGCGCATCGTGCGCCTGGCTGCCCCCTTCGCACCGTTTACCGGCGACCTGAACGACATCGACCGTCTGGAAATCATCCGCACCTGGAAGTTCGCCAGGGGCGATCGGTTGTCCAGCAATTGATGACAATTGCCGCCTGCCGCACATCCCCAGCTTGTCAGTTCGCCCCTCCAACGCCACACTATCAAACATGAAAAACGTCAGCCCGACCTATCTCAAGCACCAATTCCTGATCGCCATGCCCCATATGGCCGACCCGAACTTTGCGCAGACCCTGACCTACATCGTCGAGCACACGGCCAAAGGTGCCATGGGGCTGGTGGTGAACCGTCCGCAAGAGCTGAACCTGGCCGATATCCTTGAGCAACTACGACCGGAGGTCGAGCCGCCGGCCCGTTGCCAGGGCGTACCGATCTACATCGGCGGGCCGGTGCAGACTGATCGCGGTTTTGTACTGCACCCCACCGGGCCGAAGTTCCAGGCCACGGTCGACCTTGAAGGGGTATCACTGTCTACTTCCCAGGATGTGTTGTTCGCCATCGCCGATGGCATCGGGCCTGAGCAAAGCGTGATTACCCTCGGCTATGCCGGTTGGGAAGCCGGGCAACTGGAGGCGGAACTGGCCAGTAATGCCTGGCTGACGTGCCCGTTCGACGCCGACATCCTGTTCAACACCCCCACTGAACTGCGCCTGGACGCAGCAGCAGCCAAACTGCGGATCAACCTCAACCTGCTGACCAGCCAGGCGGGGCACGCCTGATGGCTTTGCGTCTGATTTTAGGTTTTGACTACGGCACCAAACAGATCGGCGTCGCGGTCGGCCAAGTGATTACCGGCCAGGCCCGCGAGCTGTGCACCTTGAAAGCCCAGAACGGCGTGCCGGACTGGAACCAGGTCGAAGCCCTGATCAAGGAATGGAAACCCGACGCTGTCGTGGTCGGCCTGCCGTTGAATATGGACGGCACCCCCAGCGACATGTGCCTGCGCGCCGAAAAATTCGCCCGCCGCCTCAATGGCCGCTACAACCTGCCCTTCTATACCCACGATGAGCGCCTCACCACCTTTGAAGCCAAAGGTGAACGCCGTGACCGTGGCGGGCAGAAAGGCAGCTACCGGGACAACCCCGTGGACGCCATCGCCGCCGCCTTGCTGCTGCAGGGTTGGCTGGACGAAAACACCGCTTTATTTGAATCCTGACTGACGCGGCTTGCCGCGTCTTTTTACGTTTGAGCCCGGACCTTGCCAGCGCAAGGCCTAGAAGGAGCCCCATGAGCCTGCCCAATCCCGCCGAACTGATCAGCCAGATGGCGACAAGCCTTACGGCCCATCTGCAACACCGTGCCATCAGCGAGCCACGCTTCATCGGCATCCGCACCGGCGGTGTCTGGGTAGCCCAAGCGTTGCTGGAAGCCCTGGGCAGTGATTCGCCCCTGGGCACGCTGGACGTGTCCTTCTACCGCGACGACTTCAGCCAGAACGGCTTGCATCCGCAAGTGCGCCCTTCGGCCCTGCCATTCGAGATCGAAGGCCAGCACCTGGTATTGATCGACGATGTGCTGATGAGCGGTCGTACCATCCGTGCCGCCATGAACGAGCTGTTCGACTACGGCCGCCCGGCCAGCGTGACGCTGGTGTGCCTGCTGGACCTGGATGCTGGCGAACTACCGATCAGCCCGGATGTGGTCGGCGCCACACTGTCCCTGGAGGCCCACCAGCGAGTAAAATTATCCGGTCCCACGCCGCTCGAACTCGAACTGCAAGACCTCGCCCTTTAAACCGCCTTGTAAAGAGTCCCCGCGATGACGCCTCTAGATGCCAAGCGCCCGCTGCAGCTCAATGCTCAGGGCCAGTTGCAACACTTCTTGTCCCTCGACGGTTTGCCCCGCGAACTGCTCACCGAAATCCTCGACACGGCCGACTCGTTCCTCGAAGTCGGCGGTCGGGCGGTGAAGAAGGTCCCGTTGTTGCGCGGCAAAACCATCTGCAACGTGTTCTTCGAGAACTCCACCCGCACCCGCACCACCTTTGAACTGGCGGCCCAACGGCTGTCGGCCGACGTGATCACGTTGAACGTGTCCACTTCGTCGGCGAGCAAGGGCGAAACCCTGCTCGACACCCTGCGCAACCTGGAAGCCATGGCCGCCGACATGTTCGTAGTACGCCACGGCGACTCCGGCGCTGCGCACTTCATCGCCGAACACGTGTGCCCACAGGTGGCGATCATCAACGGCGGCGATGGCCGTCATGCCCACCCGACCCAGGGCATGCTCGACATGCTCACCATCCGTCGGCACAAAGGCAGCTTTGAAAACCTCTCGGTGGCCATCGTCGGCGACATCCTGCACTCGCGGGTCGCGCGCTCGAACATGCTGGCCCTGAAAGCCCTGGGTTGCCCGGATATCCGCGTGATCGCCCCGAAAACCCTGCTACCTATCGGCATCGAGCAATACGGCGTGAAGGTCTATACCGACATGACCGAAGGCCTCAAGGATGTGGATGTGGTGATCATGCTGCGCCTGCAACGCGAGCGCATGGCCGGAGGCCTGCTGCCCAGCGAAGGCGAGTTCTACCGCCTGTTCGGCTTGACCACCGCACGCCTGGCCGGCGCCAAGCCGGATGCCATCGTGATGCACCCGGGCCCCATCAACCGAGGGGTGGAGATTGAGTCGGCAGTGGCCGACGGCCCGCAATCGGTGATCTTGAACCAGGTGACCTACGGCATCGCCGTGCGCATGGCCGTATTGTCCATGGCCATGAGCGGACAAACCGCACAACGTCAATTCGAGCAGGAGAACGCCCAGTGAA
This sequence comes from Pseudomonas sp. GW821-FHT03A09, assembly GCF_059421065.1. NCBI lineage: Bacteria > Pseudomonadati > Pseudomonadota > Gammaproteobacteria > Pseudomonadales > Pseudomonadaceae > Pseudomonas > Pseudomonas sp. GW821-FHT03A09. The sequence goes on along the minus strand of NZ_JBWKUX010000001.1, from coordinate 527,280 downwards.
GCTCAGCATTCTCGGCGCCCGAGTCATCGATCCGGCCAGTGGCCTGGATCAAGTCACCGATCTGCATCTGGAAGCCGGCAAGATCATCGCCATCGGCGCCGCGCCCAGCGGTTTCAGCGCCCATGAGACCATCGACGCCAAGGGCCTGGTGGCCGCGCCCGGCCTGGTGGACCTGAACGTCGCCCTGCGCGAGCCGGGCTACAGCCGCAAAGGCAATATCACCAGCGAAACCCGCGCCGCCGCCGCCGGTGGTGTGACCAGCCTGTGCTGCCCGCCGCACACCAAGCCGATCCTGGATACTTCGGCGGTGACCGAGCTGATCCTTGATCGAGCCCGTGAAGCCGGCAATTGCAAGGTGTTCCCCATCGGCGCCCTGAGCAAAGGCCTGGAGGGCGAACAGCTCGCCGAGCTGATCGCCCTGCGTGACGCCGGTTGCGTAGCCTTCGGCAACGGCCTGGAGAGTTTCCGCAGTACCCGCACCCTGTGCCGAGCCCTGGAATATGCGGCCACCTTCGACTTGACGGTGATCTTCCACTCCCAGGACCACGACCTGGCCGAAGGCGGCCTGGCCCATGAAGGCGCCGTCGCCAGCTTCCTCGGCTTGCCGGGCATTCCGGAAACCGCCGAAACCGTGGCCCTGGCCCGCGACCTGCTGCTGGTGGAACAAAGCGGCGTGCGCGCGCACTTCAGCCAACTGACCAGTGCCCGGGGCGTCGCCCTGATCGCCCAGGCCCAGGCCCGTGGCTTGCCGGTGACGGCGGATGTGGCGCTGTACCAGTTGATTCTGACGGACGAGGCGCTGATCGACTTCTCCAGCCTGTATCACGTGCAACCGCCACTGCGCACCCGTGCCGACCGTGATGGTTTGCGTGCGGCGGTGAAGTCCGGCGTGGTGTCGGCGATCTCCAGCCATCACCAACCTCACGAACGCGATGCCAAGTTGGCACCGTTTGGCGCGACAGAGCCAGGCATCAGCAGCGTCGAGCTGTTGCTACCGCTGGCGATGACGTTGGTGGAAGACGGTTTACTCGACTTGCCGACGCTGCTGGCCCGCCTGGGCGCCGGCCCGGCCGAAGCCCTGCGCCTGCCGGCAGGTAAGCTGTCCGTGGGTTCGGCGGCGGATCTGGTGCTGTTTGACCTGGCCAGCTCCACGGTGGCCGGGGAACACTGGTTGTCCAAGGGTGAAAACTGCCCGTTCATCGGTCATAGCCTGCCGGCGACGGTGCGCTACACCTTGGTGGACGGCCGGATTACCTACCAGGCCTGATAAAATCTCACCTCTAATGTGGGCACGGTCAATGTGGGAGCTGGCTTGCCTGCGATAGCATCACCTCGGTTTGTCTGATACACCGAGGTGCCTGCATCGCAGGCAAGCCAGCTCCCACACAAGCCGTCTCCCACACTTGATTGGTGTAGGCTTATCGGCCGTTATTGCGCTCGGCATTGCGGATCGAAATCTGCGTGTTCAACGTCCAGAAGTCATACAGCACCCCTATCAGGAACAAGCCGCCGGTCAGCAGGTAGATCAGGCCGGTGATCCATTTACCCTGGTACATGCGGTGCAAACCGAACACACCCAGGAACGCCAGCAGTACCCAGGCCACGTTGTATTCGATCGGCCCGGCGGTAAAACGCAGGTCGGCTTCACGGTCCATGGCCGGGATCAGGAACAGATCGATCAGCCAGCCGATGCCCAGCAAGCCGAAGGTGAAAAACCAGATCGTGCCGGTCACGGGTTTACCGTAGTAGAAGCGGTGTGCACCGGTAAAACCGAAAATCCAGAGCAGGTAACCAATCACCTTGCTGTGGGTGTCTTGCTGCGAAACATCCTGTCGATAGGTGTTCATGAAGTACCTCTTTTGCCTCGATAGATAAATTTTTTCATTTTCTTTGTGACTTTTTTACGGGCGCCCGACGTACGGCAAATGGTATCTTCCCTCCCCTCAAAGCCTTGTACTGCCTGACTTCTGTAGGACAATTGCGATAAAACGTCGCGCTTTTCCTGTATTTGACCCCAAGGTTCAGTCGACAAACGGCCTGAGAACAGCACAAAAAGCTGTTATAAAGTTGCGCGCAAACCCATAAGAGCCACGCCTAATGCGACCATTTTTCAAGACATGGCTAACCATTTGCCTATTAATGCCACTGGCCGCCCACGCCACCAATCGTGAGCAACGACTTCCTAACGTTAACGGTTTCACCCCTAAAGTTCACAGCACACCGAGTACTGCCAAATCGGCAAAGCTGACCGTGAACCGCCCGACTCAAGTGGGCAAGGCCCACGGTAAAGCGCTTCACTCCCAGCTGGCCGTTAACACCAAGCAAAGCAGCAATGTCCTCAGCCGCGCCGTCAACGTGCTCGGTACTCCTTATCGTTGGGGCGGCAGCAGCCCAAGTAAAGGGTTCGACTGCAGCGGTTTGGTGAAATATGCGTTTAACGACGTCAAAGCGGTGGATTTGCCACGCACCTCCAACGCCATGGCCGCTGGTCACGGGTTGAAGGTCGACCGCAAGGATCTGAAACCGGGCGACCTGCTGTTCTTCAAGTTGAAGAGCCGCCAGGTCAATCACGTAGCCATCTACTTGGGCAACGACCGTTTCATCCACGCACCGCGTCGTGGCAAGTCGGTGAGCATCGACACACTGAAGAAACCGTTCTGGGACAAGAACTACGTGATTGCCAAGCGGGTTCTGCCCAAAGAGCAGAACAACCTGCGGGTAGTACAACGCTGATCTGACAAGCACCCGGCTCCCTAATTTGGAATACCACCCAATGTGGGAGCTGGCTTGCCTGCGATAGCAGACTGCCAGGCAACATTTGTGCAAGCTGACACACAGCTATCGCAGGCAAGCCAGCTCCCACACTGATATCAGCATCTTTTAGAAATCTGTCGGCACCCTCGCTTTCTCCCGTGCATCCTCCCGGCTGATAAGCCCTTCTGCGACTAACGCCTTCAAGCTCATATCCAGCGTTTTCATCCCCAATGCCCCACCCGTCTGGATCGCCGAAACCATTTGTGCACCCTTGTCCTCACGAATCAGGTTACGAATCGCCGGCGTACCCAACATGATCTCGTGAGCCGCCACCCGCCCGCCGCCGATCTTCTTCACAAGCACCTGTGAAACCACTGCCTGCAGCGATTCCGACAGCATCGAGCGCACCATCGCTTTTTCCCCCGCAGGGAACACGTCCACCAGCCTGTCCACGGTCTTTGCCGCCGAAGCCGTGTGCAAGGTGCCCAATACCAAGTTCCCGGTCTCAGCCGCTGTCAGCGCGAGGCGAATAGTTTCCAGGTCGCGCAGTTCCCCCACCAGAATCACATCCGGGTCTTCACGCAACGCCGAACGCAGAGCCACCGAGAAGCTGTGGGTGTCGCGAAGCACCTGACGCTGGTTGATCAGCGCCAGTTTGGGCTTGTGGATAAATTCGATGGGGTCTTCGAGGGTGAGGATGTGCTGGCGCCGATGCTGGTTGAGGTGGTCGATCATCGCCGCCAGTGTGGTGGACTTGCCGGACCCGGTCGGCCCGGTCACCAGCACCAGGCCACGGGGCAATTGAGCGATACGCTGGAACACCTCCCCAAGCCCCAGGCTTTCCAGGCTCCGCACCTCGGGAATGGTGCGAAACACCGCGCTCATACCCCGATCCTGCCGGAATACATTGGCCCGAAAGCGCGCCACGCCGGGCAACTCAAAGGCAAAATCCGTTTCAAGAGATGTTTCGAAATCCTTTTGTTGGTGTTGATTGAGCAAAGGGCTCAATAAGTCCGCGACTTGCGGTGGCGAAAGTACCGTTTCATCCAGGGGCCAGACCTCGCCATCGATTCGCAGCATAGGCGCCAGGCCAGCGGACAAATGCAGGTCTGAGGCGCCACGGGACACGCCGGCTGTCAGCAGTTCAGTGATATCCATAGGGCTTTCCATTTCCAGTAGAATGCCGCGGACTCCATATCCACGGGCGCATCTTGAATGTCGACGATAGCAGACAACATTGGCTTGGTTAGCGAGCGGATCCGTGCCGCGGCCCACGCCGTGCAACGTGACGAAAACAGCATCCACCTGCTGGCCGTGAGCAAGACCAAACCCGCGCAAGCCGTGCGCGAAGCCTTTGCCGCCGGCATGCGCGACTTTGGCGAAAACTACCTGCAGGAAGCCCTGGGCAAACAGGTCGAATTAACCGACCTGCCCTTGAGTTGGCACTTCATCGGCCCCATTCAATCGAACAAGACGCGCGCTATCGCCGAGAACTTCGCTTGGGTGCATTCCGTGGATCGCTTGAAAATCGCACAACGCTTGTCCGAACAACGCCCGGCCGACCTGCCACCGCTGAACATCTGCATCCAGGTCAACGTCAGTGGCGAAGCCAGCAAGTCCGGCTGCACGCCCGCCGACCTGCCGGCCCTGGCCAATGCCATCAGCGCCCTGCCGCGCTTGAAGCTGCGGGGCTTGATGGCGATCCCTGAGCCGACTGAAGACCGCGCTGCGCAAGATGCGGCGTTCGCCACCGTAAGAGACCTGCAGGCCAGCTTGAACCTGCCGCTGGACACACTTTCCATGGGCATGAGCCACGACCTTGAGTCGGCCATCGCCCAAGGCGCCACCTGGGTGCGGATCGGTACCGCCCTGTTTGGTGCGCGCGACTACGGTCAGCCGTGAAATGGCTGACTTCTTTCTGAATAGGGACCTGTCATGAGCAACACGCGTATTGCCTTTATCGGCGCCGGCAACATGGCGGCCAGCCTGATCGGCGGCCTGCGGGCCAAGGGCCTGGAAGCTGGGCAGATCCGTGCCAGCGACCCAGGTGCCGACACCCGCGCCCGCGTCAGCGCCGAACACGGTATCGAAACGTTCGCCGACAACGCCGAAGCCATCCATGGCGTCGACGTCATCGTGCTGGCGGTCAAGCCGCAGGCCATGAAGGCCGTATGCGAGAGCCTGCGCCCAAGCCTGCAGCCGCACCAACTGGTGGTATCGATTGCCGCCGGCATCACGTGCGCCAGCATGAACAACTGGCTCGGTGCCCAGCCCATCGTGCGCTGCATGCCCAACACCCCGGCGCTGCTGCGCCAGGGCGTGAGCGGCCTGTACGCCACGTCCGAGGTCAGCGCCGAACAACGCGACCAGGCTCAAGCGCTGTTATCCGCCGTGGGCACCGCCCTGTGGCTGGAACAGGAACAACAGCTGGATGCCGTCACCGCCGTATCCGGCAGCGGCCCGGCGTATTTCTTCCTGTTGATCGAAGCGATGACCGCTGCCGGTGTAAAACTGGGCCTGTCTCACGAAGTCGCTGAGCAACTGGCCGAGCAAACCGCCCTGGGTGCGGCGCACATGGCAGTGGGCAGCGATGTGGATGCCGCCGAGTTGCGCCGTCGTGTCACCTCTCCAGGCGGCACCACGCAGGCCGCCATCGAATCGTTCCAGGCCGGGGGCTTTGAAGCCCTGGTGGAAAAAGCACTGGGTGCCGCAGCACATCGTTCGGCCGAAATGGCCGAACAGCTGGGCAAATAGTCGTCCCCTACATTAGGAAACAAACATGCTCGGAATCAATGACGCTGCCATTTTCATCATCCAGACCCTGGGCAGCCTGTACCTGCTGATCGTGCTGATGCGTTTTATCCTGCAACTGGTGCGGGCGAACTTCTACAACCCGCTCTGCCAGTTCGTGGTGAAAGCCACCCAGCCGCTGCTCAAGCCATTGCGCCGGGTGATCCCGAGCATGTTCGGCCTGGACATGTCGTCGCTGGTGCTGGCGCTGCTCCTGCAAATCCTGCTGTTCGCGGTGATCCTGCTGCTCAACGGCTACCAGGCCAACACCGTGCTGCTGTTGCCGTGGGGCCTGATCGGCATTTTCTCGCTGTTTTTGAAGATCATCTTCTGGTCGATGATCATCAGCGTGATCCTGTCGTGGGTCGCACCCGGCAGCCGTAGCCCGGGCGCCGAGCTGGTGTACCAGATCACCGAGCCGGTGCTGGCGCCGTTCCGTCGCTTGATCCCCAACCTGGGCGGCCTGGATATCTCGCCGATCTTCGCGTTTATCGCGATCCAGTTGCTGCAAAGCTGGGTGATCCCACGCTTGGCCTTCTATGCGTTCATGCCGAAGGAACTGTTCGGCCTGATCTGAAATGCAGTAAACCCTGTGGGAGGGGGCTTGCCCCCGATGGCGATGGATCAGTCAAATAGATGCCGACTGACGCTCCGCTATCGGGGGCAAGCCCCCTCCCACATTTTGTATCTGTGCACGGGTGCAGGCCTTCGCTTGCCGCTGGAGTCCCCGCTCTTTAGACTTACGCCTCATTTAAACGAGAGCAGGGTCGATGCCAGCTGCCTTCCCCCCCGATTCTGTTGGACTGGTCGTGCCCCAAGTGGCGCACTTCAGCGAACCGCTGGCCCTGGCCTGTGGCCGCTCGCTGCCTGCCTACGACCTGATCTATGAAACCTACGGCCAACTGAACGCCACGGCGAGCAATGCCGTGCTGATCTGTCACGCCTTGTCCGGCCATCACCACGCTGCCGGTTTCCACGCTGCCGACGAGCGCAAGCCCGGTTGGTGGGACAGCTGCATCGGCCCCGGCAAGCCCATCGACACCCATAAGTTCTTTGTGGTCAGCCTGAACAACCTCGGCGGCTGCAACGGCTCCACCGGCCCGAGCAGCATCAACCCGGAAACCGGCAAGCCATTCGGCGCCGACTTCCCGGTGCTGACCGTGGAAGACTGGGTGCACAGCCAGGCGCGCCTTGCCGACCTGCTAGGCATCCACCAATGGTCGGCGGTGATCGGCGGCAGCCTGGGCGGCATGCAGGCGCTGCAATGGACCATCACTTACCCGGACCGCGTGCGCCACTGCCTGGCCATCGCCTCGGCCCCGAAACTGTCGGCGCAAAACATCGCCTTCAACGAAGTGGCGCGCCAGGCGATCCTCACCGATCCCGAATTCCATGGTGGGTCGTTCCAGGAAGCCGGAGTGATCCCCAAGCGCGGCCTGATGCTGGCGCGGATGGTCGGGCATATCACCTACCTGTCCGATGATTCCATGGGCGAGAAATTCGGCCGTGGCCTCAAGAGCGAAAAGCTCAACTACGACTTCCACAGCGTCGAGTTCCAAGTGGAAAGCTATTTGCGTTATCAGGGCGAAGAGTTCTCCGGACGCTTCGACGCCAACACCTACCTGCTGATGACCAAGGCGCTGGATTACTTCGACCCGGCCGCGAATCACGACGACGACCTGGCGAAAACCTTCGAAGGCGCCACGGCCAAGTTCTGCGTGATGTCATTCACCACCGACTGGCGCTTCTCGCCGGCCCGCTCCCGTGAGCTGGTGGACGCGCTGATGGCCGCGCGCAAAGACGTCTGCTACCTGGAGATCGATGCTCCACAAGGCCACGACGCCTTCCTGATCCCGATCCCGCGTTACTTGCAGGCGTTCGGCAACTACATGAACCGCATTACAGTATGAGAACGCCATGAGAGCTGACCTGGAAATCATCCAAGACTGGATACCCGCCGGCAGCCGCGTGCTCGACCTGGGCTGCGGCGATGGCGAACTGCTGAGCTGGCTGCGCGACAACAAGCAAGTCACCGGTTATGGCCTGGAGAACGACCCCGACAACATCGCCCAGTGCGTGGCCAAGGGCATCAACGTGATCGAGCAGGACCTGGACAAGGGCCTGGGCAACTTTGCCAGCAACAGCTTCGACATCGTGGTGATGACCCAGGCCCTGCAGGCGGTGCACTATCCGGATCGCATCCTCGACGAAATGCTGCGCGTGGGTCGCCAGTGCATCATCACCTTCCCCAACTTCGGCCACTGGCGCTGCCGCTGGTACCTGGCGACCAAAGGCCGGATGCCGGTGTCGGATTTCCTGCCGTACACGTGGTACAACACGCCCAACATCCACTTCTGCACCTTCGAAGACTTCGAAGCCTTGTGCGGCGAGCGTGAAGCCAAGGTGATCAACCGCCTTGCCGTCGATCAACAGCACCGCCACGGCTGGGCGAGTAAGCTGTGGCCCAACCTGTTGGGCGAAATCGGGATTTACCGGGTCAGCAGCCCTGGCCTGACCGACCACAAGATTGCCGTCTAATCATTTTCAAGAGGGACGCTCATGAGTCGTTTGGCTGTTTTTCTACTGACTGCATTGCTGGGCGCCAACGCCATGGCCGCCGACCTTATCGACCCTAACCGCACGAAGGAATTTGGCGATATCACCGTGCGCTACAACACCTTCACTTCCAGCTTCCTGCAACCGGAAACCGCGCAAGCGGTGGGCGTGGTACGCAGCAAGAACAAGGGCTTGATCAACGTGTCCGTGTTCAAGGGTGTGACACCCGTGGTGGCGCAAGTGACCGGCACCATCAAGGACTCACTCGGCAAGAGCGAAGTCCTGACGTTCAAGCAGATCACCGAAAAAGGCGTCACCAACTACCTCGCGCCCTACTCGGTACCGCAGCAGGAATTCAAGACCTTCACCATCAACGTTGAAACCGGCGGCAAGGCCCACGGCTTCAATTTTGTCCAAGAACTTTTCCCGGCCGAATGATGAACCTCACCCAACTCGTACTGGCCAGCCATAACGCCGGCAAACTCAAAGAATTGCAGGCCATGCTCGGTGAATCCGTGCAACTGCGCTCGATTGGCGAATTCAGCCAGGTCGAGCCGGAAGAAACCGGCCTGTCGTTCGTCGAAAACGCCATCCTCAAGGCACGCAACGCCGCACGTATCTCCGGCCTGCCGGCGCTGGCGGATGACTCGGGCCTGGCGGTGGATTTCCTTGGCGGCGCGCCTGGCATCTACTCGGCACGTTATGCCGATGGCAAGGGCGACGCGGCCAACAATGCCAAGCTGCTGGACGCCCTCAAGGACGTGCCGGATGAAGAGCGCGGCGCACAGTTCGTCTGCGTGCTGGCCCTGGTTCGCCACGCCGATGACCCGCTGCCGATCCTCTGTGAAGGCCTGTGGCACGGCCGCATCCTGCATGCGGCCAGCGGCGAGCATGGCTTTGGCTATGACCCGCTGTTCTGGGTGCCCGAGCGTAATGTCTCCAGCGCCGAACTGAGCCCGGCCGACAAGAACCAGATCAGCCACCGCGCCCGCGCAATGGATTTGCTGCGCCAGCGTCTGGGCTTGAAATGACTCAAAACACCTCTGCGCAGCCGCTGATCCACGGCGGTGCGCAAACACCACGGGCGGCCCTGCCCCACTTGCCGCCCCTGGCGCTGTACATCCATATCCCGTGGTGCGTGCGCAAATGTCCTTACTGCGACTTCAACTCCCACACCGCCAGCAAAGTGCTGCCGGAGGAAGAGTATGTGGACGCCTTGCTGGCCGACCTCGATGAGGACCTGCATGCGGTATATGGCCGTGAGCTGAGCTCGATCTTCTTCGGCGGCGGGACGCCGAGCCTGTTCAGTGCTGTCGCACTGGGGCGCTTGCTCAAGGGCGTGGAAGAGCGCATTCCGTTTGCCGGCGACATCGAGATCACCCTGGAAGCCAACCCCGGCACCTTCGAGCAAGAGAAGTTCGTGGCGTACCGCAAGCTGGGCATCAACCGGCTGTCCATTGGCATCCAGAGCTTCCAGCAGGAAAAGCTCGAAGCCTTGGGGCGTATCCATAATGGCGATGAAGCTGTACGCGCCGCAGGCATGGCGCGCCAGGCCGGGTTCGAGAACTTCAACCTGGACTTGATGCACGGCTTGCCGAACCAATCCCTGGACGATGCTTTAAACGACCTGCGCCAGGCCATCGCCCTCAAGCCCACACACTTGTCGTGGTATCAACTGACCCTGGAACCCAACACCGTGTTCTGGAACCAGCCGCCCGCGCTGCCAGAAGACGACACGTTGTGGGATATCCAGGAAGCCGGCCAGGCACTGCTGGCTGAACACGGTTACGCGCAATATGAAGTGTCGGCCTATGCCCAACCGGGTCGCCCGGCTCGGCACAACCTGAATTACTGGAGCTTCGGCGACTTCATCGGCATCGGCGCAGGTGCCCACGGCAAGCTCAGCCACCCTGACGGGCGTATCGTGCGCACCTGGAAGACGCGGGCGCCGAAGGACTACCTCAACCCGGCAAAAAGCTTTCAGGCCGGCGCGAAAGAACTGACCAACGAGGAACTGCCGTTCGAGTTCCTGATGAACGCTTTGCGCCTCACCGAAGGCGTCGAAGCCAAGCTGTACGCCGAGCGCACCGGGCTGGACCTGGCGAGCCTGGACGAAGGCCGTCGCGAGGCAGAACAAAGTGGCTTAATGCAGGTCGAACCGTCACGCCTGGCGGCGACCGACCGTGGGCAACTCTTTCTCAATGACCTGTTGCAAAAGTTTTTGAGCTGATCGCTCTTAAGGAAATCACATGGATTTGGTACTCGACCTGCTCGCCACCGTATCCCGCTGGAGCCGTAGTAACCTGTCGGAAATCTCCCTGGCCCTTGTCGGCTGCTTACTGGTTCTGTTTGGCGCTGACATCAAGGGCTGGGTCGAAGCACGCCTGGGTAACATTGCCGGCGCCTTGCGCGTACCGTTGATGGCGTTGGTGTGCATGATCGGTAGCGGTGCGGCGTTGATCTACGCCACGCCGTGGATTGTGCGGGGGTTGAGCCAGTTCAATAACTACAGCCTGGCGCCGGTGTTGATTGTGGTGCTGGTGTTGATTGGCGTAGTAGCCGACCGCCGCTGATCCCAAACCCAACACAGATACAAATGTGGGAGGGGGCTTGCCCCCGATTGCAGTGGGTCAGCTACAAATAGGCTGACTGATCCACCGCTATCGGGGGCAAGCCCCCTCCCACATTTTTCACGGCATTTCAAAGTTGCAGGCGGGTTAGGCCAGCTTCTCGAACTTCAAATCCCACACCCCATGCCCCAACCGCTCGCCGCGGCGTTCGAACTTGGTGATCGGACGCTCAGCCGGACGCGGTACGCATTTACCGTCTTCGGCCAGGTTGCGGTAACCAGGGGCAACGTTCATCACTTCCAGCATATATTCAGCATACGGTTCCCAGTCGGTGGCCATGTGCAAGATGCCGCCCACTTTCAGCTTGCTACGTACCAGCTCCGCGAAGGACGCCTGGACGATCCGACGCTTGTGGTGACGGGCTTTGTGCCATGGGTCGGGGAAGAACAGCATCAGGCGGTCGAGGCTGTTGTCAGCGATGCAACGGTTGAGCACTTCGATCGCGTCGCAGTCGTAGACTCGCAAGTTGGTCAGGCCTTGGGTCAGCACGCCATTGAGCAGCGCACCGACACCCGGGCGGTGCACTTCCACACCGATAAAATCCTGGTCCGGCGAGGCCGCCGCCATTTCCAGCAGGGAGTGCCCCATGCCGAAACCGATTTCCAGGGAACGCGGGGCCGAACGGCCGAACACCTGATCGTAGTCCACTGGCGCATCGGCCAATGGCAATACGAACAGCGGCGTACCTTGTTCCAGGCCCTTTTGCTGGCCCTCGGTCATGCGACCGGCGCGCATCACAAAACTCTTGATGCGGCGGTGCTTGGACTCGTCGCCTTCTTCCAGGGTGTTCGGCGTTTCGTTTGATTCAGTCATCAATGGCTCTTACTTGATCAGACCATCCAGCGGCGAAGAGGCGCTGGCGTAGAGTTTTTTCGGCATGCGCCCGGCGAGGTACGCCAAACGGCCCGCGACGATGGCATGTTGCATGGCTTCGGCCATCATGATCGGTTGCTGGGCATGGGCGATGGCCGAGTTCATCAGCACCGCGTCGCAGCCCAGCTCCATGGCGATGGTCGCGTCGGAGGCAGTGCCCACACCCGCATCCACCAGCACCGGGATCTTGGCTTCTTCAAGAATGATCTGCAGGTTGTAGGGGTTGCAGATGCCCAGGCCGGAACCGATCAGACCGGCCAACGGCATCACCGCGATGCAGCCGATTTCCGCCAGTTGACGGGCGATGATCGGGTCATCGCTGGTGTAGACCATCACGTCGAAGCCTTCCTTGACCAGGGTTTCAGCGGCCTTGAGGGTTTCGATCACGTTGGGGAACAGGGTTTTCTGGTCGGCCAGCACTTCCAGCTTCACCAGGTTGTGGCCGTCGAGCAGCTCACGGGCCAGGCGGCAGGTTCGCACGGCTTCGATAGCGTCGTAGCAACCGGCCGTGTTCGGCAAAAACGTGTAGCGATCCGGCGACAGCACTTCGAGCAGGTTCGGCTCGCCTTCGATCTGGCCCAGGTTGGTGCGGCGCACGGCGAAGGTGACGATCTCAGCACCCGAGGCTTCGATAGCCAGGCGGGTTTCTTCCATGTCGCGGTACTTGCCGGTACCGACCAGCAGACGGGACTGGTAGGTACGACCGGCCAGCACAAAGGGCTTGTCGCTACGAACGATGCTCATGGGAAATCCTCGAAATGGGGTGAGGTTCTGCAGAATTCAGGCGGGCGATCAGCCGCCGCCGATGGCGTGAACCACTTCGACTTGGTCACCTTCGGTGAGCGCAGTCTCGGCATGCTGGCTACGCGGGACGATATCCAGGTTGAGCTCCACTGCGACGCGACGCCCGGTCAAGTCCAGGCGGGTCAGCAGGGCCGCAACGGTTTCACCGTCGGGCAGTTCAAAGGATTCGCCGTTCAACTGAATGCGCATGCCACGGGCCGCCATCGTTTTTAGGGGTCCGCATTCTAGCCCGATTGAGGTTGCCGGCCCAAGTCCCTTGGTCAGGCTGTCTGCAAGCGCCACGCCGCCAGGCCCAGGAAGAACCAGCCCAGCAGGAAGGCCAGCCCGCCAAACGGCGTGATGATCCCGAGCTTGCTGATGCCGGTCATGGTCAAGACATACAGGCTGCCGGAGAACAACAGGATGCCGACAGTAAACGAGATGCCCGCCCAACTGACCAACCGGCCAGGAATATGCGCCGCCAACAACGCCACGCCGAACAGCGCCAGGGTGTGTACCAGTTGATAGGTCACGCCGGTGTGGAAGATCGCCAGGTACTCGGCGCTCAGGCGATTTTTCAGGCCGTGGGCGGCGAAGGCGCCAAGGGCGACACCGGTAAAGCCGAAAAAGGCAGCCAACATCAGAAAGCCACGCAACATGAGGAACTCCAGTCAGACGCAAAGGGCCGGGTCTGTATAATGGCCCGCTCAACGGGTTCGGCCAAGCCATCTCTATGCTGCGTCTCCTCTTCAAACGCTTTCTTAACGTCGTGAAATGGTTTGCCATCGGCAGTGTGCTGCTGGTGCTGTTATTGCGTGTCGTGCCGCCACCGCTCACCGCATTGATGGTGGAGCGCAAGGTCGAATCCTGGGTCGACGGCGAGCCAATTGACCTGCAGCGCACGTGGGTACCCTGGGATGAGATCTCCAATGACCTGAAAGTGGCGGTGATGGCCGGTGAAGACCAGCGTTTCCCGCAGCATTGGGGCTTTGATTTCGGCGCGATCCAGGCAGCGATCCTGCATAACGAGCGTGGCGGCTCGATTCGCGGCGCCAGTACACTGAGCCAGCAGGTCTCCAAGAACCTGTTCCTGTGGGCCGGTCGTAGCTATTTTCGCAAGGGCCTGGAAGCCTGGTTTACCGGGCTGATCGAGGTGATGTGGCCCAAGCAGCGGATTCTTGAGGTATACCTCAACAGCGTGGAATGGGATGAAGGGGTGTTTGGCGCGGAAGCGGCAGCGCGGCATCACTTCGGGGTGAGCGCCGAGGCGCTTTCTCGCCAGCAGGCCAGTTATCTGGCGGCGGTGTTGCCGAACCCGCGGGCGTGGAGTGCCAGCCATCCGACCGCATACGTGGCAAGGCGGGCGGCCTGGATTCGCCAGCAAATGAGCCAGCTCGGTGGCGATGGCTACCTGCTTGAGCTGAACAGCTCCCGCAAGGCCCCCTGGTCCGACTGACACAACACAGAAACAAATGTGGGAGGGGGCTTGCCCCCGATTGCAGTGGGTCAGCTACAGATAAGCTGACTGATCCACCGCTATCGGGGGCAAGCCCCCTCCCACATTTTGACCGCGTCGCGGTTTAGGCAGCGATCGACAGCTTCAGCTTATTCATCGCGCTTTTTTCAAGCTGACGAATCCGCTCCGCCGACACGTTGTACTTCTGTGCCAGGTCGTGCAGCGTGGCCTTATCTTCTGCCAGCCAACGCTGATAGAGGATGTCACGACTGCGGTCATCCAGCACTTCCAGCGCTTCGTGCAGGTTGTGGTTGGAGTTATCGCTCCAGTCGGCATCTTCCAGTTGACGCGCCGGGTCGTACCGGTGGTCTTCCAGGTAGTTGGCCGGCGATTGAAAGGCACTGTCGTCGTCCGCTTCGGCAGCCGGGTCGAAGGCCATGTCATGGCCGGTCAGGCGACTTTCCATCTCGCGCACTTCACGGGGCTCCACTCCGAGGCTTTCGGCCACGCGGTGGACTTCCTCGTTGTTCAGCCACGCCAGGCGTTTTTTCTGGCTGCGCAGGTTGAAGAACAGCTTGCGCTGGGCCTTGGTGGTCGCGACTTTCACGATGCGCCAGTTGCGCAGGATGAACTCGTGGATTTCCGCCTTGATCCAGTGCACGGCAAACGACACCAGGCGCACGCCCATTTCAGGGTTGAAGCGCTTTACAGCCTTCATCAGGCCGACGTTGCCTTCCTGGATCAGGTCAGCCTGGGCCAGGCCGTAGCCGCTATAGCTACGGGCGATATGTACGACAAAACGCAGGTGGGCGAGCACCATCTGCCGAGCCGCCCCCAAATCCTGCTCATAGTAGAGACTCTCGGCCAGTTCACGCTCCTGCTCAGGCGTCAGCAATGGAATGCTGTTCACCGTGTGCACATAAGCCTCCAGGTTCGCACCCGGGACCAAGGCATAAGCAGGTTGCAAAGAAGTGGTCATACGAAAAAACCTCCGACTCACATAACTCGTGCTGTTCAGCACTGCGAAAATTGACCGGGAACCGCAGGAAAAGTTCCCTAAACCACCAATACGGTCAATACAAACGAAACCACATTAATCTGACATTAACTACTTCGGTGCCAGCTCGCGTAAATGACGAGCGACCGCAATCCAAGCACCGATATACCCCAACAACACTGCGCCAAGCAAGAGACTCAGACCATCGGCAACCGGCACGCCGGCCAGCGCGAAATCACTGCCATACAAGCCGGCAAGCCCGATGACCGCGTCGTTCAGCCAGTCAAGGCCAAACGCCAGCACGCCCCAGGACAAAATCCCGGCACCCAAGCCATAAAGCGCGCCCATGTACAGAAAAGGACGACGCACATAGCTGTCCGTGCCGCCGACCAGTTTAATCACTTCTATCTCGGTGCGACGGTTTTCAATATGAAGACGAATGGTATTGCCTATCACCAAAAGTAATGCAGACACCAACAGCACCGTCAGGCCGAACACAAAGCGATCGCCCAGCTTGAGGATCGCCGCCAGGCGCTCTACCCAGACTAGATCAAGCTGCGCCTGTTGCACCTTGGGCATCTCTGCGAGTTTTTGTCGCAGGGCCTCAAGGGCCGGCTTGTCGACTTCGTTCGGCGTCACCAGCACCACGCCCGGCAACGGGTTCTGCGGCAGCTCTTTCAGCGCCTCGCCCAGCCCGGATTGTTGCTGGAATTCTTCAAGAGCCTGGTCGCGACTGATGTACTCAGCATCCGCCACACCCGGCAGGTTCTTGATGTCATCGCGCAGCCCCTCGCCATCCTTGGTGCTGGCGTCGAGGTTGAGGTACAGGGAAATCTGCGCCGCACGCTGCCAGGACCCGCCCAGGCGCTCCACATTATTAAGCAGCAGCGACAAACCCATCGGCAGACTCAAAGCCACGGCCATCACCAGGCACGTGAAGAAGCTGCCAATCGGCTGCTTGCCCAAGCGACGAAGGCTGTCGAGCAGGCTGGCGCGATGGCTTTCGATCCAGGCGCGCAGCAGCGTGCCGAAATCCGGGCCATCGTCCTCGTCGTGCTTTTTCTTCTTCGACGGTTGCGGGTCGGCCGCTTTCGGCGCCACGCGTTCGGAAACTTTAGGGCTGCGAGTGGCACTCATACACCAGCCTCCCCGTCACCGATCAAGCGACCGCGTTGCAGGGTCAGCATGCGGTGGCGCATGCGAGCGATCAGCGCCAGGTCGTGGCTGGCGATCAGCACACTGGTACCCAGGCGGTTGATGTCTTCGAACACGCCCATGATTTCGGCGGCAAGACGCGGGTCGAGGTTACCGGTGGGTTCGTCCGCCAGCAGCAAGGCCGGGCGGTGAACGATGGCGCGGGCGATGCCGACGCGCTGCTGCTGGCCGGTGGACAGGTCGCCTGGGTAAAGGTCGGTCTTGTCCGACAGCGCCACGCGCTCCAGGGCCGAATCCACACGCTTGATGATCTCGGCCTTGGACAGCCCGAGAATCTGCAACGGCAGCGCGACGTTATTGAATACCGTGCGATCGAACAGCAACTGGTGGTTCTGGAACACCACGCCGATCTGGCGGCGCAGGAACGGAATCTGCGCATTGCTGATGGTCGCCAGGTCCTGGCCGGCCAGCAACAGCTTGCCGGTGGTCGGGCGCTCCATGGCCAGCAGCAGACGCAACAATGTACTTTTGCCAGCACCCGAATGGCCGGTGACAAACAAGAATTCGCCACGGCGCACTCGAAAGCTCAGCTCATGCAAGCCCACATGCCCGTTGGCATAGCGTTTACCGACCTGCTCGAATCGAATCATGAACGCTCCCGCTCGGCAAACAGTGCCTGTACAAAGGGTTCGGCTTCAAAGGTGCGCAGGTCATCGATACCTTCACCAACACCGATATAACGAATCGGCAACCCGAACTGTTTAGCCAGGGCGAAAATCACGCCACCCTTGGCCGTGCCGTCGAGCTTAGTCAATGCCAGGCCGGACAGTTGCACCGTCTGGTTGAATTGTTTGGCCTGGTTGATGGCGTTCTGGCCAGTACCGGCGTCCAGCACCAGCAATACTTCGTGGGGCGCGTCTGCGTCGAGCTTGCCGATCACGCGGCGCACCTTCTTCAGCTCTTCCATCAGGTTGTCTTTGGTGTGCAGGCGACCGGCGGTATCGGCGATCAACACATCGATGTTGCGCGCCTTGGCGGCCTGCACGGCATCGAAGATCACCGAAGCGGAGTCGGCGCCGGTGTGCTGGGCGATTACCGGGATCTTGTTGCGCTCGCCCCACACTTGCAGTTGTTCAACGGCAGCGGCGCGGAAGGTGTCGCCCGCAGCCAGCATGACTTTCTTGCCTTCCGACTGCAGTTTCTTGGCCAGCTTGCCGATGGTGGTGGTCTTGCCGGCGCCGTTGACGCCCACGACCAGGATCACAAATGGCTTGTTCGGCGTGATTACCAGAGGGGCTTCCACGGGCTTGAGCATCGCGGCCAGCTCAGCCTGCAGGGATTTGTACAGTGCGTCGGCGTCAGTCAGCTGCTTGCGTGCGACCTTCTGGGTCAGGCTCTGGATGATCACGGCGGTGGCTTCGACGCCCACGTCGGCGGTCAGCAGGCGGGTTTCGATGTCTTCCAGCAGCTCGTCATCGATGACCTTCTTGCCCAGGAACAGGCTGGCCATGCCTTCGCCGATGCTGGCGCTGGTCTTGCTCAGGCCCTGCTTGAGACGGGCGAAGAAGCCGGTTTTGCTGGTTTCGGCAGCGGCAGCAACCACAGGCTCTGGCTCGATGGCAGCAGGAGCAGCCACTTCTACGACCGGCGGCGCTTCGACCACCACCGCCACTGGCTCAACGACTGCAGGAATCGGTGGTGTGATGTGTTCGGCCTGTACGTCTTCAACCAGCGCCACCGGTTCTTCAGCCACCGGCAATTCCAGCCACGGTTTGTGCTCAGGTTCTGGCACCGACTTTGGTTCCGGCGCCGCCTCGACCACCGGCTGCAACACCGGTTCAGCCATCGGCAGCACCACCGGTGCCGGAGTTTCAGCAACCGGTTCGGCTTCTTTTATTGGCTCAGGAATCGGCTCAGGTTGCACCTGTGGCTGTTCGACGACGGTTTCCTGCGGCTTTTTGCGCAGCCATCCGAACAGGCCTTTTTTCTCGCCAGCCGCAGCTGGGCTCTTCTTGTCGTCGTTGGAACCAAACATGGAGGACGGCTATCTCAAAGTAGCGATGCGCCAAGGCGCCTCGGTAAATAAATTCGATGCAGAACAGACTGCTTTAAGGCTGGCTTGTTCATGCGCAACATTTTGTAAGGCGTAAATAAGTGCCTTAACGAATCGTTTCAATAAAGGACTGAAGCGACAACATCGGCGAAAAGTGGAAGATCGTCGGGGAAACCCACGTTCTATTCCAGCATTCCTACGACTTGATCCGGCACGATATGGCGGCCGCAGTGGCCGACCCTAAGTCGGATCAGTATCCTAGCACCTCCTCGCCCGCCGACGCTAAGACCAAGCGGGCAGCCCAACAGGTTTAAAAACGAATGAATGCTCTAGCCCGCCGCGCCGCAGGCCTGCTGCTCAGCACAGTTTGTCTGCCCCTTTCAGCTCTGGCTGCCGACCCACAACCCACCCATGAATTCACCCTGGATAACGGCCTCAAAGTGGTCGTGCGCGAAGACCATCGCGCGCCGGTGGTGGTTTCCCAGGTCTGGTACAAGGTGGGATCGAGCTATGAAACCCCGGGCCAGACTGGTTTGTCCCACGCCCTGGAACACATGATGTTCAAGGGCAGCGCCAAGGTCGGCCCCGGCGAAGCTTCGCTGATCCTGCGCGACCTGGGCGCCGAGGAGAACGCCTTCACCAGCGACGACTACACCGCCTACTACCAGGTGCTGGCCCGTGATCGCCTGGGCGTGGCCTTCGAACTGGAAGCCGACCGCATGGCCAGCCTGCGCCTGCCGGCCGATGAATTCAGCCGCGAAATCGAAGTGATCAAGGAAGAGCGCCGCCTGCGCACCGACGACAACCCGATGTCCAAGGCTTATGAACGCTTCAAGGCCATGGCCTATCCGGCCAGCGGCTACCACACGCCGACCATCGGTTGGATGGCCGACCTTGAGCGCATGAAAGTTGAAGAACTGCGCCACTGGTACCAATCCTGGTACGTGCCGAACAACGCCACCCTGGTGGTGGTCGGTGATGTAACGCCGGATGAAGTGAAAAACCTGGCCCAGCGTTACTTCGGCCCGATCCCCAAGCGTGACGTTCCGCCCGCCAAGATCCCGCTGGAGCTGGCCGAGCCCGGCGAGCGCCTGCTGACCATGCGCGTGCAGACCCAACTGCCGAGCGTCATCCTCGGCTTCAACGTACCCGGCTTGGCGACTGCCGAAGACAAGCGATCGGTACAAGCCCTGCGCCTGATTTCGGCGCTGCTGGATGGTGGCTATAGCGCACGCATTTCGGAGCAACTGGAGCGCGGTGAAGAGCTGGTTTCCGCCGCCTCCACCAGCTACGACGCCTATACCCGTGGTGACAGCCTGTTCACCCTGACGGCCACGCCAAACCAGCAGAAGAAAAAGACCATTGCCCAAGCCGAAGCCGGCCTGTGGCGCCTGCTGGATGAACTGAAAGCCAAGCCGCCAACCACCGAGGAACTGGAGCGTATCCGCGCCCAGGTCATTGCTGGCGTGGTCTACCAACGCGACTCCATCACCAGCCAGGCCACGGCCATCGGCTCCCTGGAAACCGTCGGCCTGTCCTGGAAGTTGATGGACACCGAACTGGCTGACCTGCAAAGCGTGACGCCGGAAGATATCCAGAAAGCCGCACGTACCTATTTCACCCGCGAACGTCTGAGCGTCGCCCATGTTCTGCCTGAGGAGACCGCTCATGAGTGATCGCAAAAGCAGCCGCCTGATTTTTCCCGGCCTGGTCGTCGTCACCCTGATCGCCGCGAGCGCCGTGTATTTCCTGCGCCCGAGCGAGTCCGTCGCCAGCCAGGCATTGGACAAGGCGCAATCGGCCAACAAACTGCAATCATTGGCGGAGCTGGACGGCAAGGCGCCGACCAACCGCAAGCTCGACGTACAAACCTGGAACACCGCCGAAGGCGCCAAGGTCCTGTTCGTCGAAGCCCATGAACTGCCGATGTTCGACCTGCGCATCCTGTTCGCCGCCGGCAGCAGCCAGGACGGCGATGCACCGGGCCTGGCGCTGATGACCAACGCCATGCTCAACGAAGGCGTACCGGGCAAGGATGTGAGCCAGATCGCCAGCGGTTTTGAAGGCCTGGGTGCTGACTTCGGCAATGGTGCGTACCGCGACATGGCGCTGGTGTCCTTGCGCAGCCTGAGCGACAGCGACAAACGCGAGGCGGCCCTGAGCCTGTTTGATCAGGTGATCGGCAAGCCGACCTTCCCGGCCGACTCCCTGGCGCGCATCAAGAACCAGATCCTCGCCGGCTTCGAATACCAGAAACAGAACCCCGGTAAACTGGCGAGCCTGGAACTGTTCAAGCGCCTCTACGGTGATCACCCTTACGCACACCCGAGTGAAGGCACGCCCGAGAGCATTCCAAAAATCACCCTGGCCCAACTGCAAGCCTTCCACGCCAAGGCTTACGCCGCGGGCAATGCCGTCATTGCAGTGGTTGGCGACCTGACCCGCGCCGAAGCCGAGGCCATGACGGCCAAGGTTTCCGCAGCGCTGCCCAAAGGCCCGGCCCTGGCCAAGATCGCCCAACCCGTTGAGCCCAAGGCCGGCCTGAGCCATATCGAATTTCCATCCAAACAGACTCACCTGCTGTTCGCCCAACTGGGTATCGACCGCGCCGATCCGGACTACGCGGCCCTGTCCCTGGGCAACCAGATCCTCGGTGGCGGCGGCTTCGGTACTCGCCTGATGAGCGAAGTCCGCGAAAAACGCGGCCTGACCTACGGCGTGTACTCCGGCTTCTCGCCGATGCAGGTACGCGGCCCGTTCATGATCAACCTGCAGACCCGCGCCGAAATGAGCGGCGGCACCCTGCGCCTGGTTGAAGACGTGCTGGCTGACTACCTCAAGACCGGTCCGACGCAAAAGGAACTCGATGACGCCAAGCGCGAGCTGGCGGGCAGCTTCCCACTGTCGACGGCGAGCAACGCCGATATCGTCGGGCAACTGGGCGCCATGGGTTTCTACAACCTGCCGCTGAGCTATCTGGAAGATTTCATGAAACAATCCCAGGCCCTGACCGTAGAGCAGGTCAAGGCTGCCTTGAACAAACACTTGAGCGCCGACAAGATGGTCATCGTGACCGCCGGCCCGACGATTGCGCAAAAGCCACTACCGCCCCCCACTGATAAACCTGCCGAGCAACCGCTCGGGGTTCCGGAGCATTAATGGCCAGTTCATCTCGCCCGAAAAAACCCGTCCACAACGTGCATAACGGTGTGGGCCAACTGCGCATCATTGGTGGCGAATGGGGCAGCCGCAAGCTGAGCTTCCCCGACGTCGTGGGCCTGCGCCCAACACCCGATCGCGTGCGTGAAACCCTGTTCAACTGGCTCGCGCCGTACATCGGCGGAGCCAAGGTGCTGGACCCGTTTGCCGGCAGTGGCGCACTGTTCCTCGAGGCGCTGTCCCGTGGTGCGGCCCAAGGCCAGGCGCTGGATGCCAGCAATGTGGCGGTTTCCAGCCTCAAGGAACACCTGGGAACCCTGCGCTGTACCACCGGCCAGGTCCAGACAGCTGATGCATTGCGCTATCTGGAAACCCAGCCGGCCAGCGAATACGACGTGGTGTTCCTCGACCCACCGTTCAACCAGAACCTGCTGCCGACTGTGTGTGCGTTGTTGGAAGAACGCCAATGGCTGGCGGCGGATGCGTGGATCTACACTGAAAGCGAGACCGCACCATCCACCCTTGGCCTGCCAGGCAGCTGGCGCCTGCACCGGGAGCAGAAGTCCGGTCGGGTGTATTACGCACTGTGGCACCGCAACACCTTGTAGTGAGTGTCATGAAGCCTTCTTCTGAAACCTTCAAACCCGCCTTCGGCCTCGGCAACCCCCATCTGCAAACGCTGTGGGGGCCGCTATGGCGCCCGACCACCCACATCGAACGCCAACGCGAACGCTTGTGGCTGGACGATGGCGACTTCCTCGACCTCGACTGGCACGGTCCCCACGACGCGCAAGCGCCGTTGGTGCTGGTGCTGCACGGGTTGACCGGTTCATCCAACTCCCCCTATGTAGCCGGCCTGCAAAAAGCCCTTGCCACCCAAGGCTGGGCCAGCGCGGCGTTGAACTGGCGTGGTTGCTCAGGTGAACCGAACCTGCTGGCGCGCAGTTATCACTCCGGCGCCAGTGAAGACCTGGCGGCAGCGATTGCGCACTTGCGAGCCAAACGGCCGTTGGCGCCACTGTATGCGGTGGGTTATTCGCTGGGCGGTAACGTGCTACTCAAGCACCTGGGGGAAACCGGTGAAATGTCGGGCCTGCAAGGCGCCGCGGCGGTGTCGGTGCCATTTCGCCTGGATCAGTGTGCAGACCGTATCGGCCTAGGGTTTTCGCGGGTTTATCAAAAGCACTTCATGCGCGAGATGCTGGCGTATATCCGCATCAAACAAAGCCGATTTCTACAGGATGGTCGTGCTGAAGGCCTGAAAACCCTGGAGGACCTGGGGTCGCTGGAAAAGATGCGCACCTTTTGGGACTTCGACGGCCGAGTCACCGCGCCGCTGCACGGCTTTCTCAGTGCCGAAGACTATTACCGCCGCGCATCGAGCCGTTATTACCTGGGGGCGATCCGCACGCCGACCCTGATCATCCAAGCGGCGGATGACCCGTTTGTGTTTGCCCACAGCTTGCCCGAGACCAGCGAGCTGTCGGCTTGCACCGAGTTCGAGTTACTGGCCAAGGGCGGACATGTGGGGTTTGTGGACGGCTCACTGAAACAGCCGGGCTACTACCTCGAACGCCGAATCCCACAATGGCTGCTGACACAACGCAGCTAAAAATGTGGGAGGGTTTACACACCAAGCAAATCAGTCGCCGGTTGCAACTTCCCGCTCAGGATTAGTAATCCACTCGCTCCACGACCCCGCGTACAACTTCCCTAACGGGTAGCCGGCCAGGCTCAGGGCAAACAGGTTATGGCACGCCGTCACACCTGATCCGCAATACGCCACCAGCTTATCCGGCGAACGGCCCTGCAACTGCGTGGCGAAACGCTGCTTGAGCTGTTCAGCCGGCAGGAAACGGCCGTCACTGCCCAGGTTTTCATTGAATGCCGCACATTGGGCACCGGGAATGTGCCCGGCGACTGGGTCGATGGGCTCCACTTCGCCGCGAAAACGCGGTTGGGCGCGGGCGTCGATCAAGGTCATGTCCGATTCGCCCAAGCGTTTTTGCAGGTGTTCGGCATCCAATAGCAGATGATTGTCCGGCGCACCGCTGAACGTTCCCGGCTCAACCACCGGCGCATCCAGGCTCAGCGGGAAGCCGGCCGCATGCCAAGCCTTGAGGCCACCGTCCAGAATAAACACACCCTCCCGCTTGCCCAGCCAGGCCAGCAGCCACCAGGCACGGGCGGCATAGGCGCCAGGGCCGTCGTCATACAGCACGATGTCGGTGTCGGCGCTGATACCCCAGGCTTGCAACTGCTCAATCAAGGTGTCCGCTGCCGGCAACGGGTGACGACCGGTCACGCCTTTGGTCACCGGGCCGCTGAGATGGCGCTCCAGGTCGGCGTATTGCGCGCCTTCGATATGCCCTTCGGCGTAGCTGCAACGCCCATAATCCGGGTCTTCCAAGGCGAAACGGCAATCCAGGGTCACCAACCCTCCACGCTGTTGGCGCTCGGCCAGTTGCTGGGGGCTGATCAGTTGGGCAAGCGGCATGACGGACTCCTGTGAACAGATTCGGGAAAGGCCCTACTTCACTTCTTCCAGTGCCTGATTCAACGGCACGTAAAACTCTTTGAACAATGCATCCACCGCGCCCTTGGCCGCTGGCGCGACAAACCCCGCCTCCAGCACCAGCACCTGGTACACCCCACGTTTGATGGCTTCGGCGCTCAAGTGGGCGGAGTTTTCATTGGTGGTGCACAGGAAACGTACCCAGGACGTGAGGATGATCCAGGCGTTGAGGGTCAGGGCCTCGGTTTGCACCGGGTCCATATTGAGGATGCCGGCATCGACAAACCCCTGATAGATGGCATTGCCCTGGGTCAGGCAGCGCTGGGAGAACCGTCGGTAGCCGGTAGCCAGCTCCGGGTCGCTTTCCAGCAGATGTTCGAGGTCGCGATGCAGGAAACGGTAGCGCCACATGCCGGCCAGCACGGCCTGCAGGTAGAAGCGCTTGTCTTCGACGGTGACGGCACGGCCTTGGGGCGGGCGCAGGAAACTGTCCACCAAGGTTTCATATTCGCGAAACAGTACGGCGATGATCGCCTGCTTGTTGGGGAAGTGGTAGTACAGGTTGCCCGGGGAAATTTCCATATGAGCAGCAATATGGTTGGTGCTGACACTGCGCTCGCCCTGCTGGTTAAAAAGCTCCAGGCTGGTTTGCACAATGCGCTCGCTGGTCTTTACTCGTGGTGCCATGGGGATCAGCTTCTGTACACGTGATGAGGCATCTTACGGCCTATCCTTGTCAGGATAAATCCGCATGTTGCTGCAATGTTATTTGACATTTTAGAGCAATGACTCTAATAAATGGTGCATTCCAATAATAGTCGGGAACTGCGCCATGTCTGCCAACGTTGCCTACCTGCAAGATTCCCAGGCACTGGATCAACTCCAGCACCTGTTCGACGCCCAACGTCGTGCCTATGCGGCCAACCCGATGCCGTCGGCCGCGCAGCGCCAGCAATGGCTCAAGGCCTTGTCCGATCTGCTCAGTGACGAACGCCAAGGGTTGATCAACGCGATCAACCAGGACTTCAGCAACCGCAGCGCCGACGAAACCCTGTTCGCCGAACTGATGCCCAGCCTGCATGGCATTCACTACGCCAGCAAACACCTCAAGGGCTGGATGAAACCCTCCCGTCGCGCCGTAGGCATTGCCTTCCAACCGGCGTCGGCCAAGGTTATCTACCAACCGCTGGGTGTCGTGGGTGTGATCGTGCCCTGGAATTACCCGCTGTACCTGGCTATTGGCCCACTGGTCGGGGCGCTGGCAGCGGGTAACCGGGTAATGCTCAAGCTCAGCGAGTCCACACCTGCCACTGGCGAACTGCTCAAGGCACTCTTGGCGAAAATCTTCCCCGAGGACCTGGTATGCGTGGTGCTGGGTGAGGCCGAAGTGGGCATGGCGTTTTCCAAGCTGCCCTTCGACCATCTGCTGTTTACCGGTGCTACCAGCATCGGCAAGCATGTGATGCGCGCGGCGGCCGAACATCTCACACCAGTCACCCTGGAGCTGGGTGGTAAATCCCCAGCCATCGTTTCCGCCGATGTGCCGCTCAAGGATGCCGCCGAACGCATTGCCTTCGGCAAAGCCTTGAACGCCGGGCAAACCTGCGTGGCACCGGACTACGTGCTGGTGCCGGAAGATCGCGTCGAAGGCTTCGTTGAAGCCTACACCCAGGCCGTTCGCGGGTTTTATCCAACCCTGGCCGACAACCCGGACTACACCGCCATCATCAACGAACGGCAATTGGCCCGGCTCAATAGCTACGTCAAAGACGCGACCGATAAAGGTGCCACGCTGATTCCGCTGTACGACCAGGGCCAGGCGCGGCGCATGGCCCATAGCCTGTTGCTGAACGTCAACGATGACATGATCGTGATGCAGGATGAGATCTTTGGGCCACTGCTGCCGATCGTGCCTTATCGCGGCCTCGACCAGGCTTTTGCCTACATTAACCAACGCCCTCGCCCACTGGCCCTGTATTACTTCGGCTACAACAAGGGCGAACAAAACCGAGTGCTCCACGAAACCCACTCCGGCGGCGTATGCCTGAACGACACGCTGCTGCACGTTGCCCAGGACGATATGCCGTTCGGTGGCATCGGCCCATCAGGCATGGGCCACTACCATGGCCATGAAGGCTTCCTGACGTTCAGCAAGGCCAAAGGCGTACTGGTGAAACAGCGCCTGAACGCGGCGAAGTTGATCTACCCGCCTTATGGAAAATCGATCCAGAAGCTCATCCAGAAGCTGTTTATCCGCTGATATCGCCACCCTCGGGACCATAAAAACAATGAACCCCAGCCTGACTGAATCACCCGCGCTGTCACGGCGCGGCGTCTTGAAAATCGGCCTGTGTGCCAGCGCCTTCCTGGCCACCGCCGGGGTGGGCGCCAGCCTCAGCGGCTGCTCCAGCAGCACCCCGGCCAGCGGCTTTGCCATGCTACGCAGCAGTGACCTGCCCTTCCTTCGAGCGGTGATCCCAGTGCTGCTCGAAGGCGCAGCCAGCGCCCAGGAAGTGGCCAGCGGGATTGAAGACACCCTGAAAAAACTCGACTACAGCCTGCAACACCTGTCGCCGGAAATGTTCAAGCTCACCCAGCAACTGTTCGACGTATTGGGCATGGGCATCACCCGTGGGCCGTTGACCGGAATCTGGGGCAGTTGGGAAAACGCCAGCGCGGACCAGATCCGCAACTTCCTGTATCGCTGGGAAAACAGCTACCTGAACCTGCTGCGCATGGGCCAGGGCTCGCTGCTCAAACTGGTGATCATGGCCTGGTACTTCCGGCCGGCATCCTGGGCCCATTGCGGCTACCCCGGGCCGCCGAAGATCTAACCCTGGAAACCCAGCTCCCACAGTGATTGCAACTTCATACAAAAAGAAGAGTTCATTCCTATGCCCGTACCCGATCTGTTCCGCGACGGCCTGGCCCGCGGCTGGAAAACCCACAATGGTGCCGCCCTCGACCATGACCTCACCCTGGAGGCCGACGTGGCGATCATCGGCAGCGGTGCGGGAGGGGGCACCACGGCTGAAATCCTCAGTGCCGCCGGCTACAAGGTGCTGCTGATCGAAGAAGGCCCACTCAAAACCAGCAGCGATTTCAAACTGTTGGAAGACGAGGCCTACGCCAGCCTGTACCAGGAAGGCATTGGCCGCATGAGCAAAGACGGCGCGATCACTATCCTGCAAGGCCGAGCCGTGGGTGGCACCACGCTGATCAACTGGACGTCCAGCTTCCGCACGCCCGACGCCACGCTCTCACACTGGGCCAGTGAATACGCGGTCAAAGGCCACAGCAGCACCGAGATGGCGCCATGGTTCGAGAAAATGGAGCAACGCCTCGGCATCGCCCCCTGGGCCATTCCGCCCAATGCCAATAACGATGTGATCCGTAAAGGCTGCGAAAAACTCGGCTATAGCTGGCATGTGATCCCACGCAATGTACGCGGCTGCTTCAACCTGGGTTATTGCGGCATGGGCTGCCCGGTCAACGCCAAGCAATCGATGCTGGTGACGACTATCCCTTCCACCCTGGAAAAAGGTGGCGAACTGCTCTACCTGGCTCGTGCCGAGCACCTCAAGTACAGCGGCGACACCATCAGCAGCCTGGAATGCGTGGCCATGGACGAGCGCTGTGTGGCGCCCACCGGCCATAAAATTACAGTCAAGGCCAAGCATTACGTGCTGTCTGGTGGTGGCATCAACAGCCCGGCGCTGCTGATGCGCTCGGATGCGCCCGACCCGCATTCGCGCCTGGGCAAGCGTACGTTCCTGCACCTGGTGAATTTCTCCGCGGGGCTATTCGACGAGGTGATCAACCCGTTCTACGGCGCACCGCAGTCAATCTATTCCGACCACTTCCAATGGCAGGACGGCACCACCGGCAAAATGTCCTACAAGCTCGAAGCACCGCCCCTGCACCCGGGATTGGCCAGCACCCTGTTCGGTGGCTATGGCACGCAAAACGCGCTGGAGATGGGCCAACTGCCCCACACCCACGCCATGCTGGCGTTGCTGCGCGACGGCTTTCACCCCGACAGCCAAGGCGGCACCGTGGGCTTGCGTGGGGACGGCACGCCGGTGCTCGACTATCAGGTTTCGCCTTACGCCTGGGACGGTTTGCGCCGGGCCTTCCACAGCATGGCCGAGATCCAGTTCGCAGGAGGCGCCAAGTCGGTCAAGCCGTTGCACCACGATGCGCGTTACGTGAACACCTTGGCTGAGGCACGCAGCCTGATTGACGGCCTGAGTCTGGAACTGCATCGCACCACCCTGGGCAGCGCCCATGTAATGGGCGGTTGCGCCATGGGTGAAGATCCAAAAAACGCGGTAGCCGACAGCCTGGGTCGCCATCACCAACTGCGTAATCTGTCGATCCACGACGGCTCGCTGTTCCCCACCAGCATTGGTGCCAACCCGCAATTGTCGGTGTATGGCTTGACCGCACAACTGGCGACGGCATTGGCCGAACGTCTGAAAACGGCATGAATAAACCGGGTATTCGCGGTATCTATCTACATAAGTCGACTTGGCCGACCGGGATGGCTGCGATACCATCCGGTTCCCCAACGGACTCCGCCAGGACGACGCGATGAACCGAGTGTTGTACCCAGGTACCTTCGACCCGATTACCAAAGGCCATGGCGATCTGGTCGAACGCGCCTCTCGCCTGTTCGATCATGTGATCATTGCGGTCGCGGCCAGCCCCAAGAAAAACCCGCTGTTTCCCCTGGAACAGCGCGTGGAGCTGGCGCGTGAGGTCACCAAGCACCTGCCCAACGTGGAAGTAGTGGGTTTCTCCACACTGCTGGCACATTTCGCCAAAGAGCAGAACGCCAATGTATTCCTGCGTGGCCTGCGTGCGGTGTCGGACTTCGAATACGAATTCCAGCTGGCCAACATGAACCGCCAACTGGCGCCGGACGTGGAAAGCCTGTTCCTCACACCGTCGGAGCGTTATTCGTTCATTTCCTCGACGTTGGTCCGTGAAATCGCGGCGTTGGGCGGGGATATCACCAAGTTCGTGCACCCGGCCGTGGCCGATGCACTGACGCTGCGCTTCAAGAAGTAACACCGCTCAATCGGCGCCCGCTCGCACTGCGGGCGCCAATGCGGCACAATTGCGCGCATTAGTTTTCAGATGCCTTGGCTGACGGCCCTGGCAGGAGTTTCCATGTCCCTGATCATCACCGACGATTGCATCAATTGCGACGTCTGCGAACCCGAGTGCCCGAACGCTGCGATTTCCCAGGGTGAGGAGATCTACGTGATCGACCCCAACCTGTGCACCCAGTGTGTCGGCCACTACGACGAGCCTCAATGCCAGCAAGTGTGCCCGGTGGATTGCATTCCGCTGGATGAAGCCCATCCGGAGACGGAAGAGCAGCTGATGGCCAAGTATCGGTTGATTACCGGTAAGGCTTAAGGGCCTCATCGCAGGCAAGCCAGCTCCCACACTTGAACGTATTCACCCATCCAAATGTGGGAGCTGGCTTGCCTGCGATGGCGATATCAGCCATCACACAAGATCAGCTCTGGCATTTGGGGCAAAACACACTCGCCCGCTGCCCCAACACCACATTGCGCAACTCGGTCCCGCAGACTTTGCACGCCTCACCGCCCCGGCCGTAGACGAACAACTCCTGCTGGAAATACCCCGGTTGCCCATCGCCACCGATAAAGTCGCGCAATGTGGTGCCGCCTCGCTCGATGGCAGCCGCCAGTACACGTTTGATCTCAATCGCCAGCTTCAAGTACCGCGCCCGTGAAATGCCGCCGACCTCTCGGCGCGGGTCAATCCCCGCCGCGAACAGCGCTTCCGTCGCATAGATATTGCCCACACCTACCACCACCGCGTTGTCCATGATGTACGGTTTCACCGCCATCGAGCGCCCACGGGACAGTTTGAACAGGCGATCACCATCAAACAGGTCGGTCAAAGGCTCCGGCCCGAGGCGAATCAGCAGCTCATGGTTGTACGGGTCCTGGCTCCACAGCATCGCGCCGAAGCGTCGCGGGTCGGTGTAGCGCAGCGCCAGGCCGGATTCGAGTTCGATGTCCACATGCTCATGCTTGAGCGCCGGCAGGCCGACCTCCACCAGGCGAAGGTTGCCCGACATGCCCAAGTGGCTGATCAGGGTACCCACTTCAGCGTTGATCAACAGGTACTTGGCCCGCCGCTCCACTAGCACGATGCGCTGCCCGGACAGGCGCACATCCAAGTCTTCCGGGATCGGCCAGCGCAGGCGTCGTTCACGCACTACCACACGGCTGACGCGCTGGCCTTCCAGATGCGGCGCAATCCCGCGGCGGGTGGTTTCGACTTCGGGTAACTCGGGCATGTGGACCTCTTGAAGACAGGTTTAGTGGGCGCCCAGCTCGCGGATCGACAATTTCATGCTTTCGAAGTCGTAGTCCGACAGGCCCACGTAATCCAGCACCAAATGGCCGATGGCATTCCACTCATGGTCCACCGCCTGGTTGCCCAGCACGCGGTATGACGAGCAAATGTGCTCGGCCATTTTCAGGATCGCCAGCAGGTTTTTCAGTTGCGGGTTGCGCGATGACTCATCGCTGAAAATCGCCAAGGCATTGTGGTGGTTGGCGATGGCGTCGGTCACATGCTCCGGCAGGCGCCAGGATTTGGCGGTGTAGTAGCCGACCACTGCATGGTTGGTGTTGAACGCGTTGTTCTCGGTGTCGACCACGCGACAATCCGGGCCGGCGTTGGCGTAAGCCTCTTCCAGCACCGTCATGTAGTTGGGAAAGCGCTTGAGCATCAACGGCACGCCACAATCGTGGAACAGACCCAAGGCATACGCCTCGTCGATGGCTTGCGAACCGGTGCGCTTGGCCAGGGTCAGGCAGGTCATGGCCACATCCTGGGCGGTGTCCCAGAAACGGTTGAGGGTGACGATAGTGTCATCACTCATCTCACCCTTGATCGACTGCGCGTTGATCAAGTTGATGATCGAACGGCTGCCCAGCAGGTTCACCGCGCGCTGGATCGAAGCGATCTTGTTGCTCAAGCCGTAATACGGCGAGTTGACGATTTTCAGCAGTGCGCCGGACAGGCCGGGGTCCTGGGCGATCAACCGTGCGATCACTTCCAGGTCCGGGTCGGGCATGTACTGCTCCATCTGCAAATCCACCATGATTTGCGGTTGAGGCGGCACGCTGATGCCTTGCAGGGCCTGCTGGATCTGTTCGGGAGAAAGCTCTTGGGACATAAGTACACACTCTGGGCTAGGCGGGGATTCTAACCTCTATGCGAAGCTGACCGACACCTCAAAACCCGATCAAATGTGGGAGCTGGCTTGCCTGCGATAGCATCACCGCCGTACGTCAGATACACCGCGCCGTCTGCATCGCAGGCAAGCCAGCTCCCACATGAATCGGCCCGCAAAGGGTATACTCCCGCTCTTTTTTCCGGAGCGACGTCATGTCCCTGCCAAGCCTGCGTCTCAAAGCCAACGCCGATCGTCGTTTGCGCAACGGCCACCTGTGGGTCTACAGCAACGAAATCGATGTGGCCGCCACCCCACTTCACGGCTTCCAGGCAGGCGACCAGGCCATCCTGGAAGCGGCCGGCGGCAAGACCCTGGGCATCGTGGCCATGAGCCCGAACAACCTGATCTGCGCCCGCCTGCTGTCGCGCGACATCAAGTTGCCGCTGGACAAGTCGCTGCTGGTGCATCGCCTGAACGTCGCCCTGTCCCTGCGTGATCGCCTGTTCGACAAACCGTTCTATCGCCTGGTCTACGGCGATTCCGACCTGCTGCCGGGCCTGGTAGTCGATCGTTTCGGCGACATCCTGGTGGTGCAGATCGCTTCGGCGACCATGGAAGCCCATAAGGAAGACGTGATCGCTGCGCTGACCCAAGTGCTCAAGCCAAGCGGCATCCTGTTCAAGAACGACTCCGCCGCGCGCGATGCCGAAGGCCTCAATCGCTACGTTGAAACCGTGTTCGGCCTGGTGCCGGAGTGGGTTGCGCTGGAAGAAAACGGCGTGAAATTCGAAGCCCCGGTGATCCAGGGCCAGAAGACCGGCTGGTTCTACGACCACCGCATGAACCGTGCACGCCTGGCCCCATACGCCAAAGGCAAGCGCGTACTCGACCTGTACAGCTACATCGGCGGTTGGGGCGTGCAGGCTGCTGCTTTCGGCGCCAGTGAAGTGTTCTGCGTCGACGCCTCCGCCTTCGCCCTCGACGGCGTGGAGCGCAACGCTGCACTGAACGGCTTCGCCGAGAAGATGACGTGCATCGAAGGCGACGTCTTCGAGGCGTTGAAAGAATTGAAGGCCAGCGAAGAACGCTTCGACGTGATCGTCGCCGACCCACCGGCCTTCATCAAACGCAAGAAAGACATGAAAAACGGCGAAGGCGCCTATCGCCGCCTCAACGAACAAGCCATGCGCCTGCTCAGCAAGGACGGCATCCTCGTCAGCGCGTCGTGCTCCATGCACCTGCCGGAAGACGATCTGCAAAATATCCTGCTGACCAGCGCCCGCCATCTGGACCGCAATATCCAGATGCTGGAGCGCGGTGGCCAAGGCCCGGATCATCCGGTGCACCCGGCGATTGCCGAGACGCGCTACATCAAGAGCATTACTTGCCGGTTGTTGCCGAATAGCTAAGTAACACCGGATCACCTGTAGGAGCCGGCTTGCCGGTTCCTACAGGTGATCCGGGAAGCTGCCCACGTTACTTTTGATTGAATTCCATTTTTCACAGACTAGTATCGGTTTCTGGTTTTACTCCGGAAAACAAAAACAATGTCTGAGTCCACCTGCTCGCCCCCCATCAGTGGCGAGATAAAGCGCCAACAACTGTCCCGCTTTATCCTAATCACCTGCATCTCCCTGATCAGTTTTTTCCCGATCAATATCCTGCTGCCCTCTTTTCCCGCCTTGGCTGAAAGGTTCGATACGCCTACCGCCGAAGTCGCACTGTCCATCAGCTTGTTCACCCTGATCTTTTCCATTTCTCAGTTGGTCGCCGGCCCGCTGTCGGATAAATGGGGACGCAAGGAAGTCCTGATCGGCTGCATCACGCTGTCGATCCTGGGCGCCATCGGTTGCGCACTGTCGACGGACTACCTGACCTTCCTGCTGTTTCGCAGCGTCCAGGCCATGGGCTGCGGGTTCTTTGTACTGGGCCACGCGCTGGTGGAAGACCTGTTCGACGAACAAGATCGTGCCCGTGTGCGCCTCTATTACATGACCCTGAGCGGCTCGTTTGTCGCGCTGTCACCGCTGATCGGCTCCTGGCTGCAAACCACTTTCAACTGGCAAGGCAGCTTCTACGGCTTTGCCCTGATGGCATTGGGCATGTTGATCCACGCGTTCTGCATCCTGCCGTCGAAGTCCGCCAGCCCGCACCGCGAGCCGGTGTCCATCCTCGGCACACTTAAAGCGGTCGCACGCAATCGCGACTTCCTGCGTTACTGGTGGATCGCCGCGCTGGTGTTCGCCTGCTACTTCGCGCTGATCAGCGTGACGCCGCTGATTTTCATGGATGCGCTGAAACTCTCCGAATACCAGTACGCACTGGTGCTGATGGTGTACGGCGTGGCCTACCTTCTCGGTGGCGTTGCGGCCTCGCACCTGCAAAAACGCATCTCGCTGTCTCGGCAGATCAATATCGGCCTCGGGTTGCTGCTCGTCGCCGGTGTGTCGCTAACGCTGATCGTCAGCTTTGAGGCCATCACTACGGTGACCCTGCTGATCCCGATGCTGATCAGCGCGCTGGCCGTTACCCTGGTGCGCCCGGCCGCCATTTCTGCGGCGATGTTGCTGTTTTCAAGCAGCGCAGGCACGGCGGCATCGGCAGGCAACAGCATCATGTTCCTGACGGCCGCCGTCAGCAGCGCCGTCCTTGCGCAAACCGGGACACATCTATTGATGACCATCGGCGTGAGCTTCATTGTTTTCAGCCTCTGGGGTTGGCTGACGAACGCAAGGGTCGGGCGCTGATGTTTTCCATCCGCACGTCCCGTAAGCACTATCTCCACGCTTACGGCCATTCCCTCCCGCCGCCAGCGGTGTAGAATCGAGCCTATTCATCGCCAGTCATCCCCCGGCGGGTTTATGAGCTCGAGGCCCAAGCAAGCGGCGATCCCGCGACGCGAGTGGCAACTTCCGGACACACGGCCATTTCTGAGTGTTCCAGACGTCAATAGAAGCTCACTCCCTTTTCCGCACCTGATTAGTAAGTGATTAGCCGCCC
Source organism: Pseudomonas sp. GW821-FHT03A09 (assembly GCF_059421065.1). Taxonomy (NCBI): domain Bacteria; kingdom Pseudomonadati; phylum Pseudomonadota; class Gammaproteobacteria; order Pseudomonadales; family Pseudomonadaceae; genus Pseudomonas; species Pseudomonas sp. GW821-FHT03A09. Next base: position 493,328 of record NZ_JBWKUX010000001.1, on the reverse strand, counting down.
GGAGTGCTCCATGCCAGATTACCGCTCGAAAACATCCACCCACGGCCGCAACATGGCCGGCGCCCGCGCACTGTGGCGTGCCACGGGGATGAAAGATGACGACTTCAAGAAGCCGATCATCGCGATTGCCAACTCGTTCACCCAGTTCGTACCCGGCCACGTCCACCTCAAGGACCTGGGCCAACTGGTCGCCCGCGAGATTGAACGCGCTGGCGGTGTAGCGAAAGAATTCAACACCATCGCCGTGGATGACGGCATCGCCATGGGCCATGACGGCATGCTGTATTCCCTGCCGAGCCGCGAAATCATCGCCGACTCCGTGGAGTACATGGTCAACGCCCACTGCGCCGACGCCATTGTGTGCATCTCCAACTGCGACAAGATCACCCCCGGCATGCTGATGGCGTCCCTGCGCCTGAACATCCCGGTGATCTTCGTTTCCGGCGGCCCGATGGAAGCCGGCAAGACCAAGCTCGCCTCCCACGGCCTCGACCTGGTCGACGCCATGGTCATCGCCGCCGATTCCAGCGCTTCTGACGAGAAGGTCGCGGAATACGAGCGCAGCGCATGCCCGACCTGCGGTTCGTGCTCCGGCATGTTCACCGCCAACTCGATGAACTGCCTGGTGGAAGCCCTGGGCCTCGCCTTGCCGGGCAACGGTTCCACCCTGGCCACCCACAGCGACCGCGAGCAGCTGTTCCTGCAGGCCGGCCGTACCATCGTCGAGCTGTGCAAGCGTTACTACGGTGAGAACGATGAGTCGGTGTTGCCGCGCAACATCGCCAACTTCAAGGCGTTCGAGAACGCCATGACCCTGGACATCGCCATGGGCGGTTCCACCAACACCATCCTGCACTTGCTGGCCGCGGCCCAGGAAGCCGAGATCGATTTCGACCTGCGCGACATCGACCGTCTGTCCCGTCACGTGCCGCAATTGTGCAAAGTTGCACCGAACATCCAGAAGTACCACATGGAAGACGTGCACCGTGCCGGCGGGATCTTCTCGATCCTGGGCTCCCTGGCCCGTGGCGGCCTGTTGCACACCGACCTGCCAACCGTGCACAGCCGTAGCATGGAAGAGGCCATTGCCAAGTGGGATATCACCCAGACCAACGACGAAGCGGTTCACCACTTCTTCAAGGCCGGCCCGGCGGGTATCCCGACCCAGACCGCGTTCAGCCAGTCGACCCGCTGGGACACCCTGGACGACGACCGTGAAAACGGCTGCATCCGCAGTGTCGAGCACGCCTACTCCCAAGAAGGTGGCCTGGCCGTGCTGTACGGCAACATCGCCTTGGACGGCTGCGTGGTGAAAACCGCGGGTGTGGATGAGTCCATCCATGTCTTCGAAGGTCGCGCCAAGATCTACGAAAGCCAGGACAGCTCGGTTCGCGGCATCCTCGCCGACGAAGTGAAAGAAGGCGACATCGTGATCATCCGCTACGAAGGCCCGAAAGGCGGCCCGGGTATGCAGGAGATGCTCTACCCGACCTCCTACCTGAAATCCAAAGGCCTGGGCAAAGCCTGCGCCTTGCTGACCGATGGTCGCTTCTCTGGCGGCACCTCGGGCCTGTCCATCGGCCACGCTTCGCCAGAAGCGGCAGCAGGCGGCGCGATTGGCCTGGTGCAGGATGGCGACAAGGTGCTGATCGACATTCCAAACCGCTCGATCAACCTGTTGATCGGCGATGAAGAACTGGCGGCACGCCGAGTCGAGCAGGACAAGAAAGGCTGGAAGCCAGTGGAGAAGCGTCCGCGCAAAGTCACCACCGCGCTGAAGGCTTACGCCCTGCTGGCTACCAGTGCCGACAAGGGTGCGGTGCGTAACAAGGCGATGCTTGACGGCCTGTAAGCCCCGCTCATAAAAATGAAGATCAAATGTGGGAGGGGGCTTGCCCCCGATGGCGACCTGTCAGTGGATACATCTACAACTGACCTACCGCTATCGGGGGCAAGCCCCCTCCCACATTCATCAGTTACTGAATCTCGTCAGGCTTGACGATCACCCAGTTCTTGTCCGCCGTCACCGGCAACCCTTCCTTGGCCTGCGCCGCTGCATGCTTGGCCATCATGCCGTTGAGCTGGGTCATGTACTTGTCTTTGCGGTTGACCCACAAGTGGATGCCCCCCTTGGCCACGTCCACATCGTGGAACAGCATGTAGCCATCGCTGGTTGGGGTATCGCCGCCCACCAGTACGGGTTTTTTCCATTCATCGATGTAAGTGAGGATCGCCGCGTGCTTGCCGGCCATCCAGGTTGCCGGGGTCCACAGGTACGGGGTGAGCTCCAGGCCGAGGTTAGCCTTCTCGTCATATTTGCCAGCAGTGATCTGTTTGCGTGCAGTGGTCAGTTCGCCGGTCTTGCGATCCTTGAGCAGGGTGCTCACGCCAATCACATTCTCCGGCTTGACGTTGTAGCCGTACTTCGGATCGGCCGCGACCATGCGTACCAGCTCTTCCGAGGCGGCGGTCATCACATACACGTCGATGCCGTTTTCCATCAGCTTGTTGTACAGCTCAGCCTGGCCGGTAAAGACCTTCGGCGGTTGTACCTCGGAGGTCTTCACCACGTCGCCTTCGTAATAGGTGACCGGTACAGGCTTGCCGGAGGCCATCAGCTCATCCACGTAGCCCTTGAGTTCCTTGAGGGTGAAGCCGGAAAAAATCTGCGCCACCCACGGGTAGCAGACCATGTCGTCGACTTCGCAGAGGCGGTAGTAATAGCTGAACAGGCTTTCCTTGTGGTCGGCGGTGTCCTTGAACGGCATCAGCTTCAGGGAGGGGTCCATGGTGTCGCGGGTGATCAGGCCCTTGTTTTCCAGGTACGGCAGCAGGGACTCTTCGAGGTCGTAGCGGTAGCTGGTGTTGTCCATGTCGAACACCGCGAAGTTACCCTTGTTGGCGTTCGCGGCGATCATCTTGTTCAGCTGCTCGGCGGCGGGCGCCGGCCAGTGCTTCAACTCGGTGGCGGCAAATGCCTGGCTGGCGAGGCCGAGGCAGAAGGCGGCGGCAAGTAGTTTTGGCGCGAGCTTCATAAGCGTTTTCTCCCTGAGTGAAAGACATCGACGCTAACAAATCTGTATGACAGTTATCGCCCGAGCACGACCGCTTACGTCGTGATAACGCCAAAGGCATGTGCCTGAGCGTCAAACGCTTATTCCAAAAACGACAGTCACCATTCCATATCGGTATTAAATCAATATATTTCAAGCTGTTAAGCTTTCCGGTTCGCAATCGCAGGCTCGCGCGATTGGCTGCCTTCTCAACGGAGCTTCAATGAATCTGCCCCTGATTCTCAACTTACTGGTGTTCGTGGCCCTGTTGCTGGGCCTGGCACAAACCCGTCGCACAAACTGGAGCCTCGCCAAGAAGGTGCTCTTTGCCCTCGTCCTTGGCGTGGTATTCGGTGCGGCGTTGCACACGATTTATGGCGACGGTAACCCGGTGCTCAAAGCCTCGATCGGTTGGTTCGACCTGGTCGGCAATGGTTACGTGCAACTGCTGCAAATGATCGTGATCCCGCTGGTGTTCGCCTCGATCCTGAGTGCTGTGGCACGCCTGCATAACGCCTCGTCCCTGGGCAAGATCAGCTTCCTGACCATCGGCACACTGCTGTTCACCACCGCGATTGCAGCGCTGATCGGCATTGGCCTGACCAACCTGTTCGGCCTGACCGCCGAGGGTTTGGTGGCCGGCACCCAGGAAATGGCGCGCCTGCAAGTGATCCAGAGCGATTACGCGGGCAAGGTGGCCGACCTGAATATCCCGCAGTTGCTGCTGTCGTTCGTACCGGCCAACCCATTCGCCGACCTGGCCCGCGCCAAGCCGACGTCGATCATCAGTGTGGTGATCTTTGCCGCGTTCCTCGGGGTTGCCGCGCTGCAACTGCTCAAGGATGACGTGGAAAAGGGCCAGAAAGTGCTCAACGCCATCGACACTCTGCAAGCCTGGGTGATGCGCCTGGTACGCCTGGTGATGAAACTGACCCCTTACGGCGTATTGGCGCTGATGACCAAGGTGGTCGCCGGCTCCAACCTGCAAGACATCATCAAGCTCGGCAGTCTTGTGGTGGTGTCGTACCTGGCCCTGGGCCTGATGTTCGTGGTGCATGGCGTGCTGCTGTCCGTGGCCGGGATCAACCCGCTGCGGTTCTTCCGCAAGGTGTGGCCCGTGCTGACGTTTGCCTTCACCAGCCGCTCCAGCGCGGCGGCGATTCCACTGAGCATTGAGGCGCAGACCCGCCGTCTGGGCATCCCGCAATCCATCGCCGGTTTCGCCGCGTCGTTTGGCGCCACGATTGGCCAGAATGGTTGTGCCGGTCTCTACCCGGCGATGTTGGCGGTGATGGTTGCCCCGACGGTAGGCATCAACCCGCTGGACCCATTGTGGATCGCGACTCTGGTGGCGATTGTGACCTTGAGTTCGGCGGGTGTGGCAGGCGTGGGCGGTGGTGCGACGTTTGCCGCACTGATCGTGCTGCCGGCCATGGGGTTGCCGGTGTCACTGGTGGCGCTGCTGATTTCCGTGGAGCCGCTGATCGACATGGGCCGTACGGCGTTGAACGTGAATGGTTCGATGACGGCGGGGGCGATTACCAGCCAGATCATGGGGCAGACGGACAAAGAGCTGCTGAATGCCGATGAGCATGCTGAGTTAGCGCAAGTCTGATAGACCGCTATCGGGGGCAAGCCCCCTCCCACATTTTGATCTGTGAACACAGTCAAGTGTGGGAGCTGGCTTGCCTGCGATGCTTTTAGGCTTTCTCCCAAACCTCAAAGTTGTACGCCGGCTTGTCACCTTCCGCCGGGTTCTCCAGATTTGACACCAACTTCCACTGGGCCTGATCAAACGCCGGAAACCACGCATCCCCTTCCGGGCTCAACGCCACGCGCGTCAGATACAGGCGATCCGCCTGCTCCAGTCCCTGTGCATACAGCTGCGCACCGCCGATCAGCATCAGCTCATCCACGCCCTGCTCCAGTGCCCACGCCTCGGCGCGTTCCACTGCCGCGTCCAGTGATGGAAAAACTTCCGCACCTTCAAGCTTAAGATCGGTCTGACGGCTGACCACAATGTTCAGGCGCCCCGGCAACGGTCGGCCCAGGGAATCCCAGGTCTTGCGCCCCATGATGATCGGCTTGCCGAGCGTGGTGGCCTTGAAATATTTGAAATCCCCCGGCAAATGCCAGGGCATGCTGTTGTCGACGCCGATCACACGGTTTTCACCGAGGGCTGCGATCAGGCTTAAAGGGAGAGTTTTTTTCATGGCAACGAGAATACCAGAGCCACGGCTCTGCGGTTATGCTCCAACCTCACTTGCTCAACAGGACGGCGCGTGACTGCACTTACCCCCCTGCACAAACTCTGGCTGACAGAAACCGTGCGCCTGCGTGAAGAACACGCCGGTCTCCTGGAAGACCTGGAAGCCAACCGCCTGGCCCGCACGGCCGGTGGCGACCTGCCGACACGCATCCAGCAGCGCGCCCTGCACCTGGCAGAGCGCGATGGCTTGACCGCCGCCCTCACCCGCTGGCTGCAAGGCGCCCGCCTGGCCTTGGTGCTGCTGGCCATCGTAGCGGTCATCAGTGGCGCCGGCCTGGCCTTTGCCGCGTTGGGAAACGGGCTGACGCCGGTCAACGTGTTCTGGGCCTTGGGCAGCCTGCTCGGGTTGAACCTGATCCTGTTGATCAGTTGGGCCTTGGGCCTGCTGTTTGCCGGTGAGCACGGTGCCAGCCTTGGACGCTTATGGTTATGGCTCAGCGAAAAGCTCGCCCGCGACGCCAAGGCCGCACAGTTGGCACCGGCGCTGTTGTTGTTGCTACAACGGCAGAAACTCAATCGCTGGGCGGTCGGCATATTGGTCAACAGCCTGTGGCTACTCGCCCTGCTCAGTGCCATGGCGATCCTGCTGACGCTGCTCGCCACCCGCCGCTACGGTTTCGTGTGGGAAACCACCATCCTTGGCGCCGACACCTTCGTCGCCGTCACCCAGGCCCTCGGCACCCTGCCAGCACTGCTAGGCTTCAACGTGCCCACCGTCGAGATGATCCGCGCCAGCGGTGATTCCGCCCTGAATATCGAAAGCGCTCGCCAGGCCTGGGCCGCGTGGTTGGTCGGCGTGTTGCTGGTCTACGGCCTGCTGCCGCGCCTGATCCTCGCCCTGCTCTGCCTGTGGCGCTGGAAGCGCGGGCGCGCCGCCTTGCGCCTGGACCTCAACCTGCCCGGCTACAGCCAGTTGCGCGAACGCCTGATGCCCAGCAGCGAACGGCTCGGGGTCAATGACGCCGCGCCCGAACAGTTGCACCACGTCAGCGGCGGCGCCAGCGAATTGGAAAGCGACGGCGCCCTGCTGGTAGCCATCGAGTTGGACGAGCAACACCCGTGGCCGCCCAAGTTGCCCGCCAGCGTAAAGAACGCCGGCATCCTCGACAGTCGCGAGTCGCGCCACAAACTGCTGGAACAACTCACCCGCTTCCCACCCGCGCGCCTGGCCATCGCCTGCGACCCACGGCGCTCGCCGGATCGCGGCAGCCTGGCACTGATCGCCGAACTGGCGCGCAGCGCTACCGCCACCCGCGTCTGGCTGCTGCAAGCGCCGCCCGGCCAGGCGCTGGATGCCGAACGCCTGGGTGACTGGCACACCGCACTGCAACAGCTTGATCTGGCATTCGCCGACTGCGCGCCGCTGAATTGGCTGGAGACCGGTCATGACTAAACCACTGAAACTCGCCGTGGTCGGCCACACCAACGTCGGCAAGACTTCGTTGCTGCGTACGCTGACCCGTGATGTGGGCTTCGGCGAAGTCTCCCATCGCCCGAGCACCACGCGGCATGTCGAAGGCGCACGCTTGTCGGTGGACGGTGAGCCCTTGCTGGAGCTGTACGACACACCCGGCCTGGAAGATGCCATCGCCCTGCTCGACTACTTGGAGCGCTTGGATCGCCCCGGTGAACGCCTCGACGGTCCTGCGCGCCTGATGCGCTTTCTGGAAGGCAGCGAAGCACGCCAGCGTTTCGAACAGGAAGCCAAAGTGTTGCGCCAACTGCTGGCCTCGGACGCAGGTTTGTATGTGATCGACGCTCGCGAACCGGTGCTGGCCAAGTACCGCGATGAGCTGCAAGTGCTGGCCAGTTGCGGCAAACCGTTGCTGCCGGTGCTCAACTTTGTCAGCAGCAGCGACCACCGCGAGCCGGACTGGCGCGAAGCCCTGGCGCGTCTTGGTCTGCATGCACTGGTGCGATTCGACAGCGTGGCACCACCGGAAGATGGCGAACGGCGCCTGTATGAAAGCCTCGCCTTGCTGCTGGAAAACGCCCGCCCACAGTTGGAGCGGTTGATTCTCGACCAGGAAGCCCAGCGCCAAGCCCGCCAGCAAAGCGCCGCCCGCTTGATCGTCGACCTGTTGATCGACTGCGCCGCCTGCCGACGCAGCGTGGTCACCGAAGATGAGCAGCAAGCCATCGGCGACCTGCGCAAAGCCGTGCGCCAACGCGAACAGAAATGCGTGGAAGCCCTGCTCAAGTTGTTCGGCTTTCGCCCGCAGGATGCGGCCGCCAGCGACTTGCCACTACTGGACGGCCGCTGGGGCGATGACCTGTTCAACCCGGAAACCCTCAAGCAACTCGGCGTGCGCGTCGGCGGTGGAATTGCCGCAGGCGCGGCCGCCGGTGCCGGTGTGGATCTGTTGGTCGGCGGCTTGACCCTGGGCGCCGCCGCCCTGGCCGGCGCGATTGCCGGTGGTGCGCTGCAAACCGCGCGCAGCTATGGCAGCCGCCTGCTGGGCAAGATCAAAGGCCAGCGCGAACTGACCGTGGACGACAGCGTGCTGCGCCTGCTCGCCCTGCGCCAGCGCCAGCTGCTCAAGGCCTTGAACCTGCGTGGCCACGCGGCGATGCACAGCATCAAGGTCGACACGCCCCAGGATAAAACCTGGCGCGAAGGCAAGTTGCCGGACGCCTTGCACAAGGCCCGCGCCCATCCGCAATGGTCGTCCCTCAACCCCCACGCCAAACTCAGCCAGACCGAGCGTCAGGAACAGGTCGAGGCCCTGGCTCTGCGCCTGAACGAAACCTAAGCCGTCAGCACCTGCCGCGCCTTGGCCTTGAGCACTTCAAGGTCGAGCACCGGCACGTGCATTTCCTTGGCCTGTTCGTCCCAGTGGCGCAGGCGCAGGCTGACATGGCAGAGCGGGTCCTGTTCAAAAGCCTGGGCTTCTTCTGGCGTCATGACGCCCCCCTGATACTCCAGAGTACGGCGGCTGGCTTCACTTAGACGAGCGTAATACTCCGGCTGACTGAAAGTCAGGTAACGCTTGGCTTGCACGTGATACTCCACCAACTTGGCCATGCGCTCGCTGAACCCTGCGCGGCGCAAATAATCCGCCCCCAGCCGCTCGTGGCTGACCACGCCATAACCGCCCATGTTTTCGCCACCCTGCCCGCAGATGTGCCCGATGTCGTGGAAAAACGCCGCCAACACCACTTCATCATCAAAACCTTCGGCCATCGCCAACTGCGCAGCCTGGGACATGTGCTCGATCTGCGACACCGGCTCACCGATGTAATCCGCCGTGCCGTGCTGCTCGTACAGGCCGAAGACTTCGGCAATCACCTGCTCCCGATTCATCACACCGCGCCCCACAATGCGCTGATATTGCGCTCGGCCATCGCCGGCCCGACGCTCATGCCCACGCCGGTGTGCATCAACGCAGCGCTCACCCCCGGCGCCGCACGCAAGAACGAGAACGGCCCCGGACCCCGTGAGCCGTAGACACCTTGCCAGCGCTCCACCACCTGGATCTTGCAACCCAAGGTCTGTTCAGCCAGCTCGATCATCCAATCATCGACCTGCTCGGCATTGAACGGCGAGGCATCGCTGCCGTAATCGTGAGAATCGCCGATGATCAGCTCGCCATGGGGCGTTGGGCTGATCAGCAGGTGGATGCCGTGTTCATGCAGGTAAGGCGCTTCACGCAGGATCTGTGCCTGCACCGGCGCCGCTTCGGGCAAATCGGCAAAGGCGCCGTAGTGCACGCAGCTGAGGCCCGTGAGCAAAGCGTGTTGCAGGTTCAGGTTCACCGCTGGCCGCGCGCGAAGCATTTGCAGACGGCAGATGCTTGGATTGAGTTCGGCGATCGACTCGGCCAGCAAGGTTTGGTAGTCATGGCCGGAGCACACGATGATCTGCTCGCCGCGAAAGCTCCCTGCCGTGGTGTGCACCTGGCCGGGTTCAACATCGCGCACCAAGGTGGAGAAATGAAACTCCACCTTCAGTTCTTGAGCCAGGTAGTTGATCAGCACCGGAATCGCTTCGCGGGAATACAACTGTTGATCGTCCTTGCCGTGCAGCGCGGCGCGGTGATGGCGGAACTGGCCGCCATACAGATCCTTCATCGCCGCGCCTTGCAGCAGCTCGACGTTATAGGCGTGCTCCTGGGCACGGCCAGCACAGAAGGCTTCCAGCAGATGTTCTTCGGCCTCGGTACGGGCGAACAGATAGGAGCCGTTGCGCTTGAGCTGCAGCCCGGCCACCTGGGCCCAGTGACCCCAGATGGCTCGGCTTTCTCGTGCCAGGTCGAGCATCGGCCCCGGCGGTTGCCCGGTAACCAGGGCCTGGCCGAAGTTGCGCACCGAGGCGCCGAGCGGTGTGGCGCTGCGCTCGAACACCTTGACCTTGAGGCCGCGTTTGGCGGCGGCATAGGCATGGGACAGGCCGAGGATGCCGGCGCCGACAATTAGCAGATCGGTGTGGTGTGTCATGCAATGATGTCCTGTTTTCAAGACCGCCATCGGGGGCAAGCCCCCTCCCACACTTAACTGTGTTTACAAATCTAAATGTGGGAGGGGGCTTGCCCCCGATGAGGCCATCAGCCCTAACGAAAACCTTACTGACCGGCAACCTTCTCCGACTTCCCGTCATAGCGCTTGCGCCATTCAGTCAGGATGCTGTCGCGGTTTTTCGAGGCCCAGGCAAAGTCGTTCTTGATCAACCGCTGCTCATAGTCAGCCGGCAATTCGGTCTGCGGCTTGGCAATGCCCGGTTGGGCGAGGACGGCAAAGTTGTCCTTGTACAGTTCCATCGCAGCAGGGCTGGCGGAGAAGTCGGCCAGCTTCTTCGCGGCGTCCGCATGGGCAGTGCCCTTGATCACAGCGGTCGCTTCAATGTCCCAGCCCAGGCCTTCTTTCGGCAGGATGATGTCCAGCGGCGCGCCTTGACGTTTCAATTGCACGGCTGGGTACTCAAAGGAAATGCCGATCGGGAATTCACCCGAAGCCGCCAGCTTGCACGGCTTGGAACCGGAGTGAACGTACTGGCCGATGTTCTGGTGCAGATCGTCCATGTACTGCCAGCCTTGCTTCTCGCCGTAGGTCTGCAACCAGGCGCTCACATCCAGGAAACCCGTGCCGGAGGACGCCGGGTTCGGCATCACGATCTTGCCCTTGTATTCAGGTTTGGTCAGGTCTTGCCAGCTCACCGGCTTGGTCAGGCCCTGCTTTTCGGCTTCGACGGTGTTGAAGCAGATGGTCGCGGCCCACACGTCCATGCCAACCCAGGCGGGCGGATTGGCGGGGTCGCGGTAGTTCTTGCCGATCTTGTCCAGGTCCTTCGGTGCGTAGTTATCCAACATGCCCTGCTGGTCCAGGATCGCCAGGCTGGAAGCCGCCAAGCCCCAGACGGCATCGGCTTGCGGGCGGTCTTTCTCGGCCAGAAGCTTGGCGGTGATGATCCCGGTGGAATCACGGACCCACTTGATCTCAATGTCGGGGTTGGCCTTTTCGAACGCTTGCTTGTAGGACTTCAACTGCTCGGCTTCGAGGGCCGTGTACACGGTGAGGTCAGTCTTGGCGAAGGCATTCAGGCTGAATGCAGTGAGTACGCCAGCGACCAGCGCCAGGGGCTTGAACATGGAACACCTCCTTCAAGGATGATTATTGGCCAGGCGCGGTCTGGCGCCAGGCTTGGGAACGGCGCAACGCGCCACGCGAGGCCCACGCCAGCAGCAGCGAGACACCGGCCGAAGTGAACAGGATCAGGGTCGACATCGCCGCCGCGCCGCCCACGTTGCCGGCGTCGTCCATGTTCAACACGGCAACGGCGGCGAGGATGGTGTCGGGGCTGTAGAGGAAGATCGCGGCCGACACGGTGGTCATCGCCGACACAAACAAGTAGCGCACGATGTCCAGCAGCGCCGGCAGGCAGATCGGCACTGTCACGCGCAGATAGTGGCGGTACAGCGGTGCCTTGAGCGACAGCGCGGCGGCTTCGAACTCGGCGTCCAACTGGCGCAGGGCCGTGGTCGCAGTCATCTGGGCGGTGGTCAGATAGTGCGCAATCGTGCACACCACCAGTAACGTCATGGTCCCGTAGAACACATGCAGCGGGTTGCCTTTGAGGTTGAAAAAGAACACGTAGCCCAAGCCCAGCACCAGCCCCGGCACGGCCATCGGCACGAAGCTGAGCATGCGCAATGCCAGGTTCAGGCCTTTCTGGCCCCGGGTCTTTTCCATCAAATACGCGCCAGTAAAGATCAGCACGCTGCCAATCAACGCTGTGCACAGGGCCATGGTCAGGCTGTTGCGATAGGCCAGCCAGCCACCGCCGGCCGTGTCTTCGAACTGGTAGTGATTGAGTGACAGCGACAGGTTGTACGGCCAGAACTTCACCAACGAGGAATACACTGCCATGCCGAACACCAGCAGCAATACCGCGCAGATCAACACCACGATGGCCAGGTAGCAGTTATCCCGCAAACGCGATGGCGCCGGTTGGAAGACCTGGGCGCGACCGCTCATGGAGTCGCCATGACGGCGACGCAGCCAGGCATCGACCCCAAAGCTGAACAGCGCCGGCAGCAGCAACACCATGCCGATCAACGCGCCGCGACCGAACTGCTGCTGGCCGACCACCGCCTTGTAGGCTTCCAGCGCCAGCACTTGGTAATCCCCACCGACGACAACGGGCACACCGAAGTCGGTGATGGTCAGGGTGAACACCAGGCAAAACGCAGCGAATACGGCCTGGCGCGTGGCTGGCCAGGTAATGCTGCGAAACGCCCGAGAGGGGCTGGCGCCCATGCTGGACGCGGCATCGAACAAACGCGCATCCGCCAGGGACAGCGCCGACAGCAAAATCATCAAAGCATGTGGGAAGGTGTAGATCACCTCGCCCAGCACAATGCCCCAAAAGCCGTAGATGTTGTCCGAGAGCAACCCCCGCAACATGCCCTGGTTGCCGAACAGGTAGACCAATGCAATGCCCGGCAGCATCGACGGCGCCATCAATGGCAACAGCGACATGCCGCGCCAAATGGCTTTGCCGGGAATCAGCGTGCGTTGCAGGGCGTAGGCAAACAGATAAGCCAGCGGTACGACGATGGCCGCTACGCTGAGGGACACTTTCAGGCTATTGCCCAGTAACCAGTGGAAGTTGTCGCTGGTCACCAGTTCCCGCGCGGCGACTAAACCACCGCCCTGCCCGGCTTCGCTGCTGAAACCACGCCAAAAGATCGCCAGCAATGGCAACAATACGGCCACGCCCAGCAGGCACAGCCAGAGCAGTTTGCCACCCACCACAAAGAGGCGGTCGCCCAGCTCGGCACGGGACGCCTGACGCGGTACAGGCAAGGTCATGACTACGGCCATCTCAGGCAAACACCTGCAGGCTACGCGGCGGCAAGGCCACCCAGATGTCCTGGGCGCCCAGGCGCGGCATGGCTTCCGGCGCCAGCTCGGCCAGCAGTGGGTGGCCCGGCAGTTGCTCCAGCTCGAAGCTCATGCGGCAACGGTTGCCGAGGAAGGTGATCTCTCGGACCTTGGCCGGGAACAGGTTCTCTTCATGCACCGGTGGGTTGACGCTGATCGCTTCCGGGCGGCAGAACAGACGGCCGGACTTGGCCACGCCGGCATCGTCGGCCAGGCGCATGTTCATCCCGCCAACCTGGGCGTGGCTGGCGCTGTTGCGGCTGAACGGCAGCCAGTTGCCTTGGCCGACGAACTCCGCCACGAACGGCGTGGCCGGACGGTCGTAGATTTCCTGGGGCGTGGCGTATTGCTCAACCTTGCCGTTGTTCATCACGGCAATGCGGTCGGCCATCAACATGGCTTCATCCTGGTTGTGAGTGACCATCAACGTGGTGATGCCCAGGCGCCGTTGCAGTTGACGCAGCTCGGTACACAGATGCTCGCGCACACGGGCATCGAGGGCTGACATCGGCTCATCCAGCAACAGCAGCGAAGGTGCCGGCGCCAGCGCTCGTGCGAGGGCAACACGTTGCTGCTGACCACCGGACAGTTGGCCCGGGTATTTCTTTTCGCTGCCCACCAGCCCCACCAACTCCAGCATCTGGCCGACGCGCTTGCGCACCTCATCGCGACCGCTGCCGGTGAGGCCGTAGCCGATATTCGCTTCGACGGTCAGGTTGGGGAACAGCGCGTAGGACTGGAACAAAATCCCGTAGTCCCGCGCCTGGGGCGGCAGCAGGGACACATCGCGGTTACCCAGTCGCAGTTCCCCGCTGTCCTGGCGCTCCAGGCCGGCGATGCAGCGCAGCAAGGTGGTCTTGCCGCAACCGGACGGGCCGAGCAGGCACACCAGCTCGCCGGCGGCGACGTCCAGGGACACGTTGTCCAGCGCAGTAAAGGCGCCGAAGCGCTTCTGGATACCGCGCACGGTCATGGGCGCGCCGGGGTTGGTCAGGGCTGTGTTCATGGAAGGCACCTCATCAAACTGATGAAGGCCATGCTAGGCGGGCAATGCGTACCTCTTGTGGCAGAAAGGCAAAACGCGGCGATAGTGGTATTGGTGGATTTGTGTAGGACTTCAGTAGTGTGTTGTCGGGACGGGCCTCATCGCAGGCAAGCCAGCTCCCACATTTTGATTTGTGAACACAGTCAGATGTGGGAGCTGGCTTGCCTGCGATGGCGATTCAAAGGCCAAAACAGAACCTCAAATTGGCGACATCTCCTGTGCCAACCCAAGAAAAGCAGCCGGCAACCGTGCGCCCTTTCTTTCCTTGAGGCAGTACAAATACTCGGGAATCTGCGGCGCATTCTCGATGGTCAGCACACGCAATTGCGGGTCATGGGGCACTTCCTGGCGGGCAATGATGCTGATGCCGATGTTGCGCAGCACCGCCTCGCGGATCGATTCCCGGCTGCCGATTTCCAGCAGAGGGCCATAACTCACGCCCGCGCCTTGCAACATGTCTTCCGTCAGGCGCCGCGTAGTCGAACCCGCTTCGCGCATCAGCAAGGTATGCCCGGCCAACGCCGTCAGCGGCACGTGATCCAGCGCCGCCAGCGGATGATTACGATGCACCGCCAGCACCAATGGGTCAGTACCGAGCACGCGACGGATCAACCGCGGGTCTTCCAGCAGTTGGGAGGAAGCCGCGACGTCGACGCGGTAATCATCCAGCGCTTCAAGTACCTGTTGGGAATTGCCGATTTCCACCGACACCTCCACCTGCGGCAGGCGCTCGCGAAAGGCTTTGACCAGATCAAGTATGTAATACGGCGCCGTCGCGGCGATGCGCAGAGCGCCCTGGACCTGGCCGTTGTTGCGCAGGAAAAACTCGATATCCGCTTCCTGCTGCAACAGCGCCTTGACCATCGGCAGCAGGCGCGCGCCTTCGTCGCTGACGGTAAGCCGGCGTCCGCCACGATAGAACAGCTCAACGCCGTATTGGCTTTCCAGGTTTCGAATCTGGGTGGTGACGGTGGGCTGGCTCAGGCCGAGTTTTTTCGCCGCCTGGGTAATGCTGCCCAGGCGGGCGACCATGAAAAACGCCTTTAACTCGGCACTCAGCACACCACCCTCTCATTGTCTATTTGCGCAACAGGCGCAGACCATTGAATACCACCAGCAAGCTCACGCCCATGTCGGCAAACACCGCCATCCACATGGTGGCCATGCCCAGGAAGGTGACCGCGAGGAAGATCGCCTTGATCACCAGCGCCAGGGCGATGTTCTGCTTGAGGATACTCGACGTTTGCCGCGACAGACGAATGAATGCCGGAATCTTGCGCAAATCATCGTCCATCAACGCCACGTCGGCGGTCTCGATGGCCGTGTCGGTGCCCGCCGCCGCCATGGCAAAGCCGATTTCGGCACGGGCCAGGGCCGGGGCGTCGTTGATGCCGTCACCGACCATGCCCACGCGGTGGCCTTGGCCGTAGAGGGTTTCGATGGCATTGAGCTTGTCGGTAGGCAGCAGATCGCCCTTGGCTTGGTCGATGCCAACCTGGGTGCCAATCGCCTGGGCGGTGTGGGTGTTGTCACCGGTGAGCATCAGGGTTTTGATGCCCAGATCGTGCAGTTGCTGGATGGCTTCGCGGCTGCTGTCCTTGACGGTGTCGGCCACGGCGAACAGCGCCAGCGGGCCGGATTTGTCGAGCAACAGCACCACGGACTTGCCTTGTTTTTCCAGGGCGAAGAGTTTTTCTTCCAGGGCCGGCGAACACAGGCCGAGGTCTTCCACCAAACGGTGATTGCCCAGGTGATAGGTTTCCCCATTGATATCGCCACGCACACCGCGACCGGCCAGGGCCTCGAAGTTATCCACAGCGTGCATGGGCAGATTCTTATCCACAGCCGCATTGGCGATGGCCAGGGACACCGGGTGGTCGGAACGCCCAGCCAAACTGGCGGCCAGGGCCGGTGCGCTGTCCGCGATATTGGGGAACAGCGCCAGGTAGTCGGTTTGCACCGGTTTGCCATGGGTGATGGTGCCGGTCTTGTCCAGCGCCAGGTAATCAAGCTTGTAACCGCCCTCCAGGTACACGCCACCCTTGATCAGGATGCCTTTGCGCGCAGCCGCCGCCAAGCCGCTGACGATGGTCACTGGCGTGGAGATCACCAAGGCGCATGGGCAGGCAACCACCAGCAACACCAGGGCGCGGTAGATCCAGTCAAACCAGACGCCCGCCATGAACAACGGCGGGATGATCGCCACACCCAGGGCAAACAGGAACACGGCTGGGGTGTAGATCTTCGAGAAGCTGTCGACAAAACGCTGCGTCGGCGCCCGCGCGCCCTGAGCCTGTTCCACGGCGTGAATGATCCGCGCCAGGGTGGAGTTGTTGGCGGCGGCGGTGACTTTGTATTCCAGGGAGCCGGCCTGGTTGATCGTGCCGGCGAAGACTTTATCGCCCACGGTCTTTTCAATCGGCAGGCTTTCACCGGTGATCGGCGCCTGGTCGATGGTGGACTGGCCGGCAGTGACTTCACCGTCCAGGCCAATACGCTCGCCAGGTTTTACCCGAACGATAGCGCCAAGCTCGATGCTTTTAACCTCTTTTTCCAACCAGGAACCGTCGGCCTGCTGCACCGTGGCCTGCTCCGGCGTCATCTGCATCAAGCCGCTGATGGCGTTGCGGGCACGGTCCAGGGATTTGGCTTCGATCAACTCGGCCACGGTGAACAGGAACATCACCATCGCCGCTTCCGGCCACTGGCCAATCAGCACGGCGCCAGTCACGGCGATGCTCATCAGCGCGTTGATGTTCAAGTTCAGGTTCTTAAGCGCGATCCAGCCCTTTTTATAGGTGGTGAGGCCGCCGCTGAGGATCGACACTAACGCCACCAAGGCAATCACCCACGTGGGGGCAACGCCGGTGAAATGCAGTACTTCGGCGCCCAGTGCACCAATGCCGGATACCGCCAATGGCCACCAGTGTTTCTTGGCGGGAGGTGCGGCGGCAGGCGTGCCCTCTTCAATCGGGTCGGCCTGCATGCCCAGGGACTTGATCGCCTCAATGATCGGCGCAGTACTCGGCAGGTCATGGGTGACGCCAAGGATGCGGTTGATCAAGTTGAATTCCAGTTGCTGCACACCTGCGAGCTTACCCAGTTTGTTCTGGATCAGCGTCTGCTCGGTGGGGCAGTCCATGGCTTCGATGCGAAAAGTGCTCAAGCGCGAACCGGCGGTGGGTGCTTCACTCAACGTGACCACCGCAGGCGCAACTTTGCTGGAGCAGCAGGAGCCGCCATGGCTGGCGTGATCATGTGGCTTGACGGGCGTCAGTTTGGCGCCGTGGTCGTGGTTATGATCATTATCATGGTTATGCTCGTGATCGTGATCGTGCTTGTGATCATGCTTATTCGGGGTGTGGATGGAATCGCTCATTCTGTCGCGTCCGTAGAGGTGCCTGTTGCCAAGTAAAGACCCTGTAGCCACTATAGGGTCAAGCACCCATTTGGAGATTGCTGCAATGAAGATCGGCGAACTGGCCAAACTGACCGACTGTCAGGTGGAAACCATCCGTTACTACGAGAAGGAAGGCTTGCTGCCGCCCCCGGCACGCACCGACGCCAACTACCGCGTGTACACCCAGGCTCACACCGAACGGCTGATCTTTATCCGCAATTGCCGCAGCCTGGACATGACCCTGGAAGAAATCCGCAGCCTGCTCGGGTTACGGGATAGCCCCCAGGACCAATGCGAAAGTGTGAATGCGTTGATTGACGAGCACATCCATCACGTGAAGGCGCGGATCGATGGGCTGCTGGCGTTGCAGAAGCAGCTGTTGGACCTGCGTCAGCGTTGCGGCGGTGGGCCGGATCTGGATCAGTGCGGGATTCTGCAACGGCTGGAGGTCAGCGGGAGTGTGGCGGCCAGCGAGGCTGAGCCCTCGCATGTGGGCAGAAGCCACGGCCACTGATTCAAGTGAACACAAACCCAATGTGGGAGGGGGCTTGCCCCCGATTGCAGGGTGTCAACCAGCAAATATCTGACTGATACACCGCTATCGGGGGCAAGCCCCCTCCCACACAAGCCCACACCTTAAGACCGAGGCCGGCTTTAGATAGCCACGTCAGCCTTGATGCTTGGGTCGGCGTCATAACCCACGATTTCGAAATCTTCGAACTTGTAGTCGTAGATCGATGCAGGTTTGCGCTTGATCACCAGTTCCGGCAGCTTTTTCGGCGTACGTGCCAGCTGGGTGCGGATCTGTTCCATGTGGTTGCTGTAGGCGTGGGTGTCGCCGGTGGTGACGATGATCTCGTGGGGAATCAGGTCGCACTGCTGGGCCAGCATATGGGTCAGCAACGCCAGGGCGGCGGTGTTGTACGGCAGGCCCAGGAATACATCGGAGCTGCGGATATACAACTGCATCGACAGATGGCCGTCGTGCACGAACGCCTGGTACAGCAGGTGGCACGGCGGCAGCGCTTGCTTGCCGTTGCGCGCGTTTTCCTGGGGGCTCTTGGTTTCGTCCGGCAGATACTCGACGTTCCAGCCATGGAACAGGATGCGGCGGCTGTTGGGGTTGTTCTTCAACGTGTCGACCATGTAGTCGATCTGGTTGATCGTACCGCCGTCCTTGGTTGGCCAGGCGGTCCACTGCTCGCCGTACACCGGGCCCAGGTCGCCGTCTTCAGTGGCCCATTCGTCCCAGATACGCACGCCGTTTTCGTTGAGCCACTTGATGTTGGTGTTGCCGCTCAACATCCAGATCAGTTCATTGGCGATGCTTTTGAAATGAAGCTTCTTGGTGGTCAGCAGCGGGAAGCCGTCGGCCAAGTTATGCCGATACTGACGGGCAAACACGGCCTTGGTGCCGGTGCCGGTGCGATCGCCCTTGGTCAATCCATTGGTCACGACGTCGTTCAGCAGTTCGAGATATTGCTTCATGTTTTTACCCGTATCGTTGAAGCCGAGGCTGCCCAACCCTTCAAGCAGCCTCGGTATTCGAATTTAAAGCGCGGTGTTCTTGATGCCTTGCGGGCGATTGTAAGCCCACCACAGCAGGCCCAGGCCGGCGATGATCATCGGCAGGCTGAGAATCTGACCCATGGTCACCCAACCCCACGCCAGGTAGCCCAGCTGTGCATCCGGCACGCGGACGAACTCGACGACGAAGCGGAAGATCCCATAGAACAGCGCGAACATGCCGGAAACCGCCATGGTCGGACGGGGCTTGCGCGAGAAAATGTAGAGGATCAGGAACAGTGCCACACCTTCCAGGGCGAACTGGTAGAGCTGCGACGGATGGCGCGGCAATTGCGCCGGGTCGCTGAACGGTGGGAACACCATGGCCCATGGCACGTCGGTCGGCTTACCCCACAACTCGGCGTTGATGAAGTTACCGATGCGCCCGGCACCCAGGCCAATCGGCACGAACGGTGCGACGAAGTCCATCAACTGGAAGAAGGATTTGCCGTTGCGGCGGCCGAACCACCACGCGGCGATCATCACGCCGACAAAGCCACCGTGGAACGCCATGCCGCCTTTCCACACTTCGAAGATCAGCGTCGGGTTGGCAATGTAAGCCGGCAGATCGTAGAACAGCACATACCCGAGGCGCCCGCCGACGATCACCCCCATCGACATCCAGAACACCATGTCGGAGAGCTTCTCCTTGGTCCAGGTCGGGTCGAAACGGTTCAGGCGCCGAGAGGCCAGCAGCCAGGCACCGCCGATGCCGATCAGGTACATCAACCCGTACCAGTGGATTTGCAGCGGACCGATGGCCACGGCCACCGGGTTGATCTGCGGGTAAGGCAGCATTGCGACTCCTCGTTAAATCATTAGTCATGGCGCACCGGACCATGCCGGTGTGCGATTAAGCCTGCGTTACAGCCGCTATTTCAAATTAAGAAGTTCACACGCACCGAACCGCCAGGCATGTTAACGGATGGAAGGCGTGTGGCCCAACTTCGATACGATGGAACGCCCGACGTTGTGTGCGTAGAGTGGCAAAAAACACAAAGGGGATCACCTGATGTGCCTGATCGTTTTCGCCTGGCGGCCGGGCCACGCCCAACCGCTGATCGTCGCGGCCAACCGTGATGAGTTCTACGCCCGCCCCAGCCTGCCGTTGGCCCAGTGGCCAGATGCGCCTGATATCTACGCTGGCCGCGACCAGGAAGCCGGTGGCACCTGGCTTGGGGTAAACGCCGATGGGCGCTTTGCCGCCCTCACCAACATCCGCGACCCGCACCAGCCTCCGGCACGCAGGTCCCGTGGAGAACTGGTGGCGCGGTTTCTCAGCGGTTCGCTACCCATTGAGGAGTATTTAGTCGACGTTAACGGCCGTTCGATTGAATATGCCGGGTTCAACCTGTTGGTAGGCACGCAGCACGAGCTGTGGCATTACAACGCCAATCAAACCGAGCCTACGCGGCTGGGCCCTGGGGTTTATGGACTGTCCAATGCCGGGCTGGATACGCCATGGCCCAAATTGCTCAAAGCCAAGGCGGCCTTGCGCGAAGTGCTGGAAGATCCGCAGCCGGAGAGCCTATTGGGCATTTTGAGTGACCCACAAACCGCACCGTTTGCCGACTTGCCGGACACCGGCGTGGGGTTGGCCACGGAGAGTTTATTGTCGAGCGTGTTTATTGCCAGCCCCAGCTATGGGACACGGGCAAGTACGGCGCTGATTGTGAATGCCGACGGCACGCGGCGGATGGTGGAACGCAGTTTCGGGCCACATGGTGGACGGTTGGGAGAGGTATCACTGCAGATTTAGCGGTGCCTGAACCGGCGCTATCGCAGGCAAGCCAGCTCCCACATTTGAAATGCATTCCAATGTGGGAGCTGGCTTGCCTGCGATGGGCGCAACTCGGTCTAGAGGCTTTTTGCCGAGGCCGGGTTGATCATCCGCGTCAGCCCCAGATTCTTCAGCGCCAGTTGCAGCGAGCTGTGGATAACTTGCGGGTTGTCGATGGTCATCAACTCGGCCAGCAGCTCCTTGGCCATGCTCAGGTCAACCTGGCGCAACATCCACTTCACCTTCGGCAAGTTGGTGGCGTTCATCGACAGGCTGTCAAAGCCCATCGCCATCAACAGCACCGCCGCTGCCGGGTCACCGGCCATTTCACCGCAGATGCTCACCGGTTTGCCTTCGGCATGGGCGTCACGCACCACGTGCTGCAGCGCTTGCAGCACTGCCGGGTGCAGGTAGTCGTAAAGGTCGGCAACCCGCGGATTGTTACGGTCCACAGCCAACAGGTACTGGGTCAGGTCGTTGGAACCCACCGACAGGAAGTCCACCTGCCGCGCCAGCTCCTTGGCCTGGTACACCGCTGCCGGGATCTCGATCATCACGCCAATCGGCGGCATGGGTACGTCGGAACCTTCGTCGCGCACTTCGCCCCAGGCACGGTGAATCAGGTGCAGTGCCTCTTCCAGCTCATGGGTGCCGGAGATCATCGGCAGCAGGATGCGCAGGTTGTTCAGGCCTTCGCTGGCCTTGAGCATGGCGCGGGTCTGCACGAGGAAAATTTCAGGGTGGTCGAGGGTGACGCGAATGCCGCGCCAGCCGAGGAAGGGGTTGTCTTCCTTGATAGGGAAATACGACAGTGACTTGTCGCCGCCGATGTCCAGGCTGCGCATCGTCACCGGCAACGGATGGAAGGCCTGCAGTTGCTCGCGATAAATCGCCAGCTGCTCCTTCTCACTCGGGAAACGCTGGTTGATCATGAACGGCACTTCGGTGCGGTACAGCCCCACGCCCTCGGCGCCACGCTGTTGCGCACGGGCCACGTCGGCCAACAGGCCAGTGTTGACCAGCAACGGCACGCGATGACCGTCAAGGGTCACGCACGGCAGCTCGCGTAATGAATCGAGGCCCAGCGCCAGTTGTTTCTCTTCTTCCACCACCTCGCCGTATTGCTTGCGCAACACTTCGCTGGGGTTGGTGAAGACTTCACCGCGATGGCCATCGACGATCATGTCAATGCCGTCGACCTTGGCGTAAGGCAGGTCCACCAGCCCCATCACCGTCGGGATACCCATGGCCCGGGCCAGGATCGCAACGTGGGAGTTGCCCGAACCGAGTACCGAGACCAGGCCCACCAGCTTGCCTTCCGGCACTTCGCCGAGCTGGGTCGCCGTCAGTTCCTCACTGACCAGAATGGTGTTATCGGGGAAAACCATATTGGTGCTGCGGTCTTCCTGCAGATAAGCCAGCAGCCGCCGGCCGAGGTCGCGCACATCCGAGGCACGCTCGCGCAGGTAGTCGTCATCCATCATTTCGAAGCGGTTGACGTGATCGGTGACCACCTGGCGCAACGCGCCCTGGGCCCACTGGCCGGTCTTGATCACGTTCTTGACTTCGTTACCCAGGGACGCGTCGTCGAGCATCATCTGGTACACGTCAAACAGTGCGCGCTCTTCGGGGCGCAGTTGGGTCGCCAGTTTGGCCGACAGGTTGCGCATGTCGGCGCGCACGCCTTCCAGGGCGGTCTTGAACAGTTTGATTTCGGCGTCAATGTCTTTGACGGGCTTGTCCGGCACCACGTCCAGATCGGCCGGCGGCAGCATGACCACTGCCGTACCGACAGCCGCGCCCGGCGAACCCGGCACGCCGACGAACTTGGCTTCCTGGATGCCCTTGCCCTCGCGGCCCAGGCCGCGAATCGAGCCGGTGGCCTCGGCGTGAGCGATAACCCCGGCGAGCTGCGCGCTCATGGTCACGAGGAAGGCTTCTTCGCCCTCATCGAACTGGCGGCGCTCTTTTTGCTGGATGACCAACACGCCAACGACGCGGCGGTGGTGAATGATCGGTGCACCGAGGAACGAGGCGTAGCGCTCTTCACCGGTTTCGGCGAAGTAGCGGTAACGCGGGTGATCGGCCGCGTTTTCAAGGTTGAGGGGTTCTTCACGCGTCCCCACCAGGCCCACCAGACCTTCATTGGGCGCCATGCTGACCTTGCCGATGGAGCGCTTGTTCAAGCCTTCGGTGGCCATCAGCACAAACCGGTTGGTCTCGGGGTCCAGCAGGTAAACCGAGCAGACCTGGCTGCCCATGGCTTCCTTGACGCGCAACACAATAATCCCCAACGCCGCCTTGAGATCCTTGGCGGAGTTAACTTCCTGGACGATCTTGCGCAGCGTATTGAGCATGGCTCGGGGTCGAACTCCGTCGTCAGTCGCGCGCTAAAAGGCGCGGGGCAAGCTCTTTGAGAGCGCGACGATAAACCTCGCGCTTGAATGTCACCACCTGGCCCAACGGGTACCAATAGCTGACCCAACGCCAGCCATCGAACTCCGGTTTACCGGTCAAATCCATCCGCACCCGCTGCTCGTTGGAGATCAGGCGCAGGAGAAACCATTTCTGCTTCTGGCCGATGCACAGCGGTTGGCTGTGGGTACGCACCAGGCGTTGCGGCAAACGATAGCGCAACCAGCCACGGGTGCAGGCCAGAATTTGCACATCTTCGCGCTCAAGGCCGACTTCTTCATTCAACTCACGGTACAAGGCGTCTTCAGGGGTTTCGTCGGGGTTGATCCCGCCTTGAGGAAACTGCCAGGCATCTTGGTTGATTCGGCGAGCCCATAGCACCTGTCCGGCATCATTCGTAAGAATAATCCCGACATTAGGACGGAAACCATCGGGGTCGATCACGGCAACAACCTCGCAAACGCATGTCGCCGCATTGTTCCACAAAGGTTGTTCCAGCGGCAACGAGGCTTCTTACCTTATGTGCACTCTTGTGAAAAGACCGTATTCTGGACGCCTTTTTACAGACTTTTCAGCGAGTAACTGCAATGCGCCTGGCTTTATTCGACTTGGACAACACTCTCCTCGGCGGTGACAGCGATCACGCTTGGGGCGATTACCTGTGTGAACGCGGGATTCTCGACCCGGTGGCCTACAAGGCCCGCAACGACGAGTTCTACCAGGACTACCTGGCCGGCAAGCTCGACAACGCCGCCTACCTGAATTTCAGCCTGGAAATCCTCGGCCGTACCGACATGGCCCAGTTGGACGAATGGCATAACGACTTCATGCGCGACTGCATCGACGCACTGATGCTGCCACACGCCGCAGAACTGCTGGCCAAACACCGCGCCGCCGGCGACAAGCTGGTGATCATCACCGCCACCAACCGTTTCGTCACCGCGCCGATTGCCGCACGCCTTGGCGTTGAAACCCTGATCGCCACTGAATGCGAGATGGAAAATGGCCGCTACACCGGGCGCAGCACCGATATTCCGTGCTTTCGCGAAGGCAAGGTGACGCGCTTGAACCGCTGGCTGGAAGAAACCGGGCATAGCCTGGAAGACAGCTACTTTTATAGCGACTCGATGAATGATTTGCCGCTGCTGGAGCAGGTGACCCACCCGGTGGCGGTGGACCCGGATCCGAATTTGCGGGCTGAGGCCGAAAAACGGGGTTGGCCGGTGATTACACTGCGCAGCTGAGTGCGCCATCGCAGGCAAGCCAGCTCCCACATTTTGATGTGCGAACACAGTCAAAGGTGGGAGCTGGCTTGCCTGCGATGCAGTCGACGCGGTCTAAAGCCTTAAACCGGCTTGGCGCCCATCAACCCGGCAATCGCCACAAACCCCACCAGACTGACCACCGCCAGCACCAGGGTGAAGTTCAGGCTACCGCCCTCGCCTTTGCGCAGGCGATTAAGCCGCGCCACCAGCCAGAACCAGGCCAGCGCCGCCACGGTGTAGAGAATGCTGGAACCCAGGATCCAGGTCTGCCCCAGTGGCCAGCCGATCAGGTGCACCAGCCACCAGCCGGTAAACGGCATGCTCACCAGGCAAATGCCCATCAGCAGCCAAATGAACGCCCACGGGCGTTGCACGGTCGCCGCCGGGCCGGCGCTGCGTTTGCGCCAGGCCAATACCGCCAGCCCGAGGCCGCTGAGCAGCAACAACACGGTGGCGGTGATGTGGATAACCTTGAGGGTGGTCAGCGTTTCCATGGTTTCGATTCCTTAAAGGCCGCTCAGTCAGCGTAGTCGCTCAACCGAGGAACAGCTGGTAGGCCGGGTTTTCGCTTTCATCCCAGTACGGGTAGCCGATTTCCGCCAGTGCCGCAGGCACCAGATGACGCTCGTCCGCCGGCACTTGCAGGCCCGCGACCACACGACCGTCGGCCGCGCCGTGGTTGCGGTAGTGGAACATGGAAATGTTCCAGCGCCCGCCCAGCTTGTTGAGAAAGTTGAACAACGCCCCGGGACGCTCTGGGAACTCGAAGCGAAACACCAGCTCATCGCTGACTTTGGCCGCGTGCCCGCCGACCATGTGGCGAATGTGCAGCTTGGCCAGTTCGTTCTCGGTCAGGTCCAACACCGGGAAACCCTGGCTGGTGAGGCTGGCGATCAACGCGCTGCGCGGGTCGGTTTCCGGGTGGGTCTGCACGCCGACGAAGATATGCGCCTCGCTGCCGGAGTGATAGCGGTAGTTGAATTCGGTGATCTGGCGTTTGCCCACGGCTTCGCAGAACGCCTTGAAGCTGCCCGGTTTCTCCGGGATGGTCACCGCGATGATCGCTTCGCGGCCTTCGCCCAACTCAGCGCGCTCAGCGACGTGGCGCAAACGGTCGAAGTTGACGTTGGCACCGGAATCAATGGCCACCAGGGTCTGCCCGCTGACGCCACGGGTCTCCACGTACTTCTTGATGCCCGCCACACCCAATGCACCCGCAGGCTCGGTGATGGAGCGGGTGTCGTCGTAGATGTCCTTGATCGCCGCACAGATTTCGTCGGTGCTGACGGTGATCACTTCATCTACATAGTCTTTGCAGATGTCGAAGGTGTGCTGGCCGATCTGGGCCACCGCCACGCCATCGGCAAAGATGCCGACGGTCGGCAGTACCACACGCTCGCCGGCAGCCATGGCAGCTTGCAGGCAGTTGGAGTCGTCCGGCTCCACGCCGATAATCTTGATCTCCGGACGCAGGTATTTCACATACGCCGCAATACCGGCGATCAAACCGCCACCGCCCACCGGTACGAAAATCGCGTCCAGCGACCCTGGGTGCTGGCGCAGGATTTCCATCGCCACGGTGCCCTGCCCGGCAATGGTGTGCGGATCATCGTAGGGGTGGATGTAGACGTAGCCTTTTTCGTCGACCAATTTCAGCGAGTAAGCCAGTGCTTCCGGGAAGGAATCGCCGTGCAAGACCACTTTGCCGCCGCGGGAGCGCACGCCTTCGACCTTGATCTCGGGAGTGGTCTTGGGCATCACGATGGTGGCTTTCACCCCCAACACCTTGGCCGCCAGGGCCAGCCCCTGGGCATGGTTGCCCGCCGAGGCGGTGACCACGCCGCGCGCACGCTCTTCGGCGGTCAGTTGGGTCAGCTTGTTGTAGGCGCCGCGAATCTTGAACGAGAACACCGGCTGCAAGTCTTCACGCTTGAGCCAGACCTTGTTGCCCAGCCGCTCGGAGAGCTGGCGAGCGGTCTGCAGCGGGGTTTCTACAGCAACGTCATAGACGCGCGAGGTGAGGATCTTTTTGACGTACTGTTCAAGCATCGGCGGGCTTCTACTTTCACGGTTTGGCAGGGCCAAGGAGTCTAACCCGGCTTTTGACCGGACGACCACACGAATCCCGAGGTTTTGTTGGGTTATACTCGCGCCCCTCGATAACTCCCCGCCCGTTCCGGAGCCCGCATGACCCAGGATCAACTCAAACAGGCAGTGGCCCAGGCCGCCGTCGATTTAATCCTTCCCAAACTCGACGACAAGAGCATCGTTGGTGTCGGCACCGGCTCCACCGCCAACTGCTTCATCGACGCACTGGCCCAACACAAGGGCGCGTTCGACGGCGCCGTGGCCAGCTCCGAAGCCACCGCCGCACGCCTCAAGGGCCATGGCATTCCGGTGTACGAGCTCAACACCGTGAGCGACCTGGAGTTCTACGTCGACGGCGCCGATGAAAGCGACGCGCACCTGAACCTGATCAAAGGCGGCGGCGCAGCCCTGACCCGCGAGAAGATCGTCGCGGCCGTGGCCAAGACCTTCATCTGCATCGCCGACGCCAGCAAGCTGGTGCCGGTGCTCGGTGCGTTCCCACTACCGGTAGAAGTGATCCCGATGGCCCGCAGCCACGTGGCGCGCGAGCTGGTGAAACTGGGCGGCGACCCGGTGTACCGCGAAGGTGTACTGACCGACAACGGCAACATCATCCTCGACGTGTTCAACCTGCAGATCACCAACCCGGTGGAGCTGGAGACGCAGATCAATGCGATCGTCGGCGTGGTGACCAATGGTTTGTTCGCGGCGCGTCCTGCTGACGTGTTGCTGCTGGGCACCCCGGAAGGCGTAAAAACCCTCAAAGCCTGACGCTCACCTGGCTTTTTTGTGGGAGCTGGCTTGCCTGCCTCGGCTTGACTGACAGACCGAGGTGACTGTATCGCAGGCAAGCCAGCTCCCACATTTGATCCTCGCCACTCTGAGGATCGGATTCATTTCTTGAAGACGTAGAACAGGTTCGGCTCGCTGACGAGGTACAGCGTACCTTCGTCATCCATGGCGATCCCTTCGGCCTGGGGCACCCGTTTGGTCAAGCCATGGCGCCCGTTCAGCAGTGACAGACTGCTCAGCGGGCGACCGTCGATGTCCAGCTCCAACACCAGAAACGATTCATCCGAGAGCGCCAGCAAATGGCCGCTGCGCTCGTCGTATTGCAGGCTCGACAGGTCTCGCACAAACAGCCCCGCGTCACGCTTGGGGTTGTTGATCACATGCACCGAGTAGGTTTTTTCCGGTTTGAAGTGGGGAAAGCCACGCACCTCGTAGATCAGCATCGGGTCGCGCTCTTTGGCCACGAATAGGCGCTTGCCCACCGAATCGTAGGCCAAGCCCTCGAAACCTTTGTTACTGCCGCTATGCACACCCAGGGTCATCTGCTCAGCATCGGCGGCATCGAGAAATTCGGTGTCGTCGCTCAAATGCACCTTGATCAGCCGCTGCTGGCGCTCATCGCTGATCACGTAAATATTGTCGCTAATGAACTCCACGGCCTCGGCATCGCCAAACCCGATCAGCGGGATACGCCGCACTATCGTGCCGTCCAAGGACAGCTCGATCAACTCTGGGTTTTTATTGGTCACCGTGAACAGGCTTTTGCGCACCGGATCATAGGTGAGCGCCGAGACGTCATCGTTGAGCCCTTCGATGGCCTTGGCTTCAAGGATGACACGGTAATCGGCCAGGCCAATGGAGCGTTCGCTGGCCGGATGACGCCACGTCTGAAGGTTGAACCAGGCCCGTTCAAACAAGCGAAAGTGCTGGGCGACCAGCCCGGCGACCACCAGGCTTATCAGCAACAGTACGAAAAACGCGGGTTTGGGGCGGGCGAGTCGACGCATCAGGGAGTCTGTTTCTGTTTTTCGAAGCGATAGAACAAGTTCGGCTCACTGACCATATACAACGTGCCGTCCTCATCCATCGTGACACCTTCCGCACGCGGGATGGTGTGCTTGAGGCCGTTGAAGCCGCCGAGCAGGACCATGAAGCTGACTTGCTCGCCTTTCTCATCCAACTCCAGAAGCAGGTGGGAGTCAGCCGAAAGCGCCAGCATGTGCCCAGTACGTGGGTCGATGGCCAGGGCCGACAGGTTGCGCATGTCCAGCTCGGTGCTGGCGACCTTTTGCTTATCGCCCGTCAGCGTGCTGCCGTCGCTTTTCCAGGTAAACAGCGCCGGTGGGCGCTCTTCGCCGAGCACGATTTGCTGGTTGCGCTTGTCCCAGGTGACCCCCTCGAAGGCTTTGTTCTGATCCTTGGACGGGCCCAGGTCATAGCTGGTGAAGTCTGCTTTGTTCAACTGGGTGGTGGTCGCGTCGACCTTGACCACGGTCAGGCTGTGATCACGTTCGTCCACCACGGCCATCAGGCCGTTTTCCATCACCGTTACACCTTCCGGGTTGTTCCAGCCCTTGAGCGGCATTTTGCGCAGCACATCGCCTTGCAAGCTCAACTCGACGAGGAACGGGTTCTTGCCCATCACGGAAAACAGGGTCTTGGTCTGCGGGTTGTAGGAGACATCCGAGGCTTCGTCCTTCTCCATACCCGGCAGCAATTTGGCGTCGATCACCGCACGGTAGTCGGGCAGCCACACGCTGGCTTGGCGTTCGGCCGGCGTTTCGAAGCGCTCGGCGACCCACAGCAGGCCCCGATCATCCCAGTGCATCGCCCAGGAAACGCCGTAGATGATTACGCCAACCAGAAACAGCCAGGAATACCAACGCAGGGCAAAACGCGAACGAAGCTTAGGTTTCGAGGTGGGGAGGGACACGGCCATTGAGTGCTTTCCGAAAAGACAGCTATAGGGCATAGCACAGGATCAGAAAGCCCGCGCGCAGGAGGTTGCGAATTATCCGGATGGCGTGTGAAAAAAATGCAAAAAACCAATTTAGCGGTAATACATAGATCAAATGTGGGAGGGGGCTTGCCCCCGATAGCGGTGTATCAGTCACCATTGTGCTGGCTGACCCACTGCTATCGGGAGCAAGCCCCCTCCCACACTTTTTACCGCGTTTTGCCAGGAAGTCAGCGAACGCTGCTTTCGAAGCGGCTCACGCCCGGCAATTCCAGCACCAGCTCATCGCCGACATTCAACGGGCCCACGCCGGCCGGGGTGCCGGTGAGGATCACGTCACCCGCCTGCAGCGAGAAGCAGCCGGCCATGTGTTGGATCATCGGAATGATCGGGTTGAGCATCTGCGAGCTGTTGCCGTCCTGGCGCACTTCGCCGTTGATGGTCAGGCGGATGCCGATATCGGTCACGTCCGGGAAGGTGCTGCCGACCACAAACGGCGCAATCACCGCCGCGCCGTCAAAGGACTTGGCGATTTCCCAGGGCAGGCCCTTGACTTTCAGCTCGGCCTGCTTGTCGCGCAGGGTCAGGTCCAGGGCCGGGGCGAAGCCGGAGATGGCATCCAACACTTCCTCACGGCTGGGCTTGGTCGACAAAGGCTTGCCGATCAATACCGCGATTTCCGCCTCGTAGTGCACCGAACCGCGCTCGGTCGGAATGGCGAAGCCGCCTTCCAGGGCCACGACGCAACTGCCCGGTTTGATGAACAACAACGGTTCGGTCGGCACCGGGTTATCCAGCTCCTTGGCATGTTCGGCGTAGTTACGCCCGATACACACCACTTTACCCAGCGGGAAGTGGATGTTGGTGCCGTCGGCATACTTGTGCTGGTAGCTCATGGAACGACTCCTACGGGGCGGTTAAACAGCGAAGATCTTGCCGGGGTTCATGATCCCGTTCGGGTCGAACACCGCTTTGACGGCCTTCATGTATTCGATTTCAACCGGCGAGCGGCTGTAGGTCAGGTAATCGCGCTTGGTCATGCCCACGCCGTGCTCGGCGGAGATCGAGCCGTTGTACTTCTCGACGGTTTCGAACACCCACTTGTTCACGGTGGCGCACTTGGCGAAGAAATCGTCCTTGCTCAGGTTTTCCGGCTTGAGGATGTTCAGGTGCAGGTTGCCGTCGCCGATATGGCCAAACCAGACGATCT
The DNA here is from genome assembly GCF_059421065.1 of Pseudomonas sp. GW821-FHT03A09. Taxonomy (NCBI): domain Bacteria; kingdom Pseudomonadati; phylum Pseudomonadota; class Gammaproteobacteria; order Pseudomonadales; family Pseudomonadaceae; genus Pseudomonas; species Pseudomonas sp. GW821-FHT03A09. The sequence continues at coordinate 463,108 of NZ_JBWKUX010000001.1, read as the reverse complement.
CGAAATCGGGGTAATGTTCGCCGACGATCGCGTCGATTTCCTTCAAAAACGCCGGCACTTTGGAGACAGTGACCGAAATATCGTTCTTGTACGGCGTCCAGTGGGAAATGGTTTCGGAGATGTACTCGCGCAGCTTCCACAGGTTGTGCAACTGGGTTTCGCTCTGGCTCATCACGCCGTCCAGCACCCAGCCCTGCTCCACGCAATGTTCGAAGGTTTCCAGGGCGTGGTTGGCGACTTCTTCGGTGGTGGCTTCGAATTCCAGCAGCGCGTAGAACGGGCACTCGGTTTCGAACGGTGCCGGCACGTCGCCACGGCCGAGGACTTTGGCCAAGGCCTTGTCGGAGAAGAATTCGAAGGCGGTCAGGTCCAGCTTGCTCTGGAACGCGTGCAGCACCGGCATGATCGAGTCGAAATCGGTGGTGCCGAGCACCATGGCGGTGAGGTTCTTCGGCGCACGGTCCAGACGCATGGTGGCCTCGACCACAAAGCCCAGGGTGCCCTCGGCGCCGATGAACAGCTGACGCATGTCATAGCCGGTGGCGTTCTTGATCAGGTCGCGGTTCAGTTCCAGTACATCGCCTTTGCCGGTGACGACCTTCATGCCGGCCACCCAGTTGCGGGTCATGCCGTAGCGAATCACCTTGATCCCGCCGGCATTGGTGCCGATATTGCCGCCAATCTGGCTCGAACCGGACGAAGCGAAGTCCACCGGGTAGTACAGGCCCTGTTCTTCGGCAGCGTTCTGCAACTGCTTGGTGACCACGCCCGGCTGGCACACGGCGGTGCGGTCGGTGAGGTTCACGTCGAGGATCTGGTTCATATAGTCGAACGACACCACCACCTCGCCATTCGCCGCAACGGCGGCTGCCGACAGGCCGGTCCGACCACCGGACGGCACCAGCGCCACCTTGTGTTCATTGGCCCAACGGACGATGGCCTGCACCTGTTCAATAGTCTTGGGGAAGACGATGGCGGTCGGCGCCGGTGCGAAGTGCTTGGTCCAATCCTTGCCGTAAGCCTCCAGGGAGTCTGCATCGGTCAGCACTTTGCCAGGCTCAACCAGGGTCTTTAGCTCATCAATCAGGGCAGGATGGGTCATCGACAGAACTCTCGAACAATTCATGGTCATCCTGAGAACGCTTCACGTCGCAGGAATAGGTGTTTAGCGGGGCGCGTATGCTAGCATACCGCCCCCGCAGGACAGAGCCCAAGGGCGTTTCTGCGGTGACGGCTTTCCTGCCGTCCGGGTCAGCTCTGCGCCGTAATTCGCCAATACGTTTTTGTTTGACGAGTGGCTGTTGTCGTCAGGCAAGGCGCCGCGACGACTCATAGCTGGCTATGGGGAGGAGCGGCAACGCAGCATGACGGCAACAGACGCCGTCAAACAGAAACAGTATTGGTGAATCACGGCGCATCCAGCTGCTCGATTCCCTGCCATTTTTCTCCGGGATACAGGTTTACGCAGATGAGCAAGACTTCTCTCGATAAGAGCAAGATCAAGTTCCTTCTTCTGGAAGGCGTCCACCCATCGGCTGTCGACGTTCTGAAAGCCGCCGGGTACACCAGCATTGAGTACATCACCAGTTCTCTGCCGGAAGCCCAGCTCAAGGAAAAGATCGCCGACGCGCACTTTATCGGCATTCGCTCCCGCACTCAGCTGACCGAAGAAATCTTCGATCACGCCAAGAAACTCGTGGCGGTCGGCTGTTTCTGCATCGGCACCAACCAGGTCGACCTCAACGCAGCGCGCGAGCGCGGCATCGCGGTGTTCAACGCACCGTACTCCAACACCCGTTCCGTTGCAGAACTGGTGCTGGCCGAGGCGATCCTGCTGCTGCGCGGCATTCCTGAGAAGAACGCTTCCTGCCACCGTGGCGGCTGGATCAAGAGTGCGGCCAACTCCTTCGAGATCCGTGGCAAGAAGCTGGGTATCGTCGGCTACGGTTCGATCGGTACTCAATTGTCGGTCCTGGCTGAAGGCCTCGGCATGCAGGTGTTCTTCTACGACACCCTGACCAAGCTGCCATTGGGCAATGCCACGCAAGTGGCCAGCCTGACCGAGCTGCTGGGCATGTCCGACATCGTGACGCTGCACGTTCCGGAAACCGCTGAGACCCAGTGGATGATCGGCGAGAAGGAAATCCGCGCCATCAAGAAAGGCGGCATCCTGATCAACGCCGCGCGCGGCACCGTGGTCGAACTGGACGCCCTGGCTGAAGCGATCAAGGACAAGCACCTGATCGGCGCCGCCATCGACGTGTTCCCGGTGGAGCCACGCTCCAACGACGACATCTTCGAAAGCCCGCTGCGTGGCCTGGACAACGTGATCCTGACCCCGCACATCGGCGGCTCCACTGCCGAAGCCCAAGCCAACATTGGCCTGGAAGTGTCGGAAAAACTGGTCAAGTACAGCGACAACGGTACTTCCGTATCGTCCGTGAACTTCCCGGAAGTGGCCCTGCCGGCTCACCCTGGCAAGCACCGTCTGCTGCACATCCACCAGAACATCCCTGGCGTGATGATGGAGATCAACAAGGTCTTCGCAGAAAACGGCATTAACATCTCCGGTCAGTTCCTGCAGACCAACGAGAAGGTCGGCTACGTGGTGATCGACGTCGACGCCGAGTACTCGGACCTGGCGCAAGAGAAGCTGCAGCACATCAACGGCACCATCCGTAGCCGCGTGTTGTTCTAAGGTTTCAACGCACCACGAAAAAGGGAGCCCCTCGGGGCTCCCTTTTTTTCATCTGAACAAATCTTACTTGACGTTAACCGTGATCACTTTCGAGGCTACAGTCGGTTCGAACTGGCGATGCACGTTGTCGCCCGCCACCAGTTGCAAGGTGTGTTTGCCAGGGGTGAGGGTCAGTTCGGTCTCGGTTTGCGCCTTGCCGAAGTGAATCGACGTGGCGGTGGCTGGAATGGCTTCATCTGCCTTGAGCGACATCACGTCCTGGTCTACCAGCAGGTGATGGTGGCCGGCGCCAGGTACCTGTTTGTCGATCGGCTCCAGGTCCAGGCCCTTGACGCCGAATTTGACGGTGAAGGTTTTATCGACCGTCGCGCCGTCTTTGGGCGAGACGATAAACACCTCGGCGCCTTTAGGAGCGGGCGTACGAGGGACATCAGCGGCGCTGGCAAACATCGAGGCACCCAGCAGCAGGCTGGCAATCGTTGCACGGGACAATAAGGCTTTCATTCGCTTCTCCAGTTTCTGCAGGAAATCTGTTGGGTTATGACAACTTCGCGACAAATTGCTGTCCAAGGCACTCAACACCATAGCAAAGCGATGCTGAACGAGGCCTCGCACACATGAATTCTTTAGGAGCGACCATGCGTTTCTCGCCTGGCCTGGTACTTTTACTGTCCCTTCTGAGCCCTTTGGCTCATGCCGAACTGATCGATGAAGTGTTTGATCGCGGTGAACTGCGCATCGCTCTTGAAGCCAACACGCCACCGTTCAACTTCAAGGACGGCGATAAGCTAACCGGTTTTGAAGTGGAGTTGGGTGAACAATTAGCCAAGGAAATGGACGTACGCCCGTCCTTCATCACCACCGATGACAGCGATCTATTGCCAGGCGTCGAGACCGGCAAATACGATGTGGCCATCAACCATATCGCTATGACTGCCGAGCTGCGTGATCGGTTCGATTTCAGTGATGCCTATCGCGAAAAACCAGAACTGGCGATTCCGTTCCAGAAGGGGAATCCCGCATTCAAGAGCAGCCTGAACAGGGCACTGCAACAGGTTAAGGCCGATGGGCGCTTGAAGGCACTGACGCAGAAGTGGTTTGACGGCCGTGCACCGGTGACTCAGACGCAGTAAATCCAAATGTGGGAGGGGCACAGTTTTGATCTAGGTAAGGCTTGAGAGATGGGCCAAGGCGCAAGCCGCTTCAGGCAGTTCCAACTCACTGAACACCTGCACCCCATGGCGCTTGAGCAACGCCGCCGTCACACCCTCGCCACTGATTTTGACGCCACTGAAGGTGCCGTCATAAATAAACAGGTTGCCGCAGGATGGGCTGTTGGCCTTGAGGATCGCGATGCGGATACCGTGGCGCTGCGCCAGTGCCAACGCCTGGCGGGCGCCATCGATGAAGGCGGCGCTGAAGTCTTCGCCCTCGGCGGTGAGCACCCGGGCACGCCCGTCCCACACATCGACGCCCTGCCCGCCCGCGATTTCGGCGGGTGGCCGGGGTGTTGGCAAGCCGCCTGACACCTCCGGGCAGATTGCAACGACGCGCCCCTCAGCCTGCCACTGCGCCAGTTGGTCGAACGGGCCGCTGGCTCCGCCGTCGTAGCGCACCTTGTGCCCAAGCAGGCAGCGGCTGATCAGAATCTTTTCCATGCTTAAAACGGCTCGTTACCCCGCCGGCGAAACCAGCCGGTCAAGGACAAGCGTTCGCGCGTGGCGGGCAGGACTTCGTGGGGCACTTCACCCGACAGGAACACCACCAGGCAACCGCCAGCGGGCTCCACATCGTATTCCACGCCGTCCTTGAGGTACATGCGCAACTGACCACCATGCTCCGGCAACCAGGCGTCGTTCAAGTAGACCACGGCCGAGACCATGCGCCGGTCATCGTCACGAAAGCGGTCCAGATGCTTGAGGTAAAACGCCCCCGGCGGGTACATCGCGAAGTGGCTTTCGAAGTCTTCAAGGCCGAGGAACAGATGGCGGTTCATGGCCAGGCGCAGGCCATCCATCAAGCCCATGTAGGTCTCGCAGACCGGCGCATCGCCCTCTTCCAGCCACTGGATATGGTCACCGCGAATCCCCTCGCGAATCTCCTGGGCTGGGCCTCGCCCTACAGCGGCGGGGGCCAACTCACCCTCGGCCGCACGTTTACGGCACTCAGCCGCCAGCTCCAGGGTCAGAGCCTGGGGCAGGAAGCCGTTCTGCTGCGACCAGCCTTTTTCGGCCAGATCGTCGACGATACGTTGCAACAGCGGGTGATCGAGGGATATTTGCATGGCGCGCATAGTATCCATACGCCTGTGAATCCGACAGCGCCGCCGAGCACCTGAACACACTTTAGTCAGGTGATTGATAGGATTTCTCGACAAATCCCACGCCCGACACGGACAATAGTGGCCGACTGACAGGAGTCCCTATGCGTCGTTTGTTTTTTTCCGTGCTGATGTTCTGCGTTTTGCCCGCCTGGGCAGACAGCCATGACCAGTTATACAAGGTCGCCGGTTGGGCCGAACAACGCGCACATTTCAATGACGCCCTCACTGCCGCCCAGCAACGCTACCGCAATAGCCTGCCGCCGGCGGTGTACCAGGCGCTGGTGGACAACAGCAACAAACGCTTTGCAGCCCAGGCCGTGGACCAGCGCGCCGAAGCGCAATTGCGCAAGAACCTGGCCGACCCGAAGCCTGCGCTGGCGTTTTTTCAATCGCCATTGGGCCGCAAGATTGTCGCCGCCGAGTTGCTCGCCACTCGCCGCGACCAATTGGCGAAAAACGCTCAGGGCTTGCCACACATGGACGCCGATGCGACTCGCAGCCTGATCATCGGCCACCTGGCACAAGCACTGCCGGCTCGTGAAGCCGGTGCGGAAGTCAGCCTGGCGATTGCCGGTGTCGCGGCTGACAGCTTGAGCCAGATGATCCCCGGCCTGCTGGGCGGTGGCCAGGCCCAAGGCATGTTGAATGGTCAGCGTGAGCGTTTGATGCAGCAGATCGGCAATGACCTGAACAACACGCTGCTGTACGTCTATCGGGATTTGTCCGACCCGGAACTGGAAGAGTTCGCTACGTTTGCGGAGTCGCCGGAGGGTAAGGCGTATTACCAGGCGGCTCTTGCTGCCATTCGCGCAGGCTTGGCGGTCGGTCAAAGCACTTCCAGCCTATCGCAATAAAAAATGTGGGAGGGGGCTTGCCCCCGATAGCGGTGTGTCAGGCAAATACTTTCTTGCTGGACCACCGTAATCGGGGGCAAGCCCCCTCCCACATTTGGGTTGCGTTACTTCAAATGCTCCGTCAAATACCGGAAGTACTGCTCACGAATCTCCGGAATCTCATTCGCCAGGTGATGCCTGCCCCGCGGCAGCATCAACACCTCAGGCTGATCGAACTTACTGCGCAGCACCTGCAAGTTGTGCTGCCAGTCCACCGTCATATCCTCCTCACCTTGCACGATCAGTGGCCGCCGTGGGCTGCGCGGAGCGGCTTCGATGCGTTTGATCCAGCGTGCCAGCGCGCCTACCCAGGCCGTGGGCAGTTGGCGTGGTTGCAACGGGTCAGCCTCCAGGAACGGCTTGAATTGCGGATCGTTGGTGTTCTCGCTGAACCGTCGGGCAATGCCTTTCACAAACGGGCGCAGCAGGTAATAGCTGACCTGTGACCAACCCCAGGCACGGGGACGTACCAAGGGGGACAACAGGAAGGTCTTGCCCTGGGCCGGGCTGTCGAGGCCATGATTGAGCAAATGGTCGACCACCACCGCACCGCCAGTGCTTTGCCCGAACAAATGCCAGGGTTGCGGCAGTCGCAGCGCTTCGGCCTGGGCGAACAACGCCCTCACCACCGCCTGATACACCGCAAAATCATCAATGCTGGCACGAGCGCCACTGGACAGCCCATGGCCCGGCAAATCGCAGGCGATCACCACAAAACCCTGGTCCAGCGCCCAATCCACCACATGGCGGTACAACCCCATATGGTCGTAGAAGCCGTGAAACATGAACATCGTCGCCACCGGCTGCGCTGGCCACCATACCTGCGCCACTACCTGGAAGCCTTCCACTTCGAAGCGTCCCAAGCGGCTGGGCGCCGGCACCTTGCGCGCTGGCAGGTCCAGCCCGTAGAACCGCTGGTAGACCCGGGCCTCCACGGAAAGCGGCTGCGCATCCACCAGGGGCCGCAAGCTTTCGCGCAGATGATCGGGGTCAAAACTGACAGGCATAAAGGGTTCCAGACTCTCGGTGAAGATGAATATCGAGCTGCGATATTCATCTGTCAGGGCAAGCATGGCAAGCTACGCGACCTCCGAGGATAGATCTGAATGCGACAGCACTCCCGCACCGCCCTGTTCGCCGGCCTGATGCTGGTCATTTGCGTCGGCGTGCTGTGGACGGCCTATGACTGGTTCCAGGGCCGCTACCTGCGCGTCTTCAGCGAACACACGGCGGTGTTTTCCGGGGATGCCTTGCGCCTGCCCGCTGAGCTCGCAGGCCCGGGACCGATACGCCTGGTGCATTTCTGGGACCCGGCGTGCCCGTGCAATGTCGGCAACCAGCAGCATCTGGGCGAGCTGATCGAGGAGTACGCGCCTCAGGGCGTGGAGTTCTATGCCCTGCAAAAGGCCGGCAGCCACGGCCAACTGCCCGACAACCTGCGCAAGATGAAAACCCTCGCCGCCTTGCCCGGCGCCGACCAGGTGCCAGCAACGCCGGCCGTGGGAATTTGGGATCGCACGGGCAAGCTCGCGTACTTCGGCCCCTACAGTGAAGGGCTGACGTGTAATTCGAGTAACAGCTTTATCGAGCCGATCTTGAAAGCCCTCGGGGCCGGGCGCGAAATTGACGCGACCCACACCCTGGCGGTGGGCTGCTATTGCGAATGGCGCAAGGAATCAAACTGAACACAGGCTGTTCGACCGGCAAACTCCAGTCACCCAAGCGACAGGCTGCTGTATCGTACGCTCTCGGCAGGATTGTAAGCATAGGAATACATGAGCCAGTTAACCATCATCCTCTGGATACTCAACGTTATCGTCGACACGTCCGGCCAGCTGGCATTCAAGGCGGCGGCTTCAGCCAGCGCCGAGCATGATGGCCTGGCCCACTGGAAACACATGCTCAAGCGGCCGTGGATCTGGATCGGCGTTATCTGCTACGTCTTCGAATTCGTGTTGTGGCTGGCGTTCCTGACCCTGGTACCGCTGTCGGTCGGCGTGATGCTGGGCTCCATCAACATTGTGGTGATCATGATTGCCGGGCGTTTCCTGTTCAAGGAAAGCCTGAGCAAATGGCGGTTGATCGGCATCATGCTGATCGCCTGTGGCGTGACCGTCGTGGGGTTTGAATAATGAAACGCTTTTATATCCTGGGTTTTCTCGCGCTGATCATTTTCGACACCTTGGCACAGGTCAGCTTCAAGTTCGCCTCGGTGCATGCCGAGCCCCTGACGATGGACGCTGCCTGGCTGGTGCGCGTGTTTGGCGCCCCGTGGATCTACGGCGCTTTTGTCGGTTACATCGGCGCCTTCTTCACCTGGATGACCTTGCTCAAATACGCCCCGGTAGGCCCGGCGTTTGCGGCCTCGCACTTGGAACTGATCAGCGTGACGCTGATTTCCGTGTGGTTGTTCGATGACAGCCTGACCCTGCCGAAAATCATCGGCGGCGCGCTGATCATTGCCGGCATCCTGTGCCTGGCGCGCAGCGAGGACGAAGCCGGCAAAGTCATCGGTGCCGGTCGTTCGGAGACGCTGGCGTAATGCTCCCTCGGGAGATTCCGCCCACCGCAGGACTGCCCCTGCGCTGGCGGGATCTGCTCGGCCTGTCGGGCGACCTGGCCCCTGCCCTGGCCCGCCAACTATCGATTCCGCTGCCGGCGCTGCCTTGCTCCGGCACCGCCGCACTGGTCATCGCCCTGCGGGTGTTGCAACAGCGCATGCCAGGGCGTACCCGGCTTATCGTGCCAGCCTACACCTGCCCGCTGGTGGCCCTGGCCGCCCATTACTGCCCGCCGCTGCGGGTAGTGCCCTGTGATTTGCAGCCCAACAGCATCGACCTGGACGAACAGCATCTGGCGCAGTTGTGCGACGAAAGCACCCTGGCGGTGGTGGTTACCCATTTGGCCGGGCGCGTGGCGGATGTCGATTCCGCCCAACGCATTGCCGGCGCCGTCGGCGCGGCGATCATCGAAGATGCCGCGCAAGCCATGGGCGCGCGGGACGATGGCCGCAGCGTCGGGCTCAAGGGCGACGTAGGCTTTTTCAGCATGGCGCTGGGTAAAGGGCTGACGACGGCAGAAGGCGGTGTGTTGTTCAGTCGCGACCCGGTGCTGCATCAAGCGCTGCACCGTCAATGCCGCCAGGACCTGCCCTTCAGCCTGCGCTGGGAAGCGCAACGCAGCGCCGAGCTGTGGGGATATGCCCTGCTTTACCGGCCCAGCGGCTTGTACTACGTGTACGGCAAGGCCTTGCGCGCAGCATTGGCGCACGGCGATGCAGTGGCCGCGGTGGGCGATGATTTTTCGGTCAACGACATTCCGCTGCATCACCTGGGCGGTTATCGCCGCAGAGTCGGCGCCGCTGCGCTGGCGCGCTTGCCCGATCACTTGCAACAAGGCCACGCCCGCGCCTTACGCCGTGCCGCACGCTTGAATGCCCTGCCCGGTGTCTCGGTCATCATGGACCGACCCGGGCAGCAAGGCACCTGGCCGTTCCTGATGGTGATGATGCCCTCGGCCCACGCCCGCGATGTGGCGATGGCGCAGCTCTGGACCTCGGGGTTGGGCGTGACGCGCCTATTCATACACGCCTTGCCGGATTATCCCGACGTGGCCCCCTTGCTGGAGCCGGGCAACCCGATCACCCAGGCCCAGGCTTTCGCCCACCGCACCCTGTCGATCAGCAACAGCCATTGGCTGACCGACGAGCACTTCGAACAGATCCTGGCCCGGTTGAAAGTTATCGTTTCCAGCCCTGATTGATGCGCGCCACCAGGCGGCCATTCAATTCGTTCTGCTGCTGTTGCCAGATCTGCACCTGCGCTTCGGGCAGCTCTTCCTGGCCGTCGGACGCGCTCAGCCAGCGCTTGAACTTGCTTTCATAGTGGTAGGCCGACACATCGCCCGTAATATCCGCGCCGATGATCTGCCCTTGGCAGGCATCGATCAGATCATTCAAATGTTGCTCCAGGAACTCACCCTGGTCCCAGTTGGTGTTCACCACCTGCGGGCTCAGCACATCTTTGTCGATGGACAGGTACACCGGCAGTGAACGATCCAGCTGTGCCAGGAACGCACTCATCAGCTCATCCGGATGGCTGAAGGCGCGATTGCTGCGCCCGGCACCGATCCAGTTCATCCAGCGCGTATCGACGTTGACGTTCCAGTAGGTCAACTTGCGCTTGAGCAGCGGCGACCAGTGATTCTCCCAGGCGTGGCCGAGGGCAATGTCCTGCGAACCGATACCGAGCACATGCACATGCTCGACCTGGGGCAAACGGCTGGCCCAATAGACCCACGAACCGCAGTGGATGCCGAATGGGTAGCGCATATTGTCGGGGTGGTTGTCGCAAATGATCAGTTGGTATTTCTGCTGCGTGGGAAGGCGGTTCAACAGGAGCTGGCTGAGGTGGTGATAGTCGCCGCTGCCGGTAAACACACAGCCGTAGTCGCTGGGCATCTGCGTATGCAGGGCGGTTTCCAGCTCCTTGAACTGGGCCCAACGGCAGCCGAAGCGGATTTTTTCCTGCCACGCCTGCAGCGCCAGGGTGGTCGCGCCGGGAATGTCGCTGACGGCGCCATCAAAATCGAGAATCAGCGGTGCGCGGTCCTGGCTCATGCGGTGTGCTCCTGGTGCCACTGGTTGTCGCTTTCAAAATGATGACGGAACCGGTTGCCCAGCTTGCGCAACAACGGGTTGCGTATCCACACCAAGTGTCGCGTGAAGGTGAAGTCGGCACCGAGGCTGGCCTTGACCTGCGGGTCGGTCCAACCCGCCACATAAAATTTCAGCCCATGGGCCATCGCGTATTCCAGGTTCACAAACCAGCTGACGAAATACAGGTTGAACTCCAGCGCCTGCGGGTAGCTGAGGCCAATGTACTTGTCGAGCAGCTTGTCACCCTCCACGTAGCACAGGTTGTAGCCGATCAGTTCGTCGCAGTGCCAGTAACAGAACACGCGCCCGTGACTGCTGGCATCCCTCAGCAACCCGCTGAAGAACTCCGGCGTGAGCAGGTCAAAATGGATCTCGCTCTGGTCGTACACAGCCTTGTACAACCCGTACAACTGCGTCAGCCAGGCGTCATCGTTGAAGCGTGCATCGCCGGTGTCCAGGATCTCCACGCGCAACGCTTCGCGGCTGCGCAGTTTGCGTCGGATATTGCGGCGACGGCTGTGAGACAAGCGCCCCAGGTATTCGTCGACGGTGGTGAAGTTGATGGGCACATAGGCGAGCGCCTGGCCTTCAAGGCTGATGAAGCCACGCTGGGTGCACTCATCCATCAAGGCTTGCGCGTAGCGGTTGTCCGCTTCGCTGAGCAGCGGTGAGTTATGGGGTACGTCTTTGACGATGGTGAGTTTGCGCTGCGGCGCGCATTCCTCTTGTAGCCAGCGCGCGAGGTCCTGGGGCGGCACGTCCTGGGGGAACGGCGCGTACTCACTGACCGTGGTGCCCACAAAGCAGCTGTCGATACGCAGCCACGACTGCCACATGGCATACCCCGGCCAACCGCGCACACGCTTCTCGAATTCATCGTCGGCGGTGGTCAGCAGGTCGAACGGGGTGAAGAAATAGGGCAGGCCCTGGTCGGACAACCGAGCGTCAAAACCTTGCGGCGGATGCTGCAAGAAGCGACCGATCAGCGATGGCGCTTCCAGGCAGCAGGCGTAGGCAACGTCTGAATGGCTGGGATCTGGCTTGGATGGCGTGGCGCAGGTCATGAAAAAAAGCTCAAGGACGACGGGCGCAATAGTAGCCCATCCGCCATGCTGGACGCTTGAACCTCGGCTGTCACAACGACGCATCAGCATTTTCCGCAGTTTCCACCAAACCGATTAGACTCCGTTGACCTTCAAGGTGACTGACTCAAGGACCGTCCATGAAACGCAGCCTGACCGTGCTCGCCCTCCTGATTGCCGCCCTTCTGGCCGGCGCCGGCTGGTATGTCTACAGCAAGCAACCGACCCGCCAGGGCACGGTGATGCTGAACAACCTGCAAGGCGAGGTCACGGTGCGTTACGACGACCGTGGCGTGCCGCACATCCGCGCCGAGAACGAGGCCGATCTGTATCGCGCCCTGGGCTATGTGCATGCCCAGGACCGGCTGTTCCAGATGGAGATCCTGCGGCGCCTGGCTCGTGGCGAGCTGGCCGAGGTGCTGGGCCCCAAGCTGCTGGAAACCGACAAACTGTTCCGTAGCCTGCGCATTCGTGAGCGCGCCTTGAGTTACGTGGAACACATCGACCATGACTCGAACGCCTGGAAAGCCCTGCAAGCCTACCTGGACGGGATCAACCAGTATCAGGCCAGCCACGCCAGCCCGATGGAGTTCGATGTGCTGGGCATCACCAAGCGGCCCTTCACGCCCGAGGACACCATCAGTGTCGCCGGTTACATGGCCTACAGTTTTGCCGTGGCCTTTCGTACCGAGCCGGTGCTGACTTACATACGCGACCAACTGGGCAGCGACTACCTGAAAGTCTTCGACCTGGACTGGCAACCCAAGGGCGCGCTCAACCTGGCCACCAGCGACTGGAAAACCCTCGGCGCCCTCGCCGCCCTGAGTGACAGGGCCTTGGCCGACAACGGCCTGCCGCAGTTCGAAGGCAGCAACGCCTGGGCCATCAGCGGCAGCCGCACCCAAAGTGGCAAGCCCTTGCTGGCGGGTGACCCGCATATCCGCTTCTCGGTGCCTTCGGTGTGGTACGAGGCGCAACTGTCGGCGCCGGGCTTTGAACTATACGGCTATCACAACGCGCTGGTGCCGGTGGCGTTCCTGGGGCACAACCTGGATTTCGGCTGGAGCCTGACCATGTTCCAGAACGATGACCTCGACCTGATCGCCGAAAAGGTCAACCCGGACAACCCCAACCAGGTCTGGTACCACGACCAATGGGTCGACATGACCAGCAGCGAGCAGCAGATTGCCGTCAAGGGCCAGGAGCCAGTGGTGCTGACCCTGCGCCGTTCGCCCCACGGCCCGATCATCAATGACGTGCTCGGCGAAAATGCGGGCAAGACGCCGATCGCCATGTGGTGGGCGTTCCTCGACAGCGAAAACCCGATCCTCGAAGGTTTCTACCAGCTCAACCGGGCCGACACCCTGGCCAAGGCCCGTGCCGCAGCCGCCAAGGTGTCGGCGCCCGGGCTGAATATCGTGTGGGCGAACGCCAAGGGCGATATCGGCTGGTGGGCCGCAGCGCAATTGCCGATCCGCCCGGCCGGGGTCAACCCGGCATTCATCCTCGACGGCAGCACCGCCCAGGCCGACAAGTTGGGCTTCTACCCGTTCAGCGCCAACCCTCAGGAAGAGAACCCGGCGCGCGGGTATGTGGTGTCGGCCAATGCTCAACCGGCCTCCCCGACTGGCATGGAAATCCCTGGCTATTACAACCTGGCCGACCGTGGTCAACAGCTGAACATGCAGTTGAGCGACAAGAGCGTGAAGTGGGACGTGAACAACAGCCAGGCGTTGCAACTGGGCACCACCACCGCCTACGGCCCACGCCTGTTGGCGCCGCTGCTGCCGGTATTACGTGACGTGATCAAGGACCCCGCCCAGTTGAAGCTGGTGGAACAGCTTGCAAACTGGAAGGGTGACTACCCACTGGACTCCACCAGCGCCACGCTGTTCAACCAGTTCCTGTTCAACCTCACCGACGCGACGTTCCACCCGAAACTGGGCGATGCCCTGTTCAAGACCTTGATCACCACCCGGATGATCGACGCCGCCCTGCCGCGCCTGGCCACTTCAGCGGATTCACCATGGTGGAACGGCAAACGCGCCGACATCGTCAAGCTCGCCTGGGACAACAGCCTGGCGCACCTCAAGGCCACCTTCGGCGATGACCCGAGCCAGTGGCAGTGGGGCAAGGCGCACACCCTGACCCACGGCCATCCGCTGGGCATGCAAAAGCCTTTGGACAAGATCTTCAACGTCGGCCCGTTCCCCGCCCCCGGCAGCCATGAAGTACCCAACAACCAATCGGCCATGATCGGACCGGCGCCCTGGCCCGTGACCTACGGCCCGTCGACCCGCCGCCTGATCGACTTCGCCGAACCGGCCCACGCCCTGACCATCAACCCGGTGGGGCAAAGCGGCGTGCCGTTCGATCGGCACTATAGCGACCAGGCGCAAACCTACATCGAGGGTGGATACGAACAAGCGCACTTCAGTGAGGAGGAAGTCACGGCGAATACCCGTGGCACCCTGAAACTATTGCCGGCCAGATAGCAGCTTGAAATAGGGCCAAAGAATGTGAGAGCTGGCTTGCCTGCGATAGCGGTGGTTCAGTCACATCGCTATCGCAGGCAAGCCAGCTCCCACATTTGATGTGTGGTGAAGCGACTACTGCGCCCGCATCCGCCCCGGCGCTTCGCCATAGGTTTCCTTGAATTTCTTGCTGAACGCCGCCTGGGACTGGTAGCCCACTTGGGCGGCGATATCCATCAGGCTCAGGCGCGACTGGCGCAGCAGGTTGAACGCCAACTCCATACGCAACTGGGTCAGCAGCACCCACGGCGACACGCCAGCCACTTTCACGAACGCCCGCATAAAGGTCGCCCGTGACATGGTCGCAGCAGCGGCCAGGCTGTCGATGGTCCACTCATGGCCCGGCTCGGCCAGCATCACCTGCCAGGCTTTGCTCAGGCGCTTGTCGGCAAGCAGCGCAAAGGTGCCTGCCACCGGCGCCTGGTGAGCCAGCCAGGTACGCAAGATCAGGGTGAACAGCGCTGATGACAGTGCATCGATAAACGTACGCGCCCCCAGTTGCTGGCCGTCCGCTTCGCTGCGCAGCAAAGCGATCAACGCCGCCAGTTGGCCGTCGCCCTGCCACTCCCGGCTGGACACCACCAAGTACTCGGGCAACGCTCCAAACAACAATGACTGACGGTGGTAGTGAAAGCTGCCGCAGAGCATGTCCACCTCCGGTCGCTCACCGCCCAGGCGATGCACCGGGAGTAACCCGCCGTCGATCACCGTGGGCTGCACCGGCCGGATGCGCGCACCCTGACTGCGCAGCAAATGAGTGGCGCCGCCGGGCATCAGCAGGATATCGCCCTCTTCCAGCGTCACGTGCTGCCCACCCGACAGCTCGGCATTGCAGGTGCCCCTGAGCACAATGTGGTACGGCGCTATGCCAAGATTTTCCGGGGCGTGATCCAGGGCCCAATCGCCCTGGAACTGGCATCGCAAGTCCAGGCTGCCGCGCAGGTTGGCCAGTGCGATAAGCGTGTCGATTGAATTCATTTGCGAGCATCGGTCAAAAAGATGAGCGGATTGAACAATAACGCCAACACTGAACGGCACACACTGGCTTCACACCCAACCCGTTCAGGAGTTACCGCAATGTTCAATAACTGGTCCGACTTGCTGCCTACCGTGAAGAAAGCCTTTGGCGCGCTGGGCAAGAGCAACCCGAAGATGGTCAAAGCCTACATGGCGCTGGGCGAGGCTGCCGAGGAAAACAACGTGCTCGACGCCAAGACCCGCGAGCTGATTTCCATCGCCGTGGCCATCACCACCCGCTGCGACGGCTGCATCGGCGTACATGCCGATGCGGCAATCAAGGCCGGCGCCACCCGCGAAGAAGTCGCCGCCACCCTGGCTACCGCGATCTCGCTGAATGCCGGCGCCGCGTACATCTACTCGCTGCGCGCCCTGGAAGCCTACGACACGCTCAAACCGGCGCCGCAAAGTTAAGCCGGAACTGTTGCGGCGTCACGCCCAGCCGGCGATTGAACACACTGCGCATGTGCTGGGCATCGCGAAAGCCGCATTGGTAGGCCACGGTCTTGAGCGGTGCGGGGCTGCTTTCGAGCATCACCCGCGCCGCATCCACCCGGGCTCGCTCTACAAACTCAGCCGGCGTTATCCGTGCTTCACGGGCAAACACCCGGGAGAAATTGCGTGCACTCATATTGGCCGCCTTGGCCAGATCGGCGATGGTCAAATCCCCCGTCAGGTTCGCCAACACGTACAGCTGCACCAGCGCCACCGCCGAGGTGTTTTCGGCGTGGGGCGTGAGGAACGGGCTGAACTGCGACTGCCCACCGGAACGCTGGGTGAACACCACCAGACGCTTGGCCACGCTCAGCGCGACTTCCGGGCCATGGTCCTGGGCCAACAGGTACAGCGACAGGTCGATGCCTGCGGTCACACCCGCCGACGTGTAGAGGTTGCCGTCCTGTGCGTAGAGGCGATCGGCATCGACCTGGGCGGTAGGGCACAGGCGCGCCAAGTCCGCGGCGTCGTTCCAGTGGGTGGTGACGGTTTTTCCATTCAGCAAGCCAGCGCGGGCCAGCAGGAAGGCGCCGTTGCAGATCGAACCGAAGCGGTGTGCTCTCTGGGTTGCGCCGCGTAGCCAGTCATCGAAGGAGGCACCGAAATCCTCGAAGGGCAATTGCGGGCCGCCAGCGACCAGCAGCAAGTCGTAGGACTCAAGAGCTTCGCTGTAATGCCGATGGGCCTGTAGTGACAGGCCGTTTGAGGCCACCATCGTGCCGTGGCCAAGGCCGATGACTTCGAGCTGGTAATGGTCCTGCGGCGGCAAAAAGCGGTTGGCCTCGCAAAACACATCCATCGGCCCCGTCACATCCAGCGACTGGACGCCGGGAAAGATCAGAATGGCAACGGTTTTTCGCATGAGTAAACCTTATCTCTGGACTGGCGCGAAACCCTGTGGGAGCCGGGATTGCCCGCGATGCAGGCGACTCGGTCTGTCAGGTATACCCAGGTGATGCTATCGCAGGCAAGCCAGCTCCCACATGCCAGCTCCCACATTTGATCGCGTACAGCCTTGGCACGATGTGCAACCACATTGGCCGGGATCGCTCCCTCGCCGTGATGGCCCCTTCGCAGGCACGCGACCAGACTGGAATCTTTCCAGAGGAGAGCCATCATGAGCACCACCATCGCCGGTATCCAGATACCCGACAGCGCACTGGCCAAGGCCACCACCGAATACATTCGCGACGTCGAATCCGACCTGCTTTATCACCACTCCCGCCGCGTGTTTCTGTTCGGCGCCTTAAGCGGTGAACGCAAACAACTCGCTTACAACCCGGAGTTGCTCTACGTCGGCGCGATGTTCCATGACCTGGGCCTGGTCGAAGGCCATCGCAGTGACAACGAGCGTTTCGAAGTGGACGGCGCCAATGCGGCGGCCACGTTCCTCAAGCCTTACGGGTTGAGTGACGACGACATCGAACAGGTGTGGCTGTCCATCGCCCTGCATACCACGCCGGGCGTGCCGCAGCATCTGCGCCCAACCGTTGCACTGGTGACGGCTGGCGTCGAGATGGATGTCTTGGGTATGGATTACGCAGCGTTTTCCAGCGTGCAGCGCGAGGCGGTGGTGCATGCGCATCCACGGGGTGAAGGGTTCAAGGAGTGCATCATCTGCGCCTTTGCCGACGGCTTGCGCCATCGCCCACAGACCACGTTCGGCAACGTGAAGACGGATGTGCTGGTAGATCAGGAGCCGGGGTTCAAGCCGATGAATTTTGTTGAAGTCATCCGCAAATCGCCCTGGACTTGAAATGCAATCAACTGTGGGAGGGGGGGCAAGCCCCCTCCCACATTTGGACCTCACACAGCTTTAGACCGGTGCAGGCGCGCGGCGCTTGTCCGGCTGCTGCCAGCCATCCGCCGCCGCTTCTTCTACGGCTTGCTGGATCGCCTTCTTGCGCATCTCTTCGGCACGACGGCTGAAGAACCACACGAGGAAAGTCACCAGCGACACCGCCAACAGGATCAGGCTGGCCACGGCATTGATCTCGGGTTTGACCCCAAGGCGCACGGCCGAGAACACTTCCATCGGCAGGGTCGTAGAGCCCGGGCCCGACACGAAGCTGGCCAGTACCAGGTCATCCAGGGACAACGCGAACGACATCATGCCGCCCGCCGCCAACGACGGCGCGATCATCGGAATGGTGATCAGGAAGAACACCTTCCATGGGCGTGCCCCCAAGTCCATCGCCGCTTCTTCAATCGACAGGTCCAACTCACGCAAGCGCGCCGACACCACCACCGCCACATACGCCGCACAGAACGTGGTGTGGGCGATCCAGATGGTGACGATGCCACGTTCCTGGGGCCAGCCGATCATCTGCGCCATGGCCACGAACAGCAGCAACAGCGACAGACCGGTGATCACTTCCGGCATCACCAGCGGTGCGGTCACCAGGCCGCCAAACAGCGTGCGGCCCTTGAACTGGCTGATGCGTGTCAGCACGAAGGCGGCCAACGTACCCAGCGCTACTGCGGCCACCGCCGTGTAGCAGGCGATTTCCAGGGAGCGCGCCACCGAACCCATCAACTGGGTGTTGTCCAGCAAGCCCACGTACCACTTGATCGACCAACCGCCCCATACTGTCACCAGCTTGGATTCGTTGAACGAGTAGATCACCAGGATCAGCATCGGCAGGTAGATGAACAACAACCCCGCCACCAGCATGAAGCTTGAGAAACTGACGCGCTTCATATCTTGCCCTCCATCTCTTTGGCTTGGCTGCGGTTAAACAGGATGATCGGCACGATCAGGATCGCCAGCATCACCACCGCCAGGGCAGAGGCCACCGGCCAGTCACGGTTGTTGAAGAATTCTTGCCACAACACTTTACCGATCATCAGGGTTTCCGGGCCGCCCAGCAGTTCCGGGATCACGAACTCGCCCACCACCGGGATAAACACCAGCATGCAGCCGGCGATGATGCCGTTCTTGGACAGCGGCACGGTGATCTTCCAGAAACTGTTGAAGGTGCTCGACCCCAGGTCGGACGCGGCTTCTAGCAGGCTCTGGTCGTGCTTCACCAGGTTGGCGTACAGCGGCAGGATCATGAACGGCAGGTACGAATAGACCACGCCGATATACACCGCGATGTTGGTGTTGAGGATCTGCAGCGGCTCGTTGATCAGCCCGATGGACATCAGGAAGCCGTTGAGCAAACCGTTGTTGCTGAGGATGCCCATCCACGCATACACGCGGATCAGGATCGCGGTCCAGGTCGGCATCATGATCAGCAGCACCAGTACGGTCTGCATCTCTTTGCGCGCACTGGCGATGGCATAGGCCATCGGGTAGCCGATCAGCAGGCACAGCAGCGTGCTGAAAAACGCCATTTTCAGCGAGCCCAGGTACGCGGCGATGTACAACTCATCGTCGCCGAGCATCGAGTAGTTGGCCAGGTTCAGCACCAACTGCAGTTTCTGCTCAACGAAGGTGTAGATCTCGGTGTAAGGCGGGATCGCGACATCGGCTTCGGCAAAGCTGATCTTCAAGACGATGAAGAACGGCAGCATGAAGAACAGGAACAGCCATAGGAAAGGAATCCCGATGACCACATGCCGGCCACCGGGGGTTATTCGTTGCAACTGGCGCTTGAGCTTCTTCATGTTCATGAGCGAAGCACCACGCCGCTGTCGTCTTCCCACCACACGTACACCTGGTCACCCCAGGTCGGGCGCTGGCCACGGCGTTCGGCGTTTGCGACGAAGGACTGCACCAGTTTGCCGCTTGGCAGTTCCACGTAGAACACCGAGTGGCCGCCCAGGTAGGCGATGTCGTGCACCTTGCCGCTGGACCAGTTGTGCTCGCAGGTCGGCATTTCGGTGGTGACCAGCAGTTTTTCCGGACGAATCGCGTAAGTCACCGACTTGTCTTCCACCGAAGTGGCGATTCCGTAGCCCACGTAGATGTCGCGATCCAGGTCAGCGCATTTGAGCACCGCGTGACCTTCGGCGTCGTCCACCACCTGGGTGTCGAAGATGTTGACGTTGCCGATGAACTCGCACACCAGGCGGCTGGTCGGCGTCTCGTAGATGTCGATCGGGCTGCCGATCTGGGCGATCCAGCCCAAGTGCATGATCGCGATGCGCTCGGCCATGGTCATGGCCTCTTCCTGGTCGTGGGTCACCATCACGCAGGTCACGCCGACGCGCTCGATGATCTCAACCAGCTCCAGTTGCATCTGCGAACGCAGTTTCTTGTCCAGCGCGCCCATCGGCTCATCGAGCAGCAGCAATTTCGGGCGCTTGGCCAGGGAACGAGCCAGGGCCACACGCTGACGCTGGCCACCAGACAACTGGTGCGGCTTGCGCTTGGCGTACTGGCTCATCTGCACCAGCTTGAGCATCTCGGCCACGCGGGCGTCGATCTCGGCCTTGGGGATCTTGTCCTGCTGCAGGCCGAAGGCGATGTTCTGCGCCACGGTCATGTGGGGGAACAAGGCGTAGGACTGGAACATCATGTTGATCGGCCGCTCGTAGGGCGGCATGTCGGTGATGTCTTCACCGTCGAGGTAGATGCGACCTTCGGTTGGGCGTTCGAAGCCTGCGAGCATGCGCAGCAAGGTGGATTTGCCCGATCCCGAACCGCCGAGCAAGGCGAAAATCTCGCCTTTCTTGATTTCCAGGGACACATCGTCCACGGCAATCGTCTCGTCGAATTTTTTCGTGACCCGGTCGATTTTGACCAACACCTTTTTCGGTGTCTGGTCGCCCTCGAGGGCTTTCTTATAGGCGCCGGAGGCAACTGCCATTTGCGAAACTCCCAACAAAATTTTCTGTTCGACCAATACGGGCGAAACCTTGGATAGTTTGAGCCTTGAGTCTTACTTGCCCGTCTTGACCTTGGTCCAGCTACGGGTCATCAAACGCTGCACTTTCGGGGGTAGCTCGAAGTTGACGAATGTCCGGTCGAGAACCGCCTGCGGTGGGTAAACCGCTGCGTCAGTGCGTATCAATTGCTCCATCAGTTTGTCCGCCCCCGGATTAGGGTTGGCATAACCGACGTAATCACTGACCTGAGCGATCACCTCAGGTTGCAGCAAATAGTTGATGAAGGCGTGGGCCTCTTTGACGTTGGTGGCATCCTTGGGGATCGCCAGCACGTCAAACCACAGGTTGCCGCCTTCTTTCGGAATCGTGTAGGCGATGTTCACGCCTTTGCCAGCCTCGGCGGCACGGGCCTTGGCCTGGAACACATCGCCGGAGAAACCTGCGGCCACGCAAATGTTGCCGTTGGCCAGGTCGGAGATGTATTTGGAAGAATGGAAATAGGTCACGTAGGGCCGCACTTTGAGCAGCTTCTCTTCGGCCTTCTTGTAATCTTCGGGGTTGGTGCTGTTGGGGTTCAGGCCCATGTAGTTGAGCACCGCCGGCAGCATTTCATCCGCCGAGTCCATGAACGACACGCCGCAAGTCGCCAGCTTCTTCATGTTTTCCGGCTCGAACAGCACGGCCCAGGAATCGATATGGTCGACGCCCAGCACTTCCTTCACTTTGTCGACGTTGTAACCGATACCGTTGGTGCCCCACAGGTACGGAACGGCGTACTGGTTACCCGGATCGTTCTTTTCCAGGCGCTTGAGCAGCGCCGGGTCGAGGTTGGCGTAATTCGTCAGCAATGACTTGTCGAGCTTCTGGAACGCCCCGGCCTTGATTTGCTTGCCGAGGAAGTGGTTGGACGGTACGACCACGTCGTAGCCGGTACGTCCGGCCAGCAGCTTGCCTTCCAGGGTTTCGTTGGAATCAAACACGTCATACACGGGCTTGATGCCGGTGGCCTTTTCGAAGTTGGCCAGGGTGTCGGTACCGATGTAGTCCGACCAGTTATAAATATGCACAGTCGGCGCAGCCTGCACGCTGATCGCCAGCGTGATACCTGCACCCACCAGCATGGCTTTGCGAAATAAAGAAATTGGCAAGTGGAGGTCCTCTTAAATAGTTGGGCCCAAAGTTGTTGCCCGGCAACAAAACCGGCGCGCAACTTACCCTCGATAAACCGATCCGGCAAAACTTTCTGTCATTTAATGTGTGAGAGGAGCAGTCAAACTGCCCCTCCACAGGTTTCAGGGCTTATTTACCCGATTTGATCTTGGTCCAGCTGCGTGTCATTTCACGCTGGGTCGCAGCCGGCAGGTCGGCAATGGCGTAGAGCTTGGCCTGCACATCCGCTGGCGGGTAGATGCCCGGGTCGCTGGTGATGTCTTTGTCGACCAGTGCGGTGGCCTTCTCGTTACCGTTCGGGAAACGCACGCTGTTGGTAATGCCAGCCATGACTTCCGGCTTGAGCAGGTAGTTCATGAACTTGTAGGCAGCGTCGACGTTTTCGGCATCTTTAGGGATGGCGACCATGTCGTAGAAGCTACCGGCGCCTTCTTTCGGAATGTCGTAGGCAACTTTCACCTTGCCACCGGCTTCGGCCGCGCGGGACTTGGCCTGTTGCACGTCACCCGAGTAACCCACGGCGACACAGATGTTGCCGTTGGCCAGGTCCGAGATGTACTTGGACGAGTGGAAGTAACCGATCGATGGGCGCAGCTTGAGGAACAGGTCCTCGGCTTGCTTGAGGTCGGCTTTCTTCTGGGTATCGGTCGGCAGGCCCAGGTAATGCAGCGCCACCGGCAGCATTTCGGTTGGCGAATCGAGGAAGCTCACACCGCAGCTTTTCAGCTTGGCGATGTTCTCAGGCTTGAGCAGCACGTCCCACGAATCGATCTTGTCCACGCCCAGCGCAGCCTTGACCTTCTCCGGGTTATAGCCGATGCCGATGGAGCCCCACATGTACGGGAAGGCGTGCTTGTTGTCCGGGTCGCTGACCGACACGGCTTTAAGCAGGGATTTGTTCAGGTTGTCGTAGTTGGACAGCTTGGACTTGTCCAGCTCCTGGTAGACACCGGCCTTGATCTGCTTGGCGAGGAAGTTGTTCGACGGCACGACGATGTCGTAACCGGACTTGCCTGCCAGCAACTTGGCTTCCAGGGTTTCGTTGCTGTCAAAAACGTCGTACACCACTTTGATGCCCGACTCTTTTTCAAAGTTGGCGATGGTGTCCGGTGCAATGTAGTCGGACCAGTTGTAGACGTGCAGCACTTTGTCGTCGGCCTGGGCCGCGCTCGCCATTGCGCCCATCAGGGACAAGGCGAGGAGGGTCTTGCCAGCGTTCTTCAAACCTAATGCCTTCATTTGGTGATGCTCCAATTTTTTCTTTTTTGGGCCACGTTCTTCATCGTTAAGCGGCCCGTCTAAGGGCAACAAAACAGGGCGACAGTCTGGCAAGTTCCGAGGCCGGCTTTCAACCAAAGCCTCATTTATAACTGCTCAGAAAGCAGCGCCCGAGAGCCGCTGCGTTCTGAGCCTAGCACTTAGCCCTGCAATGCCGCCAAAGTCAGGTCCAGGCACTGGCGAGCCTTGGTCACCAGCTCGTCGATTTCTGCCTTGCTGATCACCAGCGATGGCGAAATGATCATGGTGTCGCCCACGGCGCGCATGATCAGGCCATTCTCGAAGCAGAACGTACGACAGATCATGCCCACGCCCCGACCTTCATAGCGCTTGCGCGTGGCCTTGTCCTGCACCAGCTCAATTGCCCCGAGCATACCCACACCACGAACTTCACCCACCAACGGGTGATCAGTCAGTTCCCTCAGACGTTTCTGCAAATACGGTGCCGTTTCGTCGTGGACACGGCTGACGATTTTCTCATCGCGCAGGATGCGGATGTTTTCCAGGGCCACCGCCGCTGCCACCGGGTGGCCGGAATAGGTGAAACCGTGGTTGAAGTCACCGCCTTCGTTCAGCACGGCAACCACATCGTCGTGCACGATCAGGCCGCCCATGGGGACGTAACCCGAGGTCAGGCCCTTGGCGATGGTCATCATGTGGGGCTTGAGGCCATAGAAGTCGCTACCGAACCACTCACCGGTACGGCCGAAACCACAGATCACTTCGTCGGCAACGAACAGGATGTCGTACTTGGCGAGGATCTCCTTGATGCGTGGCCAGTAAGTCTCAGGCGGCACGATCACACCACCCGCGCCCTGGATCGGCTCGGCGATAAAGGCACCGACGTTGTCTACGCCGACTTCCAGGATCTTCTCTTCAAGCTGGTTGGCGGCCCAGATCCCGAACTCTTCCGGGCTCATGTCGCCGCCTTCGCCAAACCAGTACGGCTGGGCGATGTGGACGATGCCTGGAATCGGCAAGTCGCCCTGTTCATGCATATAAGTCATGCCGCCCAGGCTGGCGCCGGCCACGGTGGAACCGTGATAGCCGTTCTTGCGGCTGATGATGGTTTTCTTGTTCGGCTGGCCCTTGATCGCCCAGTAGTGGCGGACCATGCGCAACATGGTGTCGTTGCCTTCGGAGCCGGAGCCGGTGAAAAACACGTGGTTCATGCCGGCCGGTGCGATGTCGGAAATCACCTTGGCCAGCTCCAGCACCGGCGGGTGCGCGGTCTGGAAGAACAGGTTGTAGTACGGCAGCTCTTTCATCTGCTTGGCGGCAGCGTCGGCCAGTTCATCGCGACCGTAACCAATCGCCACGCACCACAAGCCGGCCATGCCATCGAGGATCTTGTTGCCTTCGCTGTCCCACAGGTAAACGCCGTGGGCTTTGGTGATGATCCGTGGGCCCTTCTCTTTCAATTGCTTGAAATCGCTGAACGGCGCCAAGTGATGATCGCTGCTCAAGGCTTGCCATTCACGGGTTTGCGGGTTGTTGCTGGACATACCAATCTCCTAGATGTTTCAGGTGAGGGCGCGCTGTTCCCACAGCGCGCCCGGCGCATCAGACGGCGAAGAGCAGGAATTCCCGCTCCCATGAACTGATCACGCGCTTGAAGTTTTCATGCTCGGCCCGCTTGACCGCGACGTAGCCGGTGATGAATTTCTGCCCCAGGTATTTCTCGATGGTCTTGCTGTTTTCCATGCGCTCCAAGGCGTCCTCGATGGTCAACGGCAGGCGCAGGTTGCGCCGCTCGTAACCACGGCCCACCACGGGCGCGCTCGGGTTATGGCCTTCGACCATGCCGATGAAGCCACACAGCAAACTGGCGGCAATCGCCAGGTACGGATTGGCGTCGGCGCCCGGCAGACGGTTTTCCACACGGCGGTTCTGCGGGCCGGCGTCCGGTACACGCAGGCCAACGGTGCGGTTTTCTTCACCCCATTCCACGTTCACCGGCGCCGAGGTGTCGGGCAGGAAGCGGCGGAACGAGTTCACGTTGGGGGCAAACAGCGGCAGCAATTCAGGGATGAACTTCTGCAGCCCGCCAATGTGATTGAGGAACAGCTGGCTCATGGTTCCGTCTTCATTGGAGAAGACGTTCTTGCCGGTGGCGATGTCGATGATGCTTTGATGCAGGTGCATCGCGCTGCCGGGCTCGCCGGTCATCGGCTTGGCCATGAAGGTGGCGGCCACGTCGTGCTTGAGCGCGGCTTCACGCATGGTGCGCTTGAACACCAGGATCTGGTCGGCCAGGGACAGGGCATCGCCATGACGGAAGTTGATTTCCATCTGCGCGGTGCCGTCCTCGTGGATCAGCGTGTCGAGGTCCAGTTCCTGCAATTCGCACCAGTCGTAGACGTCCTCGAACAGCGGGTCGAATTCGTTGGCCGCTTCTATAGAGAAGGACTGGCGGCCGGTCTCCGGGCGACCGGAACGGCCAATCGGCGGTTGCAGCGGGAAGTCCGGGTCTTCGCAGCGTTTGGTCAGGTAGAACTCCATCTCCGGCGCCACGATGGGCTGCCAGCCTTTGTCGGCGTAGAGCTTGAGGACTTTCTTGAGCACGTTGCGCGGCGACAGCTCGATCGGGTTGCCTTGCTTGTCGTAGGTGTCGTGGATCACCTGGGCGGTCGGCTCGATGGCCCAAGGCACCAGGAACACCGCGTTCTGGTCGGGGCGGCAGATCATGTCGATGTCGGCCGGGTCGAGCAATTCGTAATAGATGTCGTCTTCGACATAGTCGCCGGTCACGGTCTGCAACAGCACGCTCTCAGGCAGGCGCATGCCTTTTTCGGCGATGAACTTGTTGGTCGGCGAGATCTTGCCCCGGGTGATGCCGGTGAGGTCGCCAATCATGCATTCGACTTCTGTGATCTTGTGGTCTTTCAACCAATCGGTGAGCTGGTCGAGGTTGTTACTCATAAATGCCTCTGGGCTGGGTTTCCTGGCGTCCATTAAAAGGCCAGGCGTTGGTTGACGCAGCATCCGCGTCGTTTTTTCGTTCAGGGTAGGAGCTTACCTGCCATTTGCTGCGACGTTGCATTCCTCACGCCAAAGTTGTGCGCAATCTTGAGCAGCACGTTGGGCGCGCGCCATTGGGCGGCAAGCAAGGGGGCAAAAAAGAGGTGGGCCGAGGCGTCAAGAATATTGGCCGGTACGCGAGCATTCACGCGGGAAGATTTTACGGATGACACAGCCCGGCTGAAGCAGGCCAAGACGCCGTTGGGCGGCAGGAGAAACATGAAGCACCCCGGTATTATTGCTGTTATGGGTTTGAATCGAGCTTAGCCTTGTTCATTTTTTTACACAACACCCCCGTAAAAAATACAACACGGCCCGCTCAAGCCTGCTAGTCCCAAGCCGTTCAAACCCCAAAAACCGCCCCAAAAAGCCCCAAAAATGCCCTCGTAGCGCTTTTTTAGGGCAAAAAAGGCCTCGCTTGACTTCGGCATGCCGTTCGGGTTGACTGAAACCAGAAAAGATCAATGATTGATATTTTTAACAACAAAGGTGTTGCATCATGTCGGTACCCCCGCGTGCCGTTCAGCTTAACGAAGCGAACGCGTTCCTTAAGGATCATCCTGAGGTTCTGTACGTAGACCTTCTAATTGCGGATATGAATGGTGTGGTGCGCGGTAAGCGCATCGAACGCACCAGCCTCCACAAGGTTTACGAGAAGGGCATTAACCTGCCTGCCTCTTTATTTGCCCTGGATATCAACGGCTCGACGGTGGAAAGCACCGGCCTGGGTCTGGACATCGGTGATGCTGACCGAATCTGTTATCCAATTCCCGACACCCTGTGCAATGAACCCTGGCAAAAGCGCCCCACCGCGCAACTGCTGATGACCATGCACGAACTTGAAGGTGAACCTTTCTTCGCCGATCCGCGCGAAGTGCTCCGCCAAGTTGTAAGCAAATTTGATGACCTCGGTCTGACCATCTGCGCCGCTTTCGAACTTGAGTTCTACCTGATCGACCAGGAGAACGTGAACGGCCGCCCACAACCGCCCCGCTCGCCGATCTCCGGCAAACGCCCGCACTCGACACAGGTCTACCTGATCGACGACCTCGACGAATATGTCGACTGCCTCCAGGACATCCTGGAAGGCGCAAAAGAGCAAGGCATCCCGGCCGACGCCATCGTCAAGGAAAGTGCCCCGGCGCAGTTCGAAGTGAACCTGCACCACGTGGCCGACCCGATCAAGGCCTGCGACTACGCCGTACTGCTCAAGCGCCTGATCAAGAACATCGCCTACGACCATGAGATGGACACCACCTTCATGGCCAAGCCTTACCCAGGCCAGGCAGGCAACGGTTTGCACGTACACATTTCGGTCTTGGACAAGGACGGCAAGAACATCTTTGCCAGCGAGGATCCCGAGCAGAACGCCGCATTGCGTCACGCGATCGGCGGTGTGCTCGAGACCCTACCCGCCCAAATGGCGTTCCTGTGCCCTAACGTCAACTCCTACCGTCGTTTCGGCGCACAGTTCTACGTGCCGAACTCGCCGTGCTGGGGCCTGGACAACCGCACCGTAGCGATTCGCGTACCGACCGGCTCGTCCGATGCCGTACGTATCGAACACCGTGTGGCCGGTGCCGACGCCAACCCTTACCTGCTGATGGCCTCGGTCCTGGCGGGCGTGCACCACGGCCTGACCAACAAGATCGAGCCAGGCGCACCAGTGGAAGGCAACAGCTACGAGCAGAACGAACAGAGCCTGCCGAACAACCTGCGTGATGCCCTGCGCGAGTTGGACGACAGCGAGGTCATGGCCAAGTACATCGATCCTAAATACATCGATATCTTCGTCGCCTGTAAGGAAAGTGAGCTGGAAGAGTTCGAACACTCCATCTCCGACCTTGAGTACAACTGGTACTTGCATACCGTCTAAACGGCGGCTGCATTGAAAAAACGCTGCGGGCTTTGGTCTGTGGCGTTTTTTTATGGGTTTCTTCCGGCAGACCGGAGTGGATTCATCGCAGGCAAGCCAGCTCCCACATTTTGATCTGTGAATACATTCATGTGTGGGAGCTGGCTTGCCTGCGATGAGGCCCTGGCAGACAACACAGACTCCTGCTCATACAATGCCCGCTGCCTTGTAGGAGACATCCATGACCACCCGCCCTGCCGCCCCTCGCAAACCCCGCGCCCGCAGCCAGGCACGGATCGATGCGATCCTCGACGCCGCCCGCACCTTGCTGGCCGCCGAAGGCGTGGCGAGTTTGTCGATCTACAGCGTGGCGGAACGGGCACAGATTCCGCCGTCGTCGGTGTATCACTTCTTCGCCAGTGTGCCGGCGCTTTTAGAAGCGCTGACCGCCGACGTGCATGCCGCTTTCCGCGCCGCCATCCAGGCGCCCATCGACCATGCTTCACTCAAGCACTGGCGTGACCTGTCCTACATCGTCGAGCAGCGCATGCTCAGTGTCTACGAACAGGATGCCGCTGCTCGCCAGTTGATCCTGGCGCAGCATGGGCTGACCGAAGTGACACAGGCAGACCGTCAGCATGACCTGGAACTGGGTGACCTGATGCTGGCCGTGTTCAACCGCCATTTCGAAGTGCCGAGCTTACCCGCTGATGTGGATGTATTTGCCCTGGCATTGGAGTTGAGCGACCGCGTGTATGCGCGCTCGGTGCATCAGCACGGGTTGATCACGCCGCGCATGGCGGAGGAAGGGATGCGGGTGTTTGATGCGTATGTGGGGCTTTATTTGCCGGTGTACCTGCCCAAGCGTTGAGTATTGTGGTGGCTGGGCCGGCCTCATCGGGGGCAAGCCCCCTCCCACATTTTGACCTGTGAATACATTCAAAAGGTGGGAGGGGGCTTGCCTTCGATGGCGGCCTCAAGCGCGATCACAACTTGGCGATCGACACCTCGGTCGACTTAACGAAGGCAATCACTTCACTGCCGATCACCAGCTCCAGCTCTTTGACCGAACGCGTGGTGATCACGGACGTCACGATGCCGGACGCGGTCTGCACATCGATTTCCGACAACACATCACCTTCGACGATTTCCTTGATGATGCCTTTGAACTGGTTACGCACGTTGATGGCTTTAATAGTCATGGTCTGCTTCCTTCATGGGACGAGTGAGTTATTGAGCCCAACGCAATTGCGTAGGCAGCGGTGAAACAGGTTCGGGTTCCGGCGGCGAGCCGGGTAACGACAGCACACGGTTGAGCACTTCGGCTTCCAGCGCGGCCAGGCGGTGTGAGCCTCGGGCCCTGGGACGCGGCAGGTCGACGATCAGGTCCAGGCCGATTTCGCCGTCTTCGATCAGGATCACCCGGTCGGCAATCGCCACGGCTTCGCTGACGTCATGGGTCACCAGCAACACGGTGAACCCGTGCTTCTGCCAGAGGTTTTCGATCAGTTGCTGCATCTCGATGCGGGTCAGGGCATCCAACGCGCCCAGCGGTTCGTCGAGCAACAGCAGACGCGGCTGGTGAATCAGCGCGCGAGCCAGGGCCACGCGCTGCTTCTGCCCACCGGACAGCGCCGCTGGCCATTCATTGGCACGTTCGGCCAGGCCGACCGCTTCCAGGGCTTCCAACGCCTTGGGCCGCCAGTTGCCCTTGAGCCCCAGCCCCACGTTGTCGATGATCTTTTTCCACGGCAGCAAACGCGCTTCCTGGAACATCAACCGTGTGTCTTCAATCGCTTCGCCGAGCGGTGCGGAGCCGGCCAGCAGTTCGCCGCCACTGGCTTTGTCCAAGCCAGCCAGCAGGCGCAGCAACGTACTTTTGCCGCAACCGCTGCGACCGACCACGGCCACGAACTGGCCAGCCGGAATATGCAGGTCAATCTCTTTGAGTACTTCCCGCGCACCAAAGGCCTTGCGCAATTTACGCACCGCCAGCGGGATGCCTTTAAGCAGGCGCGGAGGTTGTTGAGCCGTCATGCCGCACCTCCTTTATTCACTTGATAAGCCGGGTGCCAGCGCAGCCACACACGCTCCAGCCCGCGCGCGGCAAGGTCGGCCAGTTTGCCGAGGATCGCGTACATGACGATGGCCAGCACCACGACGTCGGTTTGCAGGAATTCCCGTGCGTTCATTGCCAGATACCCGATGCCCGAGCTGGCCGAGATGGTTTCCGCCACGATCAGCGTCAGCCACATAAAGCCCAGGGCGAAACGCACACCGACCAGGATCGACGGCAGCGCGCCCGGCAGGATCACCTGACGGAACAGGCTGAAGCCGGACAATCCATAGCTGCGCGACATTTCCACCAGCGCCGGGTCGACGTTGCGGATGCCGTGATAGGTGTTCAGATAGATCGGGAACAGCGTGCCGAGGGCGACCAGGAAAATTTTCGCGGTCTCGTCAATGCCGAACCACAGGATCACCAGCGGGATCAGCGCCAGGTGCGGCACGTTACGGATCATCTGCACCGAGCTGTCCAGCAGGCGCTCGCCCCACTTCGACAGGCCGGTGATAAAGCCCAGGGCCAGGCCGATGCTGCCGCCGATCACAAAACCCAGGCCGGCGCGCCAGCCGCTGATAGCCAGGTGTTTCCAGATTTCTCCACTGCTGACCAGGTTCACCCCGGCTTCGATCACCGCACTGGGGGCCGGCAAGATGCGCGTCGACAACCAGCCCGCCGACACCGACAACTGCCACACCGCCAGCAACAAAATCGGCAGCACCCAAGGCGCCACACGATGACTCAATTTTTCAAGGTTCATGGCGCTGCCTCAGCTCTGCGACGCAGCTTTGGGAAGGATGTCGTTGGCGACCATCTCGCCGAACGGGCTGACGTAACCGGCGCTTTTCGGCAGCTCGGGACGCTCGATATCCAAATGTGGGAACAACAACTCGGCCACCCGATACGACTCTTCCAGGTGTGGATAACCGGAGAAAATAAAGGTGTCGATGCCCAAGTCCGCGTACTCCTTGACCCGCGCAGCCACGGTTGGGCCATCGCCCACCAGTGCCGTGCCTGCACCACCCCGCACCAGGCCGACGCCGGCCCACAGGTTGGGGCTGACTTCCAAGTTGTCGCGGTTGCCACCGTGCAAGGCGGCCATGCGTTGCTGGCCGACGGAATCAAAGCGCGCCAGGGACGCCTGGGCACGGGCGATGGTGTCGTCGTCCAAGTGGGAGATCAGTTTGTCGGCGGCTTTCCAGGCCTCGTCGTTGGTTTCACGCACGATCACATGCAGGCGAATGCCAAAGCGCACGGTGCGCCCGAGCTTGGCGGCCTTGGCCCGGACCTGTTGGATTTTCTCGGCGACGGCGGCCGGAGGCTCGCCCCAGGTCAGCACCATTTCCACTTGTTCGGCCGCCAGGTCTTGGGCGGCTTCGGAAGAACCACCGAAATACAGCGGCGGACGCGGTTGCTGAATCGGCGGGTAGAGCAGCTTGGCGCCTTTGACGCTGATGTGCTCACCGTCGTAGTCCACGGTTTCGCCTTCGAGCACGCGACGCCAGATGCGGGTGAATTCCACCGAAGCCTGATAGCGCTCTTCGTGACTGAGGAACAAACCGTCACCGGCCAATTCCTCCGGGTCACCGCCGGTCACCAGGTTGAACAGCGCACGGCCGCCGGACAGGCGGTCCAGGGTGGCTGCCTGACGCGCGGCCACCGTCGGCGAAATGATCCCGGGGCGCAGTGCGACGAGGAATTTCAGGCGTTGTGTCACCGGAATCAGCGAGGCAGCCACCAGCCACGAGTCTTCGCAAGAGCGCCCGGTGGGGATCAGCACCCCGCCGAAGCCCAGGCGGTCAGCAGCCTGGGCCACTTGCTGCAGGTAACCGTGATCGACGGCGCGAGCGCCTTCGGCGGTGCCAAGGTAATGGCCGTCGCCGTGGGTAGGCAGGAACCAGAAAATATTGAGGCTCATGGAGTTGTCTCCTGAAGAAGTCGGATTACGGCGCTTTGGCAACGGCGGCGGGTGGGGTCCAGATCACATCCTTGATGTTCAAGGGCTTGGGGATCAATTTGAGTTGGTAGAAGCTGTCGGCGATTTTCTGCTGGGCGGCGACCACTTCCGGGGTCAGGAACAGTGCGCCGTAGCCCTGGCGTTTCACCGAGATCAAGGTGATGTCAGCCGGCAGTCCGAGCAGCGGTGCGACTTGTTCAGTCACTTCCTGCGGATTGGCCTTGGACCATTCGCCCACTGCGCGCACTTCTTCCACCAACGCCTTGATCACGTCCGGATGCTGTGTGGCGTAAGGCTTGGTGGCGAGGTAGAACTGGTGGTTGTCGGCAATGCCGGTACCGTCACGCAGGGTGCGGGCTTGCAGTTGTTTCTCGGCGGCGGCCTGGTAAGGGTCCCAGATCACCCAGGCGTCCACGCTGCCACGCTCGAACGCGGCGCGGGCATCGGCGGGTGGCAGGAATACAGTCTGCACGTCGGTGTATTTGAGACCGGCGTCTTCCAGGGCTCGTACCAACAGGTAATGCACGTTGGAGCCTTTGTTCAGGACGATTTTCTTGCCCTTGAGCTCGGCCACCGATTTGATCGCGGAGTCTTTCGGCACCAGGATCGCTTCGCTGGTAGGCGCCGGTGGCTCGTAGGCAACGTAAAGCAGGTCGGCGCCGGCGGCCTGGGCGAAGACCGGTGGGGTTTCGCCGGTGACACCGAAGTCGATGGAGCCGACGTTCAAGCCTTCCAGCAATTGCGGACCGCCTGGGAACTCAGTCCACTGCACCTGCACACCTTGGGCAGCCAGGCGCTTTTCCAGCGTGCCCTTGGCCTTGAGCAGCACCAGCGTGCCGTATTTCTGATAACCGATCCGCAGGGTCTCGGCCGCTTGAGCTTGAACAATGGCGCCGAAGGACACAGCCGCAGCAAACAGTGCGACCAGACCACGACGCAAGATGACAGTGCGCATGGCGCTCTCTCCAAATTTGCGATGAAGGGGTTGGCTGCACCTGCTTGGCCGTTGGCGGCTGAGTAAGGTGAGTACTACATATTCCGGTAAGGCTCAGATGCTCCAGCGAGCACTCAACAAACGGTCATTCAACACATGAGGGTCCAGTGGTTTCGGGCGACGGGCCATGGCGCCGTAGAGCGTCTCCAGGGCCTGGTGCAAACGCTGCTCGAGCACTGGCACCAGTTGCGCCTGGGCACTGCCTTCGCCATAAGCGATCTGGCTGTCTTCGGCGAAGATGCCGTGGAGCAACTCCTGGGCTTTCAGGGCCGACAACACGGGCTTCAAGGCGTAATCCACCGCCAACATGTGGGCGATGCTGCCGCCAGTGGCCATGGGCAGCACGATTTTGTCGGCCAAGGCGCGTTCAGGCAGCAGGTCGAGCACGGTTTTCAGCGCGCCGGAAAACGAGGCTTTGTACACCGGAGTGGAGATGACCAGGCCGTCGGCATTGGCCACCTGCTGCAACAGGTCGATGACTTGGGGGCTGTCGAAGCGAGCGTGCAGCAAGTCCTCGGCCGGGAAGTCCCGTATCTGATAACTCACCACTTCCACGCCTTTTTGCTGTAGCCACTGACGGGTTTTATCCAGCAAGACCCCGGAGCGGGAACGCTGGCTGGGGCTGCCTCCAAGTGTTACGACCAGCATGCAGGTATTCCTTGAGCAAGTGTCGGCGGTTCGCTGTGTGGCAATGGCGCCAAGATGGAACAGACCATATCAGCTGATTTATATATCTATAAATCTTATTTTTTCATTTATTTATTCTATAAAGGCATATACGAATCACCTATTCCAGGGCGAAAAAAAAGGCCGTCGAAACGGCCTGAAAACCCCTGCTGTGTGAGACTTGAAATGCGATACAACTGTGGGAGGGGGCTTGCCCCCGATGGCGGTGGTTCAGCAGTGGATGTATTGACTGACACTCCGCTATCGGGGGCAAGCCCCCTCCCACATTGGTTCTGCGGTTCTGCGTTAACGGTTGGGTTGCGGGGTGAGCCGCAGGTAAGGCTTCACCGCACGATAGCCCTTCGGAAAGCGCTTCTTGATCTCTTCCTCATCCTTGAGCGACGGCACGATCACGACCTCATCACCGTCCTGCCAGTTGGCGGGTGTGGCGACCTTGTGATTGTCGGTCAGTTGCAACGAGTCGATGACCCGCAGAATCTCGTGGAAATTGCGGCCGGTGCTGGCCGGGTACGTGATGGTCAGGCGAATCTTCTTGTTCGGGTCGATCACGAACAGGGAACGCACGGTGAGGGTGTCACTGGCGTTGGGGTGGATCAGGTCGTAGAGATCCGACACTTTGCGGTCGGCATCAGCCAGGATCGGGAAGTTGACGACCGTATTCTGGGTTTCGTTGATGTCTTCGATCCACTTGTGGTGCGAGTCCACCGGGTCGACCGACAGGGCGATGGCCTTGACGCCGCGCAGGGCGAATTCGTCCTTGAGCTTGGCGGTGAAGCCCAATTCGGTGGTGCACACCGGGGTGAAGTCCGCCGGATGGGAAAACAATACACCCCAGCTATCGCCCAGCCACTCGTGGAAACGAATCTTGCCGGCGCTGGAATCCTGTTCGAAGTCGGGGGCGATGTCGCCCAGTCTTAGGCTCATGGTGTGGCTCCTGATGAGTGCTTATGGAGCCCACTGTGCATGGATTGGAGATTATTTAAAAAGAATAAATATCGATTTATCTAGACGATAAAGGAATATTAAAAATCTGTTCATTGGACGCGGGAACGGGCGAAGAGCAACATCGGTTTCAAGGTTCGAGAAGGCCTTGAGACGCTGTACAAAGAGGGGATTCGGGAAGGGCTTGCGGGGGTTGAGCCCGACTTGAAAGCAAGACACCCTGCCCGGCATTGCGCCGGGCAAGGTTTTACACGCTTACAGCAACGGGATCGAGTAGCTGACGATCAGACGGTTTTCGTCTTGGTCGCGGGTAGCCACATCGGTACGCCACATTGCGTTTTTCCAAGCCACGCCAAGGTTTTTCAGCGGGCCTTCTGGAACAACGTATGCCAGGGTGATATCGCGTTCCCACTCGGACTTGTCGCCAGTAGTGGTCTGGATGTTGGTACCTTTGAGGTAAATGATACCAGCGGTCAGGCCAGGTACGCCGACTTTGGCGAAGTCATAAGCGTAGCGAGCTTGCCAAGTGCGCTCGCCGGCGCGGGCAAACTTCTGGATCTGCATGTCGGTGGTGGTGCTGTTCGACGAGCCGTCACCTTGGTTCAGCCAAGGGAAGTCGCTGTCACCCTTGGTGTACTGGTAACCGCCACCGAAGGTGTGGCCGTTAACCGAGTACAGCGCCAGGTAGCTGTACAGGTCGTTGTCGACCTTGCCCAGCGTGGTTGGCTTGGCACCGTCGTTGTAGTAACCAGTGGTGTAGTAGGCAGCGGTATTACCGTTAGAACCGTTATCACGGCTGCGGTAGTAGCGCAGGTCGCTTTTCAGCACGCCTGGGCCGATTGCCCAGTTGTGTACCAAGCCCAGGAAGTTCTGGGAGTAGAAGTCTTTCAGCTCGCCGAAGTAGTACGAAGCGGTCAGATCCTTGGTGATCTTGTAGTCAGCACCAGCGTAGTAGAACTTGTTGCTGAACTTGCCAGTGTCGTAGTTGGAGCTTTTGTTCGCGCCAGCAATCGACAGGTTTTCGTCGTTGCTGGAGTTACGGCCCTTGGCGGACTCGATCTGACCTGCTGTCAGCGTCAGGTCTTTGATTTCGCCCGAGGTGATCTGGCCACCGGTGAAGGTTTGCGGCAGCAGACGACCGTCGTTGGCCTTGATAACCGGGTTGTTCGGCATCAATGTACCGATTTTCAGCTCGGTTTCCGAAATCTTGACTTTACCGGTCAGGCCCAAGCTGGCGAAATCTGGAACAGCACGGTTGCCGTCGCTTGGGAAGATGGTGCCACCGGAAGCGGTGCCGCCCGCGTTACCACTCTTGGCTGGGCTGGAATCCAGTCGCACGCCGTACAGGCCGATAGCGTCAACACCAAACTTAACAGTGCCTTGGGTGTAGCCCGAGATGAAACGCAGATCGAAGCCTTGGCCCCACTCTTCGTTCTTGTTCGCGCCAGTACCGGTGCGGTTGTCTGTGTTGATGTAGAAGTTACGCAGACCCAGAGTGGCCTTGCTGTCTTCGATGAAACCGGCGGAGTGTGCCTGTTGTGCAATTGCAGCCACAGCCACGGCCAACGCCAATGTTGACTTCTTCATGTACCGCTCCTCTCATTTCTAATTTTTGTATTTCTTAGGTCTCGGGTCTGACGCCCTCGATCCACAGATGCGCGATTAGCGCCAGATAGTGACTACCAAGTCAATCGTAACCTGATATGTCTACTACCTTCGTCTAATCGCAGTTAATTTGGTCCCTGCAGGGTAATGAGTTTTTCATACACCCAAAAAGAATTATTTCATTCTTTTTCATACGATCCAGGAATAAGCCATTCCATGAAGCGAGCCGGTTAGCGTAGACCAACCGCTCCATAAGCTAATGCCTAAACGGTATTTACCAGCCTTTTTTTAGATCGATTAGTGTGGCCGTACTGTTGCATACGTCACCCACGATCAAAAAGGCGACGCCATCATGGCCAAAGGCACATCCTCCCGTCAATTTGTTACAGTTTTTGTATCGCTAATACTTTCTTTTGGTGTCAACGCGGCCGACCTGACTATCGGCTACCAAACCGGCATCGATCCCAGCAAAGTCCCACAGGCTGATGGCCTCTACGAAAAAGCCATCGGCGAAAAGATCGCCTGGCGCCGGTTCAACAGCGGCCCGGAAGTGGTCACGGCCATCGCATCCGGTGATGTGCAAATCGGCAATCTCGGCTCCAGCCCCCTTGCAGCGGCGGCTTCACGCAATCTACCTATCGTGGCGTTTATCGTATCGGCGCAGATCAATGCTTCTGAAGCGTTGGTGGTGCGCAATGGCAGCGGGATCGACAAGCCACAAGATCTGGTGGGCAAAACCATCGCCACGCCGTTCGTTTCAACCTCTCATTACAGCCTGCTCGGCGCCCTCAAGCATTGGGGCCTGGACACCAAACAAGTCAAGGTGGTGAACCTGCAACCCGCCGAAATCGCCGCCGCGTGGAAACGTGGCGATATCGACGGTGCATTCGTGTGGTCACCGGCCCTGGGCGAGATCCGCAAGACCGGTAAAACCCTGACAGACGCGGCCCAGGTGGGTCAGTGGGGTGCACCGACCTTCGAAGTGTGGGTGGCACGCAAGGATTTCGCGGAAAAACATCCTGACGTAGTGGCCAAGTTTGCCAAGGTCACCCTGGATGCATTCGCCGACTATGCCGCCCACAAAGACAGTTGGACGGTGGATTCCGAACCGGTGCAAAAAATCGCCAAACTGACAGGTTCAAATGCCGCCGACATTCCCGAGCTACTGGCCGGCACTGCGTTCCCGGATGCCCAGGCGCAGCAAACCAACGCACTGCTTAAAGGTGGCACGGCGAAAGCGATTGGGGAGACGGCGAAGTTCTTGAAAGAACAGGGGAAGGTTGAAACGGTGCTGCCCGACTATTCAGCCTTCGTGACCGACAGATTTATCAAGGAATAAATGCAGTCCCTGTGGGAGCTGGCTTGCCTGCGATACAGACACCTCGGTCTTTCAGTTGAACCGAGGTGATGCAATCGCAGGCAAGCCAGCTCCCACAAAAGCAAGCCCTGCGTTAAATCACAGAGCCTTTTCGAAAATCTTCGAATTACGCTGGTAGTTGTACAGCGATGCCCGCGCCGACGGCAGGCGATCCACGCTGCTCGGCACAAAACCGCGTTCGCGGAACCAGTGAGCGGTGCGGGTGGTGAGGACAAACAGCGTCTTCAACCCCTGCGCCCGGGCACGGGTTTCGATGCGTTCCAGCAGCACATCGCCGCGTGCGCCATGGCGGTACTCCGGGTTCACCGCCAGGCACGCCAACTCGCCAGCATCTGAATCGGCGATCTGGTACAGCGCCGCACAAGCGATGATCATGCCTTCACGCTCGACCACGCTGAATTGCTCGATCTCACGCTCCAGCACTTCCCGCGAGCGCCGCACCAGAATGCCCTGCTCTTCCAGCGGGCTGATCAAGTCGAGCAAGCCACCGACGTCTTCAATCGCCGCTTCGCGCACCTGTTCGAATTGTTCCTGGGCCACCAGCGTACCGCCGCCGTCCCGGGTAAACAGTTCGGTGAGCAAGGCGCCGTCTTCGGCATAGCTGACGATATGGCTGCGCCCCACCCCGCCACGACAGGCCTCGGCGGCCGCATCGAGCAATTCGGCCTGGTAGTTGGTTTTGCCCAGGCGCTGCAGGTGCGCCGGCACTTGTTGGGGACGCAACTCGCGCACCAGCCGGCCGTTTTCATCAATCAGGCCCATGTCTGCGCCGAACAGCAGCAGCTTATCGGCGCCCAGGTCGATAGCGGCGCGGGTGGCGACGTCTTCGCAGGCCAGGTTGAAGATCTCGCCTGTCGGTGAGTAACCCAGGGGCGACAGCAACACGATGGAGCGCTCGTCCAACAAACGATTGATACCCTTGCGGTCGACCCGACGCACTTCGCCGGTGTGGTGATAATCCACACCTTCCAGCACACCGATAGGCCGTGCGGTCACAAGGTTGCCGCTGGCCACCCGCAGGCGCGAACCCTGCATCGGCGAGGAAGCCATGTCCATGGACAAGCGCGCTTCGATGGCGATGCGCAGGTGGCCGACCGCGTCGATCACACACTCCAGGGTCGCGGCATCGGTGATGCGCAGACCTTCGTGGTAAGCCGGGACCAGGCCGCGGGCTTCAAGGCGAGCTTCGATCTGTGGGCGCGAACCGTGTACCAACACCAGCCGCACCCCCAGGCTGTGGAGCAGCACCAGGTCGTGGACGATATTGCCGAAGTTCGGATGTTCCACACCATCGCCGGGCAGCATGACCACGAAGGTGCAGTCCCGGTGAGCATTGATGTAGGGCGAAGCGTGACGAAGCCAATTGACGTATTCGGGCATAAAACCTGGGCCTGTAATAAAAAGCAGCCAAACAAGGATGAATCGTGAAAGCGCACAGCGGGCTGATGGTTATCGTCGGAACAGGCTTGGCGACACGCTCGCTCTCCTTCTATGTACGAATGGGCAGGGGTTAATTTATGCGGGTTTCAGGCAGTAATGCTCGATCAGTTCCCGCAATAGACGCACTGTAGGCGTCAAGCGTGACATTTCGAGGTACTCGCCCGGCTGGTGGGCACAGGCAATGTCGCCAGGGCCCAGCACCAGGGTTTCACAACCAAGGCGCTGAAGATAAGGCGCTTCGGTGCCGAACGCTACTGCTTCGGCACGATGCCCGGTCAATCGCTCCGCCACCCGCACCAGTTCGGCATCTTCCGGCTGCTCGAATGGCGGTACTTCGGGGAACAGCGGCGCGTAGTCGATCTTTACTTTATGCCGCTCGGCCAAGGGTTCGAGCTTCTGCCGGATAGCGTCACGCAGCACCTGTGGGTCCATGCCCGGCAGGGGGCGCAAGTCGAACTCCAGGGAACACTGGCCGCAGATGCGGTTGGGGTTGTCGCCACCATGGATGCAGCCGAAGTTCATGGTCGGCTGAGGCACACTGAACTGCGGGTTGCGGTACTCGCGCTGCCAGGCCAGGCGCAAACCGCGCAGTTCGCCGATGGCGTCATGCATAGCTTCGAGGGCGCTGTGGCCCAGGCTCGGGTCCGACGAATGGCCGCTTTGGCCGAGGATGTCGATGCGTTCCATCATCACGCCTTTGTGCAGGCGGATCGGCTTGAGGCCCGTCGGCTCACCAATCACCGCCGCACGCCCCAGCGGGCGGCCTGCTTCGGCCAACGCGCGAGCACCGGACATGGAGCTTTCTTCGTCACAGGTAGCGAGGATCAACAACGGTTGTTTGAACGATTGATCCAACAGCGGCAACACGGCCTCGATCGCCAGCGCGAAAAAGCCCTTCATGTCGCAACTGCCCAGCCCTACCCAGCGGCCGTCGACTTCCGTCAATTTCAACGGATCGGTCTTCCACAACGCCGCGTCATAAGGAACGGTGTCGCTATGACCCGCCAGCACCAGGCCACCGGGGCCGCTGCCGAAGCTGGCCAGCAGGTTGAATTTGCCGGGGCTGACTTGCTGGATGTCGATGGCAAAACCCAAATCACCCAGCCAACTGGCGAGCAAGTCGATCACCGGGCGGTTGGTCTGGTCGAGAGACGCTTGGGTGCAACTGACCGACGGTGCGGCAATCAGCGCGGCGAATTGCTCTTTCATGGACGGTAACGGCATGCGCGGCCTCTCAACTTCCCGGATGAACCCCACTATAGAGCCATCTGCACGACACAATAAACCGTTGCGGCGCGTTGCCGGGCTCAGTCCTGTACACTGCACGGCCTTGGCAGCCACTCTTTTCCCCGGCTGCGCTCCCGATCCTGGATGTTCCGGCCATGCAAAAAGAAACCGAAATCAAGCTCCGCGTCAGCCGCGAGACCCTCGCCGCGCTGCGTGAGCACCCGCTCCTGAAAAAACGCAACAAAAGTGGCTGGGAACGCCGTGAGTTGATGAACCAGTACTTCGACACCCCAGAGCGAGACCTGGCCCAGGCCAAAGTCGCCCTGCGCCTGCGCAAGGACGGTGAAGAAATCATCCAGACCCTCAAGACCCGTGGCCAGAGCGTCGCCGGCTTGTCGGAACGTAACGAGTACAACTGGGACCTGCCCAAAGCCAAGCTCGATGTGAAAAAACTCGACGGCGAATGCTGGCCTGAACAACTGGCCGAGCTGGACAAAAAGACCCTAAAGCCGATCTTTACCACCGACTTCGTGCGTGAACGCGCCGAAATCGCCTGGGGTCGCGGCAAGGCCAAGGTGGTGATCGAAGCGGCCCTGGACCTGGGCCATGTGGTGGTCGGCAAGCAGAAAGAAGAAATCTGCGAACTGGAGCTGGAACTGCGCGAAGGCGAGCCGGCTGCCCTGTTGGAGCTGGCCTCCGAGCTGGCCGCCACCCTGGCGCTGATGCCGTGCGATATCAGCAAGGCCGAGCGCGGCTACCGCTTGTACGACGCCAGCAGCTACTCCCTGAGCCTGCCGGCGCCGCAACTGCACGCCGAAATGCCATTGGACGACGCCTTCGCCGCCATCATGTGGCACCTGTTGGGCAGCAGCCAGCGCCTGGCCGAACAATACCGCTTCAATGGCCACTGGCGCCTGCTGCAAGACTGGGTCGACAATCTCGGCGAACTGCGCGCCCTGGTTGGCAGCCTTGGCCAGGCTGCTCCGCGCCAATCCACCAGCGAACTGCGCAGCGCACTCGATGCCCTTCTGGAAGACTGGCGCCCACTGGTGCAGGCCGGTGACGACGACGAAGACATCCGCAAAGCCGCACCGGAGCAATTCGTCGAAGAATTGGACGACGTGCGTTGGGGCCTGTTCTCACTGAACGCTTCGCGCTGGCTACTGGCTCGCACCTGGACCGCCGACCGCAACGTGCGAGGCAACCGCCAGGGCGCCGCGCAAATCACCAACTGGCTTCCGCGCCTGTTGGCCGAAGATGCAGTGGCCCTGCAACTGCCGCGCTACCAGCAACAGCCGGAAGACCTGGCCGAGCAACTGCCGCGCATCGAACGTATCCAGGCATGGCTGCACCATGCTCGTCATGTGGTGGACATCCCGGAACTGGACCGCCTGTACGGCGAGCTGAACAAGTTGGCGCAACTGGCCAACCAGCCGATCACGGATGAGTCGTTGGATGCGCGGATGCATCAGGCGATTGCGGTATTCCAGAACCGTGCCTGGAAAACCCTGCTGCGTCTGTAAAATCGCTATCGCGGGCAAGCCCGGCTCCCACATTTGGAATGCATTCCTCTGTGGGAGCCGGGCTTGCCCGCGATGAGGCCATCCCTGTCAGCGCAATACTGGCAGGCTGGTGGTGGACTTGATCTCCGACAACGCCACGATCGAGTTGACCTCCTGAATCCCCGGTACCATCGACAGCTTCTCGAAAAAAAACCGTTCGTACGCCTCGATATCCGACGTCACGATACGCAGCAGAAAATCCACCGCCCCCATCAGCACATAACACTCCAGCACTTCCGGAAATCCGCGAATCGCCTCGGTGAATTCCGTGAAGTTGGAGCGGCCGTGGGCATTGAGTTTGACCTCGGCAAAAATCTGCGTGTTGAGGCCGATCTTCTTGCGGTCCAGCAAGGTCACCTGGCCGCGAATCACACCCTCCTCCTTGAGCCGCTGAATGCGTCGCCAACAAGGCGACTGGGACAAACCGACCTGCTCGGCGATCTGTGCACTGGACAGCGAAGCGTCTTCTTGCAGCAGCGCCAGGATGCGGCGGTCATAGGCGTCCAACTCACTGTGCATAAAAATACCTTTGATGGTTCCCATACTGAATTAAACAATTCGATTAATCGCCATTCAGGCCCATCTTAGATAAGAAATCTCCGGTGGCGAATGTAAAAATTTCTCCAGCCTAATTTGGAGAGTCCCCATGCACGCCGTCGAAACCCACCAGCCTGTTGCCCGCGTCGATGCCTGGGCCGTCAACAGCGCCCATTGCCAAGCGCATTACCGCATCGTGGCCGAGGCCGAGCCCGATGTGTTGTGCCGTGTGCTCAACTATTTCGCGTTGCAGTTCCTGACACCACGGCAAGTCACTGTGGACCGCGAGGACGACCTGCTGAACATCGATATCGTGATGGACGGTTTGAGCTGGCACCGCGCCCAAGTGATCAGTGAAAAGATTCGAAACCTGATCAGCGTGTGCTCGCTGGACCTGTGGCCGGTTGACTCTGCGGAGCCTCAGGCGCGGGTAGCGGTTGCTCAGTAAAGGCCTGCAATACACGACCGGGGAAAGATGTTCAGGGGCTCGCTAGCCTGGGGTTTACCTCCACTGCCCCCAGGAAAACCGCCATGCCCGTTGATCAACGTTTGGAACTTCACCCGATGCTGCCGGCATTGATCGACGGGGGGCTGATCACTTACGATGTTGCACAGCGCTTGGCGAAGCTACCGGCCAGCAACACCCAGCATCCCCTGGAATGTATCGCCGCCCAAGGCCCCTGCCTGGAAACCCTGACCCAGTGGCTGGCCCGGCACGCCGGACAACCTTATTGGCGTATCGATCCGCTGAAGATCGACGTGGCGGCAGTCGTGCCCTTGATGTCCCATGCCTTCGCACTGCGCCACACTATTCTCGTGGTGGCTGTAGACGCACAGACCGTCACCGTCGCCAGCGCGCAACCCTATGTCACCGGCTGGGAAGCCGGGTTGGCGCAAGTGCTCAAGCGTTCGATCAAACGCGTGGTCGCCAACCCCCAAGACATTCAGCGCTGCATCGACGAGTTCTACCG
This sequence comes from Pseudomonas sp. GW821-FHT03A09, assembly GCF_059421065.1. Classification (NCBI taxonomy): domain Bacteria; kingdom Pseudomonadati; phylum Pseudomonadota; class Gammaproteobacteria; order Pseudomonadales; family Pseudomonadaceae; genus Pseudomonas; species Pseudomonas sp. GW821-FHT03A09. The sequence goes on along the minus strand of NZ_JBWKUX010000001.1, from coordinate 419,947 downwards.
GCTGGCCAAGTCGGTCAGCAGCGCAGACCAGAAGGTGGCGGTACCCGGCAACTTTGAATTGCTCAACCTCGGCGCCAGCGATAAAGAACCGGATGCCAATGACGCGCATATCGTCAACATCGTCGACTGGCTGTTGCAGTACGCCTTTGGCCAGCGGGCCAGCGACATACACATCGAACCTTGTCGCGAACAAGGTCGCGTGCGCTTTCGCATCGACGGGCTGTTGCACGACGTCTATCAGTTTCCCCCCCAAGTCACGATGGCGGTGGTCAGCCGCCTGAAAAGCCTGGGCCGGATGAATGTAGCGGAGAAACGCAAACCCCAGGACGGCCGGGTCAAGACCAAAAGCCCGGCGGGCGTCGAAGTGGAACTGCGCCTTTCAACCTTGCCGACAGCATTTGGCGAAAAACTGGTCATGCGGATCTTCGACCCGCAGGTACTGCTCAAGGATTTCGATCAGTTGGGTTTGTCGCCCGCTGACCAGCAGCGTTGGCGCGGCATGACCGGCCAGGCCAACGGCATCATCCTGGTCACCGGCCCTACCGGCTCGGGCAAGACCAGCACGCTTTACGCCACGCTAAAACAACTGGCGACCCGTGAGGTCAACCTGTGCACGGTGGAGGACCCGATCGAGATGGTCGAACCCGCCTTCAACCAGATGCAGGTACAGCACAACATCGACCTGACCTTCGCCAGTGGCATTCGCGCGCTGCTACGCCAAGACCCCGACATCATCATGATCGGCGAGATCCGCGACCAGGAGACTGCAGAGATGGCCATCCAGGCCGCACTCACCGGGCACCTGGTGCTGTCGACCCTGCATACCAACGATGCGCCCAGCGCTATCAGTCGTTTGCAGGAACTAGGAATTGCTCATTATTTGATCAAAGCTACGCTGATAGGAGTGATGGCGCAGCGTTTGGTACGTCTCTTGTGCCCTCACTGCAAGCGCGTGGTGCATGCGCAGGAGTACTCCCACTAGGCTGTCGGGTGCTCGGAGTGTCGCGACAGCGGCTATCTAGGCAGGGCCGGACTCTATGAAATCATGCTGATGGACGAGCCGCTCAAGGCACTGATCACTCCCGGTACCGATGTGCAGGTGCTACGCCGGGCAGCCGTTGAGCGAGGCATGTGCAGCCTGCGCATGGCCGGTATCGAGAAAGTGAACGCCGGCCTGACCACGATGGTAGAAGTATTACGGGTAACGCCTGGGGATTCAGAAACAAATCCTTTGATAGTTGGACCGTGAAACCGTTCTTATCCGTGACCAGGCCGTTACAATTGGTCGAACGTCGTTTTACTGACACCTTCAGATAGGGAATCGCTATGCAGATCGGAACCGTACTGCTTCTGTTCGTGGGGTTGGCCATCGCCATCCTGTTCATGGGTTTCAAAGTGGTGCCCCAGGGCTACCAATGGACAGTCGAGCGTTTCGGCCGCTACACCAACACCCTCAAACCCGGCCTCAACATCATCATCCCGGTCATGGACCGTATCGGTCGCAAGATCAACATGATGGAAAGCGTGCTGGATATCCCGCCCCAGGAAGTGATTACCGCCGACAACGCCACTGTGCAGATCGACGCTGTGTGCTTCTTCCAAGTGGTCAATACCGCCCAGGCGGCCTATGAGGTCAACAACCTCGAACATGCCATCCGCAACCTGCTGCAGACCAATATCCGTACCGTGCTCGGCTCCATGGAGCTGGATGCGATGCTGAGCCAACGCGATGGCATCAACGAAAAACTGCTGCGCACGGTCGATGAAGCCACGGCGCCGTGGGGCATCAAGATCACCCGCATCGAGATCAAGGACATCAGCCCACCTGCCGATCTGATGGCCGCCATGTCCGGCCAGATGAAAGCCGAGCGGATCAAGCGTGCACAAATCCTGGAGGCCGAGGGCTTGCGAGCGTCGGCGATCCTGACGGCCGAAGGCAAGAAGCAGGCTCAGATCCTGGAGGCCGAGGGTAGTCGTCAGGCGGCATTCCTTGAGTCGGAGGCTCGTGAACGCCAGGCAGAAGCTGAGGCCCGTGCGACACAAGTGGTTTCCGAGGCTATCGCGTCGGGCAACGTGCAGGCGGTGAACTACTTCGTCGCGCAAAAATACATCGATGCGCTAGGCAAGCTGGCTTCGGCCAACAACAGCAAGGTAATCCTGATGCCACTGGAGGCCAGTCAAATGATCGGTGCCGTCGGGGGTATCGGCGAGATCGTCAAGGCCACCTTCGACAACAAGAAAGGCTGAGGCAGTCGCCATGTGGGATTTCCTGCAGCATCTGTCGTTCTGGGATTGGCTGGCACTGGGCACGGTGCTGTTGATCCTTGAGGTATTCGGCGCCGGTGGTTACCTGCTGTGGATGGGCATCGCGGCGGCGGTCGTGGGCGTGATCAAGTTCCTGATCCCGCCGCTCGGCCTGGAATGGCAACTGCTGCTGTTCGCCGTGTTGTCGATCCTGACGGCGGTGTACTGGTGGAAACGCCAGCGCAGCAGCGCCAAGGTCAGCGACCAGCCGGGACTGAACATGCGTGGTTCAGAGCTGATCGGGCGCATATTTGTGGTGCATCAAGCAATCGTCGATGGCCGGGGCAAGATAAAAGTCGGTGATGGCGTCTGGATGGTGACCGGCCCGGACAGCCCCGTAGGTACTCAAGTACGCGTTATTGCTCAGAATGGGGCGATTTTGCACGTCGAAACTGTTTAGTCAGTGATGGAACTCGGTTGGGTTAACTACAATCAAACTGTTCAGATAACCCACCCGGAGTCACCCATCATGCGTCTCAAATATGCCGTCGCTACCCTCGCCGTGCTTTCTCTTCCTGTCGGCTCAGCCATGGCCGACAGCTTCTGGCGCAATGTCATCTCATCGGGTGCCACCACCGGCTCGACGTACCTGACCTTCAAAGACCACAAGCTGGTGGTTGCCGCACAAGACGACGCCGGCAGCTTCGTTGCCAGCGACGGCGGCATTCGCGGCCCGTACCTGGAGGCCGCCATGCAGAAAGTCCGCGCCGACAACCCTGGCCTGAAGGCTACCGACATGGAATTGGCCAACGCCATCCTGGCGAAAAACGCCGTGACCGAGTAACACCGCCCCCTGGAAAATGCCGCTTTTTGAAGCGGCATTTTTTTGCCCGTATCATGACGATTCATTCACGCGTGACAGGCTATATTCAGTCGAACCGTGCAACCATGCGGTACTGACACGTCTATTACTCATCGCCTACCTGAAACGGATGCCTTCTTCGTCATGAGCTCACAGCCTTTTCTGCCGTTTTCCAAACCTACCATTGATGAAGCCACCATCTCGGCGGTCGGCGATGTACTGCGCTCCGGCTGGATCACCAGCGGACCGAAAGTGCAGGCATTCGAAGCTCAACTGTCGGAATATTTTGGCGGCCGCCCGGTGCGCACGTTCAACTCGGGCACCTGCACCATGGAGATCGCCTTGCGTATCGCCGGTATCGGCCCTGGGGATGAAGTCATCACCACCCCGATCTCCTGGGTCGCCACCGCCAACGTGATCCTGGAAGTGGGCGCCACCCCGGTGTTTGCCGATATCGACCCGGTCACCCGCAATATCGACCTGGCCCAGGTGGAAGCCGCCATTACCCCACGTACCAAGGCGATCATTCCGGTGTACCTGGCAGGCCTGCCCCTGGACATGCCAATGCTGTATGCGCTGGCGAACAAGTACAACCTGCGCATCATCGAAGACGCTGCCCAGGCGTTGGGCTCCAGTTGGGATGGCGAACGTATCGGCGCGACCGGTGACTTCGTGTCGTTCAGCTTCCAGGCCAACAAGAACATCACTTCCTCCGAAGGCGGTTGCCTGGTGTTGAACAACGCCGAGGAAGCGCGTCTGGCAGAGAAGTATCGCCTGCAGGGCGTTACCCGTACTGGCTTCGACGGCCTGGATGTGGATGTGCTGGGCGGCAAGTTCAATATGACCGACATCGCCGCAGCCATCGGCCTGGGACAATTTGCCCATATCGAAAAAATCACCGCCCACCGCCAGAGCCTGGCACGGCATTACTTCAAGTGCTTCGGCAGTGACTTTGAAGAGAAGTACGGCGCGCAACTGCCGCCGGCGGACTTCGAAAACAGCAACTGGCACCTGTTCCAACTGGTACTGCCAGAGCGTAAAGACGGTTTGCCGGCACGTGCGACGTTCATGGAGCAAATGCAGGCTCATGGCGTCGGCATTGGCTATCACTACCCGCCGATTCACCTGTTGAGCCTGTATCGGGCACAGGGATTCAAGGAAGGCATGTTCCCGGTGTCTGAGCGTGTGGGACGTTTGATCGTGTCGTTGCCGATGTTCACGGCAATGACAGAAGCGGACGTGGAGCGGTCGGTTGCGGCCGTCAAAGCGGTGCTGAAAGCCGATTAAGCTCCACCACAATCAAATGTGGGAGCTGGCTTGCCTGCGATGCAAACACCTCGGTGGTTCAGTCACACCCCGGTGATGCTATCGCAGGCAAGCCAGCTCCCACAGTGATTTGCTTGGCTTCTACTACCGGCGTTTACTCGCCGATGGCGGCTTTGTAGCCGGCGGCATCCAGCAGTTTTTCCAGGTCGGCCGGGTTGCTTGGCTTGAGCTTGAAGATCCAGGCACCGTACGGGTCAGAGTTCAGCAGTTCCGGGCTTGCGCTCAACTCCTCGTTGACGGCAATCACTTCACCAGCGACCGGCGCGTAGATGTCCGACGCTGCCTTTACCGATTCAACCACCCCAGCCTGACCTTCAGCATCAAACGTGGCGCCTACTTCGGCCAACTCAACAAACACCACATCCCCCAACGCTTCCTGAGCATGGTCGGAGATCCCGACGGTCACGGTGCCGTCAGCTTCCAGACGAGCCCATTCGTGACTTTCGGCAAAACGCAGTTCGGCAGGGATATCGCTCATAGTCTGTGTCCTCAAGAAGAAATGTCAGCGGCCTTTGGCCTGCCGGAAATAGGTTAGATCAAGGTTTTGCCATGGCGCACGAAGGTCGGCTTGACCACTCGAACCGGGTACCACTTGCCGCGGATTTCCACTTCGGCCCGATCGGCGGTGGCCGTCGGTACACGCGCCAGGGCAATGGATTTGCTCAGCGTAGGAGAGAAACTACCACTGGTGATCTCTCCTTCGCCAACATTGGCGATACGAACCACTTGATGAGCGCGCAAAACCCCGCGCTCCTCCAGCACCAGCCCGACCAATTTGAACTGCACACCCGCCGCTTTTTCCGCCTCAAGTGCAGCACGGCCGATGAAATCACGCTCGGCAGGCTCCCAGGCAATGCTCCAGGCCATATTGGCCACGAGTGGCGAAACGTCCAGGTGAATGTCCTGGCCGTACAGGTTCATACCGGCTTCCAGGCGCAGCGTGTCACGAGCGCCGAGGCCGATGGGTGAAATGCCGGCACCCACCAGGTCGTTGAAGAAACCTGGAGCCTGATCGGCAGGCAAAACGATTTCAAGGCCATCTTCGCCGGTATAACCCGTGCGGGCGATAAACCAATCGCCGTCGGCCTGGCCCTCAAAAGGCTTAAGCTGGTGGATCAGGGCGCCACGCGACTGGGTGACCAGTTCGGCGATTTTCTGCCGGGCATGCGGGCCTTGGATAGCCAGCATGGCCAACTCGGACCGCTCCTGCAGTTGTACCGAGAAACGACCCAACTGGGCCTGCATCCAGGCCATGTCCTGGTCGCGGGTGGCGGCGTTGAACACCAGCCGGTACCCCGTGTCGGTGCGGTAGACGATCATGTCATCCACCACGCCGCCCTGCTCGTTGAGCATGGCGCTGTATAACGCACGGCCACAGCCATGCAGACGATCCACATCATTGGCCAGCAAGTGCTGGAGCCATTCCTTGGCCTGAAGGCCTGTGACATCGATCACGGTCATATGGGATACATCAAACACCCCGCAGTCGCGTCGCACCTGATGGTGTTCTTCAACTTGCGAACCGTAATGCAGAGGCATATCCCAACCGCCAAAATCGACCATTTTCGCGCCGAGGGCGAGATGCAGGTCATACAGAGGCGTACGCTGTCCCATGGGTTTCTCCTTCCGGGCTTGGCGAAGGTGCGCGGAGCTGCTGTTCGCGCCTGAACACCTTGAATTACAAGGCTTCCAGCCACGCCCAGCGACCCGCTCCGAAAGACGAAGCGCACCGAATGCCGCGCATTGTAGCCGCAAGCCGTAGTACTGGCACCTAACCGATTTGCCGTGCAGACCTGCGAATCAGCCCGATGACCGGCAACAAGCCTACCAACACCAGCGTCAGCGCCGGCAAAGAGGCTCGCGCCCATTCGCCCTCACTGGTCATTTCAAAGATGCGCACCGCCAAGGTATCCCAGCCGAACGGGCGCATCAGCAGGGTAGCGGGCATTTCCTTGAGGACATCCACGAACACCAACAGTGCCGCGCTCATCGCCCCCGGAAGCAGTAACGGCAGATACACTTTGCAAAACAGTCGCGGGCCACCCACACCGAGACTGCGCGCCGCTTCCGGCAACGAGGGGCGGATACGCGCCAGGCTGTTTTCCAGCGGCCCATAGGCCACCGCCAGGAATCGCACGAGATATGCCAACACCAACGCCGACAAACTGCCCAGCAGCAGCGGTTTGCCCGCACCGCCCAGCCAGCCGGACAGCGGCACCACCAGTTCACGGTCCAAATAGCTGAACGCCAGCATGATCGACACCGCCAGCACCGAGCCCGGCAAGGCATAGCCGATATTGGCCAGGCCGACGCCGGAGCGAATCGCTCGTGTCGGCGCCAGACGGTTGGCGAAGGCCAATATCAACGCCACGCTGACCGTAATCAGCGCTGCGATACCACCCAGGTAGAGGGTGTGAACAATCAACCCGGCGTAACGCTCATCCAGGTCAAACCGGCCACGCTGCCAGAACCACGCAATCAGTTGCAGCATCGGAATCACAAAAGCACAGGCGAACACCAACAGACACCAACCACTGGCCATCGCGGCCTTGAGCCCATGCAGGTGATACAGCGCCTTACCTCGCGGCCGCTCATTGCTCGGGCGGCTCGCCCCACGGGCGCGTCGTTCCCCATACAGCACCAGCATGACGACCAGCAGTAACAGGCTGGCCAACTGTGCCGCGCTGGACAGGCTGAAAAAGCCGTACCAGGTCTTGTAGATCGCCGTGGTGAACGTGTCGAAGTTGAACACCGAGACGGCGCCAAAATCCGCCAGTGTCTCCATCAACGCCAAGGCGACACCCGCACCAATCGCCGGCCTGGCCATGGGCAACGCCACACGCCAGAACGCCTGCCATGGCGACTGCCCCAGCACGCGCGCCGCTTCCATCAGGCCTTTGCCTTGGGCGAGAAACGCGGTGCGCGCCAGCAGGTAGACATACGGGTAGAACACCAACACCAACACGATGATCACGCCACTGGTGGAACGCACTCGTGGCAGACGCAGCCCCGCGCCAAACCATTCACGCAGCAGGGTTTGCACCGGACCTGCGAAATCCAGCAGGCCGACAAACACGAAGGCCAACACATAGGCCGGAATCGCAAACGGCAGCATCAGCGCCCAATCGAGCCAGCGCCGTCCGGGGAATTCACACAGGCTGGTCAGCCACGCCAGGCTGACGCCCAGCAGCGTCACACCGACACCCACCCCCAGCACCAACGTCAAGGTGTTGCCCAGCAGCCGCGGCATCTGGGTTTCCCAGAGGTGGGACCAGATCTGCGCATCGATGCTTTGCCAGGACAACAGCAGCACGCTCAGCGGCAGCAGCACCAGGGCGGCGACGGTGAAGACCGGCAGGTACCAGCGGCGTTGGGCGGGGTGGGCCAAGGAAAAGCTCTCAGGAAAATGAAATCTCGAAGTTACCACTAACCAATGTGGGAGCTGGCTTGCCTGCGATAGCATCACCTGGGTATCACTGATACACCGAGGTGTCTGCATCGCAGGCAAGCCAGCTCCCACATTTAAACCTGCTTCAGTTCCAGCCGGCGCGATCCATCAAGCGAATCGCCTCGGCCTGGCGCTTGCCCGCCACTTCCACCGGCAGGGTGTCCGCCACGAACTTACCCCAGGTTGCCACTTCCGCCGAAGGTGGCACCGCCGGGTTGGCCGGGAACTCCTGGTTCACATCGGCAAAGATCTTCTGCGCCTCCGGCGTGGTCATCCACTCCACCAGTGCCTTGGCCGCTTCCGGGTGCGGCGCGTGCTTGGTCAGGCCAATACCCGACAGGTTCACGTGCACGCCACGGTCGCCCTGGTTCGGCCAGAACAACTTCACCGCCAGGTTCGGGTTCTGCTTGTGCAGGCGACCATAGTAGTAGGTGTTGACGATGCCCACATCGCACTGCCCCGCATTGATGGCTTCGAGTACTGCGATGTCATCGGAGAACACATCGGTGGACAGGTTGTTGACCCAGCCCTTGACGATTTCTTCGGTCCTGGACGCACCGTGGGTTTCGATCAAGGTGGCGGTCAGCGACTGGTTGTAGACCTTCTTCGCCGTACGCAGGCACAGGCGGCCTTCCCACTGTTTGTCGGCCAGGGCTTCGTAGGTGGTCAGGTCTCCGGTTTTTACCCGGTCGGTGGAATAGGCGATGGTCCGTGCGCGCAGGCTCAAACCCGTCCAGGCATGGGCGGACGAGCGGTATTGCAGGGGAATGTTCTTGTCGATCACCTCGGAGGTGAACGGCTGCAGGATACCCATTTGCTCGGCTTGCCAGAGGTTGCCGGCATCAACGGTGAGCAGCAGGTCGGCAGTGGCGTTCTCGCCTTCGGCCTTGATGCGCTGCATCAGCGGGGCTTCCTTGTCAGTGATGAACTTCACCTGCACGCCGGTCTTCTTGGTGTAGGCGTCGAACACCGGCTTGATCAGTTCGTCGATGCGCGAGGAGTAGACCACGACTTCGTCGGCGGCCTGCACGGTGGTGCTGCCGATGAGGGTGAGTGCCAGGGCAGTCAGGAGGCGCTTGGGTGCCAACATGGGTGCGGTCTCTCATTTGCAAAAAGAGCGCAAATGATAAGGACTCACATTTGGTAGCGCTCGGCGGAGGCGTTACCAGATGTTGCATAGCCGGGATTTGCGGTGCGGCTAATGGCCTCATCGCGGGCAAGCCCGGCTCCCACAGGGGATTGAATTTCAACCTCAGGGTTTGGCGAGCTCCGGGAGATCACCGGTCAGGCCCAGCGCCTGACGCACAAACACTGCCTTGGCTTCGGGCATCTGGTCGACCATTTTCAAGCCGGCATTACGCAGCCAGCGCAGCGGCAGCTGATCGGCCTGGAATAACCGTTCAAAGCCTTCCATCGCTGCCATCAACGCCAGGTTATGCGGCATGCGCCGACGCTCGTAACGGCTCAGCACCTTCACGTCCGCCAGGCGTTCACCGCGTTCGGTGGCCGACAACAACACTTCAGCCAGAACGGCGGCATCGAGGAAGCCCAGGTTCACACCCTGTCCCGCCAATGGGTGGATCACGTGGGCAGCGTCGCCGATCAACGCCAAGCCTTCTGCCACGTAGCGCTTGGCATGCCGCTGGCGCAACGGCACGCACACACGAGGGTCAGCACTGACCACCGTGCCGAGTCGCCCTTCAAAGGCGCGCTCCAGCTCACGGCAGAAGCGTTCATCATCCAGCGCCATCAGCCGCTCGGACTCAGCTGGCGTGGTCGACCAGACGATCGAACACCAATCCTCCTGCCCATCGCGCACCAAAGGCAGAAACGCCAACGGGCCGGTATCTGTAAAACGTTGCCACGCCGTGCGCTGGTGCGGCTGGCTGCTGCGCACACTGGTGACAATGGCGTTATGCAGGTAATCCCATTCACGAGTCACCGTGCCGGTCAGACGGCGTACGGCAGAGTTGGCGCCATCAGCAGCGATGACCAGCGGCGCACGCAGTTTGCGGCCATCAGCCAGGGTCAGCAGCCAGTCATCGCCGGAGCGACGCATCTGTTCCAGGCGCGCATTGGCCAGAAGGCCGAGATCGCAATCATGCAGGCGGTCGAGCAAGGCATCCTGAACCACGCGGTTCTCGACGATATGCCCCAACACGTCGGCATGCACGCTGGCGGCCGAAAAGTGGACCTGCCCCGTGCCGCTGCCATCCCACACCTGCATCTCGCCGTAAGGGCTGGCACGCCGCTCGACGATGCCCTCCCACACGCCAAGCCGCTCGAGGATATGCTGGCTGGCAGCCGACAAGGCGCTCACACGAGGCTCGAAAGCGGCCTCACGGTCGAATGGCTTGACACTCAACGGGCTGCCGTCGAGCAGCAGCACTTGCAAGCCACTGCCCTGCAACGCCAGCGCCAGGGCGCTTCCGACCATTCCGGCCCCGACAATCAGCACATCTGCGCGCATGTCCATGCTTTAAGCCTTGTCTCGTGTGCGGCACAGGCCGCGAATGAAGTGATGGGCGGGTTCAAACATCAGGACGCGTGCCCAGGCCCATGGCCTGACGGGCGAACCAACGTTTGGCCGGCGGCAGCAAGTCCAGCCCCAACAGGCCCAGGTTACGGCCCACCGCCACCAGCGGTTGCGCACTGCCAAACAGGCGTGTGACCTGGTCGGAGAAGCCTACGGTCAGGTTCTGGTCCAGACGCTGGCGCTCGCGATAACGCTGCAAAGTCGCCAGGTCACCCGGCACCGCCGGACCGGCCAGCAGAGCCTCGGCCAAGGCGTTGGCATCGCGCAGGGACAGGTTGAAGCCTTGCCCGGCAATCGGGTGCAGGCTGTGAGCAGCATTGCCGAGGATTACCAGGTGCGAGCGCACTTGCTCTTCGGCTTCCACCAAGGTCAGCGGATACAGGTGACGGGCGCCGACTTGCTTCAGGGTGCCCAGGCGGTAGCCGAACACGCCCTGCAATTCACTCAGGAAGCTGCGTTCGTCGAGGTTGGCCAGGCGCTGGGCGTCCATGCCGAGGCGCGTCCAGACCAGCGCGCAACGGTTGTCCGGCAGCGGCAGCAGGGCCATCGGGCCTTCATCGGTGAAGCGTTCGAAGGCCTCTCCGTTGTGGGCTTCACTTGGGGTGATGTTGGCGATCAACGCGCTCTGGTTGTACGGACGGGTTTTGACCCCGATGCCCAGTTGCTCACGCAAACCGGAGCGGCCACCGTCGGCCAACACGGCCAGGTCGCATTCCAGCACGGTTTCATCGTTGAGCGTCAGGCGATAGCCGTCGGGCAGCGGCTCCATGCGTGTCACTTCCGCTGGGCAGCGCCAGCTGATCACGTCTTTGTCCAGGCCTTGCCACAGGCATTGGCCGAGCCAGGCGTTTTCCACCACGTAGCCCAGGGCAGGCACGCCCTCTTCCAGGGCGGACAACCGTGCGGTGGAGAAACGCCCACGGTCCGACACATGAATCTGCTTGATCGGCTCGGCGCGGCGGGAGATTTCCTGCCACAGGCCCAGGCGCTGATAAATCTGCCGGGCGCCAAATGACAGCGCCGATGAACGTGCGTCGTAGCTCGGCTGGTAAGTATCGCCGGGGGCGAACGGCTCGATCAGCACGATCTTCCAGCCACGGGCCTTGGCCCCGGCCTGCAAGGCCAGCGCCAGGCTGGCACCCACCAGGCCACCGCCGATAATCGCCAGGTTGACCCGGCTCATCGGGCTGCCGCCATCAGTGCTTCGATGTCGGCGACGGTCTTGGGCACACCGCCAGTCAGGATTTCACAGCCTTGCTTGGTCACTACCACGTCGTCCTCGATGCGTACGCCAATGCCACGCCATTTCTTTGCCACGTTCTGGTTGTCCGGCGAGATATAAATCCCCGGCTCCACGGTCAACGCCATGCCGACCTCCAGCACACGCCATTCACCACCCACTTTGTACTCGCCCACATCGTGCACATCCATGCCCAGCCAATGGCCGGCGCGGTGCATGTAAAAAGCGCGGTAGGCTTCGCTGGCAATCAGTTCATCGACATCGCCCTGCAACAATCCCAGCTTCACCAGCCCGGTGGTGATGACGCGCACCGTTGCCTCATGGGCCTGGTTCCAATGCTTGTTCGGTGCGATCTCGGCAAAGGCGGCCTCTTGGGAGGCCAGCACAATCTCGTAGATCGCCTTTTGCTCGGGCGAAAACTTGCCATTGACCGGCCAGGTGCGAGTGATATCGCTGGCATAGCAGTCGATCTCGCAGCCGGCGTCGATCAGCACCAGGTCGCCGTCCTTGAGCACCGCGTCATTCTGCTGGTAATGCAGGATGCAGCTGTTGCGCCCAGCGGCGACGATGGAGCCGTAGGCCGGCATCTTCGCCCCGCCTTTACGAAACTCGTAGTCCAGCTCGGCTTCGAGGCTGAACTCATGCAAACCGGCGCGACTGGCCTGCATCGCCTTCACGTGGGCCGCGCAGGAAATACGTGCAGCTTCACGCATCACCTTCACTTCTGCCGCCGATTTATACAGGCGCATGTCGTGGAGCAGATGATCCAGGGCAACGAATTCGTTCGGCGGCTGGGCGCCCAGGTGAGCTTTGGAGCGGATCACATTGATCCACTCCATCACATGCCGGTCGAACTCGGCGTTACTGCCCATGGCCGAATACACCCGGTCGCGGCCTTCGATCAGGCCAGGCAGGATGTCGTCGATATCGGTGATGGGAAAGGCATCGTCAGCGCCAAAGTCGCGGATCGCGCCTTCGGTGCCGGCACGCAGACCATCCCACAGCTCGCGTTCGGCATTGCGTTCGCGGCAGAACAGCACGTACTCGCCATGAAGGCGACCGGGCATCAGCACAATCACCGCTTCCGGTTCGGGGAAGCCGCTCAGGTACTGAAAATCGCTGTCCTGGCGGTACACGTGCTCCACATCACGGTTGCGGATCGCCACGGCGGCGGCTGGCAGGATCGCGATGCTGTTGGGTTCCATCTGCGCCATGAGCGCCTTGCGGCGCCGGGTGTATTCCGCTTTGGGGATATGAATCATGGGCAGATGGGCTTCCTTCTTAATGCAGCGACGGCTTGGGTGCAGCAGGTTCAGCGGACTTCTTGGTCTCGGTGAAAAGCAGCAGCGGTGCGACGCGCAGGTATTCCATGACTTCCATGTAGTCGCCTTCGCCGTCTTCGGACTCTTCCAGGGCATCTTGCACCTGGGAGATGGCGGCCAAATCCTGTAGCACTTCCTTGGCGTCGGTGCTCAGTTCCAGGCCGCCAGCGTTGACGCCGAAGCCGTGAAGGAAGCCTTGGCACCATTGGCCCAAGGCGGCGGCGCGCTCGGCGAGCGGCGCGTCGTCGGTCGGCAGCAGCAGGACCACGGTGACGTCATCACCGGTCAGCTCGCCCTTGACCATTTCCTGCAGGCCGATCAGCGCATTACGCACATTATCTTCTGGCTCTTTCTCCAGCAGCTCGGCCACATCGGCCAACCAGTTGTCAGCATCAAAGCCGACACCGGTGCAGCTGCGGCCCAGCAACACGCCGTGCAACTCGGCAGGCGAGCAAGGATGGCCGCTGGTGCTCAGCAGTTTGGAAAAAGCTTCGTACGGGGAGTTCTGAATAGGCATGGTGAGCTAGGCGCCAGACGGCGCAATGTCTAGAATGAAGCGCTGTATCCTAGCACCGGCAGACGTACCAAGACTATCGAGGGCGTCAGATCGTTTATCCTGCAGTTGCCATTCATCAGACAAATCCAGTGGAACCCAATGGAAGACACCGACCTGCAAGCGCTGATGGCCAGACTCGAACTGCTAATTGATCGGGTCGAGCAACTTAAGAGTCAAAACGGACTCCTATTAGCTCAGGAAAAGACCTGGCGCGAGGAACGCGCTCACCTCATTGAAAAAAACGAAATCGCCCGGCGTAAGGTCGAATCGATGATTTCGCGCCTGAAGGCCCTGGAGCAAGACTCATGAGTTCAAGCAATAGCGTAACCGTGCAGATCCTCGACAAAGAATACTCAATCATCTGCCCCCAGGAAGAACGCAACAACCTGGTGAGTGCCGCCCGTTACCTGGATGGCAAGATGCGTGAAATCCGCAGCAGCGGCAAAGTCATCGGCGCCGACCGTATCGCCGTGATGGCCGCGCTGAATATCACCCACGATCTGCTGCATAAGCAGGAACAGCCTGACGTGCAGGCCAGCGGGTCGACACGTGAACAGGTGCGTGACCTGCTGGAACGTGTGGATCTGGCGCTTTCCAGCGATTCAGACGCATCCAAGGGCTGATTGACGTGCCGGTTTAAGGTATACTCGCCCCACTCCCTGGCGTGTTTGCCAGTCGGCGATGTCCCTGAGCCGATTCGCACTACCCTGGAAGTTGCACGTTGGGCTGGTGTGCATGTCCGCTAGACGGAAAGCCTTAAAGCCTACTGCTTCTTCCACCTTGAACTTTCGGGTTCAAGGGCTAAGTCGACAGCGGCTCTGTCGGGGAGCCTGAATTCCCAAACTCAATGCCAGTCTTAGGACTGGCATTGTTTTATGAGCCGAAAACCATGACCGAACCTGCGCCGCTTTCCCGTCCGCAACTTCGACGCATGTTGCGCAAAGCCCGCCGCGAACTGTCGCCGAGCGAGCAGCGCCAGGCCGCCCATGGCCTGTATCGGCAACTGGCACAGCACCCGCTGTTTCGCCGGGCCAAACATATCTCGCTCTATCTACCGACGGACGGTGAAATCGATCCGCGCCTGCTGCTGCGCGCCGCCCAGCGTCGGGGCAAAGCCACCTACCTCCCAGTCCTCAGCGCCTGGCCGCGAACCAAGATGGTGTTCCAGCGCGTGCGACCTGGGGATACGTTGCTGCCGAACCGCTTTCGCATTCTTGAGCCACGGGTGAATGCCAATCGCCAACGCCAGATCTGGGCGCTGGACCTGGTGCTGCTGCCACTTGTGGGGTTTGATGACGTGGGCGGGCGCCTTGGCATGGGCGGCGGCTTTTATGACCGCAGCCTCGCCTACCTGGCGCGACGCAAAAGCTGGCGCAAACCGACGCTGCTGGGGCTGGCCCACGAATGTCAGAAGGTCGATCGATTGGCGCAGGCGAGCTGGGACGTGCCGTTGGCGGGCACTGTCACCGATAAACGCTGGTATGTTGCAAAACCGCCGCTGGAAACAGCGGCGCCTTGATAAAGAAGGGTGTTAACGCTTGAACGGTTGCGACTGCTGCTGAGTCAGTTCAACGGGAGCATCGGTCTTGTTCGACCACAGGCTCTGCGCGTACCCGGTGGTCACGACGCCCAGACCAAACAAAATAACCAAAATCCATAGTAAATCCGGTTTACGTTGCATCGATTGCCCCCCTTCAGGCACCTCGTACACGATGACAACAACGTTCAAAAGTAGTCCGTTGCAGCTGCGTCAAGCTTAAAATCCCGGCATTCTGCGTTAACGTGAACCAACACGCAAACCTTGACGCCAACCGACTGTCGGTTTGTCATGGAATTGCCCGACAACTTGCCCAGTGCCTTTTTCAGGAGCCCAAAAATGGCCTATTGGCTGATGAAATCCGAGCCCGATGAACTCTCCATCAAGGGCCTGGAAAAGCTTGGCGAAGCCCGCTGGGACGGGGTGCGTAACTACCAGGCGCGCAATTTCCTACGAGCCATGGCCGTGGGCGATGAGTTTTTCTTCTACCACTCCAGTTGCCCCGAGCCGGGCATTGCCGGCATCGGCAAAATCATCGAGGCAGCCTATCCGGACCCGACAGCGCTAGAACCAGATAGCCACTATTTCGACGCCAAGTCCACCCCGGAGAAAAATCCGTGGAGCGCAATCAACGTGGCCCACGTGAAAACCTTTCCCACAGTGCTGGGCCTTGGTTACTTGAAACAGCAAACCGCCCTCGCCGAACTGCCGCTGGTGCAAAAAGGCAGTCGCCTTTCAGTAATGGCCGTCACGCCGGAGCAATGGGCCGCAGTGATCAATCTGCTTTAACTGACCGGCATCAAGCCCTTCTCGGGGCACACCGGTCAAACTAGGACGCTAATGCCGCAGGATGCAGCCATGTCAACGAATCACCTTTTGTCCCGCCTTTTCGCCATCGCCCTGATCGCCCTGCTGGTCGGTGCCGGTGGCTTCGGTTATTGGCGCTCCACCCAAGACCGCTTGCCCGCCGGGCTGAGCATGGGCAATGGCCGCCTGGAATCCACCGAAGTACAAATTGCCGCCAAGATCCCCGGGCGCCTGGCCGAAGTGCGGGTGGACGAAGGCGACAAGGTGCTCAAGGGTCAATTGCTGGCGCGCATGGACACCCGCACCCTGGAAGCCCAGCGCGCCCAGGCCGAAGCCGAAGTGCTGCGCGCCAAGGAAAACTTCGCCGCCGCCGAAGCCAACGTGCAATTGCGCCAAAGCGAGCAACTGCTGGCCAACCAGGAGCTCAAGCGCACCCAGGAACTGTACAAACGCGGCTTCGCCAGCA
This sequence comes from Pseudomonas sp. GW821-FHT03A09, assembly GCF_059421065.1. Lineage (NCBI taxonomy): Bacteria > Pseudomonadati > Pseudomonadota > Gammaproteobacteria > Pseudomonadales > Pseudomonadaceae > Pseudomonas > Pseudomonas sp. GW821-FHT03A09. The sequence continues at coordinate 403,603 of NZ_JBWKUX010000001.1, read as the reverse complement.
GCCAGTTGATAGACCAGCAGCAAGCGCGCCAGAACACCGGCAATGCCGCCGTAATCGCCGCGCAAGCCCAGGTCAATTCGGTGAAAGCCGCCATCGGCGCCGCCGAGGCCCAGGTCACACAACTCACCAGCGAGATCGACGACAGCAGCCTGCGCGCGCCCATCGACGGGATCATCCAGTTGCGCCTGGCCGAGCCTGGCGAAGTGCTGGGCGCGGGAGGCCGTGTATTGTTGCTGATTGACCCGAATGATCAGTACATGAACCTGTACCTGCCCGCCTCCGTCACCGGGCGCCTGACCGTCGGCAGTGACGCGCGCATCCTGCTCGACGCCCTGCCCCAGCAACCGCTGCCGGCAAAAATCAGTTTCGTCGCCGCCAAATCCCAGTTCACCCCCAAAGAGGTGGAGACCCGCGACGAACGCCAGAAGCTGGTGTTCCGCGTCAAGCTGCGCCTGACTCAACCCAGCGCCGTGCCCCAGGCCAAACCGGGCATGCCCGGCGCCGGTTATGTGCGCACGGCTGATATCGACTGGCCGGCCAACCTGCAATGACCGGCCTGGCGCTGCACGCCACGGAGATCAACCACCGCTACGGCAAGCAACAGGCCCTGCTCGACATCGCGTTCAGCCTGCCGGCTGGCACCCGCTGCGGGCTGATCGGCCCGGACGGCGCGGGCAAGTCGAGCCTGCTGGGGTTGATCGCCGGGGTCAAGAAGCTCCAGCAAGGTCATCTGGAAGTGCTCGGCGGCTCCATCGAGAACCGCCGCCACCGCAACAGCCTGTACCCGCGCATCGCCTTTATGCCCCAGGGCCTGGGCGGCAACCTGTATCCCGAGCTGTCCATCAGCGAAAACATCCGCTTCTTCGCCACGTTGTTCGGCCTGTCCAAGGCCGATTGCGAGCAGCGCATGCACAACCTGCTGCTGGCCACCGACCTTGCACGCTTCGCCGAACGTCCCGCCGGCAAGCTTTCCGGCGGCATGAAGCAGAAGCTCGGCCTGTGCTGCGCGCTGATCCATGACCCAGACCTGTTGATCCTCGACGAGCCCACCACCGGCGTCGACCCACTGTCTCGCCGGCGCTTCTGGGAACTGGTAGAGACCGTCCGTAGCGAACGCCCGCAACTGACACTGCTGGTAGCTACGGCCTACATGGAAGAAGCCGAACAGTTCGAACACTGCCTGATGCTCGATCGCGGCAAGCTGATCGCTGACGGCCTGAGCCGGGAGCTGGCAGCCGCCACACCCAGCGGCAAACTGGACGACGCCTTCACTCACTTCCAGGGCGACAGCGCCCACGACAACCAACCGCTGGTCATTCCACCGCGTGAAGCCGCCAACGCAGACATTGCCATCGAGGCCCACGACCTGACCCTGCGCTTCGGCGACTTCACGGCCGTCAATAAAGTCAGCTTCGCCATCGGTCGTGGCGAAATTTTCGGTTTCCTCGGCTCCAACGGCTGCGGCAAGACCACCACCATGAAAGTGCTCACCGGGTTGATGCCGGCCACCGAAGGCCGTGCGATGCTGCTGGGCAACCCGGTGAACGCCAAGGACCTGGCGACCCGTAAGCGCGTGGGGTTCATGTCGCAAAGCTTCTCGCTGTACGGCGAACTCAGCGTGCGGCAAAACCTGGTGCTCCATGCGCAATTGTTCGATTTGCCTAAGGCTGACAGCGACCCGCGCATTGATGAACTGATCCAGCGCTTCGACTTGGGCGGTGTGGCCGAGCAACCTTCCGGCGAACTGCCCCTCGGCCTTCGCCAGCGCTTATCCCTGGCCGTGGCCGTGCTACATCGCCCCGAAGTGCTGATCCTCGATGAACCCACCTCAGGTGTCGACCCCGCAGCGCGGGATGATTTCTGGCGGCTGCTGATTGAGCTGTCCCGGGAACAGGGCGTGACAATCTTCCTGTCCACCCACTTCATGAACGAGGCCCAGCGCTGCGACCGTATTTCCCTGATGCACGCGGGGAAAGTGTTGGCCTGCGACACTCCTGACGCCCTGCAACAGCAGTTCCACGGCGACACGTTGGAGGCCGCCTTCGTCACCTGCCTGGAACAGGCCCAGGGCGAAACCGAAGCCACCACGCCGAACAAAACCGTCAGCGAAGCCAGCGCGCCACCAGTCAGCAAGCGCGGTTTCAGCCTGGCTCGGCTACTGGCGGTGGCCAGCCGCGAAGGCAAGGAGCTGCTGCGCGACAAAGTGCGCATGGCCTTCGCGCTGCTCGGGGCGATGTTCATGATGGTGATCTTCGGCTACGGCATTTCCCTGGACGTGGAAAACCTCGCCTTCGCCGTCTATGACCAGGACCAGACCCCACAAAGTCGCGCCTACCTGGAAGCATTCCGTAGCTCGCGCTACTTCGCCGAACAAGCGCCGATTCATGACGCCAATGAGCTGCACCGGCGCCTGCAACGCTCGGAAATCAAGTTGGCCCTGGAGATCCCGCCCGGATTTGGCCGCGACCTCTACGCCGGGCGCCAGCCCACGGTGGCCGCCTGGCTCGACGGTGGCATGCCGTTTCGCGCGGAAACCAGCCGCAACTATGTAGAGGCGGTGCACCAAGGCAATCTTCAACAGCTGGCCGAACTGAGCAGCCTGCCCCGCAGCACTCAAGCCGCCGCCAAACTGGAAACGCGCTTTCGCTACAACCAAGACGTAGTCAGCGTGAATGCCATCGGCCCCGGCGTGATGGCGCTGATCCTGGCATTTATCCCAGCCATGCTCACCGCCCTGGGCATCGTGCGCGAAAAAGAGCTGGGCTCGATCACCAACTTCTATGCCACGCCCCTGACCCGCTTGGAATTCCTGCTGGGCAAACAGGCGCCGTACCTGGCCGTCAGCCTGGTCAACCTGGCGCTGTTGGTGGCGATGAACCGCTGGTTGTTCGGCGTACCGTTCAAGGGCAGCGGCGTGGCCCTGGCGTTCGGCGGCTTGCTGTATGTACTGGCCACCACCAGCATGGGCCTGCTGATTTCCGCGTTTACCCGCACCCAGATCGCGGCGATCCTCGGCACCATGATCATTACCAGCCTGCCGACCATCCAGTTTTCCGGGCTGATCGTGCCGCGTTCATCCCTGGAAGGTGCCGCCGCGTTGATGGGCATGCTGTTCCCGGCGGGGCACTTCCTGGATATCGCAGTGGGCACGTTCACCAAAGCCCTGGACCTGCGCCAGCTGTGGCCGCAGTGCCTGGCGCTGTTTGGCTTTTTCGTCGGGTTCACCGGGTTGAGCCTGATCATGCTCAAGAAGCAGGAGGCCTGATGCACACGTTCGCGCATGTCCTGCGCCTGGGTCTCAAGGAACTGACCAGCCTGCGCCACGACAGTGTGTTGCTGCTGTTTCTGTTCTACGCCTTCACCGTGGCGATCTACATGCCCGCCGCCGGCTCGGTGATCGGCGTGCACAACGCCAGCGTGGCCTTTGTCGATGAAGACCACAGCGCGCTGTCGCGGCAGATGGCCGAGGCGCTGCAGCCACCCGAGTTCCAACCACCCGCACCGCTGGCCTACGACCAGTTGGACAAGGTCATGGACAGTGGCGAGTACACCTTCGTGATCAATGTACCGGCCAACTTCCAGGCAGACCTGTTGGCCGGGCGCCAACCGGGCGTGCAGGTGAACGTCGATGCAACGGCGATGAGCCAGGCCTTCATGGGCGCAGGCTATATCGGCCGGATTTTCCAGCGTGAGTTGCAGCGCTACAGCGGCCAGGCCGATGCCGCCGGCAAGGCGCCGGCGCAACTGACCACGCGGGCACTGTTCAACACCAACCTGGAAGGCGGCTGGTTCCTGGCAGTGATCCAGATCGTCAACAACATCACCATTCTTGCCATCGTGCTGACCGGCACGGCGCTGCTGCGTGAGCGCGAACATGGCACCCTCGACCATTTGCTGGTGCTGCCGCTGACCGCGCTGGAAATCATGCTGGCGAAAATCTGGAGCAACATGCTGGTGGTGGTGCTGTGCACCTGGCTGTCGGTGGAGCTGGTGGTGAAGGGCTTGCTCGGCGTGCCGCTGGCCGGGTCGTTGGGCCTGTTCCTGCTGGTGACGGCGCTGTATCTGTTCGCCAGCACTGCCCTGGGGATTTTCCTCGCCACCCTCGCCCGATCGACGCCGCAGTTCGGCTTGCTGGCGATCCCGGTGATCATCCCGATGCTGCTGCTCTCAGGCGGCAGCACGCCGCTGGACAGCATGCCCGAATGGTTGCAGTGGGTGATGCAGGGCTCGCCGTCAACGCACTTTGTGAGCTTGAGCGCGGCGATTCTGTTCAGGGATGCGGGCGTGAGCGTGGTGTGGCCGGATTTGCTGGCGCTGGCGGGGATTGGGTTGGTGTTTTTTGCGGTGGCGTTGGCGCGATTCAGGAAAAGCCTGGCGTCCTGAGGTGGCTGTACCGCCGTCATCGGGGGCAAGCCCCCTCCCACATTTGATCGCATTCCAACTGTGGGAGGGGGCTTGCCCCCGATAGTCGCGTAGCGACTTATTGGATGATCAAGTTGTTGAACAACAGGTCTTCCACCACCGGCTTACCGGTTTCGTCGTTCATGACTTGCTGGGTTTGCTTCAAGGCTTCCTGGCGCAGTTTTTCTTTGCCCTCGACCGTGCTCATGGCCTCGTTGGTCTGCTGGGTGAACAGCGCCACCAGTTGGTTGCGAATCAACGCGTCGTTGGCTTTGACCGCAGCAGCGGCTTCAGGCCCAGTCACGCGCAGGGCGATATCGGCCTTGAATACCTTGAGTTTCGCTGTGCCATCCAGACCGTAGTTGCCCACGAACGGCGGGGTCAGGCTGATATAGCTGACCTTCGGCGCCTCACCTTCCTTGGCCTCTTCGGCCTGGGCCGCCATCGGCAAGGTCAAGGCCAGCATCAACAGAATCCACGCTTTCACAGTTCAATCCTCACATTCGGTTGCCCGGTAGCATAACGCTAGCGAGGCTGAGCACAAGCTTATGGCGACTTATCAGGCCCGGGCATGCTCGTTGACCCACGGGCGCACCCTCCTACACTTATCGGCCACGACGCCAAAAGGAATAGTCCGATGAAAGCTGTGCTGTGCAAAGCCTTCGGCCCCGCCGAAACCCTGGTGCTGGAAGAGATCGAGCGCCCGTCGATCAAGAAGAACGAGATCCTGCTCGACGTGCACGCCGCCGGGGTGAACTTCCCGGACACCCTGATCATCGAGGGCAAATACCAGTTCAAGCCGCCCTTCCCATTCTCACCGGGTGGCGAAGCGGCGGGCGTGGTCAGTGAAGTCGGCGAAAAGGTCAGCCACTTGAAAGTCGGTGACCGGGTCATGGCGTTGACCGGTTGGGGCGGCTTTGCCGAGCAGGTCGCGGTGCCGGGCTACAACGTGCTGCCGATCCCGCCGAGCATGGATTTCAACACCGCCGCCGCGTTCAGCATGACCTACGGCACCTCGATGCACGCCCTGAAACAACGCGCCAACCTGCAACCCGGCGAGACCCTGCTGGTGCTCGGCGCCTCCGGTGGTGTGGGCCTGGCTGCGGTGGAAATCGGCAAAGCCATGGGCGCCCGGGTGATCGCCGCCGCCAGCAGCGCCGACAAACTGGCCGTGGCCAAGGCGGCCGGCGCCGATGAGGTGATCAATTACAGCGAGGCAAACCTCAAGGAAGAGATCAAACGCCTGACCAATGGTAACGGCGTCGATGTGATCTACGACCCGGTGGGCGGCGATCTGTTTGACCAGGCCATCCGCTCCATCGCCTGGAACGGCCGCCTGCTGGTGGTGGGCTTTGCCAGCGGGCGCATTCCCGAACTGCCAGTGAACCTGGCGCTGCTCAAGGGCGCGGCCGTGGTCGGGGTGTTCTGGGGCTCGTTCGCCCAGCGCCAACCGCAGGACAATGCAGCGAACTTCCAGCAGTTGTTCACCTGGTATGCCGAGGGCAAGTTGAAGCCGTTGGTATCGCAGGTGTATCCGCTGGAGCAGGCGGCTCAGGCGATCAATGACTTGGGGCAGCGCAAGGCGGTGGGCAAGGTCGTCGTCCAAACCCGCTAATCAACTTGAAATGCAACCAACTGTGGGAGGGGGATTGTCCCCTCCCACAGTTTGATCTGCATTATTTCCAAGAAGCAGATTACGACCCACACTTATCTATTAGCGACATGTTCGTAAGAGAACATGCAATCGCTCCGTTTTCCTGTGTTTGCAGATAAGAGGCAATGCTATTTTCGGTAACGAAACTGTAACATTCGCATCCGCAGTCAAAACAAGAAATTTGGAGCTCTTGAATGTTTGCTTTCTTTCGTCCTGCCGCACACCAGGCACCCCTGCCTGAAGAAAAAATAGACAGTACCTACCGACGGCTGCGCTGGCAGATCTTCGCCGGTATTTTCTTCGGCTATGCCGGGTACTACCTGCTGCGCAAAAACTTCTCCCTGGCCATGCCCTACTTGATCGACGAGGGTTACACCCGTGGCGAACTGGGCCTGGCGATGTCGGCAATCGCGATTGCCTACGGCTTGTCCAAATTCTTGATGGGCCTGGTGTCCGACCGCTCCAACCCACGCTACTTCCTGACCTTCGGCCTGCTGGTTTCAGCCGGTGTGATGTTCATTTTCGGTTTCGCACCTTGGGCAACGTCCAGCGTGACCATGATGTTCATTTTGCTGTTCATCAACGGCTGGGCCCAAGGCATGGGCTGGCCGCCAAGTGGACGGACCATGGTGCACTGGTGGTCGCAGAAAGAGCGCGGCGGCGTGGTGTCGGTGTGGAACGTGGCGCACAACGTCGGCGGCGGCTTGATCGGCCCGCTGTTCCTGCTGGGCATGGCCTGGTTCAACGACTGGCACGCGGCGTTCTACGTCCCGGCCACCGTGGCGTTGCTGGTGGCGGCGTTTGCCTTCATCACCATGCGCGACACCCCACAATCGGTCGGCCTGCCGCCGATCGAGCAATACAAGAATGATTACCCGGAAGGCTACAACGCTAGCCACGAAGAAGAATTCAGCGCCAAGGAAATCTTCGTCAAGTACGTGCTGCGCAACAAAATGCTGTGGTACATCGCCTTCGCCAACGTCTTCGTCTACCTGCTGCGCTACGGCGTATTGGACTGGGCGCCGACTTACCTCAAGGAAGCCAAGCACTTCGACGTGGATAAAACCTCGTGGGCGTACTTCTTCTACGAGTGGGCCGGTATTCCTGGCACGCTGCTGTGCGGCTGGATGTCGGACAAGATCTTCCGTGGCAACCGTGGCCTGACCGGCGTGGTGTTCATGGCACTGGTGACCGTGGCGACCCTGGTTTACTGGCTCAACCCGCCGGGCAACCCGACCATCGACATGATCGCGCTGTTCTCCATCGGCTTCCTGATCTACGGCCCGGTGATGCTGATCGGCCTGCAGGCGCTGGAACTGGCACCGAAGAAAGCCGCGGGCACTGCGGCGGGCTTCACGGGGCTGTTCGGTTACCTGGGCGGTTCGGTGGCGGCGAGTGCGGCCATGGGCTACACCGTTGACCATTTCGGCTGGGATGGCGGGTTTGTGTTGCTGGTGGGCGCGTGCCTGTTGGCCATCGCATTCCTCATTCCAACGCTGTGGCACACCAACAGCGTCAGCGAGGCGCGGTCAGCTACCGCCTAAGCAATCCTTGGCACAACGCTTGAGCCGCGCCTCCAGGTTCTTATCTGGCATGGCGTGGCTACGCAGGGCGTTCACGGTCTGCTCGACATAATCGCGAGTAGTGCCGTAACGCCCGCAAGCGCTTTGCAGTACGTGGTTCAGCACGATATCGGGCAAGTTGCCGGCATAGCTGGGCAAATGCCGCTCCAATACAAACCCCAGCGCCTGTACCTGATTGCCATCTTCCAGACGGCAGCTGAGCCAGTGCGGCCGGTACGAGGGGTAAGGCATTTCGCGTTGCCATAAGGCGTACAGCGAGGCGTCCAATTGATCTTCCGGCAAGCGGTAGGCAAACCCGCTGCACGAACCACCGCGATCCAGACCAAACACCAGCCCCGGTAACTCCGGCGTACCCCGGTGCTCGTGGGACCACAGGTACAGGCCCCGGTGATAACCGTGAACCCGTGCCCGCACCCGCTCGGTCGACGAACATTCAGGACGCCAGATCAGCGAGCCGTAAGCAAATAGCCAGACCGGCCCACCCTTATGCCGGGCCATGGTGGCCTGCATGGAGCTCATCAACTGTTCGTGAGTGAGTTGCGGCCCCAGATCGAGCCGCGGAGGGTAAGCCAATTGCAAAAGATCGGTTTCAATGGCGGTCATGGCGAAGAGCGGTGCGCCTCCTGTGTATTACCAGTTGTAAGCAACTTTACCGTAATAAAACGCGCCGCTGTAACCGTACGGCGAAAAAGTGCTGTAGGCGAGGTTGCCACCGCTGCTGGCGTACGCGTTGACCTTCTCCGGGTATTTGTCGGTGATGTTGTCGCCACCCAGGGTGAAGGTCCAGTTTTTCAACTTGTAGTCCGCCGACAGGTCGAGCACCCAAGCCGCCTTGAAGGTCTGGTCGTTGACCTTGTCTGCCTGGTAGCTGGTGAACTCACCATAGCGCACTAGGTTGCTGTGCAGCGCCCAATGGCCATAGGTGAAGTCGTTGCCCAGGCTCAGCTTGTGCTGTGGCGTGGTATCGCCAAGCAAACCGATGCGCTCGCGGCGGTCCACTCGCACCAGGTTGGCACCGAGGCTGTCGAGGATCGCCGGGTTGGCTTTCACATCGGTGACCTTGGTGTGGTTGTAGTTGTAGCCGACAATGCTGTTCCAGCGGATGCCGTTATCGAACTGATAGCGATAGTTGGCCACCAGGTCGACGCCGTCGGTGCTGGTATCAGTGGCATTGGTGAAGTAACGGGCGCTGGTGTAGTTGATGTTGCCGACACCGTTGGCTTGCAAGTAGGCGATGGTCGCCGGGTTCAGGTTGAGGTTGGACGACAGGCTGATGCGGTCGCGGATATCGATGCGGTACACATCGAGCGTCACAGTCAGGTCATCGGCCGGCTCCAGCACCAGACCGAGGCTGTAGTTGCGCGACTTTTCCGGCTTCAAGTCTTCGGCGCCGAGCAGGCGGGCGACTTGGCTGTTGGCCGGGAAGGTGCCGGCCTCCTGGATGGTGTTGCCGATCAACTGCGACGAGGTGTAGGCAAAATTCTGCTGGGCCAGGGAAGGTGCGCGGAAACCGTTGGAGATACTGCCGCGCAAAGCGACTTGCGGGGTGAAGTCATATCGGGCCGACAGCGAGCCGCTGACGTTGGAGCCGAAGTCGCTGTAATCCTCATGCCGCACGGCGGCCGAGGCGCTGAGTTTCTCGGTGAAATTGGTTTCCAGGTCCAGGTACTGAGCCCAGTTGTGGCGCGACGTACTGCCCGCGTCAGCATCACGGAACCCGCCGAGCCCCGAACTGCCAGTCTGATAATAAGAGGCCGGTTCGCCCGCTTCGATTTGATAACCCTGACGCAAGTATTCGCCGCCAAAAGCCACCGAGACTGGATAGGGCAGGAAACCCACATCGAATTCACGGGACAGGTCCAGACTGACTTGTCGCTGGTCGTTGCTCAGGGTGCCATTGTTGAATTTGCGTGGCGTCCCCAGGCCGAGAGAGGTGTTGATGGTCTCGGTGCCCAGCTCATACTGGTTCTTGCCGTAGTTGGCCGACAGATCGTAATGCCAGTCGTAGGCCAGCAAGCCGCGCAAGCCCACGACCAGCGAGGTGTCTTCCAGGTTGCCCTTGATCAACGGCAGGTAACCGTTGGGGTTGAGCGCCGGGATGTTGTTGGACGCATTGCTTGCGCGGTAGAACGCCGCCGTCTCGCCACGCCGCTTGCTGTAGCCGCCGAAGCTGTAGAGTTCGGCCGCATCGTTGAACGAATATTCGGCGTTGAACTGGAACTTACCTTCGTTGGTGGCCGGTTCGCCCTGGCGGAACACCCGCTGGCCGTAGGTCGTTGAGCCTACACTACCGGGGCGAAAATCATCGCCGGCGCGGTTGGTGTAATCGTTGTCGGCGCCTTCGCCCGAGAGGTTGATAAAACCGTTGTCGCCCAACGCCAGGCCGGTGTTACCGCTGAGATTGCGCTGGATACCATCGCCTTTTTTGTACTCGCCGAACTTGCTGGAGATCGACCCGCCGTGGTCGGCATGCTTGAGGATCACGTTGATTACCCCGGCAATCGCATCAGAGCCATAGCGAGCGGAAGCGCCATCGCGCAGCACTTCGATATGGTCCACCGCTGATAGCGGGATCGCATTCAGATCCGCCGGTGCCGAACCACGCCCCACGGCGCCGCCGAGGTTGACGAAAGCGCTGGTGTGGCGGCGTTTACCGTTGACCAGCACCAGCACTTGATCCGGCGACAGGCCGCGTAACTGCGCCGGGCGCACCAACTCGGCGCCATCCACCAGGCTTGGGCGCGGGAAGTTGATCGATGGGATCAACCGTGCGAGCACCGCACCCAGTTCATCGGAGCCGGTGCTGCGCAGGGCTTCGCCGGAAATCACGTCGACAGGCGACAACGATGCACTGGCAGTGCGCTCCTGGGCGCGGGTGCCGGTGACGATCACGGTGTCGAGTTTAGGTGCATCGGCGGCGGGCGTGTCGGCCGCCTGGACTGGATTGAATCCCACAGCGGCCAGCAAATTCGCCGACAAAATCGCCGTGTACAGCGCGTGCTTCTTGTAGCTCCCCATACCGCTCCCCTTTGAATCAACAATCAGAACTTCAATGCTCTGAGTTCGTACGATCGATCCGGCTGGCGAGCGGTGGCGGTCATCTATTGGTTATTGGCTGAAAGGCGGTAGTCCGTTGCTTATAGCTTAATGAGATTTTTCCTACATAAATAATACCCAGATTGCATAAGCATAGGCGGCCTTGCTTTCAGCTCAGGTTCAGGCCGCGCAGGACGCTAGCCGTCAAACTGTCTGCATTCCGCGACCCACCCTAGCCGCCCCCTCAAACGACTATCGAGGTCGAACCATGAAATACCTTCTGACCGGCCTGTTGCTATTGGCGCAGGCCGCCACGGCGTTGGCCAGCGAAGACGACAAAGGCTTCTGGTACGCGCAGACCAGCCTGTACACCCGGCATTTTTCACCGGACCCACAGCACAATAATCATCAGGATTTGATCAACCTGGAGCGCAACGAAGCGTCAGGGCTGGTGTATGGCGGGGCGACGTTTCGCAACTCGTTCAGCCAGCGTTCGTATTACGTCTACGCCGGCAAGCGCTACGACATCGTTGACTCGCCGTTTTACGTGAAGGTGACGGCTGGCGCACTCCAGGGTTATCGCGGCAAGTACCGCGACAAGATCCCGCTCAACAAATTTGGCGTGGCACCGGCCATCATCCCTTCTGTCGGCGTGCACTTCGGCCCGGTGGCCAGTGAGTTTGTGCTGCTGGGCTTCAATGCAGCGATGCTGACGGCCGGAGTGCGCTTCTGAAACGGGCACAACACGGCCTAGTGTGGGAGCGGGCTTGCCCGCGAAGGCAGAGTATCAGTCACTGAATCTGTCACTGTCGCACCGCTTTCGCGGGTAAGCCCACACATGTTGATCGGCGTATGGGATTAAGTCAGGGCCTCGGTGCGTAGGCAAACACGTCGGCGCGCATCTGGTGCGCATCCATGCCGGCGTCGACCAGCGCATCCAACGTGCCATAGATCATGGCTGGCGAGCCGCTGGCATAGACATGCACGGCCTTGAGGTCGGCAATGTCTTCACACACCGCTTCATGCAGCAGCCCGCAACGACCTTCCCAACCACACAGGTCGCTGACCACTTTGTGCAAGAACAGGTTGGGCAGTTGCTGCCACTGCGCCCAGTGTTCGATGTCGTAGAAGTCTTCCGGGCGGCGCACGCCCCAATACAGATGCACCGGGTGCTTGAAACCGGAAGCGCGACAATGCTCGATCAGGCTGTGCATCTGCGCCATGCCGGTACCGGCTGCGATCAGCACCAACGGCCCATCGGGCAACTCGGCCAGGTGGGTGTCACCGAATGGCATCTCGACGCGGGCCATCTGGTTGCGCTGCAACTGTTCCAGCAAGTTACGAGCGCTGTCTTCGCGGGCCAGCACATGCAACTCCAAATCGCGCCCGCCGTGGGGCGCCGAGGCCAGAGAGAATGCCGATTTTTCGCCGTTCTCCCGCTCAATCATCAGGTACTGGCCGGCGTGGTAACGCACGGCCTTGCCTGCCGGCGCACGCAGGCGTACACGCCAGACATCGCCGCCGACCTCCACGCACTCACTCAACTGGCACGACAATTTGCGCAACGGCAACTCTCCCGGCGCCAGCACGCCATCCCACAACACAATGCAATCTTCCAGCGGTTCAGCGATGCAGGTGTAGAACTCACCATGATCGCGCACCTCACCGGCCTGCTGAACACGGCCTTCCACCAGCAGCGCCGCACACACATGGCACACGCCATTGCGACAGGCCTGGGGGCATTCGTAGCCGAGGCGGCGCGCGCCTTCAAGGATTCGCTCGCCAGGGACCAGCTCCAGCACCGCGCCGGAAGGTTGCAGGGTTACACGCATCAATCTATTCCCAATTCTTTCCAGATCGCATCGACACGGGCGGTGACGGCTTCATCCTTGACGATCACCCGACCCCACTCGCGGGTGGTTTCACCCGGCCACTTGTGGGTGGCATCCAGGCCCATTTTCGATCCCAGACCGGACACGGGCGAGGCGAAATCGAGGTAGTCGATCGGCGTGTTGTCGATCATCACCGTGTCGCGCTTGGGGTCCATGCGCGTGGTGATGGCCCAGATCACGTCGTTCCAGTCGCGGGCGTTGATGTCGTCGTCGGTGACGATAACGAACTTGGTGTACATGAACTGTCGCAAAAACGACCACACACCCAGCATTACCCGCTTGGCATGGCCTGGGTACGACTTTTTCATGGTCACGATGGCCATGCGGTATGAGCAGCCTTCCGGCGGTAAATAGAAGTCGGTGATTTCCGGGAATTGCTTCTGCAGGATCGGCACGAACACTTCGTTGAGTGCCACGCCGAGAATGGCCGGCTCATCCGGCGGACGGCCGGTGTAGGTGCTGTGGTAGATCGGCTTGATCCGATGGGTGATCCGCTCCACGGTGAACACCGGGAAGCTGTCGACTTCGTTGTAATAACCGGTGTGGTCGCCGTAAGGGCCTTCATCGGCCATTTCGCCCGGATGAATCACGCCTTCAAGGATGATTTCGGCAGTGGCCGGCACTTGCAGGTCGTTGCCACGGCACTTCACCAGTTCGGTGCGGTTACCCCGCAGCAGGCCGGCGAATGCGTATTCGGACAAGCTGTCGGGCACCGGGGTCACGGCACCCAGGATTGTGGCTGGATCAGCGCCCAGGGCCACAGAGACCGGGAACGGTTTGCCTGGGTGTTTTTCGCACCACTCACGGTAGTCCAGGGCGCCGCCACGGTGGCTCAACCACCGCATGATGACCTTGTTACGGCCAATCACTTGCTGGCGGTAGATACCAAGGTTCTGACGGTCCTTGTTCGGACCTTTAGTGACGGTCAGGCCCCAAGTGATCAGCGGGCCGACGTCGCCGGGCCAGCAAGTCTGCACCGGCAGCATGGCCAGGTCGACATCATCGCCTTCGATGATCACTTCCTGGCACACCGCGTCCTTGACCACTTTGGGGGCCATGGCAATGATCTTGCGGAAGATCGGCAGCTTCGACCAGGCATCCTTCAAGCCCTTCGGCGGTTCCGGCTCCTTGAGGAAGGCCAGCAACTTGCCGATCTCGCGCAACTCGCTCACCGACTCGGCGCCCATGCCAAAGGCCACGCGCTCAGGCGTGCCGAACAGGTTGCCCAGCACCGGGATATCAAACCCGGTCGGGTTCTCGAACAGCAGCGCCGGGCCCTTGTTACGCAAGGTACGGTCGCAAATCTCAGTCATTTCCAGCACCGGGGAAATCGGCATCTGGATACGTTTCAACTCTCCGCGCTGCTCAAGTTGCTGCACGAAATCCCGAAGATCCTTGAATTTCATTAACCATGCCACCCGTAAAATAGGCGTACATCCTACCTGCTCTGAGGGCGGCTGGCAGCTTAATTGGCCGTCAGCCCTCGTGATTGCAAGGAACTGAACAAGGGCTCCAGGAAGGCTTCGATGTGTCGGGCGCCCACATCGGAGATATGGTTGTCGTCGGTGTACAACGACCGGCCATTGAGCTCTACCCGGCACAAACCATCGGCACCGCACAGCAATGGCGCGGGGTCCAGCACCGCTACGCCGCTATCAGCAGCGGCCAGCTCATTGAAAAGCTGGGTAATGAACGCCTGGCGCTTCGTGTGCTCCGTCAAGGCGAGCCCCTCGCCGTCCACCGACCGGTTCATCATCGCCAGGCGGCTGAGGCGGTAAGGCACGATGATCTCCTGCAATGGCACCTCCTTGACCAGCCAGACCCGATGCCCGGCCGCACGCAACCCGCGGATGCGCTCGCGCAGGCCGTCGGCAAACCGCTGCTCAGCGATGGCACGCACGTACTTGCCGGTCGTGGGGTCCTTGAGCGCATGCTCCGTATCACCCGACATCTGGCCATAGAGGTAAAGGCTCCAGCGGGCGGCCAGCACCACATCGCTGAACGTTTGTTCGGTCATCGCCTTCTCGACGCGCTGGTTGAAATGCGCGCATCGGGCAATGTTTTCCAGGCCATCCAACGGTACGCAGCCTGCAAAACTGGCTTCGACCAAGCTGATATCGTGGCGTTTGGCACCCTCTTTGAGGGCCGGAATCAGCGCCGTGGCGTGACTGTCGCCCCAGACCAACGCTGATACCGAGGCGCTTTTAGGGCCGAAGTGGCAGAACAGGCGATCGTCGGGCGTGTCCTTATCCGCCATACAGGCCATCAACTCCGGACTCCATGTCTTGGCCTGGGCAAACCGCAAGGCCTGCTCGGACAAGCGCGAAGGCACACCCTCGGATGTGCGTATTGCCACGCCGGTCAAGCCCAGGCACAGGATACCGGCCCCGGCAGCGGCCAGGATCGCCTTGCGTCCGGCGAACAGGCGTTTTTCTCGAAACGGGGCCTCGACAAAGCGCCAGGACAGGTAGCCCAGCACCAACGAGAGCAACATCAGCCCAGCCAACTCCAGCGGGCTTAAGCCATCCACGGCGGCATAGCTGGCATAGACAAAGACCGGCCAGTGCCAGAGGTACCAGGAATAAGAGATCAGCCCAATACCCACCATCACCCGCGAACTCAACATACGCCCGACCCAGGTATGTTGCTGGCCGTTGGCCCAGATCAACCCGACCACGCCCAGCACCGGCAGCAGCGCGGAGGCACCTGGGAACGGTGTAGTAGCGTCAAAACCGAATACGGCGATCAGGATCAGCCCCAGGGAAACCAGGCTCACCCCTTGGGCCAGGGCGGGCGAAGCCCGCCATTCGCGCATGGGCAGTACCGCCAGCATGGCACCGGCCAACAGTTCCCAAGCCCGCAGATGCAACAGGAAGAAAGCCTTTTGCGGTTCATGGGAGACCGCCCAGACGCTCATGCCAAACGACGCCAGCAACACACCGAAGAGTGCCACGCGCCAATGTTTCAGGCGACTTGAAAGCAACGTCAGCAACAGCGGGAAGACAATGTAGAACTGCTCCTCCACCGCCAGCGACCACGTGTGCAGCAAGGGCTTGATGTCAGAAGACACATCGAAGTAACCCTGCTGACGGGAAAACAGCAGGTTTGAGGTGAATATCACCTGATAGTGCGCGGATCGCCCCAGCTCTTCATAGTCTTTGGGGGTAAGCAGAAACCAACCTACCGCCAGCGTTGCCGCCATCATCACGAACAGCGCCGGCAGAATCCGCCGGGCACGGCGCGCCCAGAAGTCGATGAAGCTGAAACGTCCAGCCTGGCGCTCACGCCAGATAATGGAGGTGATCAGAAACCCAGAGATGACGAAGAACACATCGACACCGACAAAGCCGCCGGTAACGCCAGGAACGCCGAAGTGAAACAACACGACAGCAAGGACAGCAATGGCACGCAGGCCGTCGATGTCTCTTCGGTATGCAAGAGTGGTCATAAGAATGGTGGTCAGTCTGCTGCGAAAGTGGCGAGCGTTACCGCACGTACAATTTTTGTTACTTAACGGACACTTATGCCACAAAAATTGTTCAATCTCGACGCAAAAAAAATGGCGCCCCTGGGGGCGCCATTTTTCGGACCTGAAGCGTCGTATTACTTACGCTTCATCGACAAGAAGAACTCATCGTTGGTCTTGGTGGTCTTCAGCTTGTCGACCAGGAACTCGATGGCTGCAACTTCATCCATCGGGTGCAGCAGCTTGCGCAGAATCCACATACGCTGCAGTTCGTCGTCGGCCGTCAGCAACTCTTCACGGCGGGTGCCGGAACGGTTGATGTTGATTGCCGGGAACACTCGCTTTTCAGCGATGCGACGGTCCAGGGGCAATTCCATGTTGCCGGTACCCTTGAACTCTTCGTAGATCACTTCGTCCATCTTCGAGCCGGTTTCAACCAACGCGGTGGCGATAATGGTCAGCGAGCCGCCTTCTTCGATGTTCCGCGCAGCGCCGAAGAAACGTTTCGGTTTCTCCAGGGCGTGGGCATCGACACCACCGGTCAATACCTTGCCGGAGCTCGGGATCACGGTGTTATAGGCGCGCGCCAGACGGGTGATCGAGTCGAGCAGGATCACCACGTCCTTCTTGTGTTCAACCAAGCGCTTGGCCTTCTCGATCACCATTTCGGCAACCTGCACGTGGCGGGTTGGTGGCTCATCGAACGTGGAGGCAACCACTTCGCCGCGCACGGTGCGCTGCATTTCGGTCACTTCTTCCGGACGCTCATCGATCAGCAGCACGATCAAGTGAACTTCTGGGTTGTTACGTGCGATGTTCGCTGCAATGTTCTGCAGCATGATGGTCTTACCGGCTTTCGGCGGAGCGACGATCAGGCCACGCTGGCCTTTGCCGATCGGGGCACACAGGTCGATCACACGACCGGTCAAGTCTTCGGTGGAACCGTTACCGGCTTCCATCTTCATGCGCACGGTCGGGAACAGCGGGGTCAGGTTCTCGAAGAGAATCTTGTTCTTCGCGTTCTCGGGACGATCGAAGTTGATCGTGTCGACCTTGAGCAGGGCGAAATAACGCTCGCCTTCCTTCGGAGGGCGGATCTTGCCAACGATGGTGTCACCGGTGCGCAAGTTGAAGCGACGGATCTGGCTCGGCGAGACGTAGATATCGTCTGGGCCGGCGAGATAGGAAGCGTCTGCAGAGCGGAGGAAGCCGAAGCCGTCCTGGAGAATCTCCAGCACGCCATCACCGGAGATTTCCTCGCCGCTTTTCGCGTGCTTTTTCAGCAGGGAGAAAATCACGTCCTGCTTGCGCGAACGGGCCATATTTTCTATGCCCATTTCTTCGGCCAGTTGAAGCAGGTCGGTAATCGGCTTTTGCTTGAGTTCAGTCAGATTCATATAGGAATGACGTAATCATTTATGGAGGGGGGAAATTAAGCTTTTGGCTTAATGAGGCCGCGCCGCAGAGAAGGCGACAGGATCGCGTACTAATCGAAAAGGAGTGCGTCGGCGACGGCTTGCAGGGGGCAGTGGAGAAACCAGTGCGGGGCCGAATGTACCACCTGAGTTTGGGAGCGTCTAGCCCTGTTTCACGAAAAAGCCCCGCTATTAACGGGGCTTTTTTGTCGGCGCTTAGATGTTAGCGTCGAGGAAAGCTTGCAGCTGAGACTTCGACAGCGCGCCTACCTTGGTAGCTTCGACGTTGCCGTTCTTGAACAGCATCAGCGTAGGAATACCGCGCACGCCATGCTTGGCCGGGGTTTCCTGGTTGTCGTCGATGTTCAGCTTGGCAATGGTCAGCTTGCCTTCGTAGGTGGTCGCAATGTCGTCCAGAACAGGCGCGATCATTTTGCAAGGGCCACACCATTCAGCCCAGTAGTCAACCAGCACCGGGCCAGCAGCCTTGAGTACTTCGGCCTCAAAGGTCGCGTCGGTGACGTGCTTGATAAGATCGTTGCTCATGGATGTCTCCGGATTGTAAGCAAAAAAAACGTTGCCCATCATAGCCGCCCTTCCCCCGTTCAGGAAGCCGCCTCTGATTGAGTCTTCCTATGATGACCCATGAGTTTGGGTATAGCCCAACTCACGGTATTACGGGGGTCACGAAGGCTATACCCGTGCGCAACGCCGCATTACGCACGTGTTCCTGCATGGTTTTCTGTGCCGCCGCGCTGGCCCGGCGGGCCAGGGCGCGCAGGATCCTGCGGTGTTCCTGCCAGGTTTCCATGGCTCGCTCCGGTCGGATGAACGGTAGCTTCTGGCTTTCCAGGAACACATCGGCGCTGGCGCTCAGAATACTCACCATCGCCTGATTACCACTGGCCAGCAGAATGCGCTGATGGAATTCGAAGTCCAGCCGAGCGGCGGCTTCGAAGTCACCGGCCTTGAGTACCTTGCGCATGGCTTCGACGTTATCTTCCAGACAGTCCAGCTCATCGAGCGTCAGCGTCACCGCCGCCAACCCCGCTGCAAACCCTTCCAGGGCATAGCGCAGCTGGAAGATATCCAACGGCGTAGCCTGGGCGGCGAAGGGCCAGGCGAACCCAGGTGTTTCCTGGGCCTCTTGAACGAACACGCCTTTGCCCGGCTGCACACTGATCACGCCCAAGGCACTCAAGGATGACAACGCTTCACGCAACGAGGCCCGACTGACCCCCAACTGCACCGCCAGGTCGCGCTGGGACGGTAACGCATCGCCGGCTGCAAAGCCCTGTTCCTTGATCAGTTTGCGAATGGCCTGCAAGGCCGCTTCCGGTACGGCTTGTGCGATGGAGTTCATAAAGGACTCAGGGTTCCAGACAACTGATCGGCTAGTTGTAAAGCTATTCGCAGCCCTCGGCAAGCGACGCCCCAAAGGGACTCGCGCGGTTTTGTCGACGCTCGAAAAGGGTGCGAAACACTCCCGCACTGTTCAGACCAGTAAGACCAGAAAAACGCAACATATTCCAGCGATCCAGGCCATTTGCACCGTCATGGCATGGGCCATGCAGTGACCCGAAACAGAATATTCCCCCCGTCTCTTCCGGAGAGTTGCCATGACCAAGCGCTACAGCGCCCTGCTCACTGCCTTGTTTGCCAGCCTGATGCTGAGCCAGGCACCCGCCCAGGCCAATGGTCTGGACGATATCGTTGCTCGTGGCACCCTCAAGGTCGCCGTGCCCCAGGACTTTCCACCCTTCGGCTCGGTCGGCCCCGACATGAAGCCACGCGGCCTGGATATCGATACGGCCAAACTGTTGGCTGACCAACTCAAGGTCAAACTGGAGCTGACCCCGGTCAACAGCACCAACCGCATCCCGTTCCTCACCACCGGCAAGGTCGACCTGGTGATTTCCAGCCTGGGCAAGAATCCCGAGCGGGAAAAAGTCATCGACTTTTCCAAGGCGTACGCACCGTTCTACCTGGCCGTGTTCGGCCCACCCGACGCGCCCATCAGTACCACCGACGACCTCAAGGGCAAGACCATCAGCGTGACCCGTGGCGCCATCGAAGACATCGAGTTGACCGCCGTCGCGCCCAAGGAAGCCACTATCAAGCGCTTCGAAGACAACAACTCGACCATCGCCGCTTACCTGGCCGGCCAGGTCGACCTGATCGCCAGCGGCAACGTGGTGATGGTGGCGATCAGCGAGCGCAGCCCGAAACGCGTCCCGGCGCTGAAGGTGAAGCTCAAGGACTCGCCGGTGTACGTAGGCGTGAATAAAAACGAGCCGGCCCTGCTGGAGAAGGTTAACCAGATACTGGTCGCGGCCAAGGCCGACGGTAGCCTGGAAAAGAACGCAATGCAGTGGCTCAAAGAGCCGTTGCCTGCCGACCTCTAAAGCGGAGCTGATCCATGGCCTATCAATTCGACTTTGTGCCGGTGCTGGCCAATACCGACCTGCTGTTGCGTGGCGCATTGTTCACCCTTGAGCTGACGGCTATCGGCGCGATCCTGGGAGTGGCGCTGGGCACCGTCGGCGCCGTGGTACGGGCGTGGAAGATCAAGCCCTTCACCTGGCTATTCGGCGTGTATGTCGAGTTGATCCGCAACACGCCGTTCCTGGTGCAACTGTTCTTCATCTTCTTCGGCCTGCCGTCCCTGGGGCTGAAGATCACCGAGTGGCAAGCCGCCGTGCTGGCGATGGTGATCAACCTGGGGGCCTACTCCACGGAAATCATCCGCGCCGGTATCCAGGCCATCCCGCGCGGGCAGCTGGAAGCCGCCGCCGCGCTGGCAATGACGCGCTTCGAGGCCTTCCGCCATGTGGTACTGCTGCCAGCGCTGGGCAAGGTGTGGCCGGCCCTGAGTAGCCAGATCATCATCGTGATGCTCGGCTCGGCGGTGTGTTCACAGATCGCCACGGAAGAACTCAGTTTTGCCGCCAACTTCATCCAGTCGCGCAACTTCCGCGCCTTTGAAACCTATGCCCTGACCACCCTGGTGTATCTGTGCATGGCGCTGATGATTCGCCAATTGCTCAACTGGATCGGCAGCCGGTTTGTGATGAGGAACAGCCGATGAGTGATTTTTCCTTCTGGGACATCGTGCGCAACCTGCTCACCGGCCTGCAATGGACCGTGTTGTTGTCGCTGGTAGCGTTCGTCGGCGGTGGCGTGATCGGTTTGCTGGTCATGACGATGCGCATCAGCCGCAAAGCATTCCCGCGCAATGTCGCCCGCACCTATATCGAACTGTTCCAAGGCACACCGCTGTTGATGCAACTGTTCCTGGTGTTCTTCGGCGTCGCCCTGCTCGGTGTGGATATCTCGCCGTGGTTGGCGGCGGCGATTGCCCTGACGCTGTTCACCAGCGCCTATCTCGCCGAAATCTGGCGCGGTTGCGTCGACTCCATCGCCCACGGGCAATGGGAAGCCTCGGCCAGCCTGGCACTGAATCCGCTTGAACAACTGCGCTACGTGATCCTGCCCCAGGCGCTGCGCATTGCCGTAGCGCCTACCGTGGGTTTCTCGGTGCAAGTGGTCAAAGGCACCGCCGTGACCTCGATCATCGGCTTCACCGAACTGACCAAGACCGGCGGCATGCTCGCCAACGCTACCTTCGAGCCCTTCATGGTCTACGGCCTGGTAGCCCTTGGTTATTTCTTGCTCTGCTACCCCCTGTCCCTCAGTGCGCGCTACCTGGAAAGGAGACTGCATGCCTCTGCTTAGAATTTCCGCCCTGCATAAGTATTACGGCGATCACCACGTACTCAAGGGCATCGACCTGACGGTGGATGAAGGTCAGGTCGTGGCGATCATCGGCCGTAGCGGCTCGGGTAAATCCACCCTGCTACGCACACTCAATGGCCTGGAGTCCATCAATGATGGCGTGATCGAAGTCGATGGCGAATACCTCGACGCCGCCCGCGCCGACTTGCGCAGCCTGCGACAGAAAGTCGGCATGGTGTTCCAGCAGTTCAACCTGTTCCCGCACCTGACGGTGGGTGAAAACGTGATGCTTGCGCCGCAGGTGGTGCAGAAAGTGCCGAAGGCCAAGGCAGCCCAATTGGCCAGACAAATGCTGGAGCGCGTCGGGTTGGGCGAGAAGTTCGACGCCTTCCCCGATCGTCTGTCCGGCGGCCAGCAACAACGCGTGGCGATTGCACGGGCCCTGGCCATGTCGCCCAAGGTGCTGCTGTGCGACGAAATCACCTCGGCCCTCGACCCGGAACTGGTCAATGAAGTGCTCAGCGTGGTGCGCCAACTGGCCAAGGACGGCATGACCCTGATCATGGTGACCCACGAAATGCGCTTTGCCCGTGAGGTCGGCGACAAACTGGTGTTCATGCACCAGGGCAAGGTGCATGAGGTGGGTGACCCCAAAGTGTTGTTCGCCAGCCCGGAAACCGCCGAGCTGGCCAATTTCATTGGCTCTACGGAACAGCCGGGCTGACCAGTTCGAATTGGCCACGCCCCTCCAGCAGCATCTCCCGACGTACCGAGAGGGCGTCGGCCGGCAATTGAACCGCTATTTCTACCTGGGCCGTCAGCCGCCGGCCCATCACCGGCGTGCCGCCTGCGCTGGCATACAGCGCACGCCCCGGTAACAGCTGCCCGCTGTAGGCATCATCGGGCTGCCACGCTACCGGCCTGCCGTCGACCTGAGCCTGCCTCAGGCTCAAGGTAAAACGTCCCTGCCGACCAAACTGGAAGCCTTGGGCATCGGCGGCTGCACCACTAAAACGCAGCGCCATCGCAGAAGGTGCCGTGCAAAGTACACTCAAGTGCAGCGTACGAGGCGTATCCAGCGTCACTGTTGCCCTGCCGGACGATGCTTGCGAAGGACGAATCACCCCGTAGTCGACACGGGGCTCACTCAACGTCATCCGGCAGTTTTCGGCCTGCGCCTGGGTCGCCACAAGGACCACCCACAACAGCCACAGGCTTCTGTGCTTAGCGAACATGGCAGACCACCGGTGCGGTTTCATAGAGTTTGTCATCGTCAGGCTCTTGCTCAGGATTGACTTGCAGCAGGCAGGATTTGGAATCCGGCAGTGAAACCGTCAGGGTTTGCGGCCCATCGATATTGCTCAGGAAAACCATGCCCTCACCCACTACGCTGGTCACAAAGTGGTTGCCTTCGCCGAACACCGCGGCACCTTGAGGCAGTGGCCGGCCCTCTTCGTCCTGGGCTTCAAGCAACAGACGACGGACTTTCACCACACCAAAGTCCAAGGTATTGACTGAACCACGACCGGCGGCGAGCACCTTGGTGCCGTTCTTCAAGTCGACGCGTTTGGGCAGCGATTGGGTCTGCACTTGCAGATGGTTGTTGCTGTAGGCCTGCAGCCCGGGAATCACCGCCTGGCCACTGAAGTCGGTCCAGACCGGCCCCTGGGGGGTCGAGATCTTGGCCCCACCGATATCGCCCACCGAGGCGATGCCAAAGGTGTCCTGGACTGCGTAAGGCGAGAACGTCACCCCGTGCTCATGGGCCACGATGCCGCCTTGCAGTTGGCCGGAGTAGTTGGTGTTCGACGGATCACGGTCGACGCCCAAGCTCACGCGGGTATACAGCGGCAAGACGTCCACACGACCGCGCACGCTTTGCTCTCGCTCTTTCACGTCCCGATCAACACCGACCTCGTAGTTCACATAGTCGTTGACCCGCTCGCTGAGGGCGGTGCCGGCATCCAGACGGTCACCTCGACGGCTGACATAAGAGCTCACACTTCGATCAGCACCCAAGGGCACCGTGACCTGCAGCCTGACAGACGTGCCCTCGTCCAGCCGCTCGTCACGGCGGCTACCCCGAACCGAGTCCAGGCGCCGAGGCTCGGTCGCACCTACCTGGGCGTCGGCGATCAGTGCGACACCCACGCCGCTGAACGTGTTGTTCCATGAGGCAAAGAGGTGATCGTTGGATTGCCCGTCAAATTGCGAGCTACGGGTGAAACCGAGGGAGAAACCACCCAGGGACGGGGCCGCCCAGTTCAAACCTGCCGTGTACTGGCGCTTGAAACGCGCATCGAGGTTGTACCCCCGCGACGCCTGGCCAGCGTCCAGTACCTCACGGTAGCCGCGGCTCTGCACCGAGGCACTCAGGTTGATATCAAGGTTGGCAAATAACGGAGTCCCCAAAGACAGCGTGCTACGCGCGCCGCCCACCTCATCTTGAGCATCACGGGACAGGTTATGGCGCACGCCCACGTTCACCTGATGGAAAAACACACTGCTCAGGGAGCCGCCTGCCGACTGATACTCGTCGGTACTCAGCAAACCGAAACCCAGCGACGAGCGCTGGCCCAGCCCCCAGGTGCCGCTGCCCATGGCGACCACCGGGGATTCCTGGTTGTCGATGGCCGTCTCACGTACCTTGCCGAGGGAAAAATAGTACCCCGGCTCCACCGGAGCCCCACCACGAAAGGACGCAGCGGGCACCACGAAACTGCGCTTTGCCCCACGCACGTCAATCACGCTCACGTCGAGATCGCTGGTGCTGTTCAGCAACGGCAAACCGGTCAGCCTGAACGGACCTTCCGGCACCAGGGTGGAGTGGATCAACGCACCCGATTGACGAACTTCGACCCGCGACTGGCTTTGAGCCAGCCCTTCAACCACGACATTGCTGTCGCCCGCACCGCTGCGCCGCTGGCCGTCCGGGGAGAACTGCAAGCCTGTCAGTTGTACACCGCCAAAAATCGGGTTGTTGCTGGAAATCTGCCCCACCTGGAAGGTCGACTGCAACGCCGCGATATCACGCTGCGCATAGGCGTTCACCTGTTCGGTGCGCGTCTTGCCATTGTCGGAAACATAAAACTGACGGCTGCGAACAATCCAATTACCCAGGTTGAATCCCGCCTCGGTATAGGCCGACACGAAACGACTTGACCCACTGCGCGAGCGGGTATCGAAACCCAATACGTCGTAGTTGAAGATGGCGGCCGTGCCACCCTCGGAAAAACTCCCGCCTTCCCACTCCGGCGCACGCAGGGACTGGGTCGGCACCACCAGCGTGACCTCGTCGCTGCTGGGGCGCAGCCGCACCATGGTCGCCGGATATTCCCCAACAAAGTCATGGCAGGCCTGGTCAGGGGTGATGCCCTCGCGCAGAAGCCTGGACGGGGTAACCAAACCGGCCTTTGCCAGTAACGCGGGAGTGAAGCACAACTGACCCTGGTAATCGAAACGGGCGTCAACCAACCCCAGCGGCGTGCCATTGACTCGCAGTCCGACCACATGGACACCTTCGCGAAAGCGCGCTGCACTACGAAAGTATTCAGACACCTGCGGATCAATTCCAAGGGAGGTCAACGCGGCCAAATCAAAACCTTCCCCCAGCCCAACCGCTGCGCTGGTACCTGGCAGGCTCCACAAGGTTGCAAGCCCCAGCAGAATTTTGGAGCGTGCCTGGGAAACATTGCTCGGCACGCTATTGGCAGAGCGACGGGTATGCCTGATCTTTTTCATAGGCCCGTCAATCCGCATCAACCGCAACGGGGGCGCGATAACTGTCCACCGTAAACCCGTAGACCGTGGCCGGGTGAATCTCCACGGCCACCACTCCTGCCACAGAGCCTGCAGACGCAAGCGTCAACACTTCGCCCGGCAGGATGTAGGTTCGCGGCAACGTTGCCACGCTTGCCTGTGGATGCAGTTGTACTTCCATCCCCATGCGTACGACGTAAGCGCTGTTGTTGTGGACCTTCAACTGATCCCCTTCACGCTTCCATGTCAGCAACTGCCAGGGCGCATCATGTCTGGGCAAGCCTTTGGGGTGCAGGATCAATGGCAGGCTCTGGCGCAGAGTGATACCAATGGTCGCACCACCGGGCGCACGTGCCTCGGGGATACCTTCAAAGGAAACTCGTTTCAGCCGCTGGGTCTTGAGCGGTTTCTTTGTGGTACTGATGAAGCGCACCAGTTGAGTGTCGCCCGCTTCGACCCTAGTAATCGGGGGCGTCACGATCAACAAGGGTTCCAGGTCTTCCGGTATGTTTTGTATGACCGAATGAAGTAACGCAGGGCCAGGGTCCGTGTTTTTAACATTAAGTGTCGCCTCACCCTCTTCCTCATCTAGAATGACAACGGTTGTTTCGGGCTGCATTCCGTCCGCTACTGCCATACCACACCAAAAAAGGCACAAGCTTATATAGCGCAACAGCGACTTCAGGATTATTGATAGAGCATTCACCGATTTCCCCCACAGCCATAAAGTCGAACACCAATAAACGCACACGTTAAAAAAACCGACACTTAACAGAGACAGGTAAGTGTCTTTGCGTTCATGTCGGCTATTAATGACGTACTTAGATGTAATCCACTGACAGATTGGTGCGACCATCCAGCGTTACATCACGGGTCAGGTCCAAATCGTTCGTGCGGTTGATAACGGCTTTCACTTCAAGCGTGCCTGTAAGACTGGTGATGGATGCAGGTACCGCAGTGGCGCCGCTACGCCATGAATACTGGGCAGGCGATTGGGCGACTTTACCGTCGCTGTTCTGCCAAGAAGCCCCCTGACTGCTGCGCATGATAGGGTTCAGGGCCCCGCTGGACGATTGCAGGCTTTTGAGAGTAACGGAGTACCCACCGGTACGCCTGCCATTGGCGAGGCCCAGGCCGTAGTTCTGCGCCTCGGTGAACCCGGCACCGAGGATGCCTGTCACCTTGCTGGCGGGTTGCAGGTCGGTCAGTGCCACTCGAAACTGCGCCGGCGCTTGGCCGCAATTGATGTTCAAGCCCACAGTTTTCGCGGCAAGAGGAGTGAACTGCGTCGGCGACAAGCTTGCGGCGGGAATGGTCTGGTAATCGACGATGCCGCCACCGGCGAGGCTAAGGTTGCAAGCCACCGGCTTGATAGTCCCTCGTACAACCAGTTCAGCAACATTCGTTGCATGAGCGCCGATACTTGCAGCCAAGCAAAGAGCCCCCACTGTCACACCAAGCATTTTTTTCATATTCAACCTGTCATCTGTAATGAGCAGGTGCATTTACGATGGCCCAATATTCCGACCATAAATAAATAACACCACGGCGAAATTGCCGAATGACAGTCTGTGGCTTTGGCACCTGACTAATGAATCAGAGAGCACGCCAATTATTGTGGGAGAGGGCAAATATAAAAGGCGGGCTAAACCTAAGTACCGGGTAGGCTTAAATTCGAAACCGATAAGCCAATAAACCCAACCCTGTAGGTAAAGTTACAAGCCTCACAACTACAACAGATCATTAATAATTCCTACAAAGATAAAACACCATTCTCTTTAAACTTAGAAAACCACCCTACACATCCCTCAAGAAGTCCTCACAGACACCAGTAGGAAAATTACCGAAGCCGTACGCGTTGGCACCAAAGGTCGATCGTGGCACGATGGCTGGGTTATCGACCGAGACCCCCCTACCATGCCGCAATCCCAAGCCAAGAATCTGTCCCTGATCGCCGCCATCGACCTGGGCTCCAACAGCTTTCACATGGTCGTGGCCAAGGCCCAGAACGGCGAAATCCGTATCCTTGAGCGGCTCGGCGAGAAAGTACAACTGGCCGCCGGCATCGACGATGAGCGCCAGCTCAATGAAGAGTCCATGCAGCGCGGGCTCGATTGCCTCAAGCGTTTTGCGCAACTGATCAACGGCATGCCCCCTGGCGCCGTGCGAATTGTCGGCACCAACGCACTGCGCGAGGCGCGTAACCGCAACGAATTCATCCATCGCGCCGAGGAAATCCTCGGGCACCCGGTAGAAGTCATCTCTGGGCGTGAAGAAGCGCGCCTGATCTACCTCGGCGTCTCCCACACATTGGCCGACACACCCGGCAAACGCCTGGTGGCAGACATCGGCGGCGGCAGTACCGAATTCATCATCGGCCAGCGTTTCGAACCGCTGCTGCGTGAAAGCCTGCAGATGGGTTGCGTCAGTTATACCCAGCGCTATTTCAAGGACGGCAAGATCACCCCGGCACGCTACGCCCAGGCCTACACGGCGGCGCGGCTGGAGATCATGAGCATCGAGCACGCCCTGCACCGCCTGACGTGGGATGAAGCCATTGGTTCGTCGGGAACTATCCGCGCCATTGGCCTGGCCTTGAAAGCCGGCGGCCATGGCACCGGCGAGGTCAACGCCGAAGGGTTGGCATGGCTCAAGCGCAAGCTGTTCAAACTGGGCGATGCCGAAAAGATCGATTTCGACGGCATCAAACCCGACCGTCGCACCATCTTCCCGGCCGGCCTGGCGATTCTCGAGGCGATCTTCGATGCCCTCGAACTGCAACGCATGGACCACTGCGACGGCGCCCTGCGCGAAGGCGTGCTCTATGACCTGCTGGGCCGCCATCATCACGAGGACGTGCGCGAGCGCACCCTCAGCTCGCTGATGGAGCGCTACCACGTCGACCTGGAACAAGCGGCCCGCGTGGAGCGCAAAGCCCTGCATGCCTTCGATCAGGTGGCCGAGGACTGGGACCTGGAAGACGGCGTGTGGCGCGAGCTGCTTGGCTGGGCCGCCAAGGTGCATGAAGTGGGCCTGGATATCGCCCACTACCATTACCACAAGCACGGCGCCTACCTGATCGAGCACTCGGACCTCGCCGGGTTCTCCCGCGAAGACCAACAGATGCTCGCCCTGCTGGTACGCGGCCACCGTCGCAATATTCCCAAGGACAAGTTCGCCGAATTCGGCGACGAAGGCATCAAGCTGATACGCCTGTGCGTGCTGCTGCGCTTTGCGATCCTGTTCCATCACATCCGTGGCACCCAGGAAATGCCCCAGGTGACCCTGCGCGCCAACGGCGACAGCCTGGACGTGGTGTTCCCGAAAGGCTGGCTGGATGAGAACCAACTGACCCAGGCGGACTTCGGCCAGGAAGCAGAATGGCTGACGCGGGTAGGGTTCAGCCTGAACCTGCGCTAACCAAAAGACCCCGCAAAACAAAATGTGGGAGGGGGCTTGCCCCCGATAGTTGTGGATCAGTCAAAGGTTCCAGTGACTGACATACCGCCATCGGGGGCAAGCCCCCTCCCACATTTTTAGACCCGTCGGGCTTTAGTTCACCGTCAGGATCGGGCTACCCAGCTTCTCCAGCAACGTCGCCTGCGCACTGCGCGGGTTCTGGTTTCCGGTTGGCGTGTTGCGCACGTAGCGGCCGTCCGACTGCAGGCTCCAGCTGTGGGTGTTGTCGGTCAGGTAGCTTTCCAGCTCCTTCTTGACCCGCATGATCAGCTTCTTGCCTTCCACCGGGAAGCAGGTCTCCACACGCTTGTCGAGGTTGCGCTCCATCCAGTCGGCACTGGAAAGGAACATCTGCTCCTCGCCACCGTTGAGGAAGTAGAACACCCGCGTGTGCTCCAGGAAGCGGCCGATGATCGAACGCACATGGATGTTATGCGACACACCGACAATGCCTGGGCGCAGGCAGCACATGCCGCGTACCACCAAGTCAATGCGCACACCGGACTGGCTGGCCTTGTACAGCGCGCGGATGATCTTCGGGTCGGTCAGCGAGTTGAACTTGGCGATGATATGCGCCGGCTTGCCGTCGAGGGCGAACTGGGTCTCGCGGGCAATCATGTCGAGCATGCCCTTCTTGAGCGTGAACGGTGCGTGCAACAGCTTCTTCATCCGCAGCGTCTTGCCCATGCCGATCAGTTGGCTGAACAGCTTGCCGACGTCTTCACACAAGGCGTCGTCAGAGGTCAGCAGACTGTAGTCGGTGTAGAGCTTGGCGTTGCCGGCGTGGTAGTTACCGGTACCCAGGTGGGCGTAACGCACGATCTCTCCGGCTTCGCGGCGCAGGATCAGCATCATCTTGGCGTGGGTCTTGAAGCCCACCACACCGTAGATCACGACCGCACCGGCTGCTTGCAGGCGGCTGGCCAGTTGCAGGTTGGACTCTTCGTCGAAGCGCGCCCGCAGTTCGATCACCGCGGTGACTTCCTTGCCGTTACGCGCAGCATCGACCAAGGCATCAACGATTTCCGAGTTGGCACCGGAGCGGTACAGGGTCTGGCGCACAGCCAGTACGTGTGGGTCCTTGGCAGCCTGGCGCAGCAGGTCGACCACCGGGGTGAAGGACTCGAACGGGTGCAGCAGCAGGATGTCCTGTTTGCTCACCACGCTGAAAATGTTCTCGCTGTTTTGCAGCAGCTTCGGGATTTGCGGCGTGAACGGCGTGTATTGCAGCTCCGGGTGGCTGTCCAGGCCAGTGATGCTGAACAGACGCGTCAGGTTCACCGGGCCATTGACTTGGTACAACTCGGTCTCGCCCAGGTTGAACTGCTTAAGCAGGTAGTCCGACAGGTGTTTCGGGCAGGTGTCGGCCACTTCCAGACGTACCGCATCGCCATAGCGCCGTGAGAACAGCTCGCCGCGCAAGGCACGGGCCAAGTCTTCGACGTCTTCGGAGTCCAGCGCCAGGTCGGCGTTTCGGGTCAGACGGAACTGGTAGCAACCCTTGACCTTCATGCCCTGGAACAAGTCATCGGCGTGTGCATGGATCATCGACGACAGGAATACATAATTGTCGCCAGGCCCACCCACCTCTTCCGGTACCTTGATGATCCGTGGCAGCAAGCGCGGCGCGGGGATGATCGCCAGGCCCGAATCGCGGCCGAAGGCGTCAATGCCTTCCAGTTCGACGATGAAGTTCAGGCTCTTGTTCACCAGCAATGGGAACGGGTGCGTCGGGTCGAGGCCAATCGGGGTGATGATCGGCGCGATCTCGTCGCGGAAATAGCGACGCACCCAAGTCTTGATCTTGGCAGTCCAGTGACGACGACGGATAAAGCGGACCTGATGTTTTTCCAGTTCCGGCAGCAGGATGTCGTTGAGGATCGCGTACTGGCGGTCCACATGACCGTGCACCAGTTCGCTGATGCGAGCCAAGGCCTGATGCGGCTGCAGGCCGTCGGCGCCGGCTTGTTCACGGGCGAACGTGATTTGCTTCTTGAGGCCGGCCACACGGATTTCGAAGAATTCGTCCAGGTTGCTGGAGAAGATCAGCAGGAATTTCAGCCGCTCCAGCAGCGGGTAGGACTCATCCAGCGCCTGCTCCAGCACGCGGATGTTGAATTGCAGTTGCGACAGCTCGCGGTGGATGTACAGGCTGCTGTCATCCAGGTTGGTCACGGCGGCCACCGGGGCCGGCACGGGCGCTTCGGCCACCACGGCAGGAGCGGCGGGCTCCATCTCCGGCGGGGTTTCGCTGACTTGTTCAACCACCGGGTGAGCGTCTTTTACGGCAACGTCTGTGAGTCCTTCGGTATTCATCGAGTGTTCCTGTGAGGGCTATTGTTGCTCTCTAAGCAATTGGGCAGCGCGGGCGGCGAAGTAAGTCAGAATGCCATCAGCGCCAGCACGTTTAAAGGCTGTCAGGGATTCGAGGATCACCCCTTCACTCAACCAACCATTCTGGATCGCGGCCATGTGCATGGCGTATTCACCGCTGACCTGATAGACAAAGGTCGGCACCTTGAATTCTTCTTTGACCCGATAAAGGATGTCGAGGTACGGCATCCCGGGCTTGACCATCACCATATCGGCGCCTTCAGCCAGGTCGGCTGCCACTTCGTGCAATGCCTCATGGCTGTTGGCTGGGTCCATCTGGTACGACGCCTTGTTGGCCTTGCCCAAGTTAAGGGCCGAACCCACCGCATCGCGAAACGGGCCGTAATAGGCGCTGGCATATTTGGCCGAGTAGGCCATGATCCGCACGTTGACGTGGCCGGCCAGCTCCAGGGCTTCGCGGATCGCCTGGATGCGGCCGTCCATCATGTCCGACGGCGCGACCACCTGGGCGCCTGCTGCGGCATGGGACAGCGCCTGTTTGACCAGTGCGTCGACGGTGATGTCGTTCTGAACATAGCCTTCTTCGTCAAGAATGCCATCCTGCCCGTGGGTGGTGAACGGGTCCAGGGCCACGTCGGTGATCACGCCCAGCTCCGGGAAACGCTCGCGCAGGGCTCGGGTGGCGCGTTGAGCGATCCCGTCCGGGTTCCAAGCTTCGGCAGCGTCCAGGCTCTTGAGTTCAGACGGGGTCACGGGGAACAGCGCCAACGCTGGAATCCCCAGCTCGACCCAACCGGCCGCTTCTTCAAGCAGCAAATCAATGGTCAAACGCTCTACCCCCGGCATCGACGCTACCGCTTCCCGACGATTTTCACCGTCCAACACAAACACCGGCAGAATCAAATCATTCGTCGTCAGTACATTTTCACGTACCAGACGGCGGGAGAAATCATCACGGCGATTGCGACGCAGACGGGTAGCGGGAAACAGGCGATTGGCAGGGGTAAAGCTCACGACAGACTCCTGAGCCCGCGTTTACGGGCGAGCGTTGCAGTTATAAGCGGCCATTATGACGAAGGAATGACAGTTGTGCTTATCGATGCGACCTGTAGTCGCATTCGTCGTTTATCGAGGAATTGTTCACTTCGTGACACATCTCGATACTTTCATGAATGTTCACGAAGGCGTAGGCTGCGCGTTCATTTCGCCAGCACCCCAGACCATGCTTCAACAATTTCTGCATGACTTCGGCTACTTTGCGCTCTTCCTGGGCACGTTCTTCGAAGGTGAGACCATCTTGGTTCTCGCAGGCTTCTTGGCGTTCCGTGGGTACATGGATATCAACCTGGTGGTGGTAGTTGCCTTTTTCGGCAGCTACGCCGGTGACCAGCTGTGGTATTTCCTGGGGCGCAAACACGGCCGCAAACTGTTGGCGCGCAAACCGCGCTGGCAATTGATGGGCGACAAGGCCCTGGAACATATTCGCAAGCACCCGGACATCTGGGTGTTGAGCTTCCGCTTCGTCTACGGACTGCGCACGGTAATGCCCGTGGCGATCGGCCTGTCCGGCTACCCGCCATTGCGTTATCTGATCCTCAACGGCATTGGTGCTGCGGTCTGGGCTGCAGCTTTGGGCGCGGCGGCATACCACTTCGGAGCGGTGCTGGAAGGTATGCTCGGCAGCGTCAAGAAGTATGAGCTCTGGGTACTGGGTGCCCTGCTTGTGCTGGGCTTTGCCCTGTGGCTACGACGCCGTATCAAGAACGCACGTGCCACTCGCCTGGCCTGCGCCGAAGCCAAAGCCCGGCTGGCCGAAACGCAACTGGCCGAGCCCGCCAAGGCTGACGCGCCTAAGACGCCAACCGAGTAAGCCGGTTTCTGCAACAGTAGAGGCCGATCACACTCAGCAGACTGTAACTTCCCAGGCCCAGCCAGCCCAGACTGCTGGCGGGCCACAACCCGACCAGTGGCGCCAGCCACACCAACGGCACATTCAGCCCCAGGCGCACCCACTCGGCCTTGAGCGCCCACGAGCGATTCTCCAAGGCCACGCCCAAGGTAAACAGCCCCAGCGCCATGACAGTCCACCCCAGGATCAGCGCTGCCGTGGGCAACCCCTCGCCGAAATTCATCAGATAACTGCCAAACCCGACATACGCCGCAAATTGCAGGGCGACGTAGACCTGCTGGCGTGCGTCCAGCGGCACTTCGAATTTGCGGAACTGGCTCAGGTCATGCTTGGCCATCGGGTACTTCGCCTTCACGTCTGCGGGACGCCAGCCGGTGCGCATGAACCAGATGCGCAGCTTGTCCCACCAACGCTCAGTACGCCGGGCATCGTTCCAGAGCTGTGCATAAAACTGCAGGTTGGCCCACAGCGGGTTCCAACTGGCCAGGGGTGTGGTGACGCCAAAGATCACCGGTTCGTTATCGTCTTCTTCTTGAAAGGAACCGAACAGTCGGTCCCAAATAATGAACACCCCGCCGTAGTTGCGATCCATGTAGAGCGCGTTCTGCGCATGGTGGGCGCGATGGTTGGAGGGTGTGACAAAAAACCACTCGAACCAGCCGAGCTTGGGCACATGCCGGGTGTGTACCCAGAACTGGTACAGCAGGTTGAGCGACGCCACGCTGATAAACACCACCAGCGGCACGCCGAGTACGGCCAGGGGCAGATAGAAGATCCAGCTCAGCAGAAAGCCGGTGCTGGTCTGTCGCAGTGCGGTAGTGAGGTTGTAGTCCTCGCTTTGATGGTGCACAGAGTGCGCGGCCCACAGGATATTGCGCTCATGCCCCATGCGATGGAGCCAGTAGTAACAGAAGTCGTAGAACACGAAGGCGAACACCCAGGTCCACACGCTCTGGGCCGACAGCTCGATCAGCGCCAGGTGCTTGAGGGCGAAAGCGTAAGTCAGCAACCCCACGCCTTTGGTCAGAAGCCCCGTGGTGGTGGACAGCACACCGGTGCTGAGGCTGTTGATGGCATCTGCCACCCGATAGTTGCGCGCACCGCGCCAACGGTCGGCGAGCAGCTCGATCACAATCAAGGCGATGAAAAACGGTACCGCGTAAGGCACGAAGTCCATGGGCTAGTCCGATGTATTTTTGTGACATCAAGATTAGGTGTAGCGGCAGGAGATCCCATTGGCAACAGGTGACAAATTAGTAGACATTTAACGCCACGAAATAGGGAGAAATACTCATGAGCAAAAAGATTGCAGTGATCCTTTCCGGCTGTGGCGTATACGACGGCGCAGAGATCCATGAAAGCGTGATCACCCTGCTGCGCCTGGACCAACGTGGTGCTCAGGTCCAATGTTTTGCCCCGGATATCGCGCAACTGCATGTGATCAACCACCTGACCGGCGAAGAGATGCCCGAGTCACGCAATGTGCTGGTGGAGTCGGCGCGCATTGCCCGAGGTGAGGTGAAAGACATTCGCGAAGCGAGCGTCGACGACTTTGATGCGCTGATCGTGCCTGGCGGGTTTGGTGCGGCCAAGAATCTGTCGAACTTTGCCGTGGAAGGCGCCGGTTGCAGCGTCAATCCGCAGTTGCTGGAACTGGCGGAAGCCTTTGCCGAGGCTGGAAAGCCGGTGGGGTTGATCTGCATCTCCCCTGCCCTGGCCGCGAAAATCTACGGCCCTGGCGTGACCTGCACCATCGGCAACTGTCCCGACACGGCAGCAGCCCTGGACAAGATGGGCGCCACCCACCAGGAATGCTCGGTGGAAGATATCGTTGAGGACAAGGCGCGCAAGCTGGTGAGCACGCCGGCCTATATGCTTGGCAAACGTATCAGTGAGGTCGCTTCCGGCATCAACAAATTGGTGGATCGGGTGCTGGAACTGACTCACGAAAACGACTGACCCACCGTATTCAAACATGTGGGAGCGGGCTTGCCCGCGAAGGCGGTGGATCAGCCGATGAATCTAGTGACTGACACTGCGCATTCGCGAGCAAGCCCGCTCCCACATTGGGTCCGTGCCCGCCTGGCTTAAGCCGTAACTCGCCGCTTCTCGGCGAGGCGGCTACGGCCATAGAGCACCACAATCGCCAGGATCGCCACGGCCTGAGCACTCAACGAATACGCATCGGCATGAATGCCCAACCAGTCGAAGTCAAAAAACGCCACCGGCCGGGTGCCGAAGATGCCCGCTTCCTGCAACGCCTTTACACCATGCCCGGCGAACACCACCGACAGCGCACACAACAGTGCCGCGTTGATCCCGAAGAACAACGCAAGCGGCAACTTCGCAGAACCACGCAGGATCACCCAGGCCAGGCCCACCAACAGCACCAGTGCCGTGGCGCCACCGGCCAACACCGCGTTGTGCCCGGCGGGACCTGCTTGCAGCCACAGGGTTTCGTAGAACAGGATCACCTCGAACAGTTCGCGATACACCGAGAAGAACGCCAGCACGGCAAAACCAAATCGCCCGCCACCGCCTACCAGGCTGCTCTTGATGTAGTCCTGCCAGGCTGCCGCGTGACGGCGGTCGTGCATCCACACGCCCAGCCACAACACCATCACGCTGGCGAACAACGCGGTGCAACCTTCAAGCAATTCGCGCTGGGCGCCGCTGACGTCAATCACATACGCCGCCAACGCCCAGGTACCCAGGCCGGCCAATAGCGCCAAGCCCCAACCCACGTTGACGCTGCGCACTGCCGATTGCTGGCCGGTGTTACGCAGGAAGGCGAGGATCGCCGCCAACACCAGGATGGCTTCCAGGCCTTCGCGCAGCAGAATCAGCAGGCCCGAGATGTAACTCAATGACCAACTCAGGCCGTCGCCGCCCAGCAGGCCGGCAGACTCAGTGAGCTTGCCCTTGGCCACGTCCAGGCGCTGTTGCACCTGCTCGATCGGCAAACCGTCCTGCAACGACTGCCGATAGGCCATCAGGGCTTTCTCGGTGTCCTTGCGTACGTTGGCATCGACGTTGTCCAGGGAGCTTTCCACCAGCTCGAAGCCCTCCAGGTAAGCCGCTACCGACAGGTCGTACGCTTGCTCGTGGTCCCCGTTGCGGAACGCGGCGAGGCTTTTGTCCAGGGTGGCAGCGGTGTAATCGAGCAACTGTGCCGGGCCTCGCTTGACCTGCGGCGGTTGCGCGCGTTGTGCGCGGAAAGTTGCGGCAACAGCGGGGCCTTGTGCAGCCAGCACCTCATTGGGAGTCTGGCGAGCCAGATCAGCAAGGTTGAACACTTGCTCGCTTTTGGCGGCAGCTGGGTCGGCCGTGAAACTGGCGATGTAGGTGGCTAGGTCCCAACGCTGACGGTCATCCAGTTGGTCGGCGAAGGACGGCATGTCAGTGCCTTCGACACCCAGGCCGAGGGTGTTGTAGATCGCGTAGAGACTCAGGCGGTCCAGGCGTGCGGCATCGCGCAGGTTGGCGGGCGGCGGGGTCATGCCTACGCTGGCCGGACCGTCACCGGCGCCGACAGTGCCATGGCACACCGAACAATGCTGGGCGTAAAGCGGCTCGCCCCGCGTTGGATCGGGCGTGATGGCCGGCGCCTGGCTTACCTCATAGGCTACCGCCAGCTTGGCGCCCAATTGACGGGCTTGATGGGCGACAGTCACACCGTCTTCATGGGCGGTGACTGACGCCAGCAATTCATCGACACCTTTGACCAAGTCGGCGCGCTCAGGCCGTTCCGGCAACTGCGCCACCAAGCCTTGCAGTACCCCCAGAAACTCGACCTGTTCGCGGTATTCCGACTCATCAACCACCTTGCCCGCTTCCACTGTCGGGGGGTAATCGGCGCCGATGTAGTCCAGCAAATGCAGGGCTTGGGGCGCGCCCTCGGCAGTCGCGGCCAGCAGATTGAAGCTGCACGACATCAGCGCCGGCACTATCAGCCAGGCGAGAAAACGGATGGGGGCAATCATGAATGAATCTCAAAGGGAAATACGAAGTAACACATTGTTAAGCCTTAGAGGGTTTGACTCAAGGCGTTAGTGACTTGGCGTTTGCGAAGACGGGGGTTTTGCAGCATCAAAAACCATTGCATTGCCCATGACGGGCGCGTCAGCCTGAACCGGCTGCGGGTAGTGAAGCGCAGAAGATCTTGCGCTGATACTCGAACTTTCACACAACACAAAACCAATGTGGGAGGGGGCTTGCCCCCGATAGCAATCTGTCAGCCAACTTATCTGTAGCTGACCCACTGCCATCGGGGGCAAGCCCCCTCCCACATTTTTAATCCCGTTTCTTCAGTTCAAGCGGTTGCGCGATGCAGGCTGGCGAGGAAACCCGCCGCCCCCACGAACAACCCTGCAAACGTACGGTTCATGCGCTTCTGCTGCTTCGGCGTACGCAACAGGCGCAGGACTTTCGACGCCAGCCCCGTGTAGCCCGCCATCACGATCATGTCGACGCAGATCATCGTCGCGCCCAGGATCAGGTACTGGATCAGCAACGGCGCCTGCGGGTTCACGAACTGTGGCAACACCGCCAGCATGAACACCAACGCCTTGGGGTTGCTGGCGTTGACCAGGAAACCACGGAACATCATCGCCAGCGGCTTGCCGATCGGACGCACCGCCGCGTCATCGGTCATGTCCATCGGCAAGGCGCGCCATTGTTTGATCGCCAGGTACACCAAGTACGCCACGCCAAACCATTTGATCGCATAGAAGGCGGTAGAAGACGTCGCCAGAATGGCACCCAGGCCGCCCGCGACCACGGCAATCTGCATCGCCAGGCCAATTTGCAGGCCCAGGGCGTTCCAGTAGCCGCGCACAAAACCGTATTGCAGGCCGCTGGACATCGAGGCAATGGCGCCTGCACCAGGGGAAAGGGAGATGATCCAACTGGCCAGGAAAAAGGCCAGCCATGTATCGAGAGCCATTACACACCTCGTTTCAAATTCGTCGTAAGCGCTAAGCTAACTCCGAGCACCGAGGCCTGGCTATAAAATTCTATGCGGGGCCGTTCCAGCGTCGTACCGAGCGTTGGAAGAACAAACTGTTGGGCACCTGCACCATCGCACTGTTGGTTCCTGCTTCTTCCAATTCGATCAGTGTGGTGTAGAGCAGGTTGATCGCTACGACACGCCCCTTCACGCCCGGCTTGTCGAGGGTGTCCACCAGCTCGACGATGTCACCCAGGCGAAACGGCCCGACAGTGAAGATCAAAATCGCGCACAGCAGGTTGGACAGCACCGACCACATGGCAAAGAACGCCACGGCAGCCACCGCGACAAACCCCGACAGCGCCGTCCACAGCACCGTGGCGGAAACGCCCAGGCGGCCCAGCACGAAGATCAGCGCACTGCCCATGATCAACCAGCGCAAACCGCCGCGCAGAGGCATCAGCAACTGCGGTGGAAACGGATAGCGCTCGCCCAGGCGCGTCAGGCCTTTGGCAACAAAGCGCTGGGTGAGGTAGCCGGCCAACAGGATCAGCAGGATTTGCACGCCAATCCACACAGGCTCGACCCATTGCGCCGGTAACGGCAATTGCAGCGCTTCCATCAGGACAACGCCTCCAACTCCGCTTGCAAGGTTTCCAGTAGTTCGAGCGCTTCCATCCAAGCCTCTTCCAACTGTCCTTCGCGCACTTTGAGCTTGGCTTGCTCGGCCAACAAGTCACGTAGTTCGTCCTTGCGGGCGGCTTCGTATACGGCGCTATCGCCCAGGCTGGTTTCGATCTTGGCCAGACGCTCGTGTACCTTGCCCAGCTCGGCTTCCAGCTTGTCGGCTTCACGCTTGTGCGGCGCCAACTGCTGGCGTAGCGCAGCGGCGGCCTGGCGCTGGGCCTTCTTGTCGGTCTTGTCCGGGTTCACCGGGGTGTTGCTGACAGGCGCGTTGCGCAGGCGGTAGTCCGTGAGCCAGCGTGCGTAGTCGTCAAGGTCGCCATCGAACTCTTCGACTTTGCCGTCCGCCACCAACAGGAAGTTGTCGGTAGTGCTCTTGAGCAAGTGGCGATCGTGAGACACCACCAGTACCGCACCGCTGAATTCCTGCAGGGCCATGGTCAGCGCCAGGCGCATTTCCAGATCGAGGTGGTTGGTCGGTTCGTCGAGCAGTAGCAGGTTTGGGCGGTCCCAGGCGATCAACGCCAGGGCCAGGCGAGCTTTTTCGCCACCCGAGAAATTCAATACCGGCTCGTCGATACGCGCACCACGGAAGTCAAAACCACCGAGGAAGTCGCGCAGCGTTTGCTCGCGCTCGGTCGGTGCCAGGCGTTGCAGGTGCAGCAACGGGCTGGCCTTGGCGTCCAGGGAGTCCAGTTGATGTTGGGCGAAGTAGCCCACCACGGTGTTCTCGCCACGGGTCAAACGCCCCGCCAAAGGCGATAGTTCCCCGGACAGGTTCTTGATCAGCGTCGACTTGCCCGCGCCGTTAGGGCCGAGCAAACCAATGCGCGCACCCGGCGTGAGCTGCAGCTTGACCTTCTCAAGGATGGTTTTGTCGCCATAACCCAGGCGCGCATCCGAGAGGTCCAGCAGCGGGCTGGAAATCTTCGCCGACTCGCGGAACACGAAGTCGAACGGTGAATCGACGTGGGCCGCCGACAGCTCCTCCATGCGCTCCAGGGCCTTGATCCGGCTTTGAGCCTGACGGGCCTTGGTGGCTTGGGCCTTGAACCGAGCGATATAGCTTTCCATGTGCGCGCGCTGCGCCTGCTGCTTCTCGTAGGCTTGTTGCTGCTGGGCCAGGCGCTCGGCGCGTGCACGCTCGAACGCGGTGTAGCCGCCACGGTAGAGGGTGATTTTCTTCTGTTCGACGTGGGCGATGTTATCGACCACGGCGTCGAGGAAATCCCGATCGTGGGAAATCAGCAACAAGGTGCCCTGATAGCTCTTGAGGAAATCTTCCAGCCACAGGATCGCGTCCAGGTCCAAGTGGTTGGTCGGTTCATCGAGCAGCAACAGGTCGGACGGGCACATCAGCGCCTGGGCCAGGTTCAGGCGCATGCGCCAGCCACCGGAGAAGTCGGCGACGGGGCGGTCCATCTGTTCGTTGGTAAAGCCAAGGCCGGCGAGCATTTTGCGGGCACGGGCGTCGGCGGTGTAGCCGTCGGCACTGTCGAGTTCCGCGTGCAGACGGGCCTGGGCGGCACCGTCCTGGGCTTTCTCGGCCTCGGCCAGGTCGTGTTGCACCTGGCGCAGACGCAGGTCGCCATCGAGCACGTAGTCAATCGCGATGCGGTCCAGGGTGTCGATCTCCTGGCGCATATGGGCGATGCGCCAGTCGGCCGGCAGCAAGCAGTCCCCGGAATCCGGGGTCAGCTCACCCAGCAACAGGGCAAACAACGTGGATTTGCCGGCGCCGTTGGCACCGATCAGGCCGGCTTTGTGACCGGCGTGCAGGGTCAGCTCGGCGTCTTCAAGAAGACGCTGCGGGCCACGCTGTAATGTTAGGCTTTGAAGTCGGATCATAATGGCGGCGGAGTCTACCAGCTTCGTTGGCCGCTGGCTTGGGTGTGAATATGTGCACTGACCTGTGGAGCTTTGCCCTCTCGACTTACGCCCGCCCGGGTGTCGAAGCCGCGTGTCTGCGCTTGCAGGAGCAGGGAGCGGATGTGTGCCTGTTGCTCTGCGGGGCGTGGCTGGAACAGCGCGGCATAGCAGTGAGTGCCGAGCGAATTCGAGTACTGAAACAGATCGCCGGGCCTTGGCAGGCACAGGTGGTTGAACCGTTGCGGCAGGTGCGCATGCAATGGCGCGTGTTGGCGCAGCAAGATAAGCCGTTGGCGGCATTACGTGAGCGGGT
The DNA here is from genome assembly GCF_059421065.1 of Pseudomonas sp. GW821-FHT03A09. Taxonomy (NCBI): domain Bacteria; kingdom Pseudomonadati; phylum Pseudomonadota; class Gammaproteobacteria; order Pseudomonadales; family Pseudomonadaceae; genus Pseudomonas; species Pseudomonas sp. GW821-FHT03A09. The sequence goes on along the minus strand of NZ_JBWKUX010000001.1, from coordinate 363,146 downwards.
CAAAGCCTTGGAGCTGGAGGCTGAACGCGAGCTGTTGGTACGCCTGGAAACGTTGTCACAGCAATGGTCGACAGAGGCGCAAGTGAGTCACCAGCCATGGCTGGAAGGATTGGCGGCTGAGGATGCCGCCAACCTTGACCACGACGCGCTGCAGCAACTGCGCGTCGTGGTCACCAACACTTAGGAAGCGCTGGTTGGAGTGGTGCTTGGCGCTACCGGTGCAGGGGTGCTGCTAGCCGGTGCGGTTGAAGCGGTGGATGCCGCCGGGGTGGCAGCGGTGACTGCAGGCTTGGCCGGGGCCGGTTTTGCGGCAGTTGGCTTGGCAACGGCTGGTTTGGCAGCTGGCTTAGCGGCTGGTTTTACAGCAGTGGGTTTGGCAACTGGCTTGGCGGCTGGTTTCGCAGCAGCGGTTCTAGCAACTGGCTTGGCGGCTGGTTTTGCAGCAGCAGTTTTAGCAGCTGGCTTGGCGGCTGGTTTTGCAGCAGCAGTTTTAGCAGCTGGCTTGGCGGCTGGTTTTGCAGCAGCGGTTTTAGCAGCTGGCTTGGCGGCTGGTTTTGCAGCAGCGGTTTTAGCAACTGGCTTGGCGGCTGGTTTTGCAGCAGCGGTTCTAGCAACTGGCTTGGCGGCTGGTTTTGCAGCAGCAGTTTTAGCAGCTGGCTTGGCGGCTGGTTTTGCAGCAGCAGTTTTAGCAGCTGGTTTGGCTACCGCTTTAGCAGCAACCGCTTTTGCAGGGGTACGAGCGCCCAGCACTTTAGCGACGGCTTCCTTCACACGACCAACACCCTGAGCCAATTTCAGGCTTTCCTGGGCATCTTTTTTGAGTTGGGAAATGTAGGCGCGGGTTTCAGCTTGGCGATCCTTGAGAGCGTCCAGCAAGTTCTCAAGTTCTTTGACAGCGTCTTTGGCTTTGGCTTGAGCCTTGGCCTTGCCGGCAGTGGCGGCGTCTTGCAGTTTGGTACGGGATTTGTGCAGCTTTTCTTGCGCTTTACCGCGTTGTTTTTCCAGTTTGGCGAGCAGTTTTTCTGCATCGGCCAAGGCTTGGGAACACGCGCTTTCCAGATGTTCGAGCAAGCTGCCCGACAGTTGTTGGAGTAAGTGCAACGGGGTATTTACAGGCTTCTGTTTGGCCGACATGGTTTACCTCCTGGCTGACGTGGGTGCGGCTCATACTAGCCCTCTGCTCTTACCGCCGCTAGGGCATGTTGACAGTATCGTTTGCGTTGCGTTGCACCGTGAAAAAATTCTTATCGATATAACGAAAAACCACGGCACTTTTTACCCACTCACACTGGCATAATCCGTCGCACTTTCGCCGGGAGAATGCCCATGTCGCGTTACCTTTTTCTAGTGCTTGGCTTGGGGATTTGCGTGGCCAATGCGAGCGAGCAGTTGCCTTCCAAAATCGCCGAACCCGACCCGCACGACCTCGCGTACAGCCTGGGTGCAAGCCTCGGCGAACGACTGCGCCAGGAAGTCCCCGACCTGCAGATCCAGGCCCTTATCGATGGTCTCAAGCAGGCCTATCAAGGCAAGCCGCTGGCGCTGGATAACGCGCGCATCGAACAGATCCTCGCTCAACACGAGACACAGAGCGCAGCCGACGCCCAAGTTCCGCAAAGCGAAAAAGCACTCGCCGCCGAGCAACAATTTCTGGCCCAGGAAAAAACAGCCAAGGGTGTGCGCGAGTTGGCAGACGGCATCCTGCTCACCGAGCTGGTGCCGGGCACGGGTAACAAGCCGTCAGCCAGTGATGAAGTGCAGGTGAAATATGTAGGCCGCCTGCCCGATGGGACGGTCTTCGACCAGAGCACGCAACCGCAGTGGTTTCGCCTGGACAGCGTGATCAGCGGCTGGAGTTCTGCGCTGCAGCAGATGCCGGTAGGCGCGAAATGGCGCCTGGTGATTCCCTCTGCACAAGCCTACGGTGCCGACGGCGCGGGCGAGTTGATTGCGACGTATACACCGTTGGTATTCGAGATCGAATTGCTCGGCACTCGCCACTGACCCAATAAAAAACGGCACGCCATGCGCACCGTTTTTTGTACTGCTATCGGGGATCAAGCCTGGGTAGCAGGCTCTTCCTTGTGAGCGTTGTGCAGCACTTCGATCAAGCAGTCTTCCAGTTCGAAACGCTCGTGAAGCAACGCGCCCAATTCTTTGAATTTATCCGCCACGCAGTTACCGGCATCACACAGATCGGTGAACTCGAGCAACTTTCCGGTGATGACATCAATGCGCGGGTAAATGGTCTCAGCCAAATCCAGACCACGCTGATCATCAAAGGCTTCTGCCTCCTTGGTCAGTTGTTCATAGACGCCAAAATGGCCGGCCGACACGTAGTCCACCAACACACCACAGAAATCCTGCAACGGTTCGCGGTTCTCAGCCAATGCTTCGGGCTTGGCGCCGAGAGCATCAAAGGCCCGAACCAGTTCGTGACGTGCCTTCAACCAGCTGTCGATCAGCTTGTGCACCCCACCCCAGCGTTCCTGAGCATTCTGACAACTTTCCAGCATGATGATCTCTCTTCCCTAATAGGGGCGCTGCCGCCTTGTGCCCGCGCAACACTTCAAGGATAAAGCAGCAGCCGGACAAGGCCGCGTCTGACAAACAGTTTTGATAACGCGTGCGGGCCAGATTATGCCCGCATGACTATGGCTTCAAGGTACGCAGGAGAGAAAGTTCATACAAGTGTTTAATCCCTTCCCACAGCCTGAGCCTCATTTTCATGGCCGCGCAATGCGCAAACGTTGACCCAGCATCAGCCGTGAAAACTGCATGCACCCCAACATCAGCATCGCCAAAAAGAACAACAGGCTCCATTCAGGAAGGCTCAAGTCGAACAGTGTCCATTTGACTTCAACGCAGTCGACGGTGCCGTTGAACATCGATCGTAGCGCCTGCCAAAAGGAAAGGTTTTCAATCATGTACTGAAGGCTCGGCCAGCAATTCTGAACCTGGTCTGATGATGTGTTCTGCAACAAGACCTGGCGTACTGCGGTAATGGCACCGAAGCACGCACACCCCATGCTCGCCAGCCCGTACCGGTAAAGGCCGGAGCGCCCAGGGTTATGAAGGGCAGCGATCAGGTTGATCAACACATAAGTGGCGAGAAACAACCGCTGTACCTGACATAGGAAGCAAGGCTGTAACAACGCGCCGTATTCCAGGTAGAAAGACGCGCCCAACGTCAGCGCACCAGCCATGAACGCCAGGAAAAACATAGAGCGTAAGGGGGCCAAAGACATTGTTCATCCGTACTGCGAGAGACAGGCCGCTACGGTAGAGGAAAGGCCCGACCCCTTTCAATACACGCTAGAGCAGACGATTCCGCGAAACCGTAGGGACTTCCCGCAAGAACCTGGAAGAAATACCGCAATTACACGTAGGAATCGCAAAACGAGCCATTTGCAGCGTGGGTTTGCTCAGCGTTTCAGGGTTGGCTTTCAGATAGCCCGCACCAACCCCTCACCTTTTCCTACTTCAAACCCGCATAGGCACTGGCAATGGAGAGGCCAACAGGCGGTTATCGAGTAACCCCAGGCCCTCCTGGAACAGTTGGTTGCTGCGCTCGGTATCACCCAATTGGGCCAGTAGCCGGGCCAGTTCGGCACAGGCCTCTGGATTACGTTGCACCTGCAGGCTGCTTTCCAGATAGTCCCGCGCTTTACCCCACAAACTGTTTTGCAGGCATAGGCGCCCCAGCGTCAGAAGCAGGCTGGCATCGCCGGAATGATCCTTTAGCGAGCTTTCGGCAAACTTCAGTTGGCGAGCCGGATCACTGCCGCGCAGTAACCCATACAGCCGGATAAGGTGGCTGTCGTAACCGCGCTTGATCGCACCGCGCAGCACCTCTTCGGCCTTGGCATCGGCGCCCAGTCGACGCAGTTGGTCGGCGTAGGCCAATACCAGTTGCGGTTCCTGGCGCTGGGCCGAAGTCAGTTGCTCCCACGCTCGCTCAAGTGACTGCAAACCGGCTTCGCCCTGTGCCTCACGCTGGGCTGCCACGCTCAGGTTTTCACCCCAGGCACGGCGCTCCAATTCAGCCAATTCGCTGGCGGGCAGCACTTTGTCCTTACGCAACTCGGGCAACAAGCGAATCACCGACGACCAGTCACCTCGCTGCTGATGCAGGCGCTGCAACTGGCGCAATACCTGGGCGTTATGGGGGTGACGCTCGTGCATGGCTTGCAAGGTAACCAGTGCGCCTTCCGTATCGCCACGATCCATCTGCAATTGCGCATGGCTCAAGGCAACAGCCAGTTCCGCCTGGGGCTGGCGCTCCAAGGCGCGCTCCAACAAACCGTCGGATTCCTCGTAACGTCCCTGCTCATTGGCCGCACGCGCCGCGCCGAGGTAGTACAGCAATGGCTGGCGCTCCGCCTCGGCGGCGCGACGCAGATGGCGTTCGGCGCTGGCCCAGCGGCCCTCGGCAAGGTCCATCTGGCCTTGTTCGATCGCGATCTGCACACGGCGGCTGCGATTGCGCCGCGACCACGGGTTGACCACACCACCGGAGGTAGTGAGCAAGCTCAACAAAACGCGGACCAGGTAGATCGCCAGGCCAATGGCAAACACCGCCACCAACGTGGCCCACAGGCTCGATTCGTAATGCAGCAGATGGGGATAGGTGATCAGCACATAGCCGGTGTGTTTCGAAATGCCCACGGCCAATGCCAGGGCAATCGCAATCGCCAGCACCAGGATCACATAGAAACGCTTCATCGGCTCTACTCCTGGGTCGCCGGCGTGCCCGCCGACGCCTTGGCTTCATCGGCAGACAGATGGCGACGCTCAAGGTACGCCTGCACCGCTGCGAGGCTTGCAGCCAAGTCCGGAGTCACCACCGACACAGTCTTGGGCTCCAGCTCGGCGATACGCGCCAGCATCGCCTTGCTTTGTGGGTTGTCCTGGTTGAAATTGTCCTGCAGCACGCTACGTGCTTCCCCGAGGGAGCGACTGTACACCGCCACCTCACCGTTGAGCGCCGCCCATTGCGCTTGCTCAAGGGCCAGGCTCAGCGCCAGGCGCACCTGGTTCAAGCCCTGGCCAGCCAGTAGTGGGCGAATGTTGTCGTCGGGGTTGAAGTCGATACGGAAGTAGCGGGAAATCTGTTCCCACCATTGGCTCAAGCGGTTTTCCGTATCGGTGGTCGGACGCCCTTGGGAGGCCGGCTCAGTGAGCTGGTATTCCGGTGCGATAGCCGCCAGTTGTACGACCTGGTCACGCAGCGCAGCCAATTGCAGATAGAGCCCGGTGCGATCTGGTTGCTCGGTACTGCGCAGCGCGGCAAGGCTCTTGGCCAATTGCTCGCGGGCGGCGAAGGCACCGGGATCGCTCTGTTCACGAAGAATTTCATCGGCGCCCTGGACCAGCGATTGCGCGCTGTTGATGTCCTGCAAGGCGGACAAACGCAAGCTGGCCAAGCGGATCAAGTGCTCGGCTTCGGCCAGGCGCCAATCCTTGCGGCTGGCGCCCAGCACGGTTTCCAGACGCTGGCTCAAGCGTTGCTGATCGCCCTGCAATTGGGCTACCAGGCGGCGTCGCTCCTCCAGCTCGTCCGCTCCCGGCAACTGTGCCAGGCGTGCCGACAGCTGTTGCTGGCTCTGCTTGAGGGATTGAGACTGATCGTCAAGGGTCTGCACCTGGCCCAGCTGTTGCTGGTTGCTGGCTTGCAAGGCGCGGACCTGCAAGATCCCCCAGCCGCCGGCAGCAACACCCGCAGCACCCAGCAGCAGAGCGATGATTGCCAGGCCATTGCCACGGCGTGGTGCGGTGACCGGTGCAACCGGCGCATCGAGCGCGGGCTGAGCTTCATCTTTAGGCAAGGCTGTTTCGCTCACGTATCCGTCCTTTGCGTATCAGAGAGTGGGAACGGGATGGCTCCGTAACGCCACTAACAAAGCCGCGGCACTCGCGCCGCGACAATCCACAACTTTTTCTGCACCTGCGGCCCGCGCCATCTCATAGACTCGCGGGCTGGGTACGAACAATGGCAGCTGTGCCACCTGCGGCCAATCCGGCCCGGCCAGGGCTTGCAGGTGCAGAAAACCCTGCCCACTGCTGACCACTACGCCGTTCAAGCGTTCCAACTGGATGCGTTGCATCAGCACCCCGGTGCCGTACGCCGGAAGAAAACGACGATACAACTCCAGATAGTCGACACTAGCACCTTGTTCACGCAAACGCTCAGCCAGCAGCTCTCGGCCGCCCTCGCCGCGCAGGATCAGCACACGGGCACCCGGGCCTGCGATAGCCTCGCGCAAGGCAGGCAATGCAAGCAAGGCCTCGCTGTCATCGCCGGTTTGCGGATAGTGAACGTTGAGGCCGTGATCGGCCAGTACCTGTGCGGTGGCTGCGCCAACACTGAACCAGGGCAGCTGCGGCCAAGCCCGATCCAGTTGCTGTAAAGCAAGGCGTGCAGCAGGCTTACTCACCACGATCACCGCGCAATAGCGACCCAGCTCAGCAAAAACCGTCTGTTGCTCAGCCGTAACCGGCAAGGCTTCGATATCCAGCAAGGGCAGGCTGCCACTGAAAATGCCGGCCTCGGACAATGACGCCGCCAGCGCCATCGATTCCTCGGCAGGCCGCGTCAGCAGCACACGCCACTGGGTCACTGCGGACCCGCCTCGCCGTAGACTTTTTGCAGAATGGCGCCAGCGCCCTTGGCCAACAGTTCCTCAGCCACCTGGATGCCCAAGGCGGTGGCGTCACACTGCGGCCCACGCACTTGTGCAGTGAGCAAGGTGCCGCCGTCAGGATCACCCACCAAGCCACGCAGCCAAAGGTTTTCACCCTCAAGCACCGCGTAACAGGCAATCGGCACCTGGCAACCACCGTTGAGGTGCTTGTTCAGCGCACGCTCGGCCGTGACACGGACTTCGGTATCGGGGTGATCGAGGGGCTTGAGCAAGGCATGAATTTCACTGTCGGCAGTTCGACATTCGATACCCACGGCCCCCTGCCCGCCTGCGGGCAAGCTGTCTTCGACGCTGATCGCCGAAGTGATGCGGTCTTCAAAGCCCAGGCGGATCAAACCCGCCGCTGCGAGGATGATCGCGTCATATTCACCGGCGTCCAGCTTGGCCAGGCGGGTATTGACGTTGCCACGCAAAAAGCGGATCTGCAGGTCCGGGCGACGGGTCAGCAACTGCGCCTGACGACGCAGGCTGGAGGTGCCGACGATACTGCCCAAAGGCAGTTCGTCCAGAGACGTATAGGTATTGGAAACAAAGGCGTCGCGTGGGTCTTCGCGCTCGCAGATGCAATACAGGCCCAGGCCTTCGGGGAAGTCCATGGGCACGTCTTTCATCGAGTGCACGGCGATGTCGGCTTCGTTTTCCAGTAGCGCGGTTTCCAGTTCCTTGACGAACAAGCCCTTGCCGCCGATCTTCGACAGCGGTGAGTCGAGCAGTTTGTCGCCGCGACTGACCATGGGCACCAGGGTTACCTTGAGACCTGGATGGGCCTGCTCAAGGCGTGCTTTGACGTATTCGGCCTGCCACAAGGCCAAGGCGCTTTTACGGGTGGCGATGCGGATTTCGCGAGAGGACATGGATCAATCCGTACTGAATAGATACGGCAGATAATAACAGCTCAGGCAATCACGCTTTGATTTGTATCAGCAAGTGCGGGGCCTCCCTGGCCGCGTCGCACCGGGATCAGGATTGCAGACCTCGCTGCAGCCCTTGGGCTAAAGCTGCTGCATCATCTTGCGAACGCCGGCGACATGGCGTCGGCTGACGATCAAGGCATCACCATTGAGCCCCTTCAGAAACAGCTGAAAGTGCCCAAGAGGTGTGCGTTGCAGGCGTTCTATCCGCTCACGGGCCACCAACGCGTTACGGTGGATACGCACGAAGCGGTCGCCAAACTCATCCTCAAGGGCCTTGAGGGGTTCATCGAGCAACACTTCGCCCGTCTCGTGGCGCAGGGTCACGTACTTGTGATCAGCAATGAAGTAGACCACCTGCCCCAAGGGGATCAGCTCAATGCCCTTGCGGGTCCGCGCGCTGATATGGCTGCGAGGCCCGTTACCACTTTGGGCTGCGGGTTGGGTCAGCGCGGCAAGCTGGACGCGGTTTGGACGCTCGGCCTTTTTCAAGGCTTTGAGCAGAAGGTCCGCGGTTACCGGCTTGGTCACGAAACTGACACCGCTGGCCTCCAGCGTCTGCGCGGAGAACTCTTCCTGGCTGGCACACAACACCACGGCAGGTGGCGACTCTCGTTCGCTCAAGCGAGCAGCGACTTGCAGGCCATCCAGGCCCGGCAGGCGGATATCGAGCAACACCACATCCGGCTTGAGGCTGTCGATCAGCGTCAACGCCTCTTCGCCGTTGGTGGCGCTCGGTTCAAGGACTGTATAACCCTCAAGTTCACTGACCAAACGGCTCAGTCGCTCGCGGGCTTGGGGTTCGTCATCAACGATCAGGACATTCATATTGCGCTGGATTCCTGCGTGAGTCTCGCACAAGGGTAGCGTAGACAGGTGCGGTGACTTGCGTCACAGCGATCCACGCTAAGACTAGCGCGAGCGGCAAAAAGTGCCCTGAGAGTGGCACCCATATTTACCCGGACCTGTTCAATTGCGCCCAAGACCTGCTGCCTTAGGGCATCGTCGTAGGGTTTACTGATACACAATCCGAATACCCCCCTTTTTAATGGATAGTCTGGGCTTCGACCGCATCACCCGACTTTGGTGCATTCACGCTCTATCAGTGCAACTGTAGACGTTCACTGAGACGACATTGCTCAATCGTCAAATATCGTTTCAATAAACACCTGGCACCAGTCTCTTCCCGGACGCGTCCGGCGGCAAGGCACTTAGCCATCCTTTGCACAAATAAAAATGCCGATCACCCGCAGCACCGCCTTCCCGGGCAACCCTGTTATTATCGGCGGCACACCTCCACGCCTCTTTTAAGCAGATCACGAGCGAATCCATGAGCACCGACAAGACCAACCAGTCCTGGGGCGGCCGCTTCAGTGAACCCGTCGACGCCTTCGTCGCCCGCTTCACCGCCTCCGTCACCTTCGACCAGCGCCTGTACCGCCACGACATCATGGGCTCGATCGCCCACGCCACGATGCTGGCCAAGGTCGGCGTGCTGACCGACGCCGAGCGCGACAGCATCATCGACGGCCTGACCACCATCCGTGGCGAGATCGAGGCTGGCACGTTCGACTGGCGCGTCGACCTGGAAGATGTGCACATGAATATCGAGGCCCGCCTCACCGACCGCATCGGTGTGACCGGCAAGAAACTGCACACTGGTCGCAGCCGTAACGACCAGGTAGCCACCGATATCCGCCTGTGGCTGCGTGACGAAATCGACCTGATCCTGTCCGAAATCACCCGCCTGCAAAAAGGCCTGCTGGAGCAGGCCGAGCGTGAATCGGACACCATCATGCCGGGCTTCACCCACCTGCAGACCGCGCAGCCCGTGACCTTCGGCCACCACCTGCTGGCCTGGTTCGAAATGCTCAGCCGTGACTACGAGCGCCTGGTGGACTGCCGCAAACGCGCCAACCGCATGCCGCTGGGCAGTGCCGCGCTGGCTGGCACCACCTACCCGATCGACCGCGAATACACCGCACAACTGCTGGGTTTTGACGCCGTGGGCGGCAACTCCCTGGACGGTGTGTCGGACCGCGACTTCGCCATCGAATTCTGCGCCGCGGCCAGCATCGCGATGATGCACCTGTCGCGGTTCTCCGAAGAGCTGGTGCTGTGGACCAGCGCGCAATTCCAGTTCATCGACCTGCCGGACCGTTTCTGCACTGGCAGCTCGATCATGCCGCAAAAGAAAAACCCCGACGTGCCCGAGCTGGTGCGTGGCAAGAGCGGCCGCGTATTCGGTGCATTGATGGGCCTGCTGACCCTGATGAAAGGCCAACCGCTGGCCTACAACAAGGACAACCAGGAAGACAAAGAGCCGCTGTTCGACGCCGCCGACACCCTGCGCGACTCTCTGCGCGCCTTTGCCGACATGATCCCGGCAATCAAGCCCAAGCACGCGATCATGCGTGAAGCGGCCCTGCGTGGGTTCTCCACCGCGACCGACCTCGCGGACTACCTGGTGCGCCGTGGCCTGCCGTTCCGTGACTGCCACGAAATCGTTGGTCATGCCGTGAAATACGGCGTGGACACCGGCAAGGACCTGGCCGAGATGAGCCTGGAAGAACTGCGTCAGTTCAGCGACCAGATCGAGCAGGACGTGTTTGCCGTACTGACCCTGGAAGGTTCGGTCAATGCCCGTAACCATGTGGGCGGCACTGCGCCGGCGCAGGTGAAGGCAGCCGTCGTGCGCGGCCAGGCACTGCTCGCCAGCCGCTAAAAGCTAAAGGCATCGCAGGCAAGCCAGCTCCCACATTTGATTGCATTCCAAGCTTGGTGTGGGAGCGGGCTTGCCCGCGATGGCGTCATCCCAGGCGCCATCGCTCTATTTCTTGGCCGCGATCATCGCCAAAAATGCCGGCATCGCCGCCTCCCGGTCCGCCGCCACCTTCTGCGCGTTTGGCATAGCGTGCAGCTGCGCCAACAACGCCTTGGCTTGTGGTAACTCTTTCAGCAAATCCAGACCAAACAGCTTCTCGCCCACGGCGCAGGCAATGTTCAAGCTGTACATGAAATACACATCCGCGAGGCTGAATGTGGCGCCCGCCACATAGGGCGCAAATTTGCCATAGCGACTCAATGCCCCGATGCCCAGCAACAATTCTGCCTTGGACTTCTCCTTGATGGCTTCCGGTACCGGCATACCAAAGAACGCCTCACCGAAACAGGCACGTGCCGGAAGCTCCAGGTACAGCTCGATCTCGCGGCACATCGCACGCACCTGGGCGCGCTCAAAAGGGTCACCCGGCAATAGCGCAGGGCCGTTCTGGGTCTGCTCGAGGTATTCAAGAATGGCGCTGGTTTCATTGATAAAACCGTTGGGCACGGCCAGTACCGGCACCTTGCCACGAGGGCTGATCGCCAGGATTTCTGGCGTCTGGCCAGCAGAAAACCACACTTCCTCGAAAGGCAGCCCTTTCTCCATCAACGCCAGTTTGACCATGTTGTAGTAGTTGCTGACCGAAAATCCATAAAGCTTGAGCATTGGGCATGCCTCCAGGCCGGGTGTGGGGTTGGCTGCAAGAGTTATAGATCCATGGAGCCGCTCTGACCAGCAGCATCACCTGCCTGAATGGGCGTAGACTGGCGCCCTTTCCTTGAGGAGCCTGCCATGAGCGAGCCGACTGATATCGACAACGACGAAGAAGAGTTCACTGAAAGTACGCTGATCCAGGCGATCGAAAACCAGATCGAAAGCGACAACCCGCCTGCCGCCAAGGCCACCTTCAACAAGCTGACACTGGTGGGTTACGAGCGTGAAGACATTCTGAATCTCATGGCCCATGTTCTGGCCGTGGAAATCGACAAGATGCTCGAAGAAGACCGCGCATTCGATACCCAATGGTATGAAACCGCGCTGCGCGCACTGCCTGAGCTACCACCGGAAAACGCCTGAATCCGGGGCTCTGCGTGGCCGGGAAGCCTGCTTCCCCGCCACAAACCTGCGCCATATCAAGACCCAGGAGTTTGTGACTGGACAGCCCGGCAAAGTGCGTTCACCTTATGCCCTGCTAGCCTCTAATAAATTTTAGAAAGTCTGGAGTCCTTATGTCGTATACCCCTGAGCTGGTTGCCGAACTGGAAATCCTTGTACTCTTCCCCCTGGACAGCACCAAAGAAGGTCTGAAAGTCCACCAGACCGCTGCTCCCACGGCCATCGCCGCAGCCAAGCGCCTCCACGCGAAAGGCCTCATCGACCAGCCGGACGGAGGCTACCTGACCAGCCTTGGTCGCGACGCCGCAGAACAGGCTCAAACCCTGCTGACCATTCTGACCACCGCCAACACCAAAGAAGCCGCCTGACATCTGATACCGCCCATGGAGTCCGCCCCTTGCGGATTCCGAGGGCGTTGCTGTGGAAGGCTCAAAATTCTGACGCCAAAAACCTTTTCCCTCTAAACCTCCTACGCTTCTGGCTGTAAACTCTTACACGGCCGCCCACGTCGGGCTCTGCGAGCCAACGACTTCGAAATGACCCGCACCCATGAAATCCGCCCCGACCTGGACGAAGGCATCGACCGCAAGGTGCTGGCCCAGTTGCGTGCGCGTTTCATGGCCCTCAACGAAGGCCGCATGGCCCGGGCCGTCGAAGGGTTGACGCCACGCCAGCAGAGCGTCCTGGCGATGTTGCCGCTGTTTTTCCACGTCAATCACCCGCTGTTGCCGGGCTACGTGTCCGGCAGTACGCCGGCAGGGCTGTCGAATTACGAGCCCGACGCCCAGGCCCTGACCGAAGCCCAACGCCTGACCCGCTCGTTCTCCTACAAACCGCGCCATGGCAACCCGCCGCGACCGATCCACGGCCTGTTCCTGATGGGCAGCCTCGGTACCCTGGCCCAGGCAGACCAAAGCGATATGGACGTGTGGGTGTGCCATGCACCCGACCTTAACGAAACCGAATTGGCCGAGCTGCGCAAAAAGTGCCAACTGCTGGAAGCCTGGGCCCTGACCATGGGCGCCGAGGCGCATTTCTTCCTGATCGAGCCGACACGCTTTGTCCTGGGTGAGCGTGAAACGCAGCTCAGCTCCGACGACTGTGGTACCACCCAGCATTACCTGCTGCTGGATGAGTTCTACCGAACCGCCATCTGGCTGGCCGGGCGTACGCCGATCTGGTGGCTGGTGCCGGTGTACGAAGAAACCCGCTATGCCGAGTTCACCCACGCGCTGATTTCCAAGCGTTTCATCCGCGCCGATGAAACCCTCGACCTCGGCCACCTGGCGCGCATTCCTCCGGGAGAGTTCATTGGCGCCGGCCTGTGGCAACTGTTCAAGGGCATTGAGTCACCCTACAAGTCGGTGCTCAAGCTGCTGCTGACCGAGGTCTACGCCAGCGAGCACCCGAACGTGCAGTGCCTGAGCCTGCGCTTCAAACGGGCGGTGTTCGCCAACCAGATGGACCTGGATGAGCTGGACCCGTACATCGTGGTCTATCGCCGGATCGAGGAGTACCTCAAGGCACGCAACGAACCGGAACGTCTGGAGTTGGTACGACGCGCGCTGTACCTGAAGGTCAACCGCAAGCTCAGCGTCGGCCAACGCAGCACCGGTTGGCAGCGCCTGCTGCTGGAGCGGCTGGCCCACGAATGGGGCTGGGACCAGCGCCAACTGACCCTGCTGGACAGCCGCAGCCAGTGGAAGGTGCGCCAGGTGGCCTCGGAACGCCGGGCGCTGGTTAATGAACTGAATTACAGCTATCGCTTCCTGACCCAATTCGCCCGCACCGAGCAAACCGTCAGCCTGATCAACAAACGTGACCTCAATGTGCTGGGTCGACGTTTATATGCAGCCTTTGAACGCAAGGCCGGCAAGGTCGAGTTCATCAACCCTGGCATCGCCCCGGACCTGGCCGAAGACACCCTCACCCTGGTGCAATCACCCAACCGCAAAGAACCTGGCCAGCACCACTGGGGCCTGTATAACGGTAACCTGACAGCCTTGGAATGGGAGCACTTCGCACCGATCAAGCGCAGCCGCGACTTGCTGGAGATGCTCACCTGGTGCCATCGCAACGGCGTGATCGACAGCAGCACCCGCCTGGCGCTGCACCCGGGCACCAGCGACATGACGGAGTTCGAGCTGTTCAACCTGCTGGGCAGCCTGCAGCAAACCATCCCCCTGCCCTTGGCCAGCGTCGATGAAGAGCGCCTGCTGCGTTCGGCGGTGCCGGAAGAAGTGTTGTTGCTGATCAACGTCGGCGTCGACCCACTCAAGCATCACCGCGACTTGAACATCCTGATGACCACCGAGCGCACCGATTCGCTCAGCTACGCCGGCGCGCGCGACAACCTCGTGTTGACCCTGGATCAGGTCACGCTCAATAGCTGGAACGAGGTGATGGTCAGCCGCTTCGACGGCCCCAACGCGCTGCTCGACTGCTTGCGCGACTACCTCAACCAGCTTCCGCCGGATCACTTGCCCCGGCTGCGGGTGCGCTGCTTCTGTCACAACCGTGCGCAGTTCATTGCCCAACGCGTCGAGGAAATCTTCGATACCGCGCAAAACCTGCTGCTCGGCCAGGGCAATCACCGCTACCTGCTCCAGATACAGCAGCATTACCACGTGATGGAACTGGTGCCAGGCCAGGCCAACCATGTGTCACTGCCGACCCAAGACGCGCTGATCGCCTACCTCAGCGAAGAACTGGCCAGCTACAGCCCACTGCACCTGGACGCCATGGCCCTGGAAGACCATGACCTGGCGCTGCTGCTGCCCATGGGCATGGCCGACTGCGTGCAGGTGTTCTACCGGGTAAATGAAGGCCATGCCGAGTTGTACGTGTTGGATGAGTTCAACGCGCTATGGCAGCAACGCTTGCCGTTCCATGATGAGCAGAGCCTGTTGGCGCCACTGCAACGCTTCCTGCAAGCGATCATCTTCCGCCGGGAAGCCCTTTCGCCGCTGGACACGCAACAACCATTGGGCGCAGTGCAAACTCTGTACTACCAACTATTGCCATCCGGCAGCACCCGCGCACGCGGCATCGAGCCGCGGCCGGCACCTTCGATCCCAGCCAACAAAGCGTTTTATGACGTGCAGGCGATTATCGGCAAGGCGGCCCCTGGCAAGGTGGGCATTACGCTGTACTGCAATCAGCGGGAGTTTTCCGAGCTGGAGTTTGGCGACCAGCTGTTTGCCGTGGTCGCCCAGGAGATCGTCGGGCAGCGCCAGGAAACCGAGCGCTACCGCTGCTACATCACCGACCTGGACCTCTCGGGCCTGCTCGGGGATGTGCAAAACCCGAGCAACCTGTATCTGCGTTACAAGGCCGAGCTGGAGCTGTCGCTCAATGAGGCACTCAGCCAGATTTAAAGCGGCTCTTCTTAAAGGGGAAATGCACCGCCATCTTTCGGCTGATCTTCAACGCTGAGCAACTCCAGCTTGAGGGTCTTGCCGCCCGGCGCTGGCCAATCGATGTGCTGGCCCACTTGCAGGCCAAGTAACGCACTGCCCACGGGCGCCAGGATCGAAATCTTGCCTTCATCGGCGTTCGCGTGCTTCGGGTAGACCAAGGTCAGGTGATAGTCCTTGCCGCTGCTTTGCTCACGGCAATGCACGCTGGAGTTCATGGTCACGACACCCGCAGGCACTTCATCGTGGCCAACCACGTCATCGGCGCGGTCGAGTTCGGCTTGCAACGCTGCGACGCCGGGAGACTCGTCGCCCAAGCGGTCGATCAGTTGCTCCAGACGCTGCACGTCAAGACGGGTGAGGATGATGGACGGTGCGGTGGTCATGATTCAGGCAGACTCCTTTTTTCTGCACAAAAAAGCAAAACCCCGCCAGAAAGAGGCGGGGTTCTCACGGACCTCGATGAGTTGAGGTGTATCCGGACACTACCACAGCACAACAAATAAACAAGCCGGGCTCAAACAGAGGCCTTGCGCTGCTCGGCCTGGGCGACGATGACGCGGCGGCGCTGATCATCGGCAGAGCGCCATTCTCGGATGTCTTCCACGTGACGGAAGCAGCCGAGGCAGACTTTCTGCTCATCCAGGCGACACAAACTGATACAAGGTGACGGCACCGCCGGGCTGACATTGCTGAACAGCGGCTTCGGCGGGCGTGCAGGCGCAGGCTGGGTCACGGTCAGATCTCGTCCTGCCCCAACTCATCAAAGTCCAGCTCTTCGCCGGTATATTCCTGGACCAGGCGCGCGAGCATCTCGCCCAACAGCTCTTCACTCTTGTCGCACTGCCATTTGCCGCTTTCTTCTTCGTAGTCGAAGTGGACACCACCGGAACGCGCCGCCAGCCACAGCTGACGCAGCGGCTCCTGGCGACTGAAGATCAGCTGCTGGCCGCTCTCGAACTTGACGGTCAGTACGCCAGCCGAATTTTCGAGGTCCACGTCCAGGCCGCTGTCATCGAAAATATCTTCCAGCGCCTGCTGGGTCGAATCCACCAAGTCGTGAAAACGGGCTTCGGTCAAACTCATTGTGGCAACCTCAAAAGTGTCTGGTTTTGCTCAAGCGCCGCACCATACGGGCGAGCTTCGCCGAATGCAAAGGATACCGATTTCATTCGCAATGGCCGCATGAAAAATCCTCAGCTAGCGTAGCCCGCTTCCGAACTATCTCGGCAAACCCCCGCCGGACGGGTATTCCGGCGCATAGGCAAGCTGGCGGGTGGTCGGTATACTCGGGCGCAATTAATGCATATTCAAGGATTTCGCCATGAAGCGCCTGATCTCTTCCCTTGCTGCGCTCGTCGCGGTCGCTTGCCTCGTTAGTGCCTGTGGTCAGAAAGGCCCGCTGTACCTGCCGGATGACAGCAAAGATCCCAATGATCAGGCGCAAACGTCGCAGTCCAAAGCGCACAAGCACGACACCTACTAAGGGAACCTCATGGACGCTTTTAACTACCGGGACGGCGAGCTGTTCGCGGAAGGCGTGGCGCTGTCCGCGATTGCCGAGCGCTTCGGCACCCCGACCTATGTGTACTCCCGTGCGCACATCGAAGCCCAATACCGCAGCTTTGCCGACGCATTGGAAGGCACGCCGAGCCTGGTTTGCTATGCGGTCAAGGCCAACTCCAACCTGGGTGTACTGAATGTCCTGGCGCGTCTGGGCGCCGGTTTCGACATCGTCTCCCGTGGCGAGCTGGAGCGCGTGCTGGCAGCTGGCGGCAAGGCTGACAAGATCGTGTTTTCCGGCGTCGGCAAGACCCGCGAAGACATGCGCCGTGCGCTGGAAGTCGGCGTGCATTGCTTCAACGTCGAATCCACCGACGAGCTCGAGCGCCTGCAAGTGGTCGCCGCCGAGATGGGCGTTCGTGCGCCGATCTCCCTGCGTGTCAACCCGGACGTCGATGCCGGTACCCACCCGTACATTTCCACAGGTCTCAAAGAGAATAAGTTCGGCATCGCCATTGCCGACGCCGAAGACGTGTACATCCGCGCCGCCCAACTGCCGAACCTGGAAGTGCTGGGCGTCGATTGCCACATCGGCTCGCAACTGACCACGCTGCCACCGTTCCTGGACGCCCTCGACCGCCTGCTGGCACTGGTCGACCGTCTCGGCGAATGCGGCATCTACCTGCACCACATCGACCTGGGTGGTGGTGTGGGCGTGCGTTATCGCGACGAAGAACCGCCGCTGGTGGCCGACTACATCAAAGCAGCCCTTGAGCGCATCGAGGGCCGCGGCCTGACACTGATGTTCGAGCCAGGCCGCTATATCGTTGCCAATGCCGGCGTGCTGCTGACCCAAGTCGAATACCTCAAGCACACCGAGCACAAGGACTTCGCCATCGTCGACGCGGCGATGAACGACCTGATCCGCCCGGCGCTGTACCAGGCCTGGATGAACGTCACCGCCGTGACGCCTCGCGCAAGCGAAGCCCGCGCCTATGACATCGTCGGCCCGATCTGCGAGACCGGCGACTTCCTGGCCAAGGATCGTCAGCTGGCCCTGGAAGAAGGCGACCTGCTCGCCGTGCATTCGGCCGGCGCCTATGGGTTTGTCATGAGTTCCAACTACAACACCCGCGGCCGTACCGCCGAGGTGCTGGTGGACGGTGATCAAGCGTTTGAAGTGCGTCGCCGCGAGACGGTAGCCGAGTTGTATGCTGGCGAAAGCCTGCTGCCGGAGTAAGCCATGCTGCTGCGTTTTACCAAGATGCACGGGTTGGGCAATGACTTCATGGTCCTCGACCTGGTCAGCCAGCACGCGCACATCCTGCCCAAACACGCTAAACAGTGGGGCGACCGTCACACCGGCATCGGTTTCGACCAGTTGCTGATTGTCGAGGCACCGAGCAACCCGGAGGTGGATTTCCGTTACCGGATCTTCAACTCCGATGGTTCCGAAGTAGAGCAGTGCGGCAACGGTGCGCGCTGCTTTGCGCGCTTTGTGCTGGACAAGCGTCTGACCGCCAAGCGCCAGATCCGCGTCGAAACCAAGAGCGGCGTGATCGAACTGGACATCCGCAGCGACGGCCAGATCAGCGTCAACATGGGCACGCCACGCCTGGTTCCGGCGGATATTCCATTCCAGGCCACCGAGCAGGCCGCCAGCTACCCGCTGGACGTCGACGGCAAGACGGTGGATATCGCCGCCGTGTCGATGGGTAATCCCCATGCCGTGTTGCGGGTCAATGACATCAACAACGCGCCCGTGCATGAACTGGGGCCGAAGATCGAACATCACCCGCGCTTTCCGGCACGGGTCAATGTGGGCTTCCTGCAGGTGATCGACCGTTCGCGCGCGCAATTGCGCGTGTGGGAACGCGGCGCCGGCGAAACCCAGGCCTGCGGCACCGGCGCTTGCGCCGCAGCCGTGGCCGCGATCAGCCAGGGGTGGATGGATTCGCCGCTGCTGATCGACCTGCCCGGCGGACGTTTGTCCATCGAATGGGCAGGCCCTGGCCACCCGGTGATGATGACCGGGCCGGCCTCGCGTGTATACGAAGGACAGGTCCGTCTATAAGTGAGCCAAGCCAATGACCGATAAGCCTCAAGTACCCGCACAAGCATCCCCAAGCGACAGTCTGGAGGCCGCTGCCGTCGCGGCGTACCTTGAGGCTAATCCGGACTTCTTCGTCGAGCACGAAGAACTCCTGCCGGCCTTGCGCATTCCCCATCAGCGTGGCGATACCGTGTCGCTGGTGGAGCGCCAGATGAAGATCCTGCGCGAGCGCAATATCGAAATGCGCCATCGGCTCTCCCACCTGATGGATGTGGCCCGCGACAATGATCGCCTGTTCGACAAGACCCGTCGCCTGATCCTGACCTTGATGGACGCCAACAGCCTGGAAGAAACGGTAATCGCCGTAGAAGACAGCCTGCGCCAGGACTTCCAGGTGCCCTTTGTCAGCCTGATCCTGTTCAGCGACAACCCGATGCCGGTGGGTCGCTGGGTCAGCGGTGGCGAAGCCCAGACGGCTATCGGCGGCCTGCTCTCCGAAGGCAAGACCATCAGCGGCACCTTGCGCGAACATGAGCTGGATTTCCTGTTTGGTGCCGAACAGCGCAAGCAGATCGGCTCCACCGCCGTGGTCGCCCTCAGCCACCAGGGCCTACATGGCGTATTGGCCATCGCCAGTCGCGATCCTGCGCACTACAAAAGCTCGGTCGGCACACTGTTCCTGACCTACATCGCCGAAGTGCTCGGCCGCGTATTGCCGCGCTTCACCACCGCCTTGCGCGCGGTACGCTAGCCATGGAACGGCAACTGGACGCTTATTGCGCTCACCTGCGCAACGAGCGCCAGGTGTCGCCCCACACCCTGGAAGCCTATCGACGGGACTTGAACAAGGTCCTGGCATACTGCGAAAAGCAACAGATCAGCAGCTGGAAGGCCTTGGATATCCAGGGCCTGCGCAGTTTGATCGCTCGCCTGCATCAGGCCGGCCAATCCTCGCGCAGCCTGTCGCGACTGCTATCCGCGGTGCGTGGCCTTTATCACTACCTGAACCGCGAAGGCCTGTGCGACCACGATCCGGCCAATGGCTTGTCTCCGCCGAAGGGCGAACGGCGCCTACCCAAAACCCTCGACACCGATCGCGCCCTGCAATTGCTCGATGGCGCCGTTGAAGATGACTTCCTTGCCCATCGCGACCAGGCGATCCTTGAACTGTTTTACTCCTCGGGCCTGCGCCTGTCGGAATTGACCGGACTGAACCTCGATCAACTGGACCTGGCCGACGGCCTGGTGCAAGTGCTCGGCAAGGGCAGCAAGACCCGCGTACTGCCCGTGGGCCGCAAAGCCCGGGAAGCCTTGCAACTGTGGCTACCGTTGCGCGCCCTGGCCAACCCGGTGGACGATGCCGTGTTTATCAGCCAGCAAGGCCGACGCCTGGGTCCACGCGCCATCCAGCTGCGGGTCAAGGCGGCCGGCGAGCGAGAGCTGGGGCAGAACCTGCATCCACACATGTTGCGACACTCCTTTGCCAGCCATCTGCTGGAATCGTCCCAGGACCTGCGTGCGGTTCAAGAGCTGCTCGGTCATTCCGACATAAAGACCACGCAGATCTACACCCATCTGGATTTCCAACACCTGGCAACGGTGTACGACAGCGCCCATCCACGGGCCAAACGCATCAAGGGCGGCGACTCATGAGTATCAAGCTGATCACCTTCGACCTGGACGACACCCTCTGGGACAACGTACCCGTCATCATCAGCGCCGAAGCGTCGATGCGCGAATGGCTGGCGACCCATGCCGCCAAGGTCGGCGACCTGCCACTGGAACATTTCGCCCGCCTGCGCCAGCAGGTGCTGGAGCGTCATCCCGAGTTGAAGTACCGCATCAGCATTCTGCGCCAGCGGGTGTTGATGCAGGCTTTTGAAGAGGCGGGTTACCCACAGCCTGAAGCCACGCAAATGGCAGACATATGCTTCGAAGCGTTTATTCATGCGCGGCATCAGCTCACCCCATTTCCCGAAGCCGAGCCCATGCTTCAAGCCTTGCGCCAGCACTTCCTGCTGGGAGTGATCACCAACGGCAATGCCGACGTGCAACGTGTGGGCCTGGCGGACTACTTCCACTTTGCCTTGCGCGCTGAAGATATCGGTATTGCCAAGCCGGATGCGCGGTTGTTTCAGGAGGCGTTGCAGCGTGGGGGCGTGGATGCGAGCCAGACGGTGCATATTGGCGATCATCCTGGGGATGACATCGCTGGCGCACAACAGGCGGGGCTTGGAGCGGTGTGGTTCAACCCAGCGGGTAAGGTGTGGGAAGGGAATAAGCGCCCGGATGCGCAGATTCGCAATTTGGCAGAACTACCGTCACTGCTGAACAGCTGGAACTAACACCGAACCCCATGTGGGAGCTGGCTTGCCTGCGATAGCGGTGGATCAGAAAGCACAGTGCTGGCTGACAGACAGCTATCGCAGGCAAGCCAGCTCCCACAGGGTATTGCGGCGAGTTAGTTCCAAGCATGAAAAAGCCCGCAGCGACGGCGGGCTTTTTCTTACAAGCAGGTGACGGACCTCAGATAGGTCGGCTGCCGTACTTGTTATCCGGCTTCTTCGGTGGGTCTGCCACCACGTTGGCCTCGACTTCCTGCACTTTGCCACCTTTAGCGAGGAACTCTTCCATCGCACGGGCCAGCGCATCGCGCTCTTTGTTCTTGGCTTCAACACTCGGCAGTTCGTCTACCGAAACAGCTGCCTTGGCTTTGCCTTTGGCCGCCGGAACAGGTGCATCATCGCCACCATCGTCGTCAGCAACGTCTTCCGCCGCTGCTTCAAGACCTTCTTCGGTCTCGTCATCATCACCGACTTCGAGTTCGTCGTTTTCCAGATCATCGTCGCTCATGTTCTACCTCATGACTTGCGAAAAGCAGATTAGTTATAGCCCAGCTTTACCTTCTGTCGAAGGGCGCCGGAAAAAAATCACATCCACTGGATAACCAGTGGCTTATGCCTCGTCACCGTGCAAGGTGGCGAGGACTTTACGAGCACCGCCATGATCACGGTGCTCGCCCAGATAAACACCTTGCCAGGTCCCCATCGCCAAGCGGCCGGCCCTGACCGGCAAACTCAGCTGGCAGCCCAGGAGACTGGCCTTGAAGTGCGCCGGCAGATCATCCGGACCTTCGTCGTTGTGTTCGAACCCTGCCCGGCCCTGCGGCACCAGCGAGTTGAAATAACGTTCGAAGTCACGGCGAACCGCCGGATCGGCATTCTCGTTGACGGTCAACGAGGCCGAGGTGTGCTGCAGCCACAGATGCAACAGACCTACACGACATGCCTTCAATTCAGGCAAGCCGGCCAGCAACTCGTCGGTTACCAGGTGAAAGCCCCGGGGCTTGGCCCGCAGGGTGATCAAGGTCTGTTGCCACATACAGTTCTCCGCCCATCGGCGCGCATTCTAGCGCGCTCTGGAAAAAAACAAAGTGCCGAATACGCCTACATGCCTGTAAGACATTCGCACGCTGAAAAGTGTCATGTGCGCCCCATCACAAACTCGACGCAAAAACCGGTACAGCGTCCTACGACTGACAAACGCCAGACAAAAAAATGCCCGGCAAGCCGGGCATCTTTTTTTTCGCGTACTTACAAGTTGTAGCCGCGTTCGTTGTGTTGCGCCAGGTCGAGGCCAACCGCCTCTTCTTCGTCGGTAACCCGCAAGCCCATGACTGCATCCAGCACCTTGAGGATGATGAAGGTCACGATGGCCGTGTAGATCACGGTGAAGCCGACGCCTTTGCACTGGATCCAGACTTGCGCCGCGATATCCGTGGTGGCCGCATTGAAGCCGCCCAGGGAAGGCGCCGCGAACACGCCGGTCAGGA
The DNA here is from genome assembly GCF_059421065.1 of Pseudomonas sp. GW821-FHT03A09. NCBI lineage: Bacteria > Pseudomonadati > Pseudomonadota > Gammaproteobacteria > Pseudomonadales > Pseudomonadaceae > Pseudomonas > Pseudomonas sp. GW821-FHT03A09. Next base: position 340,787 of record NZ_JBWKUX010000001.1, on the reverse strand, counting down.
TCGCGCCGAGGATACCGCCAATACCGTGCACGCCGAAGGCATCCAGGGAGTCGTCGTAACCCAGTTTGCGTTTCAGGGTAGTGGCGCAGAAGAAGCACACCACGCCCGCTGCCAGGCCAATCACCAGGGCACCCATCGGGCCCACGGTGCCGGCGGCTGGGGTGATTGCCACCAGGCCCGCCACCACACCCGAGGCGATGCCCAGTGCGCTTGGCTTACCGTGGGTGACCCACTCGGCGAACATCCAGCCCAGGGCCGCAGCGGCGGTCGCGATCTGTGTCACCAGCATCGCCATGCCGGCAGTGCCATTGGCCGCCGCAGCCGAACCCGCGTTGAAGCCGAACCAACCCACCCACAGCATGGCCGCACCGAGCAAGGTGTAACCCAAGTTATGAGGAGCCATCGGAGTGGTCGGGAAGCCTTTACGCTTGCCGAGTACCAGGCATGCCACCAGGCCAGCCACACCGGCGTTAATGTGCACCACGGTGCCGCCGGCGAAGTCCAGCACGCCCCAGTCGCCTAGCAACGAACCCGGACCACCCCACACCATGTGGGCAATCGGCGCGTAGACCAGCGTGAACCAGACGCCCATGAAGATCAGCATCGCAGAGAACTTCATGCGCTCGGCGAAAGCACCGACGATCAGTGCAGGAGTAATGATGGCAAACGTCATCTGGAAGGTGACGAACACCGCCTCGGGGAACAGCGCCGCAGGGCCGGTGATGCTCGCTGGGGTCACACCCGACAGGAACAGTTTGGACAGGCCGCCCACGAAGGAGTTGAAGTTGACGACACCCGCTTCCATACCCGTGGTATCGAACGCCATGCTGTAGCCGTAGACAAACCACAGGATGGTGATCAAACCAGTGATGGCGAAGCATTGCATCATCACGGAAAGAATGTTTTTGGAGCGAACCATGCCGCCGTAGAACAGCGCCAGGCCCGGAATAGTCATGAACAGCACCAGCGCGGTGGATGTCAGCATCCACGCCGTATCGCCGGAATTGAGGACTGGAGCAGGGGCTGGGTCCGCCGCCAATGCCAGGGCTGGCATTACGAGGGACAACAGGGCTCCTAGCCCTGCGAATTTACGCAGAGTCATATTGTTTTCTCCTGGGGCGTTGGGGGTTTGGCGGCTTAGATTGCGTCGGTATCGGTTTCGCCGGTACGGATGCGAATAGCCTGTTCCAGATTGACCACGAAGATCTTGCCGTCACCGATCTTGCCGGTGTTGGCCGCCTTGGTTATCGCCTCGATAACCCGGTCAAGATCCTTGTCGTCAATGGCGACATCAATCTTCACCTTCGGCAGGAAATCAACCACGTACTCCGCGCCGCGATACAGCTCGGTATGACCCTTCTGCCGACCGAAGCCTTTGACCTCAGTAACGGTAATGCCCTGCACGCCGATCTCGGACAGTGACTCGCGTACATCGTCCAACTTGAACGGCTTGATGATGGCAGTGACTAGCTTCATGAAAACTCTCTCCCGAATTGGTGGACTTGCCCCAGGAAAACAAACCCGTCTCAAGTCTAAGCGCAGTGCCTGGCTTTGTAACGCATCGTCGCCTCGGTAATACCCGCGGCGACGCCAGCGAACCACTGGTGACGAAACCTGTACCCCTGATCCGTCGGCGCACTGCATTCGTCACAGCGACTGCATCAGTGCATGGGTCATGATCGTCTAAGCAGAAACCTTGCCAGCTCCGTAAAAATCACTGAAATCAGTCCCTTGCCCACTTATGCCCACCTACGGGGCTTTTTGGCGGCTGCAATGCGCACAAAAACAGTGCGTCGCCGTTCGCCCCGTTGCGCGAAAAGCGTGCGCTTTGCGACATGAAAAAGACTATAGACGCTGCGTGATACACTGCCGGCCAACAGTTTTCCGGAATATTTCCCATGCTCGCGCCCAAAGATCTCCTCGACGCCCTGAGCGGCCACGCTGCTCGCCTGTTCAGCGGCGACACCCCGCTGCCCCGCAATGAAATCGAAAGCCAATTCAAGGCGTTGCTGCAAAGCGGTTTCAGCAAGCTCGACCTGGTGAGCCGGGAAGAGTTTGACAGCCAGATGGTAGTGCTGGCCCGTACGCGGGCGCGGTTGGAGAGCCTGGAGGCAAAAGTGGCTGAACTCGAAGCCAGGTTGGCGTCACCCGCTGAATAAATTCGGTCAGTGTGGGAGCTGCCGAGCCCCAGCGAGGCTGCGATGCAGGCACTGCGGTTTCCCAGTTAGACTGCGGTGATCCCATCGCAGCCTCGCTGGAGCTCGACAGCTCCCACATAAAGCGCTGTGATCTCTCCGGATACGTTCTGTAAAACCTCCCCCCTCCCGCTCGACCCCACCTCGTCTACCCTTGAAAAACCGCAGGAAGCGGCCTTCTTTTCAAGGAACACGCATGTCCCTCGCCATCGTCCATAGCCGTGCCCAGATTGGCGTCGAAGCCCCCGCCGTCACCGTCGAAGTGCATATGGCCAATGGTCTGCCTTCCCTGACACTGGTGGGTTTGCCGGAGACGGCCGTCAAGGAGAGCAAGGACCGCGTACGCAGTGCCATTCTCAATTCGGCGCTGCAATATCCTTCCCGGCGCATCACCCTTAACCTCGCGCCCGCCGACCTGCCCAAGGACGGCGGACGCTTTGACCTGGCGATTGCGCTAGGCATCCTGGCGGCAAGCGGACAGGTGCCGACGTTGATGCTCGATGACGTGGAGTGCCTAGGAGAACTGGCCTTATCGGGCGAAGTACGGGCGGTAAAAGGCGTGTTGCCGGCAGCATTGGCAGCGCGCAAGGCCGGGCGCACTGTGATGGTGCCTCGGGCGAATGCGGAGGAAGCGTGCCTGGCGTCGGGGTTGAAGGTACTCGCGGTGGATCATCTGTTGCAGGTCGCGGCACATCTGAATGGGCATCAACCCATAGAGCCTTACAAGTCCGACGGTTTGTTGTACTTGAACAAACCCTACCCGGATCTGAGCGAGGTGCAGGGCCAGTTGGCGGCCAAGCGTGCGCTGTTGATCGCCGCAGCGGGCGCCCACAACCTGTTGTTCAGCGGCCCACCGGGCACCGGGAAAACGTTGCTCGCCAGCCGCTTGCCCGGTCTGCTGCCACCGCTGAGTGAGCAGGAAGCGCTGGAGGTGGCAGCCATTCAATCCGTCGTCAGCCTGGCGCCACTGAGTCATTGGCCACACCGACCCTTTCGCCAGCCGCACCATTCAGCATCGGGTCCGGCCCTGGTAGGCGGCGGGTCGAAGCCGCAACCGGGGGAAATCACCCTAGCCCACCATGGCGTGCTGTTTCTGGACGAGTTGCCGGAGTTTGATCGCAAGGTGCTGGAGGTGCTGCGCGAACCCTTGGAGTCCGGGCATATCGTGATCTCCCGTGCCCGCGACCGGGTGAGCTTCCCTGCCCGCTTTCAGTTGGTCGCCGCCATGAACCCCTGCCCCTGCGGCTACATGGGCGAACCCAGTGGGCGCTGCCGTTGTACGCCGGAGCAAATCCAGCGCTACCGCAACAAACTCTCGGGGCCGCTGCTGGATCGTATCGACCTGCACCTCACCGTCGCCCGGGAAACGACTGCGCTCAATCCGACGCAGCAGGTTGGCGATACCACGGCGAAAGCCTCGGCACAGGTGGCCGAGGCGCGAGAACGCCAGCAAAAACGCCAAGGCTGCGCCAATGCATTCCTGGATTTGCCAGGGCTGCGGGAACATTGCCAGTTGGCTAAAGATGACGAGGGCTGGCTGGAAAGTGCCTGCGAGCGGCTGACGTTATCGCTGCGAGCGGCCCATCGATTGCTCAAGGTTGCGCGCACCCTTGCAGACCTTGAGCAGGTGGATAGCATCGCCCGCCAACACTTGGCGGAAGCGCTGCAATACCGGCCAGCGACAGTCGGCTAGGGCTTTTCGGGAAAGCCCAGCAGCAACCTCGCCACTTCCATGACTTCATCCAGTACCGCTTCGGCCGATTCGGTGGACGGCTTGAGCATCAGGTCATCGGCATACCCCATCGCCAGGGCAAAGATCTGGCGGGCAGCGCGCTGGGATGAATCGCAATGGAAAACGTCCTCACCCACACCTTGTTCGATCACAGCGGCAAGCATGGCTTGCCATTGGGCGTTGATCTCCAGGTACGCCTGGGCCATTTGCGGGTCGTGCATGGCTTCATCCCAGGCATCCAGCCACAGCGCCCAGCCGGCATCGGCGGTGTATGGCAGGCAGTCGCGCAAAAACCCTACCAGCGCATCAAGGGGGGGAAGGTCGACCAATGGCGCACGCACGTCTTCCAGTTGTTCGTTGGCAAAACGTACAAACGCTGCGCGGCGCAGTTCATTCCAGTCGCTGAAGTAGTGGTAGACGTGACTGCGTGACAGACCGGCATGTTCAGCCAGATCGCGGGTGGATACATCGGCAAAACCCTTGCTGCGAAACAGCTCCAGGGCGGCGGCGATGATCTGGTCTTTACGGTCGATACGCGACATGGGCAATTCCTTCGAGCGTCGGTAGATGAGCGGCGCTTGCTTTTTGAGCGATCGCTCAAGGATACTTGAGCAGTCGCTCAATAATAGCGTCTATCACTCCTTTGGTGCACCCATGTCATCCGCCACCCCACAAATTCTGATCGAAGAAAGCAAGAAAATCGGCCAGCAGTCCGCTAGCCAGACCCTCAAGGCCATCGCCAAAGCCTACCCCGGCAAGCTGTTCTGCACTTTGTCGCTGGTGGCACTGGAGAACGCGCTGTTGCTGGCCTACCCGCTGTTCGCCGGGTTCGCGGTGGACTCAATCATCCGCGGCGACGCCACCAGCGCGTTGTTCTACGCCGCCGTAGTCATGGCGTTCTGGGTGGTCGGAGCGGCACGACGGGCGCTGGACACGCGCACGTTCACCCGGATCTACGCCGACCTTGCGGTGCCGGTGATTCTCAACCAGCGCCAGCAAAACCACAGCACTTCGAAATCAGCGGCACGAGTGGTGCTCGCGCGGGAGTTCGTCGACTTCTTTGAAAAACACGTGCCGATCATCGCCACTGCGCTGGTTTCGATTATCGGTGCGGCGGTGATGTTGATCGTGATTGAGCCCTGGGTAGGCTTGGCGTGCCTGGCCGCGCTGCTGCTGTGCGTCACGCTGTTGCCACGTTTTGCCCAGCGCAATCAGGAACTGCATGAGCGCCTGAACGACCGTCTGGAAAAGGAAATCGGCCTGGTGGAAAAAGTCGGCGCACCGACCTTGCACCGTCATTACCACGTGCTGTCACGCCTGCGGATCTGGCTGTCAGACCGCGAGGCCGCCGCGTACCTGTTTCTCGGCACGCTGGCAGCCCTGCTGTTCGTGGTTGCCATCTCTCAGTTGGCGCTGTCACCGGCGGTCAAGGCCGGCCACGTGTACGCGGTGATGACCTACCTGTGGACCTTCGTCACCAGCATGGACGAAGCACCAGGGATGGTCGATCAACTGGCGCGCCTGAAGGATATCGGCAAGCGCGTGGACCCGGGCCTCAACGACCAGTAAGCCTTAACGAAAGCGATCCACTTCATGGCGCAAACTGGCCGCCAAGGACTCCAGTTCCTTGGCGGTAACGGCCAGGTTCGACACCACTTCGCGCTGCTCGCTGTTGGCCAGCGCAATGCTCTGCAGATTACTGCTGAGCACATTCGCGGTGCTGCTCTGCTCCTGGGTCGCCGTGGTGATCGCGGCGAACTGCTGGCCGGCCGAGCGACTTTGTTCGTCGATGCGCGCCAGGGCCGAGGCCACGTCGGCGTTGCGTGACAAGCCTTCCTGCATCAGCACATTGCCGTGTTCCATAGTGCTGATGGCGTTGCCGGTTTCCTGCTGGATGCTCTGGATCATCACCGAAATTTCGTCCGTGGCCTGACGCGTCCGCGACGCCAGGTTGCGCACTTCATCGGCAACCACCGCAAAGCCGCGCCCCTGCTCACCGGCCCGGGCCGCCTCGATGGCAGCGTTAAGCGCCAGCAGGTTGGTCTGTTCGGCAATCGAGGTAATCACACCCACGATCCCACCGATTTCCTGGGAGCGCTGGCCCAAGGTGTTGATCACCGTAGCCGTGCTGTTCAGCGCAGCAGCGATGTGTTCGAGGGACGACGACGCTTCCTGCATCGACGTACGGCCGATGCGGGTTTGCTGGGCATTTTCCTGGGCCAGTCGCTCGGTATTGCCCATGTTGTCGGCAATGTTCAACGAAGTGGCGCTGAACTCTTCTACCGCACCGGCCATGCTGGTGATCTCGCCGGACTGTTGCTCCATGCCTTCATACGCACCGCCAGACAGGCCGGACAACGCCTGAGCACGGTTGTTGACCTCCTCGGCGGCCTTGCGGATGTGCGAGACCATGGTCGACAGCGCTTCCCCCATCTGGTTGAAGCTGCGCGCCAACTGGCCGATTTCATCATGGCTGGACACGTTCAAGCGGGCGCTCAAATCGCCGGCGCCCAAGGCTTCGGCCTGGCGCACCAAGTCACTCAGAGGCTGCAACTTACTGCGCAGCAACCAGACTGCCGCGCCCACCGCCAGCAGCATTGCCAGCAGGCTGCCAATCACCAGGCGAATCCCCACCGCCCAGGTCACCGCGCGAATCTCGGACTTCGGCATGCTCGCCACCACCGACCACGGGCCGCCTTCAAATGGCACCGCGACGCTGTAGAAGTCTTCGTTTTTGTCACTCCAGAAGCGCCCTGAGCCCGGCTTTTTCGCCAGGTCGAGCATTACCGGGATCGCCTGGTCCGGCGCCTGCACGCCAGCGGGTGGCACCAGCCAGTGTTTCTGTTCATCCAGCAACGCGAGAGAGCCAGTCTGGCCTATACGGAAACGCTTGAGATTGTCGAACTGGGCCTTCTGCTCATCGGTGTAGTCAAAGCCAATGAACAACACGGCGATCACTTTGCCACCCGCGTCCCGCACCGGGGTGTACTGGGTCATATAGGACCGATCAAACAGCACCGCACGCCCCACATACCCTTGCCCAGCCAGTAGACGCTGGTAAGCCGGATGTTGGTGATCGAGCACGGTGCCGATAGCACGGTTGCCGTCCTGCTTGGTCAGGGAGGTGCTGATGCGGATAAAGTCTTCACCGCTGCGTACGAATACCGTCGCGACGCCGCCAGACATCTGCTTGAACTCGTCCACTTCGACGAAATTGTTGTTCAGCACAACGTCACCCAGAAACAGGCTTGGGGTTTGCACGCCGGCCACGGACACTGGTTGGTCCGACCGCACACTCAAGCCGGCGCCAAAGCGCTTTTCAAACAGCCCGCTCAAGCGCTGGGTACTTTCACGCAAGGTGCTGTGGAAGGTATTGAGTTGGTCCGCCAGCAGGCGTGCCTCACTGGCCAGGTGTTCCTCGCGGGTATCGAGGTTGGCGGAGTCGAGGGAACGCAGGGCGAAGACCGTACTGCCGCTGATGACGACAGCCAGAATAACGGCCAAGGCGAGACCTAACTGGGAGGCGATCCGAGCGCGAGGTTGAGACATGACAGCTCCTGGCCGAGGCCAGGATCGTCCTGATCTCATAGCGCTGCTCGGCAATTTATCTAATGGGTAGCGTGGGTGCACGATGGTTCCAACACCCTTTCTTCGGCGGGTGCGGGCAATACTTGAGCGTTACACAGGGGTATCGCGCAAACGATTGCACTGCCCACTCAATCCAGGCGTTCAACTCGTGGGAACTCCATGGCGCGGACCTCACCTTGAAGAAACTCCGCCAAACGCCGCAAGCGTTCACCGCCTGGACGGGTTTTGGGCCACACCAAGTAGTAACTTTCCCCACTGGCTACCGCCGTCGGCCACGGCAAGCTCAATCGCCCTTGGGCCACATCCTCGGCCACCATCAACAGGTCGCCCATGGACACCCCATAGCCTCGCGCGGCGGCGATCATGCCCAGTTCCAGGGTGTCAAACACCTGACCGCCCTTGAGCGACACCTGGGATGACAGCCCCATGCGTTCCAGCCAGTTGCGCCAATCGCGACGGTCCGGCGTGGGATGCAGCAGTTCGGCACCTGCCAGGCGTTCGACGCCCCAAGGTCCGTCATCCAACAGGTTCGGTGCGCCCACTGGAATCAGCAATTCAGGGAACAAGTAACTGGCCTCCCAATCTGCCGGAAAGTGCCCATAGCTGAGCAACACCGCACAGTCGAAGGGCTCCTGATTGAAATCCACTTCATCCACGCTCATCCACGCGCTGGTCAATTGCACCTCATTGCCCGGCTGCAAGGCCCGGAAGCGACTGAGCCGCGCCAGCAGCCAGCGCATAGTCAACGTGGACGGCGCCTTCATGCGCAGGATGTCATCTTCAGCGTTCAAGGTATGGCAGGCCCGCTCCAGCGCGGCGAAGCCTTCGCGTACGCCCGGCAGCAACAGACGCGCGGCCTCGGTGAGCTGCAAGGTGCGGCCGCTGCGCTGGAACAGGCGGCAGGCGAAATGCTCTTCCAGCGTGCGGATGTGCCGGCTTACGGCACTCTGGGTAATCGACAGCTCCTCCGCCGCACGGGTGAAGGAGTTATGCCGGGAAGCCGCTTCAAAAGCACGCAAGGCATACAGCGGAGGAAGACGACGAGACATGCAGAAAGCTCCGACGGCGCAATCTCGAAACCCTAACAGAATCCATCAGGCATGAGTTTTAATCATGCGGATGATCGCATTTATCGTTTTGTACAATTGGCTGAGAGCGCCGAGAATCAACCCTCCCCCAACCCTCTGATTTTCCGAGCGTGATGATCATGCAACATCCGGCGCGTACCGAACTCTGGGCCATTCTGCGGCTGTCAGGGCCACTGATTGCCTCACAGTTGGCGCACATGTTGATGGTGCTGACCGACACCCTGATGATGGCCCGCCTCAGCCCCGAAGCCCTGGCCGGTGGCGGCCTTGGCGCGGCGAGTTATTCGTTCGTGGCGATTTTCTGCATCGGCGTGATTGCCGCCGTGGGCACCCTGGTTGCCATTCGTCACGGCGCAGGCGACATCGAAGGCGCCACCCGCCTGACCCAGGCCGGACTATGGCTTGCCTGGCTGATGGCCCTGGCGGCGGCCCTGCTGCTATGGAACCTCAAGCCGGTGCTGCTGATGTTCGGCCAGACCGAAACCAATGTGCACGCGGCGGGGCAATTCCTGACCATCCTGCCGTTCGCCCTGCCCGGCTACCTGAGCTTCATGGCCCTGCGCGGCTTTACCAGCGCCATCGGCAAGGCGACGCCCGTCATGGTGATCAGCCTGTGTGGCACCGTCGTCAACTACCTGCTCAACCATGCGTTGATCGAAGGCATGTTTGGCCTGCCCAAACTGGGTTTGATGGGTATCGGGCTGGTCACTGCAATCGTTGCCAACTGCATGGCGCTGGCGCTGTGGTGGTACATCCGCAGCAACCGCACTTACGCTGCCTACCCGCTGGGTACGGGCCTGCTTCGCCTGAACACCCACTACTTGCGTGAACTGTGGCGCCTGGGCTTGCCGATTGGCGGCACCTATGCCGTGGAGGTCGGGCTGTTCGCCTTCGCAGCGCTGTGCATGGGCACCATGGGCAGTACGCAGTTGGCGGCGCACCAGATCGCCCTGCAAATTGTGTCGGTGGCGTTCATGGTGCCGGCGGGGATGTCGTACGCGGTGACCATGCGTATCGGCCAGCATTACGGCGCCGGGCAACTGCTGCAGGCGCGCCTGGCCGGGCGGGTCGGCATCGGTTTTGGTGCGATGGTGATGCTGGGGTTTGCGGCGGTGCTGTGGCTGTTTTCCGACCCACTGATCGGGCTTTTCCTCGATCATAACGACCCGGCTTTCCACGACGTCATCGTCCTGGCCGTGAGCCTGCTGGCCGTCGCCGCCTGGTTTGAGCTGTTCGACGGCGTGCAAACCATCGCCATGGGCTGCATCCGCGGGCTGAAAGACGCCAAGACCACCTTCCTGGTGGGCCTGGGTTGCTACTGGCTGATTGGCGCACCGTCGGCGTGGCTGATGGCCTTCACCCTGGGCTGGGGGCCGACCGGTGTGTGGTGGGGGTTGGCGTTGGGGCTGGCGTGTGCGGCGATCACCCTGACCTGGGCGTTTGAAGCGAAGATGAAGCGGATGATTCGCCAGGAGCCTGAAGTCTCACCTGAATTCCAAGCGCTGCAGCCTGAGTAGCGGCTGTACGCGGTCAATGTGGGAGCTGGCTTGCCTGCGATAGCGCAATGTCAGGCGACAGAAGTGTCGACTGCCAGGCCGTCATCGCAGGCAAGCCAGCTCCCACAACTCAACCCAGCAAAGCCTCCTGGCTCTTGCCGAAGGTCAGGTACTCCACCAACTCCGGCAACGGCAACGGTTTGCTGATGAGATAGCCCTGAGCCTGGTCGCAGCCGAACAAGCGCAACAGCGCCAGCTGTTCAGGCGTTTCCACACCTTCGGCCACCACTTCCAGGTTGAGGTTGTGGGCCAGGTTGATCATCGCGTGCACCAGCTTGCGGTTTTCTTCGCGCTCCTCCATGCCGCCGACGAAGCTCTTGTCGATCTTCAACAAGGCAATCGGCAGGCTGTTGAGGTGCACGAACGATGAGAAACCGGTGCCGAAGTCATCCAGGGAAAACCGCACGCCAAGGCGACCCAGGGCGTCCATGGTCTGCTTGACCAGGTCGCTGCGCCGCATCACGGCGGTTTCGGTCAGTTCGAATTCAAGCCACTGCGCCTCCACACCGCGCTCGGCAATCAGCCGACTGAGTGTCGAGAGCAACTGGCTGTCCTGGAATTGGCGAAATGACAGGTTGACCGCCATGTGCAGCGCAGGCAGGCCGCGTTCGCGCAGGTCTTGCATGTCGCGCAGGGCCCGGGAGATGACCCAGTAACCCAGCGGCACGATCAAGCCGCTCTGCTCGGCCAGGGGCACGAATTCACTGGGCGGCAACAGCCCACGCTCACCGTGGCGCCAGCGCACCAGGGCTTCCAGGCCGACGATATGCCCGTCGTCCAGGTCCAGGCGCGGCTGGTAATGCAGCTCCAGCTCGTCACGGCGCAACGCACGGCGCAGTTCACTTTCCAGATCGGCCAGGCTGCGGGCGTTGCGGTTGATGCGTTCGTTGAAGATATGAAAGGTGCAGCCCTGTGTGCTCTTGGCCTGCTGCATGGCGATATGGGCGTGCCACATCAATGGGTCGGCACCGGCGCGTGCACGGGCATGGGCCACACCGAGGCTGCAGCCGATCAACAGGCTTTCACCATCGACCCAGTACGGTTCGGCCATCACTTCGGTGATGCGCTCAGCCATCCATTCGGCGCGCTGGGGCGCGCGGCGGGTGTCGATCAGCAGCGCGAATTCGTCGCTGCCCAGGCGTGCCAACTGGTCCCCGGCTTCGAGCTGGCTCTTGAGCCGCGACACCACTTGCAGGATCAAACGGTCGCCAGCCTGATGCCCCAAAGCGTCGTTGGCATGACGGAAGTTGTCGAGATCCAGATGCCCAAGGGCCAGGCCGCGCCCTTCGTTTTCCGCCAGCCGCGCTGCCAGCAAGGTCTGAAAACCCTGGCGATTGGCGATGCCGGTGAGCGGGTCCTGTTCGGCCAGGCGTTGCAAGGTGTTCTCCAGCACACCGCGCTCACGCACGTGGCGCAGGCAACGGCGTAATGTGTCGGCGTCCAATACATTGCGGATCAGCCAATCGCTGACCCCCAGCGGCGGCACCAGCGGCTCCTGTTCCAACAGCAATACGCACGGCAAACTGCAACGGCCGGGACCGGGTTGCAGGTTGGGTTCGGTCAATAACACAGCACCGTGGTCGTCATCGAACAGACGACTCACCGAGTCCCAGTTGGGTGCGCTGATCAGCACAGCCCCTTCGCCCATCGGCGCCAGGCACTCGCGCAGCAATGCTGCCCACTCAGGCGTATCGGCCAGAAGCAGCAAACGCAAGGGTTCGACAGGCGTAGACAAGCTAGCTCCCTAGACTCTGCAAGATTTCATTGGCGGCGGGCAGTATGACGTGCGGCCTGACAATCACCAATGATAAGACTTATCAAATACGCAGACTGCACACATCAGCTGCAAAAGCTCCCACATCCTGCGGCAAAGTATCAAAACCGGCAAATTTAGATCGAGTGGTACGTCACACTGTCGTTCTGTGAGAGCAGAATCCTGCGAGCCTGTTAAAATGCCCGCCCTTTTGAACAACGACTCCCTGAATTTCGTATGTCCCGACTCAATCCCCGGCAGCAAGAAGCCGTGAACTACGTCGGCGGCCCTCTATTGGTGCTCGCCGGTGCTGGCTCCGGCAAGACCAGCGTGATCACCCGCAAGATCGCGCACCTGATCCAGAGCTGCGGCATCCGCGCCCAGTACATCGTCGCCATGACCTTTACCAACAAGGCGGCGCGGGAAATGAAAGAGCGTGTGGGCACGCTACTCAAGAGCGGCGAGGGCCGCGGCCTCACCGTGTGTACCTTCCACAACCTGGGCCTGAACATCATCCGCAAGGAACATGTGCGCCTGGGCTACAAGCCCGGTTTCTCGATCTTCGACGAAACCGACGTGAAGTCGCTGATGACCGACATCATGCAAAAGGAGTACGCAGGCGACGACGGCGTGGACGAGATCAAGAACATGATCGGCGCCTGGAAAAACGACCTGATCCTGCCCGCCCAGGCCCTGGAAAACGCGCGCAACCCCAAGGAACAGACCGCCGCCATCGTCTACACCCACTACCAGCGCACGCTCAAGGCGTTCAACGCGGTGGACTTCGACGACCTGATCCTGCTGCCGGTGAAGCTGTTCGAGGAACACGCCGACATCCTCGAAAAATGGCAGAACAAGGTGCGCTATCTGTTGGTGGACGAATACCAGGACACCAACGCCAGCCAATACCTGCTGGTGAAAATGCTGATTGGCAAGCGCAACCAGTTCACCGTGGTGGGCGACGACGACCAGTCGATCTACGCCTGGCGCGGCGCCCGCCCGGAAAACCTGATGCTGCTCAAGGACGACTACCCGTCCCTGAAAGTGGTGATGCTGGAGCAGAACTACCGCTCCACCAGTCGCATCCTGCGCTGCGCCAACGTGCTGATTTCCAACAACCCCCACGAGTTTGAAAAACAACTGTGGAGCGAGATGGGCCACGGCGACGAGATCCGCGTGATCCGCTGCCGCAACGAAGACGCCGAAGCTGAACGCGTGGCCGTTGAAATCCTCAGCCTGCACTTGCGCACCGACCGGCCTTACAGCGATTTCGCGATTCTTTATCGCGGCAACTACCAGGCCAAACTGATCGAGCTGAAGTTGCAGCACCATCAGGTGCCGTATCGCCTGTCGGGCGGCAACAGCTTTTTCGGACGCCAGGAAGTGAAAGACCTGATGGCCTACTTCCGACTGATCGTGAACCCGGACGACGACAACGCCTTTCTGCGCGTGATCAACGTGCCGCGCCGGGAAATCGGTTCCACCACCCTGGAAAAACTCGGCAACTACGCCACCGAACGCAAGATCTCGATGTACGCCGCCACCGACGAAATCGGCTTGGGCGAACACCTGGACACCCGCTTCACCGACCGCCTGTCGCGCTTCAAGCGCTTCATGGACAAGGTGCGCGAGCAGTGCGCGGGCGAAGACCCGATCAGCGCCCTGCGCAGCATGGTCATGGACATCGACTATGAAAACTGGCTGCGCACCAACAGTTCCAGCGATAAAGCTGCGGATTACCGCATGAGCAACGTCTGGTTCCTGATCGAAGCGTTGAAGAACACCCTGGAAAAAGACGAAGACGGCGAAATGACCGTCGAAGACGCCATCGGCAAGCTGGTGCTGCGTGACATGCTTGAGCGCCAGCAGGAAGAGGAAGACGGCGCCGAAGGTGTGCAGATGATGACCTTGCATGCCTCCAAAGGCCTGGAATTCCCCTACGTGTTCATCATGGGCATGGAAGAGGAAATCCTCCCGCACCGCTCCAGCATCGAAGCCGACACCATCGAAGAAGAACGGCGCCTGGCCTACGTGGGCATTACCCGCGCACGTCAGACACTGGCCTTCACCTTCGCCGCCAAGCGTAAGCAATACGGCGAAATCATCGATTGTGCCCCCAGCCGGTTCCTCGACGAACTTCCGCCGGACGACCTGGCCTGGGAAGGCAATGACGACACCCCCACCGAGGTGAAGGCCGTCCGCGGCAACACCGCCTTGGCGGATATACGCGCGATGTTAAAGCGCTAGAATCGACTACTTTTTAATCTACTTTCGGCGCACACCGCGCCATTAGAGGAAGCTTTCCGTGGAAGCACTGCACAAGAAAATTCGCGAAGAAGGCATCGTGCTTTCCGATCAGGTACTCAAGGTCGACGCCTTCCTGAACCACCAGATCGACCCGGCGCTGATGAAACTGATCGGCGACGAATTCGCCGCGTTGTTCAAGGACTCGGGCATCACCAAGATCGTCACCATCGAGGCCTCGGGTATCGCACCGGCGATCATGACCGGCCTGAACCTGGGCGTGCCGGTGATCTTCGCCCGCAAACAACAGTCCCTGACCCTGACTGAAAACCTGCTATCGGCAACGGTGTACTCTTTCACCAAGAAGACCGAAAGCACTGTAGCGATCTCCCCACGCCACCTGACCAGCAGCGACCGCGTGCTGGTGATCGATGACTTCCTGGCCAACGGCAAGGCGTCCCAGGCGCTGATTTCGATCATCAAGCAAGCCGGGGCAACCGTGGCGGGCTTGGGGATTGTGATCGAGAAGTCGTTCCAGGGTGGCCGTGCGGAGCTGGATGCACAGGGTTATCGCGTTGAGTCGCTGGCGCGGGTCAAATCGCTGGCCGGTGGTGTTGTGACCTTTATCGAGTAAGCAGCAACACTGCAAATCTTGAGTAAGCACAGTTAAATGTGGGAGCTGGCTTGCCTGCGAAAGCGGAGTGTCAGGCGACATCAATGTCGCTGTTCTACCGCAATCGCAGGCAAGCCAGCTCCCACATTTGGCTTGTGTGATCTGTTAGGTGGCGGTGGCCTGTAGGCCTGCCAGCAACAAGCGCTGATACAGATCCTCCTTCAACCCCTCCGGCTTATCCAACCGCATCCGCTCCAGATGCTTGGGAAACGCCTCCGGCTCCGGTGCATCCAGCGCAGCCCTGCCCAACTCCAGGATCTCCGTCAGCTTGAACTTGCTCTTGAGCCAATTCAGTGCGCGCAACAGATCCTTTTCTTCATCAGTGAAGTCACTACCCAGCGGATACTCCGGAAACAACCGACGATGCCGCGCCTGAGTGTCTTTGAGCCGCTGCGGCGTATTGTCGGTAAAGCGCGGGTCCAGCCGGAATTCCTTGGGCAGCTTGCCGGCCTTTTGTGCCTGTTCGATCAAGTCGCCCTGGAAGCGTGAATCGGTGATGTTCAGTAGCGCCTCAATCACCTTGGCATCCGTCTGCCCACGCAAGTCGGCGATACCGTACTCGGTGACGACGATATCCCGCAGGTGCCGTGGAATGGTGCAGTGGCCGTATTCCCAGACGATATTGGAACTGACCTCCCCCGCCGACTCGCGCCAGCTGCGCAGGATCAATATCGATCGCGCACCTTCCAGCGCATGGCCTTGAGCAACGAAGTTGTACTGCCCGCCCACGCCGCTGAGCACGCGACCATCTTCCAACTGATCAGCCACGCCCGCACCGAGCAGCGTCACCATGATTGCGCTGTTGATGAAGCGAGCATCCAGCCGTTGCAGACGCTTGAGTTCTTCCTGGCCATACAGCTCGTTGATGTAGCTGATGCGGGTCATGTTGAATTCAAGGCGCTTGGAGTGAGTCATTTCCTGCAAGCGCTGGTAAAAACTACACGGCCCAAGGAAGAAACCGCCGTGGATCGACACGCCGTCGGGCTGCGCTGCACCATCCAGGGTACCGGCGTTGGCTTGCGCCTGGGTCGCTACGTCCGGGTAGACCTTGCGCCGCACAATCCCAGCATCGGCCAGCACCAGCAGGCCGTTGACGAACATTTCACTGCAACCATAAAGGCCCTGCGCAAAGGGTGCGACACCGCCTTCATGACTGATCAACGGCGCCCACTGGTACACATCCAGGTCCGTCAGCAGCAGTCGATAGGCTTCGTTATCGGCCTGGCGCGCCAGCAAGGCAGCGGTCAGCGCATCGCCCATGGAGCCGATGCCGATCTGCAAGGTGCCGCCATCGCGCACCAGAGTACTGGCATGCAGGCCGATAAAGTGGTCCTGGAACCCCACCGGCATGTTCGGCGTGGAGAACAACGTGGTGCTGTCCTTTTCGTCGAGCAGGTAATCGAACGCGTCCATGCCCAGTTCGGCATCACCCGGCATATAGGGCAAATCGCGGTGGACCTGACCCACGACCAGGATGGTTTCCCCGGCCTCACGGCGCTTGGCGATCATCGGCAACAGATCGAGGGTGATATCGGGGTTGCAACTCAGGCTCAGGCGATCGGGATGCTCAGCGCTACTGGCCACCAACTGTGCCACCAGGTTTAGGCCTGCCGCATTGATATCCCGCGCAGCATGGCTGTAGTTGCTGCTCACGTAGTCCTGTTGGGCCGAGGCGCTGTGGAGCAGGCTGCCGGGCTGCATGAAGAACTGCTGTACGCGAATGTTTTTCGGCAAATTGTCCTTGTGCAAATCGGCGAGGAAATCCAGTTCCGGGTAGTCGCCAAATACGCGCTCGATGAAGGGTTCGAGAAAGCGCTTCTGCAAGCCGTCCCCCATCGTGGGGCGGCCCAGGCTCAATGCGGTGTAGATCGTCAGCGCCCGCTCAGGCAACTGGGCGATACGCCGATACAACGCATTGACGAACAGGTTGGGCTTGCCCAGCCCCAGTGGCATGCCCATGTGGACATGTGCCGGCAGCCGCGCCAGCACGTCGTCAACGGCTTGCTCGATTGAACACAACTGCACCATCCGACCCTCCTGAACATTCCGTGATTAGGGGTTGGACAGAGAGTGGCCGGTCTTTGCTGCAAAGAACAGCCTGATACATAAAATACAGCCACAAAAAAGCCGCTCGTAAGCGGCATTTTTGGCGAAGATCCGTCGATTACAGGCCGGACATCTTCTTGATTGCACCCTTGAGCTCGTCATCCGAGCAATCGGCGCAGGTGCCTTTCGGCGGCATGGCATTCAGCCCGGTGATCGCCTTGGCCAGCAGGCCGTCGAGCCCCCCTTGATGGTCGGCGCGATCTTTCCACGCTGCGGCGTCACCGATTTTCGGTGCACCCAGCAAGCCAGTACCGTGGCACGCGTTGCAGTGCTTGGCGATGATGTCGTCCGGGGTTTTCGCCCCGCCGCCGCCCGCTGCTACGGCGACTTCCATGCCTTTACACTCCTGGCCTTGAACACAGACTTGGCCGACAGGCTCCAGGCGCTTGGCAATTTCATCATTGGTCGCAGCTTGAGCGCTGACAGCCCATAGGGCCAGTACGGTTGCTGGTGCAGCCAGCATTTTCATAATTAGGTTCACGCGTTCACCCTCAATGGTGGCTATTCACGCCTGCGGCCACGGTTTCGCAGGCGGCGAAAGTATAACGGTTAGCCCGTCTGGCCGAAACAACCCTATTAAATAAAGGGAGATTCGGCGGCACGGATAGAGCTACGGGTGTGTCTGCAACGCTGGCAGCACGCCTCTTCTGTCAAAAGTTCGCAGGTGTGGCTGCGCTGATTAGTCGCGCTGGCGCGTCGAACGGGTTGCGAAAACGATGGGGCTTGGTGCTTTCAAAGTAGTAGCTATCGCCAGCTTCGAGCACAAAAGTTTCAAGCCCGACCACCAACTCCAGACGCCCTTCCACCAGAATCCCGGTTTCCTCGCCGTCATGAGTGAGCATTTCTTCGCCTGTGTCGGCGCCCGGCGGGTAGATTTCGTTGAGAAACGCAATCGCCCGGCTGGGGTGCGCGCGGCCTACCAGCTTCATGGTCACGGCGCCGTCCGAGATGTCGATCAGCTCATTGGCTTTATAGACGATCTGCGTCGGTATTTCCTGGAGGATCTCCTCGGAAAAGAACTCGACCATGGACATGGGGATGCCACCCAGCACCTTGCGCAAGGAGCTGATCGAGGGGCTGACGCTATTTTTTTCGATCATCGAAATGGTGCTGTTGGTGACACCCGCACGCTTGGCGAGCTCACGCTGGGAAAGACCTTTGAGTTTACGGATGGATTGCAGTCGTTCGCCGACGTCCAATGCAGGAGCCTCCTAGGATTCAGGCTTTGTTGTAGTTGAGCGTTATCATGGCGACAGCGTTCAGTATTTACAACACTTGGGCCTAAATCCCGGGCAGCGGAGTTCGTATCGGGCGATCAAGCGCCGGAATAGAGCCTTGGAACGCGGCGCAGGTTGCAGAAAATCTGGTAGGGAATGGTTTCGGCGGCGGTCGCGACGTCGCTGGCGAGGATATTCTTGCCCCACAACTCCACCGTCGAGCCAAGGCCGGCCTGGGGCACATCCGTCAGGTCGATGCACAGCATGTCCATGGAGACGCGGCCCAGCAACTGGCTGCGCTGGCCCGCCACCAACACCGGTGTGCCGGTGGGTGCATGACGTGGATAACCATCGGCATACCCCATGGCAACCACACCGATGCGCATCGGCTTGGGCGTGATGAACTTGGCACCGTAGCCCACCGGCTCACCGGCCGGCAGTTCGCGAACGCAGATAACCTTGGACTCGAGGGTCATCACCGGCTGCAAACGAGCGGCGATGGCCTGGTCTTCACCAAACGGCGTGGCGCCGTACAACATGATGCCCGGGCGTACCCAGTCGCTGGACACACCCGGCCAGCCCATCACCGCTGGCGAATTGCGCAGACTCACCTCAGCCGACAAGCCCTGGCGCGCAGCCTCAAACACTGCAACCTGTTCATTACTGCGCACGCAATCGAGCTCATCGGCACGGGCGAAGTGGCTCATCAACACGATCTTGGCGACTTTGCCGCTGGCCAGCAGGCGCTGGTAAGCCTCGTGATAGTCCTTGGGGTGCAGGCCCACGCGGTGCATGCCCGAATCCAGCTTGAGCCAGACCGTCAGTGGCTTGCTCAAGCGGGCCTGCTCGATGGCCTCCAGTTGCCACAGCGAATGCACCACGCACCAGAAATCATGCTCGATGATCAGCGGTAACTCGTCGGCTTCGAAAAAGCCTTCCAGCAACAGCACCGGCGCGCGGATACCGGCGGCGCGCAGTTCCAGCGCCTCCTCGATGCACGCCACGGCAAACCCATCGGCCTCGGCTTCCAGCACCTGGGCCATACGCACGGCGCCATGGCCGTAGGCATCGGCCTTGACCACGGCGAGGGCCTTGGCCCCCGTGACTTCACGAGCCAATTGGTAGTTGTGGCGCAGGGCTTGGAGATCGATCAGGGCACGGGCAGGACGCATGGCGGCAGGCTTCTAGGCGGCAGAGTGAAGAAAAACCGGTACCGACCGACAACGCCGGCACCGGGAGAGGGATCTTGATTTAAGGCAGCGCGGCCACAACGGACAGCTCTACCAGGATTTCCGGTTCGCACAGCTTGGCTTCAACCGTGGCACGGGCTGGAGCAACTCCCTTGGGCAGCCACTTGTCCCACACCGCGTTCATGCCGGCGAAATCGGCGTCGATGTCTTTCAGGTAGATCGTCACCGACAGCAACTTGGTCTTGTCGGTGCCGGCCAAATCCAGCAAACGTTCGATATTGGCCAGGGTTTCACGGGTCTGTTGTTCAATCCCGGCACTCATGTCGTCGCCGACTTGGCCTGCCAAATACACGGTGCCGCTGTGAACGACGATCTGGCTCATGCGCTCATTGGTGAGCTGGCGCTGGATTGACATGTTTTGCGGACTCCTGGTGGTTGCCATAACGGGAAATATCGAGGCCTTCGGCGCTGATCTGCGGGGTCTTCTTCGCCATCAGGTCGGCCAACAAACGACCGGAGCCACAGGCCATGGTCCAACCGAGGGTGCCGTGGCCGGTATTCAGGAACAGGTTCTTGAATGGGGTAGCACCGACAATCGGTGTGCCATCGGGTGTGGTCGGACGCAGGCCGGTCCAGAACGTGGCTTCAGTCAAATCGCCGCCCTGAGGATAAAGGTCGTTGACGATCATCTCCAGGGTTTCACGCCGACGCGGGTTGAGCGACAGGTCAAAACCGGCTATTTCAGCCATGCCGCCGACGCGGATGCGGTTGTCGAAACGGGTGATCGCGACCTTGTAGGTCTCGTCGAGAATGGTTGAGGTCGGTGCCATCGCCGGGTTCGTGATCGGCACGGTCAGCGAGTAGCCCTTGAGTGGGTACACCGGTGCCTTGATCCCCAGCGGCT
Source organism: Pseudomonas sp. GW821-FHT03A09 (assembly GCF_059421065.1). Lineage (NCBI taxonomy): Bacteria > Pseudomonadati > Pseudomonadota > Gammaproteobacteria > Pseudomonadales > Pseudomonadaceae > Pseudomonas > Pseudomonas sp. GW821-FHT03A09. The sequence goes on along the minus strand of NZ_JBWKUX010000001.1, from coordinate 320,541 downwards.
TGAGCAGCTTCGGCGAGTAGCTGCCGAGAGCCAGCACGTAGCGGTCGGCGGTTTCCAGCTGGCCGTCGATCCACACGCCGTTGATACGGTCGCCCGCATAATCCAGGCGCTGGATGTCTTGTTCGAAACGGAATTCGACGCCCAGTTGCTTGCACATCTCGGCCAGGCGCGTAGTGAACATCTGGCAATCGCCGGTCTGGTCGTTCGGCAGGCGCAGGGCACCGGCTAGAATATCCGTAACGCTGGCCAAGGCTGGCTCAACGCGTGCAATACCGGCGCGGTCGAGCAACTCGAATGGCACACCGGACTCCTTGAGCACCGCGATGTCCTTGGCGGCGCCATCGAGCTGGGCTTGAGTGCGGAACAACTGGGTGGTGCCAAGGCTGCGGCCTTCATAGGCGATACCGGTCTCGGCGCGCAGTTCATCGAGGCAGTCGCGGCTGTACTCGGACAGGCGCACCATGCGCTCCTTGTTCACCGCGTAACGGCTGGCGGTGCAGTTGCGCAGCATCTGCGCCATCCACAAGTATTGGTCGATATCGGCGGTGGCCTTGATCGCCAGGGGCGCGTGGCGCTGCAACAACCACTTGATAGCCTTGAGCGGTACGCCCGGCGCAGCCCAAGGCGAAGCATAACCAGGGGAGACTTGGCCTGCGTTGGCGAAACTGGTTTCCATGGCAGCAGCAGGCTGACGGTCGACCACAACGACTTCAAAGCCGGCCCGAGCCAAATAGTAGGCGCTGGTCACCCCAATGACGCCGCTACCCAAGACCAGAACGCGCATTTTTATATCCTCATCGCGGCTTGACCGCTGACGTGTGTTGTTCGAGCAATGATGCGCGCAGTATAAAAAGCAATTGCCAGTGCATTTCACTATATAACTGCCTATATTTGGCGACAATTCTCGGCAATAACCCTTTTCACAGAGGCGTATCCCCTATGCGTACCAACACTCAGACCAAGCGGGAGCTGGACAAGATCGACCGCAACATCCTGCGCATCCTGCAAACCGATGGGCGCATTTCGTTCACGGAGCTGGGGGAAAAAGTCGGGTTGTCGACCACGCCGTGCACCGAGCGGGTCCGTCGGCTGGAGCGCGAAGGGATCATCATGGGTTACAACGCGAGGCTCAACCCGCAGCATTTGAAGGGCAGTTTGCTGGTATTTGTCGAGATCAGCCTCGATTACAAGTCCGGCGACACCTTTGAAGAGTTCCGCCGCGCCGTGCTGAAACTGCCCCACGTGCTGGAGTGCCATCTGGTCTCAGGCGACTTCGACTACCTGGTGAAAGCGCGGATTTCCGAGATGGCGTCTTACCGGAAATTGCTCGGCGATATCCTGCTCAAGCTGCCCCATGTGCGGGAATCCAAGAGCTATATCGTGATGGAAGAGGTGAAAGAGAGCTTGAACCTGCCGATCCCGGATTGAGCTGACACAACTCGGTCAAATGTGGGAGCTGGCTTGCCGCGAACACACGCTATACCAGTACCTGCCGAGTGCTCGCCATGTACTCGTGGATCTGCTTCTCCACCCGCGGGTGAATCAGTTCCACCGGCCGCCGCCCATTCGGGCACGGCAGGGTCTTGGTGGTGCCGAACAGCCGGCAGATCAGCGGGCGTTCGTCGTACACCGTGCAACCGTTAGGGCCCAGGTGCACGCAGTTCAGCTCGTCCATGGCTGCGTCCTGTTCAGCGGCGGTCTTGCGTGGCAGCCGCGACATTTCCTCGGGCGACGTCGTCACCGGCCCACAGCAGTCGTGGCAACCGGGAACGCACTCGAACGAAGGAATCTGCCTGCGCAGCGCGCTGATTTTCTGACTGTTGCAACTCATCGAAACACGTACCGAACGGCGAATAGGCGTGGATTCTGCCGCAAAAAGCCCCGGTGAGACAGCTTCGCCCGACCGCTGTATCCTGCGTCAAATTTTCCAAACAGGGATGCTCCCCATGACCGCCAGCGCCCGGCACACCACCTCTTACTACGCTGCCAGCAGCGTGCCGCAACCCGACTACCCGGCGCTGGCCGGCGAAATGCGTGCGGATGTGTGCGTGATTGGCGGTGGTTATTCCGGGCTGAATACCGCGCTGGAGCTGGCCGAGCGCGGCTTCAGCGTGGTGCTGCTGGAAGCGCGCAAGATCGGCTGGGGTGCCAGCGGACGTAACGGCGGCCAGTTGATTCGCGGCGTCGGCCACGGCCTGGACCAGTTTGCCAACGTCATCGGCACCGATGGCGTGCGCCAAATGAAGTTGATGGGTCTGGAAGCCGTGGAAATCGTGCGCGAACGCATCGAGCGCTATCAAATCCCCTGCGACCTGACCTGGGGCTATTGCGACCTGGCCAACAAACCTCACCACCTGGAAGGCTTGGCCGAAGACGCCGAAGAACTGCGCAGCCTTGGCTATCGCCATGAAGTGCGCCTGCTGCAAGCCAACGAAATGAGCAGCGTGATCGGCTCCGAGCGCTATGTCGGCGGCATGATCGACATGGGCTCCGGCCACCTGCATCCGCTGAACCTGGCCCTCGGCGAAGCGACCGCCGCCAGGCAGTTGGGCGTGAAGTTGTTCGAACAATCCGAAGTGACGCACATCGACTACGGCCCTGAAGTCAACGTGCACACGGCTCAAGGCAACGTGCGCGCCAAAACGTTGGTGCTGGCCTGCAACGCTTATCTCAATGGCCTGAATCCGCAGTTGAGCGGCAAAGTCCTGCCCGCCGGCAGCTATATCATCGCCACTGAGCCGTTGAGCGAAACCCAGGCCGCCAGTCTGCTGCCGCAGAACATGGCCGTGTGTGACCAGCGGGTAACGGTGGACTACTTCCGCCTGTCCGCCGACCGCCGCCTGTTGTTCGGCGGGGCTTGCCACTACTCCGGTCGCGACCCCCAGGATATCGGCGCCTATATGCGACCGAAGATGCTCAAAGTGTTCCCGCAATTGGCCGACGTGAAGATCGACTACCAATGGGGCGGCATGATCGGCATCGGTGCCAACCGCCTGCCGCAGATTGGCCGGTTGGCGGACCAACCCAACGTGTATTACGCCCAGGCCTACGCCGGCCATGGCCTCAACGCCACGCACCTTGCTGGCAAGCTGCTGGCCGAAGCCATCAGCGGCCAGCAGCAGGGCCGCTTCGACCTGTTCGCCCAGGTGCCGCACATCACCTTCCCCGGCGGCAAGCATCTGCGCTCGCCGCTGTTGGCGCTGGGGATGCTCTGGCACCGCTTCAAAGAACTGGTCTGAGTCAGCCGCGCCAGAAGGGTTTCAAACCTTCGTGGCGCGCCTGTTCCGCCGTCAGCCCGACATCGCGCAATTGCTCAGGGGTCAGGCTCAACAGGGCCTTGCGGGTGTGACGATGGCGCCAGAACAGGTTCCAGCGGTGACGGGCCGACATCGACATTGCCTGCTCCGCTTCCAACTCCTGACTGTGTAGCGTCAACCGCACATCGCTCATGCCGCTCATTTTGCTGCCCCTCATTTGCTTGTTGCCATGAGTGGCTAGGATCGACGAGCAGGCAAAACCATTACAGATTCAACTCAACTTTATTAAAACCATACAGACACTGCCTTTAGCTCCTTGAATCCTGTATTTTCGGTACATCTGTACTGGTCCCCAGGAGTGGCCGCCATGACCCTTTACGTCAACCTCGCCGAATTGCTGGGGACTCGCATTGAACAGGGCTTCTACCGCCCGGGTGATCGCCTGCCGTCTGTACGGGCGCTGAGTGTGGAACACGGGGTCAGCCTGAGCACCGTGCAACAGGCGTATCGTGTACTGGAAGACAACGGCCTGGCCATGCCCAAGCCCAAATCAGGGTACTTCGTGCCCGTCGGCCGCGAGCTGCCGGCCCTGCCCGAGGTGGGGCGCCCGGCCCAGCGACCAGTGGAAATCTCCCAGTGGGACCAGGTCCTGGAACTGATCCGCGCGGTGCCACGCAAAGATGTCATACAGATGGGCCGTGGCATGCCGGATGTATTGTCACCGACCCTCAAGCCCTTGCTGCGCAGCCTGGCCCGCGTGAGTCGTCGTCAGGATCTGCCGGGGTTGTATTACGACAACATCCTCGGCTGTATGGAATTACGCGAACAAATCGCCCGGTTGTCGCTGGATTCGGGCTGCCAACTCACCGCCGAAGATATCGTCATCACCACCGGTTGCCATGAGGCGCTGTCTGCCAGCATCCACGCCATCTGCGAGCCGGGCGACATCGTTGCCGTGGACTCGCCGAGCTTCCACGGCGCCATGCAAACCCTCAAGGGCTTGGGCATGAAAGCCCTGGAAATCCCTACCGACCCCATCACCGGCATCAGCCTGGAGGCCCTGGAACTGGCGCTGGAACAGTGGCCGATCAAGATCATCCAACTGACCCCCAACTGCAATAACCCGCTGGGCTACATCATGCCGGAGGCGCGTAAACGCGCGCTGCTGGTTCTGGCCCAGCGCTTTGACGTGGCGATCATCGAAGACGATGTGTATGGCGACTTGGCCTACAGCTACCCGCGCCCACGCACCATCAAGTCTTTCGACGAAGATGGCCGCGTATTGCTCTGCAGTTCCTTTTCAAAAACACTGGCTCCCGGCCTGCGGATTGGCTGGGTGGCGCCGGGCCGGTATTTGGACCGGGTTCTGCATATGAAATACATCAGCACCGGCTCTACGGCGACACAGCCGCAGATCGCCATCGCGGAATTCCTCAAAAATGGCCATTTCGAACCGCATTTGCGGCGGATGCGCACTCAATACCAACGCAATCGCGACTTGATCCTCGAATGGGTCAGCCGCTATTTCCCGGCCGGCACCCGCGCCAGTCGCCCCCAGGGCAGCTTCATGCTGTGGGTAGAACTGCCGGAAGGCTTCGACACCCTCAAGCTCAATCGCGTACTGGTGGAACAAGGCGTACAGGTGGCCGTAGGCAGCATCTTTTCTGCATCGGGCAAATACCGGAACTGCCTGCGCATGAACTACGGCGCCAAGCCAACCCCGCAGATTGAAGAAGCCGTGCGCAAAGTCGGCGCTGCGGCGATCAAGATGCTCGCCGAGGTTGAAGACTGATCTTTCCCCGGAATTAGCCGTCATATGCCCACAACCGCCCTGACCTGGAAGCAGCGCCTTTGATGACTCGACGGCTTTTACCGTTTTTCCTGCTCGCCGCCATGGCCCTGGGCGGCTGCGCCACGGTGGATGTGCCACGCATTCCCAGCGACGCGCTGCCCGCCGCACAATCGTCATTTGGCCGCTCGATCCAGGCCCAGGCAGCACCCTACCAAGGCCGCTCCGGCTTTCGCCTGCTGCCCAACAGCAGCGAAGCCTTCATGGCTCGCGCCGAGTTGATCCGCAACGCCCAAAGCAGCCTCGACCTGCAGTACTACATCGTCCACGACGGCATCAGCACGCGCATGCTGGTGGATGAGCTGCTCAAGGCTGCTGATCGTGGCGTGCGCATTCGCATTCTGCTGGACGACACCACCAGCGACGGTCTCGACCAGATCATCGCCACCCTCGCCGCCCACCCGCAGATCCAGATTCGCCTGTTCAACCCGCTGCACCTGGGACGCAGCACCGGCGTGACGCGGGCCATGGGCCGCTTGTTCAACCTGTCGCTGCAGCACCGACGCATGCACAACAAGCTGTGGCTGGCGGACAACAGCGCGGCCATCGTTGGCGGTCGCAACCTGGGGGATGAGTATTTCGACGCCGAACCCAACCTGAACTTCACCGATATCGACATGCTCAGCGTGGGGCCGGTGGCTGAGCAGCTCGGGCATAGCTTTGACCAATACTGGAACAGCGCCCTGAGCAAACCCATCGACGACTTCGTGTCGAACAACCCGTCCAAAAGTGATTTGGCCGCGGCACGCGTACGCCTGCAGGATTCGCTGGCCGAATCACGCCAGCAGAATCACGCCCTGTATAACCGCCTGCGCACTTACCAAACCCAACCGCGCATGGATACTTGGCGTCGCGAGCTGATCTGGGCCTGGAACCAGGCGCTGTGGGACGCGCCGAGCAAGGTGCTGGCCAAGGCCGACCCGGACCCGCGCTTGCTGCTCACCACACAACTGGCGCCAGAGTTGAAAGGCGTCAACCATGAGCTGATGATGATCTCGGCGTATTTCGTACCGGGCCAACCCGGGCTGGTTTACCTGACCGGCCGTGCCGATGCTGGCGTGTCGGTGAGCCTGCTCACCAACTCCCTGGAAGCCACCGATGTACCCGCAGTACACGGCGGCTACGCACCGTATCGCAAGGCGCTGCTGGAACATGGGGTAAAACTCTACGAGTTGCGCCGCCAGCCAGGCTCCGGTAGCGGCGGCAGTGGCCCGCACCTGTTTCGCCGGGGCACTTTTCACGGTTCTGACTCCAGCCTTCACAGCAAGGCGATGATCTTTGACCGGGGAAAATCGTTTATCGGCTCGTTCAACTTCGACCCGCGCTCGGTGCTATGGAACACCGAAGTCGGCGTACTGGTGGACAGCCCCGAGCTAGCGGAACACGTGCGCAACCTGGCGTTGGAAGGTATGTCGCCAGCCTTGAGCTATCAGGCGAAGTTACAGGACGGCCAGTTAGTCTGGGTCACCGAGGACAACGGCCAAATGCATACGCTGAGCCACGAGCCGGGCAGTTGGTGGCGGCGCTTTAATGCCTGGTTTGCCACCCATGTGGGCCTGGAGCGCATGCTTTAAGAACACCATCGATCAAATGTGGGAGGGGGCTTGCCCCCGATTACAGTGTGTCAGGCACTAAAAGTGCTGGCTGATCCACCGCTATCGGGGGCAAACACCCTCCCACATTTTTAGGTCAGGCTGGCTGCGCGACGCCGAATGCACCTTGGCGCAACAACAGCAACACTAGGCCCAGCGCCCCAGCCGCCATCAGCAGCGGCAATGCATGCCCACTGATCCACTGGCTGCCGGCACCCGCCACCAACGGGCCAATCAGGCAACCGATACCCCACAGCTGCGCCACATGGGCATTGGCACGCACTAGTGCATCATCGCGGTAGCGCTCGCCAATCAGGATCAACGACAGTGTGAACAATCCACCGGCACTGGCGCCGAAGATCACCCACACCGGCCAGATCAGCAATGTATGCATCAGCAATGGAATCGCCAAGCTTGAGGCCAGCAACAGCACCGCACAACTCAAGAACAGCGTGCGTCGCGGCAGATAGTCCGCCAGCGCGCCAATCGGCAATTGCAGCAACGCATCACCGACCACCACCGTACTGACCATCGCCAAGGCAATCTCGGCGGTAAAACCTTGTTGCAGGCAATATACCGGCAGCAACGTCAGGATCATCGCTTCGAACGCAGCGAACAACGCCACTGCCCAGGCAATCGCCGGAAGGCTGCGACAGAAGCGCCACAGGTCGCCGAAAGTCACGCTGAAAGATTCGGCCGTGGGTGCGCCGGAGCGCCTCAACAGCAACAACGGCGCCACCATCAAAAGACCCACACCCACCCAGAAGCCATAATCATGATCAGTGCCCAGTACACCCAGCAGTAGCGGCCCCGACAGCTGGCTCAAGGCATAACTGCAACCATACAGAGCCACCAGGCGGCCACGCCATTGCTCCACCACCAACTGGTTGATCCAGCTTTCACCGAGGATAAATACGATGGTCAGGATCACCCCGATCATCAAGCGCAGCACCAGCCAGACCGGGTAGCTGGGCAAGATCGCCAACAACCCGATGGAAACCGCACCCGCCCACAGGCACAGGCGCATCAGGTTGGCGGTGCCCAACCATGAGGCCATGCGGCTGGAGACTTTCGCCCCCAGCAGCACGCCGAAGGCCGGCATCGCTGCCATCACGCCAATGGCGAAACTGCCATAGCCCCAACCCTCCAGGCGCAGGGACACCAACGGCATACTGACACCCAGGGCCAGGCCGACACTCAGGACCGAGGCCAGGACGGCGAAATAAGTCGCCCAACGCATTTCCACGCTCCTGTGGATCATTATTTTGAGAGTTGTAAACGAACTGTAGGAGCGAGCTTGTGTGGGAGCCGGGCTTGCCCGCGATGCAGGCACCTCGGTGTGTCAGCCACACCACAGTGATGCTATCGCAGGCAAGCCAGCCCCCACACACGCCGGCTCCCACATTTGGACTGCGGTGTTGCTTAGAGCTTGATCCAGGTCGCCTTCAGCTCGGTGTACTTGTCGAACGCATGCAGCGACTTGTCACGGCCGTTGCCCGACTGCTTGAAGCCACCAAACGGTGCAGTCATGTCGCCACCGTCGTACTGGTTGACCCACACGCTGCCGGCGCGCAGGGCTTTGGCGGTCAGGTGCGCCTTGGAGATATCGGCTGTCCACACGGCTGCAGCCAGACCGTAAATGGTGTCGTTGGCGATGGCGACAGCTTCTTCGGCGCTGTCGAAGGTGATCACCGACAGGACTGGGCCGAAGATCTCTTCCTTGGCAATCTTCATTGCGTTGGTCACACCGTCGAAAATCGTCGGCTCAACGTAGGTGCCACCGGTTTCCTCCAGGGTGCGCTTGCCACCCGCGACCAACTTGGCGCCATCGGCATGACCAGCCTCGATATACGACAGCACAGTGTTCATCTGCTGCGTGTCCACCAACGCACCCACGTTAGTCGCCGGGTCCAGTGGGTTGCCTGGCTTCCAGCCCTTGAGGGCCTCGATCACCAGCGGCAGGAATTTGTCTTTGATGGAGCGCTCTACGAGCAGGCGCGAACCTGCGGTGCAGACTTCGCCCTGGTTGAAGGCGATCGCTCCGGCAGCGGATTCGGCAGCCGCTTGCAGGTCCGGCGCATCGGCAAACACAATGTTCGGGCTCTTGCCGCCCGCTTCCAGCCACACGCGCTTCATGTTCGATTCGCCGGAGCGGATCAACAGTTGTTTGGCGATCTTGGTGGAGCCGGTGAACACCAGGGTGTCGACGTCCATGTGCAGCGCCAACGCGTTACCCACGGTGTGACCATAACCCGGCAGCACGTTGAACACGCCTTTCGGAATACCGGCCTCAACAGCCAGGGCCGCGATGCGGATGGCGGTCAGTGGGGATTTTTCGGACGGCTTGAGAATAATGGAGTTACCGGTGGACAGCGCCGGGCCGAGTTTCCAGCAGGCCATCATCAGTGGGAAGTTCCACGGCACAATGGCGCCAACCACACCCACCGGTTCGCGGGTTACCAGGCCCAACTGATCGTGTGGTGTAGCGGCCACTTCATCGTAGATTTTGTCGATGGCCTCGCCGCTCCAGCTCAAGGCTTGCGCCGCGCCGGGGACGTCGATGTTCAGGGAGTCGCTGATCGGCTTGCCCATGTCCAGGGTTTCGAGCAGTGCCAGCTCTTCGGCATTGTCCTTGAGCAGCGCGGCGAAGCGGATCATGGCGGCCTTGCGCTTGGCCGGCGCGAGACGCGACCAGACACCGGAGTTGAAGGTGGCGCGGGCGTTTTCCACGGCACGCTGGGCGTCGGCGACATCACAGCTGGCGACGGTGGCCAGCAGGCGACCATCGACCGGGCTGATGCATTCGAAAGTGTCACCGGAAACAGCGGCGGTGTACTCGCCATTGATGTAGGCGCGGCCTTCGATCTTCAGATCCTTGGCGCGTTGTTCCCAGTCGGCACGGGTCAGGGTGGTCATGCGAGTGTCCTCCTCTTATTGAATACAAGGGCCAGGTGATGTCCCCCGGCAGCCTCAAAGAATGCTTGCCCGGCCAGCCTGCTGTTCGGCTCAAGGCAGCTGCCACCCTAAACCAGCGACTGGGGGTGTTTCAATATATTTGACATAACGCCAGTAAACGCCCTTGCGATGTTCATTTTAATAAACATAGACTTTGGGCTCTCCAACCCCAGGCCAGACGGGACACGCACATGAGCATCCAGGACATCGTCGACTTCAGCCAAGCCAACACCGCCCCCGACCGCTACCGCCCGGCCGCCGAAAAAATCCTCAAGGGCGATCCCGAACAAACCCTCTACAACCACTACAACAGTCCGTGCGGACAGATGAGCGCCGGGGTGTGGGAAGGTGAAGTCGGGCAATGGAAGGTCCATTACACCGAGCATGAATACTGCGAGATTGTGCAGGGCGTTTCTGTATTGCGGGATGCCGATGGCAACGCCAAGACCTTACGCGCCGGCGACCGTTTCGTGATCCCAGCCGGTTTCAGCGGCACCTGGGAAGTGCTGGAGCCGTGCCGCAAGATCTACGTGGTGTTCGAACAGAAAGCCTGATTGGAAAATCCCAGGCAAAAAAAAGCCCGGATCGTGAGATACGGGCTTTTTTTCACAAGGAAGAAAATCAATTACTTGATTTTGCCTTCTTTGTAGATCACGTGCTTGCGAACGCGCGGGTCGAACATTTTCTTTTCGAGCTTGTCCGGGGTAGTACGCTTGTTCTTGTCGGTAGTGTAGAAGTGACCAGTACCGGCGCTAGAGATCATTCGAATCAATTCACGCATGATATAGCTCCTTAGATTGTGCCAGCGCGGCGCAATTCAGCCAGCACGACAGTGATGCCACGCTTGTCGATGATGCGCATGCCTTTGGCAGATACGCGCAGACGGACGAAACGTTTCTCTTCTTCAACCCAGAAGCGGTGATGCTGCAGGTTCGGCAGGAAACGACGACGGGTTTTGTTATTTGCGTGGGAAATGTTATTCCCAGTCACCGGACCCTTACCGGTAACTTGACAGACTCTCGACATGCCTCAGCCCTCTAAAACCACATGCCCAACCCGGCATGGGTTGGCCGCTTAATCTCTCAGTCATTTGGCGCCAGGCGCCGCGTTTCTTTAGGGTCTTACCGGCTACACCTACAAACGAAGGAACCGGGCCCCTAGAAAAGAGCGCTGCTTTATACCAGAAAGACCCCAGCGCAACAACAGCCCGTGCGTTTTTACCGACTTAAATCTTGGCATCGGACGCCTGAACCGTTGCCAGCAGGGGCCGCTGCAATAGCCGACCGCTCGTCGCACAAAATGATTTACAACGCCCGCGTGCCGGTGAACTGCACTGCGAAATGCGCCGAGGCGCCATCAAAACAGCATTTGCGGCAAAAGCACAGGCAAAAATGGGCTAGTCATTTATCCGGCAGACCACTACGGTAGGCTTTTTTCCAGACTGCACTCGCAGATGGGCCTTCGATCTGCACAGGAAACCGAATATGCGCCTCGCTGCCCTACCGCTATTGCTAGCCCCTCTATTTATTACGCCGCTGGCCGTTGCCGCCACCAGCTTGAGTGTTTGCACCGAAGCCAGCCCTGAAGGATTCGATGTGGTGCAGTACAACTCGCTGACTACCACCAACGCCTCAGCCGACGTACTGATGAATCGCCTGGTGGACTACGATGCAGTCAGCGGCAAGCTGGTGCCAAGCCTGGCAGACAGCTGGGAAGTGTCCCCGGATGGCCTGACATACACCTTCAAGCTGCACCCGGACGTGAAATTTCATCGCACCGAGTATTTCACCCCAAGCCGCACCCTGACGGCGGAAGACGTGCGTTTCAGCTTCGAACGCATGCTCGACCCGGCCAACCCTTGGCACCAGGTCGCCCAAAGCGGCTTCCCCCATGCGCAGTCACTGCAATTGCCCACGCTGGTCAAAAAAATCGACGCCCTTGACCCGCTGACCGTGCGTTTCACCCTCGATCACGCCGACTCCACGTTCCTCGCGGCATTGAGCATGGGGTTCGCATCGATCTATCCAGCGGAATATGCCGACAAACTGCTCAAGGCCGGTACACCGGAGAAACTCAACAGCCAGCCAATAGGCACTGGCCCGTTTGTGTTCGTGCGCTTCCAAAAAGATGCCGTGGTGCGTTACAAGGCCAACCCGGACTACTTTGCTGGCAAGCCGGCTGTGGATAACTTGATCTTCGCCATCACCCCGGACGCCAATGTACGCCTGCAGAAACTGCACCGCGATGAGTGTCAGATCGCCCTGTCGCCCAAACCCCTGGATGTGGGCGAAGCAGAGAAGGACGCGGCGCTGAAGGTGGAGAAGACCGCCGCTTTCATGACCGCATTCGTTGCCATCAACAGCCAGCACCCACCGTTGGACAAGCCCGAAGTGCGTCAGGCAATCAACCTGGCCTTTGACAAGGGCAGCTACCTCAAGGCCGTATTCGAGGGCACCGCCGAAGCGGCCAATGGTATTTATCCACCGAACACGTGGAGCTATGCCAAGGAGTTGCCGGGTTATCCACAGGACCTTGCCAAATCCAAGGCATTGTTGGCGCGCGCAGGCCTCAAGGACGGTTTCAAGACCACCATTTGGACACGCCCAACCGGCAGCCTGCTGAATCCCAACCCGAACCTCGGCGCACAACTGCTGCAGGCGGACCTGGCGAAGGTCGGTATCCAGGCCGAAATCCGGGTGATCGAGTGGGGCGAGTTGATTCGCCGCGCCAAGGCCGGTGAGCACGATCTGCTGTTCATGGGCTGGGCCGGCGACAACGGCGACCCGGATAACTTTCTGACCCCGCAGTTCTCGTGTGCAGCAGTGAAGTCCGGTACGAACTTCGCCCGCTACTGCGACCCAGCGCTGGACAAACTGATCAGCGCCGGCAAGACCACCAGCGAGCAAGGGGTACGCAGCAAGTTGTACCAACAGGCCCAGACGCAGATCCAGCAGCAGGCGTTGTGGTTGCCGCTGGCGCATCCGACGGCATTTGCCCTGGCACGCAAGAATATCGAGGGGTATCAGGTGAGTCCGTTTGGACGCCAGGACTACTCCAAGGTCAGCATAAAACCCTGAACCTTACATCCAACCATATTCGGCCATGGACAGTGGATCACCATCCCCCACGATGATGTGATCCAACACCCGTACATCCACCACTTCCAGAGCCTTTTGCAGCAACTTGGTCAATTTTCGATCAGCTGCACTGGGCTCCACACTCCCGGATGGATGGTTGTGGCACAGGATCAACGCCGCCGCGTTGTACGCCAGTGCACGCTTGACCACTTGCCGAGGGTAGACGATCGCCGTGTCGATGGTGCCCTCGCATAACGCCTCGAAACCCAGTACTCGATGCTTTGAGTCGAGAAACAGGCAGCCGAATATCTCGTGGGGCTCATGGCGCAACAGTGCCTTGAGGTAATCACGGACGGCCACCGGGCTTTCCAACACTGAGTCCGTGCGCAGCCGTTCGGCCAGGTGGCGACGGGACATTTCCAATACCGCCTGCAACTGGGCAAACTTCGCCGGCCCCAGTCCCAATTGCTGGCTGAACAGCGCCTGGCTGGCCTCCAGCAGTGGGCGAAGCCCGCCAAATTGCGCCAACAGGTGGCGGGCCAGATCGACTGCGCTTCTACCGGAAACCCCGGTGCGCAGGAAAATCGCCAACAGCTCGGCATCGGACAGACTCGCCGCCCCCCACGCCAGAAGTTTCTCCCGTGGACGCTCCGCCACAGGCCAATCACGAATACTCATCCCACCTCCCTCTCCATACGCGCCATGGCATGTGCGCCGCTGTTGCCTGGCGGGCGCTGTGTTATCGTAGGCCCTCTTTTTTGCGTGCGATTTCACCTGGGGAGGGGTCATCGCATGCGTCACTGAACTGGCATCACTGAACTGGAAAGGCAAACCAATGCAGCGTCTGTATCGGAAACGCATCGTTCTCGGCGTCGGCGGCGGCATTGCCGCCTACAAGAGCGCAGAGCTGGTTCGCAGGCTCCTAGACCAGGGCGCCGAAGTGCGCGTGGTCATGACCCGTGGCGGCAGTGAGTTCATCACCCCACTGACCATGCAAGCGCTGTCCGGCCACCCGGTTCACCTGGACCTGCTGGACCCGGCGGCAGAAGCCGCCATGGGCCATATCGAACTGGCCAAATGGGCCGACCTGGTCCTGATCGCCCCGGCCACTGCCGACCTGATCGCGCGCCTGGCCCAAGGCATCGCCGATGACCTGCTGACCACGCTGGTACTGGCCACCGACGCCACCGTCGCCATTGCTCCTGCCATGAACCAGGCCATGTGGCGCGACCCGGCCACCCAGGCCAACACCCAGCTTCTGCAAAGCCGTGGCCTCAAGGTGTTCGGCCCGGCCTCTGGCAGCCAGGCCTGCGGCGACGTCGGCATGGGCCGTATGCTCGAAGCCACCGACCTGGCGCTATGCGCCGCCGAGTGCTTCCAGCACCTGGCCCTGACCGGCAAGCACGTGCTGATCACTGCCGGCCCGACCCAGGAAAACATCGACCCGGTGCGCTACATCACCAACCATAGCTCAGGAAAAATGGGCTTTGCCCTGGCTGAAGCAGCGGTCGAGGCAGGCGCACGCGTTACCCTGATCACCGGCCCAGTACATTTGCCGACCCCCGATCGGGTCACGCGAATCGACGTAGTCAGCGCCCGCGACATGCTGGCGGCCTGTGAGGCGGCCATTCCGTGCGACCTGTTCATCGCCTCGGCAGCGGTTGCGGACTACCGTCCGGAAGTGGTCGCCCCGCAAAAACTCAAGAAAGACCCTACAAGCGGCGACGGCCTGCTCCTGCAAATGGTGCGCAACCCAGACATCCTGGCCACCATCGCCACCCGTCCAGACCGTCCGTTCAGCGTCGGCTTCGCCGCCGAGACCGAGCATTTGCTGGACTACGCCGCACGCAAATTGAAAGACAAAAACCTCGACCTGATCGTTGCCAATGATGTCGCCAACCCGAGCATCGGCTTCAACAGCGAGGAAAACGCCTGCAGCGTGATCGACCGCGACCTGCACGCCACCCTTTTCGCCCAGACCAGCAAGGGCAAGATTGCCCGCCAACTGATCTCTTTTATCGCCCAACGGCTGAACCAGGTTTAATTTCCATGCACGCTTTGCAAGCCAAGATCCTCGACCCACGCATCGGCAACGAATTCCCACTGCCGGCCTACGCCACACCGGGCTCCGCCGGCCTGGACCTACGCGCCATGCTCAAGGAAGACACCGTTCTTGAACCGGGCCAGACCATCCTGATCCCTACCGGCTTGTCGATCTATGTGGGTGATCCTGGCCTGGCGGCACTGATCCTGCCGCGCTCCGGCCTGGGCCACAAACACGGCATCGTGCTGGGCAACCTGGTGGGCCTGATCGACTCCGACTACCAGGGCGAACTGATGGTGTCGTGCTGGAACCGTGGTCAAACCGCTTTCAACATCGCCGTCGGCGAACGCATTGCCCAGTTGGTGCTGGTGCCGGTGGTACAAGCGCACTTCGAACTGGTGCAAGAGTTCGACGAAACCCAACGCGGCGCAGGCGGTTTTGGGCATTCCGGCAGCCACTGACTAAGCTGAATCAGGCCGGACGCCCCCCCGCCCGGCCCGATACCACCGCACGGCTTTTCAGGATGAAGAATGCGCGGATCCAATCAGCGAGATTTCCCTTATGAAATCAATGCATTACGCGATCGCCACAACGGAGCCAGCCCTCCGATGGCCTTTTTGCACCACGAACTCTCTGCCAAAAACGTCGTCATACCCTTCAGTTTGAGCCTGCCGGTCAGCCACTTTAAGGCCAGCCTTGCCCCCTTCAGATGGAGTTTCCCCCCGCGATGAGTACCGCAGCCCGAGTAGCCCCGACCTTCCCCGACAGCATCTTCCGTGCCTACGATATTCGTGGCGTCGTGCCCAAGACCCTGACCGCCGAAACCGCTTACTGGATCGGCCGCGCCATCGGCGCCCAAAGCCTGGCCCAGGGCGAGCCCAATGTCTCGGTCGGCCGTGACGGTCGCCTGTCCGGCCCGATGCTGGTGGAACAACTGATCCAGGGCCTGGCCGACAGCGGTTGTCACGTCAGCGACGTGGGCCTGGTGCCGACACCGGCGCTGTACTACGCCGCCAACGTACTGGCCGGCAAATCCGGGGTAATGCTCACCGGCAGCCATAACCCGTCGGACTACAACGGCTTCAAGATCGTCATCGCCGGCGACACCCTGGCCAACGAACAGATCCAGGCCTTGCATGATCGCCTGAAAAATAATGACCTGACCAGCGGCAAGGGCAGCATCACCAAGGTCGATATCCTTCAGCGTTACTCCGACGAAATCACCCGCGACGTCAAACTCGCACGTCGCCTGAAAGTCGTGGTGGACTGCGGCAACGGCGCGGCCGGCGTGATCGCACCGCAGCTGCTCGAAGCCCTGAACTGTGAAGTCATCCCGCTGTTCTGCGAAGTGGACGGCCACTTCCCCAACCATCACCCGGACCCAGGCAAGCCTGAAAACCTGGTGGACCTGATCGCCAAGGTCAAGGAAGTGGGCGCAGATGTCGGCCTCGCATTCGATGGCGACGGCGACCGTGTCGGTGTGGTGACGGAAACCGGTGAGATCGTGTTCCCGGACCGCTTGCTGATGCTGTTTGCCCGTGACGTGGTGGCACGCAATGCCAACGCCGAAATCATCTTCGACGTGAAATGCACCCGCCGCCTCACGCCACTGATCAAGGAATATGGCGGTCGCCCGCTAATGTGGAAGACCGGTCACTCGTTGATCAAAAAGAAAATGAAGGAAACCGGCGCCCTGCTGGCCGGCGAAATGAGCGGCCACGTGTTCTTCAAGGAACGCTGGTTCGGGTTTGACGATGGCATTTACAGCGCCGCTCGTCTGCTGGAGATCCTCAGCAAGGAAAAATCCACCGCCGAAGAGCTGTTTCAGACCTTCCCGAATGATATTTCTACGCCAGAGATCAATATCCATGTGACCGAGGAGAGCAAATTCAGCATCATTGACGCACTGCACGATGCGCAATGGGGCGAAGGCGCCAACCTGACCACCATTGATGGTGTGCGAGTCGATTACGCCCAAGGCTGGGGCCTGGTTCGCGCGTCCAACACCACACCGGTGCTGGTGCTGCGTTTCGAGGCGGATACCGAGGCGCAGTTGCAGCGCATCAAGGACGTGTTCCACGCCCAGTTGAAACGTGTTGCCCCTGATCTCCAATTACCGTTCTGATTTTTTACCGGAGCCCTGAATGACCCTCGAACGCGAAGCCGCTGCCAACACTGCCAAGGTCCTGTCCGAAGCGTTGCCTTACATTCGACGCTACGTCGGCAAGACGCTGGTGATCAAGTACGGCGGCAATGCCATGGAAAGCGACGAGCTCAAAACCGGCTTTGCCCGCGATATCGTGCTGATGAAAGCCGTGGGCATCAACCCGGTGGTGGTGCACGGCGGCGGCCCGCAAATCGGCGACCTGCTCAAGCGCTTGTCGATCGAGAGTCACTTCATCGATGGCATGCGCGTCACTGACGCGCAGACCATGGACGTGGTGGAGATGGTCCTCGGCGGCCAAGTCAACAAGGACATCGTCAACCTGATCAACCGTCATGGCGGCAGCGCCATCGGCCTGACCGGCAAGGACGCGGAGCTGATCCGCGCGAAAAAACTCACGGTAACGCGCCAGACACCGGAAATGACCCAGCCGGAAATCATCGATATCGGCCAGGTGGGTGAAGTGGTTGGCGTGAACACCGACCTGCTGAACCTGCTGGTGAAAGGCGACTTCATTCCGGTGATCGCGCCTATCGGCGTGGGCGCCAATGGCGAGTCCTACAACATCAACGCCGACCTGGTAGCCGGCAAGGTGGCTGAAGCGCTGAAGGCTGAGAAGCTGATGCTGCTGACCAACATCGCTGGCCTGATGGACAAGCAAGGCAAGGTGCTGACCGGCCTGACCACCCAACAGGTGGACGAGTTGATCGCCGATGGCACCATCTACGGCGGCATGCTGCCGAAGATCCGTTGCGCGCTGGAAGCGGTGCAAGGCGGCGTGGGCAGCTCGCTGATCATCGATGGCCGCGTCCCGAATGCGGTATTGCTGGAAATCTTCACGGATACCGGCATGGGCACGCTGATCAGTAACCGCAAGCGTCCTTAACTGCTACAAACAAAAAAGCCCCATTCAATTGAATTGAGCGGGGGCTTTTTTGTGCAGGATTTGAACACACTGTAGATCCAAATGTGGGAGGGGGCTTGCCCCCGATTGGCGGTGTATCAGCCAATATAATTGCAGCTGACACTCAGTCATCGGGGGCAAGCCCCCTCCCACACTAGCCTTCACACACAAGAGGGATCGGTGTCAGACGCCGAACTGCTCGCGGTACGCCTTCACCGCTGGCAAGTGCTGCTTGAGCTGTGGGTCATCTTCCAGGAACTGCAACACCTGGTTCAACGACACGATGCTCACGACTGGAATGCCGAAATCACGCTCCACTTCCTGGATCGCCGACAACTCACCGTTGCCGCGCTCCTGGCGGTTCAGCGCGATCAGCACGCCCGCCGCATTGGCGCCGTCCTGGGAAGCGATGATCTGCATCACTTCACGGATGGCAGTGCCGGCGGTGATCACGTCGTCGATGATCAGCACTTCACCTTTGAGTGGCGCGCCCACCAGGCTACCGCCTTCACCGTGAGCCTTGGCCTCTTTGCGGTTGAAGCACCACGGCAAATCCTGCCCGTGATGCTCAGCCAACGCCACGGCGGTCGCGGCCGCCAAAGGAATGCCTTTGTAGGCCGGGCCGAACAGCACGTCGAATGCAATACCGCTTTCAACGATGGCCGCCGCATAGAAACGACCCAGCTGAGCCAGGGCCGAACCCGAGTTGAACAAGCCCGCATTGAAGAAGTACGGGCTGGTGCGCCCGGACTTGAGAGTGAACTCACCGAAGCGCAAAACGCCGCGATCGATGGCAAAACGAATGAAATCGCGTTGATACGCCTGCATGAAAAAAGCCTCAGATACCACGGATTTAGCTAATTAGGTAGACGGCGTGTATCATACACGCACGCGATTTTTGGGGCCATTTATGCGGATCATCAGTGTGAACGTTAATGGTATTCAGGCTGCAGTCGAGCGTGGTTTGCTCAGTTGGCTGCAAGCTCAGAATGCCGACGTCATCTGCCTGCAGGACACCCGCGCCTCCGCCTTTGAACTGGACGACCCAGCCTTCCAACTGGATGGCTACTTCCTTTATGCCTGCGATGCCGAAGTGCCCACCCAAGGTGGCGTGGCTTTGTACTCGCGGTTGCAACCCAAGGCGGTCATCAGCGGCCTCGGCTTCGAGACAGCCGACCGCTACGGGCGCTACCTGCAAGCCGATTTCGACAAGGTCAGCATCGCGACCTTGCTGCTCCCTTCGGGGCAGAACGGCGATGAAGACTTGAACCAGAAGTTCAAGCTAATGGACGATTTCGCCCGTTACCTGGATAAACAGCGGCGCAAACGTCGCGAGTACATTTATTGTGGCTCGCTGTACGTGGCGCAACAGAAGCTGGATATCAAGAACTGGCGCGACAGCCAGCAATCCCCGGGCTTCCTGGCGCCGGAACGGGCCTGGATGGACGAGATTGTCGGCAACATGGGTTATGTCGATGCCCTGCGCGAAGTCAGCCGCGAAGGCGACCAGTACAGCTGGTGGCCGGATAACGAACAGGCTGAGATGCTCAACCTGGGGTGGCGCTTCGACTACCAGTTGCTGACCCCAGGTCTGCGCCGGTTCGTTCGCAGCGCACGCCTGCCACGCCAGCCACGCTTCTCGCAGCACGCGCCACTGATCGTGGACTACGACTGGACACTGACCATCTGAGGTCTTTTCCCAGGCACAAAAAAACCGACATTGCTGTCGGTTTTTTTGTGGGTGCTCATTATTTGATCACGCGCCAGGTCAAGGGGTAGCGGTAGGCGATTCCCTTGTTGGCCTTGATCGCACCGATGATCGTCAGCGCCACACCGGCGATGGCCAGCGCCGTCATCAGGAAAAATCCAATGACCGCGAAGGCCAGCACAATGCAGACAATCCACGCGATGGCCACGGTGATCTGGAAGTTCAAGGCTTCCTTTCCCTGATCATCAATGAACGGGTCCACTTCCTTCTTCATCTGCCACAGGATCAGCGGCCCCACGACGCTGCCAAAGGGGAACACAAACCCCAGAAACGCCGCGAGATGGCACAACATCGCGCTCTGGCGCACTTCGTAGGAAGGCGTAGGCACAGGCATCTGGCTGTTGTCATTCATGGCGCTTCTCCTTGAGGCGGGGACTCAGTCAGCCAGTGCGGCGGTCTGCAGTTCGAAGATTTCGGTCATGCCTTTCTGGGCCAGGGCCAGCATGGCATTCAGCTCGGCCGGCTGGAACGGCGCGCCTTCGGCGGTGCCCTGCACTTCGATGAAACCACCGGTGCTGGTCATCACCACGTTCAGGTCGGTCTCGGCGGCCGAGTCTTCCAGGTAGTCCAGGTCCAGCACAGGCTCGCCCTGGTACATGCCTACCGATACGGCGGCGATCATCTGCTTGAGCGGGTCACCACCCTTGAGGCCGCCACGCTTCTTGATCACTTTCAACGCATCGACCAGGGCCACCATGGCGCCGGTGATGGAGGCAGTGCGGGTACCGCCATCGGCCTGGATCACGTCGCAGTCGACGTACAAGGTCACGTCGCCCAGCTTGGACATATCCAGTGCTGCGCGCAGGGAACGACCGATCAGGCGCTGGATTTCCAGGGTACGACCGCCTTGCTTGCCACGGCTGGCTTCACGCTGGTTACGCTCGCCGGTAGCACGCGGCAGCATGCCGTACTCGGCGGTCAACCAACCCTGGCCCTGGCCCTTGAGGAAACGCGGCACGCCATTTTCGACGCTGACGGTGCAGATGACTTTGGTATCGCCAAACTCGACCAGTACAGATCCCTCGGCGTGTTTGGTGTAGTTGCGGGTGATGCGGATCGAGCGGAGCTGATCGGCAGCGCGACCACTTGGACGTTTCATAGGGATACACCTGTACTGAGGACGAAAAACTGCCGAGCATTATAGAGCCGCGAGCCGATTCGGGGCACTGCTAAAAATTCGGTTACGAATGGTCGGGTTTGGGCGCGCTCGTCCCACTGCGCTACAATCCTGCGCCTTCTTAACCATCAGCCCGTATTTGCGCGGCTGCAACGCGAGGTACCTCCATGGTGCACAGCATGACCGCCTTCGCCCGCGTCGAAAAAGCCGGCGCCCAAGGCACCCTGAGCTGGGAACTGCGCTCGGTCAACAGCCGTTACCTGGAGCCGCACCTGCGCTTGCCGGAATCATTCCGCGACCTCGAAGGCGCCGTGCGCGAAGCTCTGCGCCAAGGCATCTCCCGCGGCAAGCTGGAATGCACCCTGCGCTTTACCGAAGAAACCACCGGCAAGCCCTTGCAGGTTGATCGCGATCGCGCCGCACAACTGGTCGCCGCTGCGGAAACCATCGCTGGCCTGATCAAGCAACCCGCCGCGCTGAACCCACTGGAAGTGCTGGCCTGGCCCGGCGTACTGGTGGCCGACGCCACCGACCCGCAGGCCCTCAACGCCGAAGCCCTCACCTTGTTCACCCAAGGTTTGAAGGAGCTCAAGGCCGGTCGCGAGCGCGAAGGTGCCGAACTGGCCCGCCTGATCAACGAGCGCCTGACTTCAATCGAAGAAGACGTGATCACCCTGCGCGAGCTGGTGCCGCAAATGCTCGCCACCCAGCGCCAAAAGGTGCTCGACCGCTTCACCGACATGAAGGCTGACCTCGACCCGACGCGCCTGGAGCAGGAAATGGTCCTGCTTGCCCAGAAAAGCGACGTCGCCGAAGAACTCGACCGCCTCAGCACCCACATCCTCGAAGTGCGCCGCGTACTCAAGTCCGCCGGTGCCGCCGGTCGGCGCCTGGACTTCTTGATGCAGGAACTCAACCGCGAAGCCAATACACTGGGTTCCAAGGCGTTTGATCCGCGCAGCACACAAGCGGCGGTCAACCTCAAAGTGTTGATCGAGCAGATGCGCGAACAAGTACAGAATATTGAGTAAGGCAACTTCCATGACCCACAGCACCGGCACCCTTTACATCATTTCCGCCCCTTCGGGCGCGGGCAAGAGCAGCCTGGTCAAGGCCCTGACCGACGCTGACGAGCAGATCCGCATTTCGGTCTCCCACACCACCCGTGCCATGCGTCCGGGCGAGGTGAACGGCGAGCACTATCACTTCGTCGAGCGCACCGAGTTCGTCAAGATGATCGAGCACGGCGACTTCCTCGAGCGCGCCGAAGTCTTCGGCAACCTCTACGGCACCTCGCAAAGCCATCTGCAGCAGACCCTGGACGAAGGCCACGACCTGATCCTGGAAATCGACTGGCAGGGCGCCGAACAAGTGCGCAAGTTGATGCCCCAGGCGCGCTCGATCTTCATCCTGCCGCCATCCCTGGAAGCCTTGCACCAGCGCCTGACCAACCGTGGCCAGGACAGCGACGAAATCATCGAAGGCCGCATGCGTGAAGCCGTCAGTGAAATGAGCCACTACGTCGACTACGACTACCTGATCATCAACGACGATTTTGCCCACGCACTGGATGATCTGAAGGCGATTTTCCGCACCAATCAGCTCCAGCAAAAGCGCCAACAGCAGCGTTTCGGCAAATTGCTCGCCGAACTGCTTGGCTGATTGGCTCTTCCCAAAACCGCCGCAAGCGCTTTACATTGGCACTTGTAGCGGTTTTGCGAGGGCCTGCGAAAAATCAGCGCTTCCCTAAACGCTGGTGATTTTTTAAACTGTTTAGTCCGCTCGCCCAACCGGGCAGCGCGCATCTTGCATTCGCTCCGAGGAATACCATGGCCCGCGTAACCGTTGAAGACTGCCTAGAACACGTGGATAACCGCTTTGAGCTGGTCATGCTCTCTACCAAGCGTGCCCGTCAACTGGCCACTGGCGGCAAAGAGCCCCTGGTCCAGTGGGAAAACGACAAGCCTACCGTTGTCGCCCTGCGTGAAATCGCCGAAGGCCTGATGAGCTACGAGTTCATCGCCAATGCCGAAATCGTTGAAGACGAACCGCTGTTTGCCGCGTTCGAAGGCGAGTCCAACGAGGACGTCTAAGCCTATGCCTGGTCGACGTAGCACGGCGCGGGGTCACAGCCAACGGCAGGAGTTCACACTTTGCCGAGCATAGACGCCCTCGCCGATCGCTTATCGGCCTACCTCGGCCCAGACCAGGTCAACCTGGTCCGCCGAGCGTATTTCTACGCCGAACAAGCTCACGACGGCCAACGCCGCCGTAGTGGCGAGGCGTATGTCACGCATCCTCTTGCAGTGGCAAATATTCTCGCCGACATGCACATGGACCATCAGAGCCTGATGGCTGCGATGTTGCATGACGTGATCGAAGACACCGGCATCGCCAAGGAAGCGCTCAGTGCGCAGTTTGGCGAAACCGTGGCCGAACTGGTCGACGGGGTCAGCAAACTGACCCAGATGAACTTCGAGACCAAGGCCGAAGCCCAGGCGGAAAACTTCCAGAAGATGGCCATGGCCATGGCCCGCGACATCCGGGTCATTCTGGTCAAGCTCGCCGACCGGCTGCACAACATGCGCACGCTGGAAGTGCTGTCTGGTGAAAAACGCCGGCGCATCGCCAAGGAAACCCTGGAAATCTACGCGCCCATCGCCAACCGGCTGGGCATGCACGCCATTCGTATCGAATTCGAAGACCTCGGCTTCAAGGCCATGCACCCGATGCGTTCGGCGCGCATCTACCAGGCAGTCAAGCGCGCCCGGGGTAACCGCAAGGAAATCGTCAACAAGATCGAAGAGTCCCTGAGCCATTGCCTGGCGATCGACGAGATCGAGGGTGAAGTCAGCGGCCGGCAGAAACACATCTACGGCATCTACAAGAAGATGCGCGGCAAGCGTCGGGCCTTCAACGAGATCATGGACGTGTACGCGTTCCGGATCATCGTCGACAAGGTCGACACCTGCTACCGCGTGCTGGGCGCTGTACATAATTTGTACAAACCCTTGCCGGGCCGCTTCAAGGACTACATCGCGATTCCCAAGGCCAACGGCTATCAGTCACTGCATACCACGCTGTTTGGTATGCATGGGGTGCCGATCGAGATCCAGATTCGCACCCGCGAAATGGAAGAAATGGCCAACAATGGCATCGCCGCCCATTGGCTGTACAAGTCCAGCGGCGACGAGCAGCCTAAAGGCACTCACGCTCGTGCACGCCAGTGGGTCAAGGGCGTGCTGGAAATGCAGCAACGTGCCGGCAACTCCCTGGAATTTATCGAAAGCGTGAAGATCGACCTGTTCCCGGACGAGGTCTACGTGTTCACGCCCAAAGGCCGGATCATGGAGCTGCCCAAAGGCTCCACGGCGGTCGACTTTGCCTACGCCGTACACACCGACGTGGGTAACAGCTGCATTGCCTGTCGGATCAATCGCCGTCTCGCGCCGCTGTCCGAACCGCTGCAAAGCGGCTCCACGGTCGAGATCGTCAGCGCCCCGGGCGCCCGCCCGAACCCGGCATGGCTGAACTTCGTGGTCACCGGCAAGGCGCGCACACACATTCGTCACGCCCTGAAACTGCAGCGCCGCTCCGAGTCCATCAGCCTGGGCGAACGCCTGCTGAACAAAGTGCTCAACGGTTTCGACAGCGCCCTGGACAAGATTCCTGCAGAGCGCGTGCAAGCGATGCTCCATGAATATCGCCAGGAAACCATCGAAGACCTGCTGGAAGATATCGGCCTGGGCAACCGCATGGCCTACGTGGTCGCCCGCCGCCTGCTGGGCGAAGGCGAACAGCTGCCAAGCCCCGAAGGCCCGCTGGCGATTCGCGGCACCGAGGGCCTGGTGCTCAGCTACGCCAAGTGCTGTACGCCCATTCCAGGCGACCCGATTGTCGGCCATCTGTCCGCCGGCAAAGGCATGGTGGTGCACCTGGATAATTGCCGCAACATCACCGAAATCCGCCATAACCCGGAAAAATGCATCCAACTCTCGTGGGCCAAGGATGTCACCGGCGAATTCAACGTCGAGCTGCGGGTGGAACTGGAACACCAGCGCGGCTTGATCGCCCTGCTGGCCAGCAGCGTCAACGCCGCCGATGGCAATATCGAGAAAATCAGCATGGACGAGCGCGATGGCCGCATCAGCGTGGTCCAGTTGGTGGTCAGCGTTCACGATCGCGTACACCTGGCCCGCGTGATCAAGAAACTGCGCGCCCTGACCGGAGTGATCCGCATCACCCGCATGCGTGCCTAGCTTTTAGATAAGCCATGTTCTCTTACAAGGAGTCACAAATGACCAAGACCGTTATCACCAGCGACAAGGCCCCAGCCGCCATTGGCACTTACTCCCAGGCGATCAAGGCAGGCAACACCGTCTACATGTCCGGCCAGATCCCGCTGGACCCAAAGACCATGGAACTGGTTGAAGGCTTCGAAGCACAGACCGTTCAGGTCTTCGAAAACCTCAAGTCCGTCGCCGAAGCGGCCGGTGGTTCGTTCAAGGACATCGTCAAACTGAACATCTTCCTCACCGACCTGAGCCACTTCGCCAAGGTCAACGAGATCATGGGCAAGTACTTCGAACAACCTTACCCAGCCCGCGCCGCCATCGGCGTTGCTGCCCTGCCAAAGGGTGCGCAGGTTGAGATGGACGCGATTCTGGTCATCGAGTAAAACACCCGGCGCGGCCTCCACAGGCTGCGCCGACTTCGTTTTAGAAGGATTTCGTAATGCGCAAAGCGCTTGTAGCCTCTTCGTTGCTAGCCCTGTTGTTGGGCGGCTGTGCCAGTAACCCTGCCGACCTGGATGTGGGCGGCACCTGGATCAACCAGGCCGCCATCAACGCGGCAGCCAAGGGCGGCCCTTTGCGTGAAGCGCTGCAGAGCAACGGCCCAAACCTCGAATGGGAGGTCAACACCAAGGCCCTGCAGGCGCGCTACTACAACGGTTTTGAAGTCGCTGAAGGCAAGTTGCTCGGCGAGAAGCCCGGCGCCTGGAGCGTCGACTTCTATGGCAGCACCGCCACCGAGCTCAAGCGCAAAGGCAAACAACTGCTGCAAGTGGCCAACGACAACGAACCTGAACAGCTGTTCGCCCGCGCCAAGGATCCGGCCCCGGAAGGCGCACCACTGGGTGCCAACTTCGAACGAGCACTGTATGCAGCCTATATGGGCGGCGACTGGAAGATCACCGACGGCAACGGTAACGGCTCCACCGTACAATTCCTGGCCAATGGCAAGGTTGCCGGCCTGCCTGGGGCCGACCAGTATTCGCTGTGCCTGGCGGGTGATTGCGCCTCGATGAGCGGCGGCTACGACAGCATCTGGCTACAGCTGAATGGCAAGGGCAACCCGTGGATTTTCGCGCGCAAGGGCAAGCAACTGGAAATCTTCCAGGCGGTGAACACTGCACTGGCAGATGAAGTGCCGCAGTTCACTCCCGGCCCTCGCCAGTGGTTGCTGGAAAAACAATAAGCCGCCATTACCGAGATCCAAATGTGGGAGGGGGCTTGCCCCCGATTGCAGAGTGACAGCCACCGTTAAATTGGCTGGTGCACAGCTATCGGGAGCAAGCCCCCTCCCACATTTTTGACCGTGATTCAGCCCTTGAGAATCGCGGCGTAGCCTTCACGGTAACTCGGATAGGTCGGCACCCAGCCCAACGCCTTCGCCCGCGCATTACTGCACTGCTTGCTCCCAGCACGGCGCACACTCGCGTCGTCTGCCCATTCGGTCACACCGAGATATTCACGCAGCCAACCGACCACGTCGGCCAACGGTGCCGGGGCGTCGTCCACGCCGATATAGACCTTATCCAGAGAACCGCCCTGCTCCACATGCCGCAACAAAAAGGCCAACAAGCCCGCCGCGTCATCCGCATGAATGCGGTTGCCATACAAAGGCGGGTCGATAGCCACGCGATACCCCTGGCGCACCTGGGTCAGCAGCCACTCACGGCCCGGACCGTAAATGCCGGTCAAACGCACGATGCTCGCGGGTATGCCACTGTTAAGCGCCACTTGCTCAGCTTCGAGCATGACCGTTCCAGAATAGCCCTGGGCCTCGGTGTCGGATGTTTCATCAACCCACTCGCCATTCTGCTGCCCGTACACACTGCTGCTAGATACAAATAGCAGGTGTTTCGGCTCTTGGCCGTAGTCGCCCAGCCACTCCAGCACATGTTTCAGCCCTTGTACGTAAGCGGCGCGATAGCCGGCCTCATCGTGGTCCGTTGCAGCGGCGCAATACACCAGGTAATCCACCCCACCGATCGGCCAGGTGTCAGGACAGTCCTTTTTGAAGAGGTCGCCGGCAATGCCGATCACACCGTCGGGCAGGCGCGAAATATCGCGGCGCAGGCCATGAACCTCCCATTCCGAGGCCAGCAATTGGCTAGCCAGCCGACTACCCACATCGCCACAACCGGCAATCACAACAGAAGGCGCAGACATCTCAAAACTCCGTACTTAAAGGCGCAGATTAGCCGCCGAAGATGACCAGCGGCCAGCAAAAGGACAAATAAAGTAACTGTATTACTTTTGTTAACAAGAATTACTTGCAATAATAACCGCCCATTTGTCCTCGGCCTAAAGGGTCTGGAAGGACGATCACCCATTTTTTCTCTCAGGTCCGGCCAGCATGACACGTAATACAAACTCCGCTTCGCCAACCATGCTTCACAGCCCATCCCGCGCCTGGCGTGCGATGGCTGCGATGCTGTTCAGCGTACTGCTGGCGCCGACCGCCGCATTCGCTGATGCCACTGCCCCAGCCGCTCCGGCCGCTGCCGAGCACAGTGCGGCAACCCAGGCAGCGCCTGCCGCCGCACCGGTCGCCACCGATCCGACCCAGGCCGCAACGCCAGCGCCTGCCGACGAGACCGGTGTTGTGCTGGAAGAAGACAACACCCTGGGCATGGCCCACGACCTGTCGCCGTGGGGCATGTATCAGAACGCTGACGTGGTGGTAAAAGCCGTGATGATCGGCCTGGCCATCGCCTCGATCATTACCTGGACCATCTGGATCGCCAAAGGCTTCGAGCTGCTGGGCGCCAAACGCCGCCTGCGCACCGAAATCGTCCACTTGAAAAAGGCCACCACCCTCAAGGAAGCGAGCGACACCGCCACCAAGAAGGGCACCCTGGCCAACCTGTTGGTACACGACGCGCTGGAAGAAATGCGCCTGTCGGCCAACACCCGCGAAAAAGAAGGCATCAAGGAACGTGTCGCCTTCCGCCTGGAGCGCCTGGTCGCTGCCTGCGGTCGCAACATGAGCAGCGGTACCGGCGTACTGGCAACCATCGGTTCCACCGCACCGTTCGTCGGCCTGTTCGGCACCGTGTGGGGCATCATGAACAGCTTCATCGGTATCGCCAAAACCCAGACCACCAACCTCGCCGTCGTTGCCCCCGGCATCGCCGAAGCCCTGCTGGCTACCGCCCTGGGCCTGGTTGCCGCGATTCCTGCGGTAGTGATCTACAACGTCTTCGCCCGTTCGATCGCCGGCTACAAGGCCCAGGTATCGGATGCGTCGGCAGAAGTGTTGCTGCTGGTCAGCCGCGACCTCGATCACCTGCCTACCGAGCGCAGCTCGCAACCGCACATGGTGAAAGTGGGGTAATCGGCCATGGGCCT
Source organism: Pseudomonas sp. GW821-FHT03A09 (assembly GCF_059421065.1). Taxonomy (NCBI): domain Bacteria; kingdom Pseudomonadati; phylum Pseudomonadota; class Gammaproteobacteria; order Pseudomonadales; family Pseudomonadaceae; genus Pseudomonas; species Pseudomonas sp. GW821-FHT03A09. The sequence continues at coordinate 292,177 of NZ_JBWKUX010000001.1, read as the reverse complement.
GCATTTGAATCAAGGCGACGACGAGCTCGTCGAGAACCACGAGATCAACGTCACACCGTTTATCGACGTGATGCTGGTGCTGCTGATCATCTTCATGGTGGCGGCACCGCTGGCGACCGTAGACATCAAGGTCGACCTGCCAGCGTCCAGCGCCAAGCCTGCGCCGCGACCGGAAAAACCGATCTTCCTCAGCGTCAAGGCGGACCAACGCCTGTTCCTGGGCGAAGAAGAAGTCAAAGCCGAAACCCTGGGCCCTGTACTTGACGCCAAGACCCAAGGCAAGAAAGACACGACGATCTTCTTCCAGGCCGACAAAGGCGTGGACTACGGCGACCTGATGAGTGTGATGGATGCCCTGCGGGCAGCCGGCTACCTCAAGGTGGGCCTGGTCGGACTTGAGACGGCAGCCAAGAAATGATCACGACGCGCCACAAACTGACGCGTTATGGCACCAGCCTTGCCGTCGTGCTGGGCGTGCACGCCGTCGCGATCATCATCGCGCTCCAATGGTCCGCGCCGCACCCTGTGCAGCTGCCGCCGGCCGCCATGGTCATCGACCTGGCGCCAATGCCTGCGCCGCCGCCTCCGGCACCGCCCAAGGTGATCACGCCGCCGCAACCACCTGCCCCGGTGGAAGAGCTGCCCCTGCCGAAACTGGCCGAGGCGCCCAAGCCGACGATCCAGGTGCCCAAGCCGGTCAAACCCAAGCCCAAGCCGCAACCGCCCAAGCCGGTGGAGAAAAAGCCCGAGCCGCCCAAGGAGAAACCTTCCGAAGAGCCGCCGAGCGAAACCCCACCGACCAATACACCGGCAGAAAAGTCGGCACAACCCGTGCCTGGCCCGTCGCCCCAACAGGTCGCCGCCAAAGCGTCCTGGGAAGGCACCCTGCTGGCGCATTTGCAGAAGTACAAGAAGTACCCGCAGAGCGCCCAGCGCAGCGGCAAGGAAGGCCTGAACCGCTTGCGCTTCGTGGTCGATGGTGAAGGCAATGTGCTGTCGTATGAGCTGGTGGGCCGCTCCGGCAACGCCGACCTGGACCGTGCAACCCTGGACATGATCCGTCGTGCCCAGCCGCTACCCAAGCCACCCGCCGACATGTTGAAAGGCGGCAGCGTCGAAATCGTCGCGCCATTCGTCTACAACATCGAAAAACGCCGCCGCTAAGGATTACGGGAGCCAGCTTGTGTGGGAGCTGGCTTGCCTGCGATAGCATCGCCTCGGTGCAACTGATAGACCGAGGTGCCTGCATCGCGGGCAAGCCCGCTCCCACATTTGGTTGCATGCAACCAATATCTCAGGCAAATCCCCGCTCAATCCCCAGTAAAGTTCTGATAACGTGCGTCTATCGATTGCAGCCGGTATGCTTGGCCCGCAACCTCATGGACGCCCGCTATGACTCTTACAGAATTGCGCTACATCGTGACCCTCGCCCAAGAGCAGCACTTCGGCCATGCGGCCGAGCGTTGCCATGTCAGCCAACCGACGCTGTCGGTGGGCGTGAAGAAGCTTGAAGACGAACTCGGTGTGCTGATCTTCGAGCGCAGCAAGAGCGCCGTGCGCCTCACCCCGGTGGGTGAAGGCATCGTGGCCCAGGCCCAGAAGGTCCTGGAGCAAGCCCAAAGCATTCGCGAACTGGCCCAGGCCGGCAAGAACCAGCTGACGGCACCGCTGAAAGTCGGCGCCATCTACACCGTCGGCCCGTACCTGTTCCCGCACCTGATCCCGCAACTGCACCGTGTCGCACCGCAGATGCCGCTGTATATCGAAGAAAACTTCACCCACGTGCTGCGCGACAAGCTGCGCAATGGCGAGCTGGACGCAATCATCATCGCCCTGCCCTTCAACGAGGCGGACGTGCTGACCCTGCCGCTCTACGACGAGCCATTCCAGGTACTGATGCCGGCCTCGCACCCGTGGACCCAGAAAGACACCATCGACGCCGCCCTGCTCAACGACAAGAGCCTGCTGCTGCTCGGCGAAGGCCACTGCTTCCGCGACCAGGTGCTCGAAGCCTGCCCGACCCTGACCAAAGGCAACGACGGCGCCAAGCACACCACCGTGGAATCCAGCTCCCTGGAAACGATTCGCCACATGGTCGCTTCCGGCCTGGGCATTTCGATCCTGCCGCTGTCAGCGGTGGACAGCCACCACTACGCCCCCGGTGTGATCGAAGTGCGTCCGCTCACACCACCGGTGCCGTTCCGCACGGTGGCCATTGCCTGGCGCGCCAGTTTCCCTCGGCCCAAAGCCATTGAGATCCTCGCCGACTCGATCCGCCTGTGTTCGGTGGCCAAGCCGCCTGCTGCGAGCTAAATAGACGTATGACTGAGTTGTCGCAGGTGTCGGTGACGGCACTCAAGGGTGTCGGTGAAGCCATGGCCGAGAAGTTGGCCAAGGTCGGCCTGGAAAACCTCCAGGACGTGCTGTTCCACCTGCCGCTGCGCTATCAGGACCGTACCCGCGTGGTGCCCATCGGCCAGTTGCGCCCCGGGCAAGACGCGGTGATCGAAGGCACCGTCAGCGGGGCCGACGTAGTGATGGGCAAGCGTCGCAGCCTGGTGGTGCGTCTGCAGGACGGTACCGGTGGGCTGAGCCTGCGTTTCTACCACTTCAGTAACGCGCAGAAAGAGGGCCTCAAGCGGGGCACCCGCGTACGCTGCTACGGTGAAGCACGGCCCGGCGCCTCGGGCCTGGAAATCTACCACCCGGAATACCGCGCCATCACCGGTGATGAGCCGCCACCAGTGGACACCACACTTACCCCGATCTACCCGCTCACCGAAGGCCTGACCCAGCAACGCCTGCGCCAATTGTGCATGCAAACCCTGACGATGCTCGGCCCGAAAAGCCTACCCGACTGGCTGCCTCTGGAACTGGCTCGCGACTATCAATTGGCACCGCTGGACGATGCAATCCGCTACCTGCATCACCCCCCCGCTGACGCTGATGTCGATGAACTGGCACTGGGTCATCACTGGGCCCAGCACCGTCTGGCGTTCGAAGAACTGCTAACTCATCAGTTGTCCCAGCAACGCTTGCGCGAAAGCATGCGTTCCTTGCGCGCACCTGCGATGCCCAAGGCAATGCGCTTGCCCGCGCAATACCTGGCCAATCTCGGCTTCACCCCAACCGGCGCACAACAACGCGTGGGTAATGAAATTGCCTACGACTTGAGCCAGCAAGAACCCATGCTGCGCCTGATCCAGGGTGACGTAGGCGCAGGCAAGACCGTGGTCGCCGCCCTCGCCGCCCTGCAAGCTTTGGAAGCCGGTTACCAAGTGGCGCTGATGGCGCCCACCGAAATCCTCGCCGAACAGCACTTCATCACCTTCAAGCGCTGGCTTGAACCGCTGGGCCTGGAAGTGGCGTGGCTGGCCGGCAAGCTCAAGGGCAAAAACCGCGCAGCAGCTCTGGACCAGATCGCCGGCGGCGCACCGATGGTGGTCGGCACCCACGCGCTGTTCCAGGACGAAGTGCAGTTCAAGAACCTCGCCCTGGTGATCATCGACGAGCAACACCGCTTCGGCGTGCAGCAGCGCCTGGCCCTGCGCCAGAAAGGCGTGGGCGGGCGCATGAACCCGCACCAGTTGATCATGACCGCCACGCCGATCCCGCGCACCCTGGCCATGAGCGCCTATGCCGACCTCGACACGTCGATTCTCGACGAACTGCCCCCCGGTCGTACCCCGGTCAATACCGTACTGGTCACCGACACCCGCCGCGTGGAAGTGATCGAGCGGGTGCGCGGCGCCTGCGCCGAAGGCCGTCAGGCGTACTGGGTGTGCACGTTGATCGAAGAGTCCGAAGAGCTGACCTGCCAGGCCGCCGAAACCACGTACGAAGACCTCACCAGCGCCCTGGGCGAACTGAAGGTCGGGCTGATCCACGGCCGCATGAAGCCTGCAGAAAAAGCCGCGGTGATGGCCGAGTTCAAGGCCGGCAACCTGCAACTGCTGGTGGCCACCACGGTGATCGAGGTCGGCGTGGACGTACCCAACGCCAGCCTGATGATCATCGAAAACCCCGAGCGCCTGGGCCTGGCGCAATTGCACCAATTACGCGGCCGCGTCGGCCGAGGCAGCGCGGCCAGCCATTGCGTGTTGCTGTATCACCCGCCACTGTCACAAATCGGTCGCCAGCGCCTGGGCATCATGCGCGAAACCAACGACGGCTTTGTCATCGCCGAAAAAGACCTCGAACTGCGCGGCCCCGGTGAAATGCTCGGCACCCGCCAGACCGGCCTGCTGCAATTCAAGGTGGCCGACCTGATGCGCGATGCCGACCTGTTGCCCGCCGTGCGTGATGCGGCACAAGCGCTGCTGGAGCGCTGGCCGGAACATGTCAGCCCACTGCTCAATCGCTGGCTACGACATGGGCAGCAATACGGCCAAGTGTGACGCCTGACTCACTTATCCGACCAACACCTGTATCAAGCTGGTTATACTTCTTGGACTGTACGAATTTGGATCAGGCCATGTCAGAAGTAGCCCTCGCCACAGCCCCACTGACCGCCCCGCCGGTCATTCGGGCTCTGCTCGCAAAGCTCGCCATCCCTTACACGGAAGTCGCGGAACAGCCTGGCCTGAACCCTGCCCGAAAGGTCCAGGCGGTGCTGCTGGAAGATGCCGTTGGCGCACTCATGGTCCTGTTCCCCCAGAGCCAATTGCTCGACCTCAACCGTCTCGCCGAACTGACCGGGCGCCGCCTGACAGCCGTGGCGCCGGAGCGTGTCGAACGCATGCTGGGCAAGCATGAGTTGAGCCTGCTGCCTGGCCTGCCCGCGCTGACCAGCTCGCCGTGCCTGTACGAAGGCAGCCTGCTCAGCGAACCGAGCCTGCTGGTGCATTCGGGTGAAGCCGGACTGCTGCTTGAAATCGCCAGCGTCGACTTCAAGACCATGCTCACCAAGGCCAGCGCCGGGCACTTCGGCGAGCCGCTGAGCAACATCCGCCCCAACCTCGACCGCCCCAATGATGACCGCGAGGAAATCACCCAGGCGATGCAGGCGTTTACCGCCCGCCGCATCCAGCAGCGCCTGGAAGCGACCATCGAGATTCCACCGCTGGCCGACACCGCGCAAAAAATCATCAAACTTCGCGTCGATCCCAACGCCACTATCGATGACATCACCGGCGTGGTGGAAACCGACCCGGCCCTCGCCGCCCAGGTGGTGAGCTGGGCCGCGTCGCCGTACTACGCCTCGCCGGGCAAGATTCGTTCAGTGGAAGACGCCATCGTGCGCGTGCTGGGCTTCGACCTGGTGATCAACCTGGCGCTAGGCCTGGCCCTGGGCAAGACCCTGAGCCTGCCCAAGGACCACCCGCACCAATCCACACCGTACTGGCACCAGTCGATCTACACCGCAGCCGTGATCGAAGGCCTGACCCGCGCCATGCCCCGCGCCCAGCGCCCGGAAGCCGGCCTGACTTATCTGGCTGGCCTGCTGCACAACTTCGGCTACCTGCTACTGGCACACGTGTTCCCGCCACACTTCTCGCTGATCTGCCGTCACCTGGAGGTCAACCCGCACCTGTGCCACAGCTATGTCGAGCAACACTTGCTGGGCATCAGCCGCGAGCAGATCGGCGCCTGGCTGATGCGCTACTGGGACATGCCGGACGAACTGTCCACCGCCCTGCGCTTCCAGCACGACCCGACCTACGACGGGCAATATGCCGAATACCCGAACCTGGTGTGTTTGGCCGTGCGCCTGTTGCGCAGCCATGGCATCGGCTCCGGGCCGGACGAGGCGATCCCGGATGCGCTGCTGGAGCGTTTGGGGCTGACGCGGGACAAAGCTGAGGAAGTAGTGGGTAAAGTGTTGGATGCCGAGGTGTTGTTGCGCGAACTGGCATCGCAGTTCAACCAGGCCTGAATCTGTAGCCTGTTAGATCGCTATCGCAGGCAAGCCAGCTCCCACATTTGACCGAGTTCCAGCTTTGAAATGCGGTCGAATGTGGGAGCTGGCTTGCCTGCGATGAACTCAACTCGGTCTAGCTGAAAACGCTACTTCTTTTTCTTCGGCTTCAAATACTTGGTCAACCCCTGGAACCAGATCACCAGCGCCGGGTTGCCCTTGATCTGGATCGACTTGTCCTGAATCCCCGTCATGAACGCCAGTTGCTTGTTCTTCGCCTGCATCGTGGCGAAGCCGTAGGCGGCATCCTTGAACGCAATGGCGAATGCCGGTGACGGATGAACACCCGAACGGCTGGTGATGCGCTGGTCTTTGACGATGAAGTGACGGGCAACCTTGCCGTCGAGGGTCTGCAACTGAAACGCCAGGTCTTTATCACCCAACTGTTGCTGGAAGGCAGGATTGGTGCGGCTGGCTTTGCCCATCATCAGGCCCAGCACCCACAGCAGAAGACGAAATTTCATGCACACGGCCTCGGTGTATTTATTAAGTGGCCGCAGCAGTTTAACGATTTGTCGGCAGAACGCCACCGATCTCGCGCTTTAGCAGGAGATCGGCAGGCGTTTAACGCTTATAGCAACATCTTACTTAAACGTTAGGGCAAGGTACCGGCGCCCAGTCGGCCAGGTTTGGATCACGGCAAGTGCCTTCGATCTGCGCTTTACCGGCGCTGGCGACCTGCTTGCTTTCAGCTTGCTTGGCCTGCACGGTCTGGATGCTTTTCTCGGTGGTGACCGCTTCTTTCGGCACGGTTGGCAGCTTCTTCGCGACTTTTGGCGGAGTCTTGCCGCCCTTCTTGGATGGTACGACGACAGGTGCTACGTCGGCTTGGGCCACGGTGACCACATCGTTGCGCTGTACACCCACCTGTTGCAGGTCTTTCTCGTAAGCCTGGGTGTAGTTGTTCAGGTCTTCACTGGCTTTGCCGTTGACCGCGACGATCAGGTCATTGGACTCCTTCAGGCCCGCGACAATTTCCGCCAGGCGCTTGCGGCCTTCGGTGTCGTTGACGGTCTTGGCCTTGCGGTCATTCACCAGCTTGGTGAACGCGCTCTGGTAGCACTGCTGGGACGCTTTGGCGTAAGCGGTGCTGCGATCGATGTCGGATGCGCTTTTGTTGAAGTCGGTGGAGTAGGACGCGATGCGCTGGTTGTCATCGGTGATCTGCTTTTGACGCTCGGTGTAGTAACCCGCCGCGCCGCCGGCCAGGGCACCGCCTGCTGCACCGATGGCCGCGTTACGACCGCGCTTGTCCGAGTCGCCGGTCAGGGCACCCAGCAATGCACCACCGGCCGCACCGAGGGCCGCACCGGTCACCACTGACTTGGTCATGTCCGAATCCGTGGCGCGCAGGTGTTGCACCGGCTCGTAGCAGTTCGGGTAGTACTCGACCTTGGTGCTCGACGCGACCTTGGAGGTCGGCGACGTGGCGCAACCAGTCAATACGGTGCTGAAACCGGCTGCGATCAGCAGCAGGTGACGCTTGGAAACCGCCTTACGGGAAAAAAACATAGGTGTGATCTCTATTTAGTTTGACTTGCCCAGCACGGCCCACCGCCGCCTGAGTCCCTTCCAAGCTCGCCGACAACCAGCGGTCAAGACCGCTGACCACTCGCTGCGAGCAGTTCCTTCAAGATCGTTGCCGGGTCGGCCCGCTGTTGCTTGCGGTAGTTGCCGACATGGCGAACGAACAGTGTCGCGCGCGTCACCAAGCTCTTGCCGAGCACGGGTTTGCGATCCAACTCTTCCTTGATCCGTTGAAACTGAGCCTGGATCACCGCATCGGTGTAGCGCGTGCCGGTGGCCAGGTTGTCGATATAGATCGCTACCGCGCCATCGAGGGCGCTGCGGCCATTGTCGATGGCGGTAGCGAACAACTGCGCGCTGGCCTCGTCCTTGTTGGCGACGGCTTGCTCGCGACTCTTCTGCAGGTTGATCAGACGGATGTTGTAGTTGCTGATGGTCTCGGCCACCAACGCAGCGGACTGAATCAGGTTGCCCGCCGCTTCTTCGCGTTGCTGGGCGATCAGCGAGACGTTGCGCTTGAGCTCTTCGTTGACCAGCCCCAGTTCGGCTTGCAGCTTGGGGTCGACGCTGGCGGCGATGATGGTGTCCAGGCGCTTGGTTGGGTCCTGGGCGTCGTCAATAGCGTCGGTCAGCGCGGCCAGGCGGCCTTCTTTCTGCCACTGGGCAAACAGCTCCTTGTAGCGCGAACGCGGCGCAGACAAGGCGCCAATCGCCACGCGAAAACCGGTGGTTTCATTGCTTTGCTCAGTGCCGTCGGCGGCGAACAGCGGGTACTCGCGGCGCATACCGGTAAACAGCGTGCCCTCGCCTTCGAGGTAGTTGCCGCCCTTGACCACAAAGCCGCCATAGGTGCCCTGGCGACGCCCGGCGTGCACCAGTTGGAAGGACTCCTGGACCATTTCCGCGGCGTTGCCAATCACGTCGAACATACCGATCGGGTTGGGCAACTTGGTACCGATAGGCATCAGGCGCGCCGCCTGGCCGGTGCCACCGGCAACTTGGTTGAACACTGCGTAATCCGCCAACGGGCCCTCGCCTTCGCTGCCTTCGACGCGCCGGGGGAACAAGCGACCTTCCAGCTCCTGGCGGCTCACCGCCTGGCCGCCGCGCGCGGCGTATTCCCATTCCACTTCGGTGGGCAGGCGCACAAAACCCAGGCCGCCGTCTTCCGCCGAAGAGCCGCGACCACTGACCGGCAGCAAGTCGCGGTGGTATTTCATCAGCCAAGCGCTGTACACCGCCGAGAAGCGTTCGGCCTCAAAGCGCGACAGCTTCACCTTGGGCAGCCGTGCCGCCATGCCAGTGGGAATATCGCAGGCCGGTGCCGGCTCACCGCTAGCCAGGGATTGCGCCTGGGCCATCACCGCAGCGTATTGGCGCGCGGTCACTTCGTACTTGCCGATGAAGTACAGCATGGGCTTGAGCGGGGTCTTGGCGTCGGTCTTCGGCATCAAGGGCGCGATGACCTTATTCCAATCCTTGGGCAAATCCTTGAGGGTGAACTGGCCGTTGATGAAGTCGCGGCGGTAGCCGGAAATAAACGATTGCTGGTAACCCGCCTCGCCTTCGGCGAAGGGGTAGCCGAGGCTGATTTCGCGATCATCCAGGGTGCCTTGGGCCAGCACGTAGGCGTAGCGGAACACCATGTTGCCTTCACACGGCAGCGGCAGGCTCACGTCGTCCGCCAACGGTTTGGGATTATCGAGCTTGTCCTGCTTCACTGATAAAGAGTCATCGTCAGCCCAGGCCAGCGAGGCCAGGCTCAGCACCACACAGGCGCCCAGTAACTTATACATCTCTGATTCCTTCAGAAGCCTGGATCCGCGCCACACGCCAACCACCACAAGCCGCCGCCACGGCGCTGACGCCGAGGATTGCAACCAGGGCCAGGCCGTAATGACGCGCCAGCAGATGGCTGGCGTACTCGCCCGGCACCTGCGCGAACAGTTTATTCAACGCTGTCTCGGCCAAGCCATACAGCCCAGCACTGAGCATGGCAGCCGCGCCTGCGCTGTACAGCGCTTGCACCACCACAAACAACAACAGTCCACCGGTGGAAAAACCCAACAGGCGCAACACCGACAATTCCCGCCGCTTGCGCGCCACGGCGGCCAAGGCTCCGGCGAAGATCGCCGCAAATGCGCCCGCCAGGGCCAACCCGGCAATGATCCAAAACACGATCGACAGGTTGCGGCTCAACGACTGCACCTGGGCGATGGTGTTTGCCTGGGTCGACACCAACAGGTTCTGCCCGGCGAAATACACACGCAACGGTTCCACATCGCTAAGGTGGCGGGCGTACAAGCGGAATGCCGGGTACACCCGCTGCTCACTCACATCGACCGGCTCACCGGCCCAACCCAACGCCGGCACCACACGGCCGTCGCGATAGTCTTCCGCCGCTTCCAGCAAGCTCAAGTCGGCAAACAAACCGTCACGGGCGAACGCTTCCAGCGGCAACACCGCCAACACCTGCAAACGCGTGCGCTGCGTCTCGACACGCCCCGCCACTTGCCGCGCAAAACGGGTGTCCAGCCAATCACCGGGGCGCGCGGCGAGCTTTTCGGCGGCAGTGTGGCTCAGCACGATCTGGTCCAGGCCCTTCGGCATCGGCAAACCGGCGAGCAACGGATCACCCGGCGCGGTTGGCAGCATCTCCAAGGTCAGCGCACCGACCTGTGCCGTCGCCGCGATCTGCCGCGTACGCGGCACGACAAACGCCACGTCACTGCGCTGGCCTAGCTGCTCGACAAATAGGCTGCTGAATCGACCACCACCCAACGGAATAATTTCACGGGTCGCCGGGTCGGTCTCCAAACGTTCGGTCAAACTGCCAACCAGTCCAAATTTCAGGCCGAATAACACCAGCAACGGCGCGATCACCGCCACCAATGCCAGCACCGAACAGGCCGACAGCCAGGCGTCGTTGCGGTAATCCTGCCAAGCCAGGGAGGCGACCAAGCCGATACGCATCAGCACACCTCCCCGAGGGTGGCTGTGACGCCGCCGTCAGTGTCGCGACGACAACTGATGCGCCGCACCTGCAAGCCACTGGCGCGAACTAAGGGTTCGTCATGGGTGGCGATCACACAGGCTGCACGGTGTTCACGGGCCTGGGCCAGCAGCGCCTGCATCACCCGCTCGGCATTCAGCGGGTCCAGGGAGGCAGTTGGCTCATCGGCCAACACCAGTTGCGGCCCATGAGCCAATGCGCGGGCGCAACTGACGCGCTGGCGTTGCCCCACCGACAGGGCTGCCGGCTTCTTACTCAACTGGTCGCCGATCTCCAACTGCTCGGCCAGCCGTGTCACGCTGCCGTCATCCTGCAAACCCAGCAGTTGCCGGGACAAGGCGATATTGCCGCGTACATCGAGAAAGCCCAACAGCCCCCCGGTTTGCAGCACATAGCCCAGATGCCGGCTGCGCAGCTCGGCCAAGGTGGACTGCCGATCCGCCCGCCACAACCCGCCGATGTCCTGCTGATTGAACGCGAACTGCCCGACCTGATCCGGCGCCAGCACCAACGCCAGGATATCCAGCAAGGTGCTTTTGCCGCAGCCACTGGCGCCGACAATCGCCAGTTGCTCACCCGCATGCAGGTGCAGCGCCGGGATCACCAGGCTGTAACGCTGGCTACCGACACCCCGGCTCTTGTGCACCGCGCTCAGGTTCAGCATTACGGCAACGTCGACAACGGCACGCGGTACAACGCATCGCCCGGCTCGGCATCGCCGAAACGGACCCAGTTGGCCACATCGTTATGGAAGGTTTCGTAGAGACGGATTTTTGAGTCCAGCTCGTCGATAAAGTCTTCCTGCTCGGCCACGCTCAACGACAACCACAAGTCTTGAGTCATGTTCAGCGACTTGCTGCGGTACGGCAGGCCCTCCAGGTATTCGCCGAGCAGCCCCCCATCAGCCAAGTTGCCGCCCTTGCGCAGCGCTTGCGGGTCGCGACTCATGTAGGCCGAGGCGCTGGCGATCTCTTGGAAGAAGTCCTTGGGTGAGCTTTGGGTTTTGCGCGCCGCATCGACGATCAGTTTCAACGACTGCTGCAAATCGTTGAGCTGCAATTTGGTCAACATCACGCACACCTGGAACGCCGGCAGTGCCGGGTTGGTCAGGTCGCGGTCGGCGGTCCAGGCACTGACCAGCTGCGGTGCCTGGCTAGCCGTTTTGCGGCCGAGAAAATCCATGTGCATGGCGTAACCGACGGCGGCGGACTTGTCCGCCAGACTGGGCGCGCTGCTCAGCAGCGGCACGGCCTGCGGTGTGTTGCTGCGCACCTGGTGGACGAGGTTGGCGAACACACTGCCGATCTCATCCACACGCTCCCCGAGCTTATGCACATCGCCGCCCGGCACCGCCGTGTACAGGTCGCCGATCTGCGGGTTGGCGTCCGCCGTGAGAATGCGGTACTGGCTCTCGGCGCCAGCGTGGGTTTTCTTGCCGGCGTCAGTGCGCAGGTGCAGCGCGTAGATCTTGATCTGCTTGCCCAGCGCAGCCTGGCGTACTTCGGCCTCGTTCATCTGGGTGGTAGCGAACGGGTCGTTCTTGCGCAACGCACCCGCGTCGGTGACCAGCAGGATAATGCGCCCGCCGTAGCCGGACCAATCCATGCCATCCACCGCCTGCATCACCCCGGCAAACGCATCCTCGTTGAACGAATGGCTGGACACGGTGGATGCCTTGACCTGCCGCGCCATGTCGAGGAAGCGTTGCGGATCACGACCTTGATCTAGGGTGATCAGGGTCTTGGCCACATATTCCAGGCCCGGGGTTTTCTTGATGCTGTTGCGAAAGCCCACCAGACCGAAGCTGACGCTGTCCAACTCGCCCCGCTCGGCGATGCGCGTTTGCAACTCATGCACCACATCGCGGACCTGGTCGATGTAGGGCTGCATCGACACGGTGGTGTCGACCACCAACACCACGGCCGTTCGGAAGGCGTCGGCGCTGGCGGCGGGTACAGCCGGCTTGCCGACGCTGCTACCCGGATCGATGGACGCGACATTGAGCAACTGCACCGGCTGGCCGTTTTCGTCGAAGCTCTCTTTGGAATCGAAGATCGGCAACAGGTAGAACTGATTCTGCGGCACGGCGCTGGCGGTCGGTTCCAGCGCCAGCACTTGCTGATTGTCCTCGCTGTTTTTCTGCGCCTTGGCCAATACGTTTTTGGCCGCAGCAGGATCAGCCAGCAGCTTTTCCACTTCGCTGGATTGGCGCAGGAACATCACCGGCGCCCGCCCCGAACGCTCGGTGAACTTGAGCACCAGGCTCTGCTTCCAGTCGCTGATCTGGGCGGCAGGCAACCAACCATCGCTGCGGCCATCGGTGGCGGCGCCGACGCGTACCCACGGGCTGCCATCGACGTCTTTGCGCTGGTAGACGTAGAGCACGGAGAACGCCGGCAAGGCTTTACCAGGCGTGGCACCCGCCTCGCTGGAAAGTTTGGCCCCGGGCTTGCTGAGCACGCGCTGGAACAAGGTCTTTTTGCCAGCCATCAACAAGGGGCGCTGACCGCCGTCCGCGTCGGCAACGGCGGTTTTCAACTCGGGCGGTGGTGTTTTCGGGATGACAGCGGCAGGCGGTTCGACAGGCTTATCGCTGCCGCTCAACCACCAATAACTGGCGCCGCCGATGGCCAGAGCAACCGCCACAGCCACCGCCGCCAATGCCAACACCGGCCCTCGACGCTGTTCGCTGTGCTGCGTAGACGCGGGCGTCACCAGGGGCTGGCGTACGGGTTGAGGCGGTGCGGTCGGGATCTCGATGGACTCCGGCGTGATGCCACCCAGGTCAAAATTCATCGGGATCGGCAAGGGCCGTACCAGCGTGGCTTCCAGTGAATCGGCCGGGAGCTGATCGAGCGCCAGCAACAACGCCGCCGCATCCGGGAAACGATCCGCCGGGTCCTTGGCCAACAACTTACGCAGCACGCCTTGATAACGGCCATGATGCACCGGCAGTTCCGGCAACGGCTCGGTCAGGTGAGCCAGCGCCGTGGACAACGCATCGGTGCCGCTATAGGGCAGCTTGCCGACGAGGATTTCATAGAGCACCACACCCAGCGCATACAGGTCGGCACGACCATCGATCTCCTGCCCCCGCGCCTGTTCCGGACTCATATAGCTCGGCGTGCCCACGGCAAAACCGGCCTGGGTGAACTGGGTGCGATCATCCAGGGACTTGGCGATGCCGAAGTCCGACAGCACCGCCGTGCCATCGGCGCGGAACAGAATGTTGGCGGGTTTGACGTCGCGGTGCACCAGCCCCTGGGCATGGGCATAACCCAACGCCGAGGCGATCTGGCGGATCAGCGTCACGCCCTGCTCCGGCGTCAGCCCCGCGGCAATGCGCTCTTTGAGCGTGCCATTGGGCAGGTACTCCATGGCCATGTAATACAGCTCACCGACATTGCCAATGTCATGGATGGTCACCGTGTGCGGGTGTGAAAGCCGCGCCAGGGTCTTGCCCTCGCGCAGGAAGCGTTCACAGAAGGTCGGGTCAGCCGCCAGCGCCGCCGCCATCACCTTCAGCGCCACCTTGCGCTCCAACGAGCGCTGGGTCGCCAGGTATACGCTGGCCATGGCGCCTTCACCGATCTCGCCTTCGATGTCATAGCCCGGGATCACGATGTTCATGGCGACACCTTCACAACAATGGTGGTGATGTTGTCCGGCGCTCCCCGGTTGAGTCCGAGGTGCACCAGGCTACGCACGATTTCATCCGGCGCGTCATGCCCCAGCACTTCGCGGATTTCATGGTCTTCGACCGTCTTGTTCAGGCCGTCGCTGCACAGCAGGTAGCTGTCACCGGGAGCGATCAACAGGTCGACGATGGCAACCTCCAACTGGGCTTCCACGCCCACTGCACGGGTAACGATATTGGCGCGTGGGTGCACACGGGCGTCGGCTTCGCTGAGCAGGCCGCTGTCTTGCAGGTCCTGCACGTAGCTGTGATCACGGGAAATGCTTTCCAGCACGCCGTCGCGCAGACGGTACAGGCGACTGTCACCGGCCCACAAACACACACCGCGCAAGCCGCGTGCGGCGAACACCACCACGGTGCTGCCCATCATGGTCACGCCACGGTTGGCGGTTTCTTCGCGCACGGTCGCATTGATGCGGATCAGGTCATTACGCAGCGCCGCCGAGTATTCATCCAGGGATCGCCCCACCGGCACCTGGCGCAGGCTGTCGACGATCAGGCTGCTGACGTAATCCCCTGCCGCATGCCCGCCCATGCCGTCAGCCACCACCCACAGGCGATTTTCCGGCAGGTCCAGGCACGCGTCCTCATTGACCTGACGCACCATGCCCACATGGCTTTTGCTCGCGGATTTGAACGTCGACCCCATCTACACCACACCTTCTTGTCCGAGCAAAAACTGCGCAAAATCATCGGCGGCAGGCAAGCCCTGGCACCGCAATAAACCGGGAGAAATGCGTTGCGACCCGCGCCCCCACCACAGGCTGGAACCGGCGCACGCCTGTTCGGCGAGCGCGGTCATCCGGCTGTGGGGCAGCGTGGCGTTCACCCGTTGCAAACCAGCGAAACGGCTGTCTACCGCACGCGGCTCGCTGGCCGGGATGCCCAGGTTGTCCACGCCATCGTTGAAGCTCTCGAACGTGGCACCCGCGTCCAGAGTACTGAGCAACAGTGCTTCGGCCTGCTCGAACCAGATGTCCGGCCCGCCCACGAGGGAGGCGGGATTGGTGTCCTGATCCAACATGGCCACCACCGCCAACGGAAAGTAGCGCCCAACCCGATCAATGCTCGGCATCACCACACCCGCCGCCGCATCCGGCCCGCACACACCCGGCGCCAGCACGAAGCGCCACAGTGGGCTGACCAGGTACACGCTGAGCCAATCGCCACCCAGGCGGTTCTGGCTGGCGAGCAAACCCGCTGCCAGCCAGTTGTCCCACGGGCCGATAAAACTCTGGGGCAAGGCGCGGCTGACAAAGTCACCGCGGCTGGCCAACTTGCCGTAGAAACCCAGCGTGGTCATAACCGCTCCGGCAGGCTGAAACCGCTGAGTACCCGGCTCTTGAACGGGTTGAAGGCGCTGTTGGCACGTAACTCGTAGGCGATGCTCGCGCCGTCGACCCGCAGGCGCAGGTTGAAGCGGTCCGGTGAATTGCCAGCGGTGAGGTCCGACTGCTCCAGCAGACGGAACCAGGCCCACGGCCCATCCAGGGTCACGCCGGAACGGCCGCTGGCCGACGGTGGCATGATGGAAATACGCACCACGCCAATGCTGCCGGGGTTCGGCCATTGCATCGCCACTGGGCGGCTTGGGCCGTGGTCGTAGCTCAATTGTTGGCCGTCGAGATCGAGCAGGAACTGCGTGATGGTCGGGTCCATCGACACCGGCTTGAGTTCGAAACGCACGATGGGCTGGGTGCCCCCGGCGCGGAAGAACGCATCACGAATCGTCGCCGCACGCTGGAAGGTTTGCAGCACACCCGGCGCAATCCCTAACTTTTGTGCCGCGCCAGGCTGCCAGCGCCAGGTCGGGGTGGACGTGTCCACGTACGGCTGCAGATACTTGCGGAAGTAGTTGTCCATCACCCCGCCCACGCCGAAAAACTGACCGAAGTCATCCAGGGTGGCGTCCCGCGCACTGCCCGGCGACATCGGGTAACGCCCGGCCAGGGACTGGCGATACACGTTGACCACTTCGCTGACCCAGGCCGCGTTCAGTTGGTTGCGCACGCCGCCCATCATGCTGTTGGTGGTGGAGTTGACCACCGACTTGACCATGCCCTGCACCAACGGCGGCTGGCGTTCGGCGTTCAGGCTGACCCGCGTGGCCGCAGCCGCCGCCTGGTTCTTCGCCTCACCGAGCAAGGCATCGCCGCTGGCGCCGACCATGGCGCTGACCTGTACATACAGCGCGTTCATGTCCGCCAGCAGACCATCGATGGCCGCTGGCTCGCCTTCGTTCTTGCTGACAATGCTGTTGAGTTCGGCAAAGTGCGCGGTCACCGGATCGTCTGCCGCAACGGGCGCATTGGCGGTTGGCTGCTCCTGGCCGAGCAGGTTGCCCAGGCGCTCCTTGAGCTTGTCGACGCCGCCTTCCACCGGCACGCCTTTGGCCGCCAGTTGGCGTTCTTCGGCTTGCAGGTCGGTTTCCTTGGCCACTGCCACCAGCAGTTTTTTCAGCGGCGAAGTGGGACCGGAAATCACCCGCAGCACGTCGGCCGCCTGGGCCACGCTGGTGATCGGCACGAAGTCGATGTCGGCCAACAGCGCGTCCCACTGGCGCTGGTAGTCCTGGAAATACAGACGGCGCACATCACCGGCCAAGCTCACCACGTTCTGCTGATCGGCCGGCTCGTGGCCCAACACCCATTGCTCTTCGGCGAGAGTGCCGGTCTGGTTCAGGCTGCTCAACAGGAACGCCTGCCGATAGCCCTTGGCGGTAAAGAAACCACTCAACGGCTCGCCCAGGGGCTTGCCGCTTTTGCGGCTGAACACCAGCGCCGCATCGCGGCCCGCCGCTTCGTTGATGCGAAAATCCGGGATACCGTCGGGCAGTTTCTGGCGCTTGACCCGATCGTAGACGCGCTGGGCCACTGGCAGTTGCTGCAGCTGGCGACGCAGGTCGTCGATCAAGCGCGGGTCGAGGCGCGCACTCGGCGGGTGGCGGTCGAACAACGCCTGCAAGTGCCCGGCCAGCGCCTGGCGCTGATCGCCCGGCAGGTCGCGGGGCAGGTTGCGGTCCCAGTCCAGGGCGATCCAGGCCTTGATGAATGCCGGGTCGTAATGCTCGCTGTCGGCCAGCATGAGGTAGGCCTTGAGACCTTCGTAGAGGAAGTCAGAGTTGCCGCCTGCGTGCAGTTGTTCTTCGATGCGCGTCACCAGGCGCGGAGCGAAGACGGCGATCAACAGTTTGCGGTACACACTGCTGGATTCGGCTTCGAGCATATCGCCCTGATACAAGCCCAAGCCTTCGGCCCAACTGGGCGAATCACCGGCCAGGTTCTTCACCGCATTGAGCAACGGCAACACCGCGAGCACCTCGCGCTGGGCGGGGCTCAGGTTCTGCACCGCCTGGCCCAGTGGCGCGACCTTCTGGTCGACCTGGGCGATATACGCCTGGTTGGCGCGGTAGCTCACCCACCACAAACCGCTGACCACCACCACCAGCGCCACAGTGGCCGCCAGTACGCCGCGTGCAATCCACTTGCGCCGACGCTCGACCTTGGGGTTCACCCCCACCAAGCCACGCTCGGCAAAGGCCACGGCGTTGAACAGTTTTTCGATGAAGTAACTACGCCCGGTCCCACTCTGGCGCGCCAACTGCTGGCGATCCAGGTTCATGCTTTGAGCCATCGCGCCGATCAGGCGATCGATCGGGCTGCCTTCCTGGGTGCCGCTGGTGAAATACACACCGCGCAGCAGTACACGCTCTTCGAAGGCGTTGGGTTTGAACACACCTTCGAGAAAGCTTTGCAGGCAATCCTTCAACGCGCCGAACTGCTGCGGAAAGCCATAGATCAGGTCACGCCGCGCCGGGTCACGTTCCTGTTGCAGGCGTTCCACCAAACGTTCGTTGAGGCGTTGCTCCAGGCCGGCGAATTCGCTTTGCAGGTGTGCCAGCGGGCTGTCGCTGTGCTTGCCGTCGTCCAGGGCAAAGGTCATGCCCCACACCTGGGCGCGGTCTTCCTTGCTCAGGTTGTCGAAGAACTCCATGAAGCCTGGCACCAAATCGAGTTTGGTCAGCATCAGGTAGATCGGGAAACGCACGCCCAGTTGGGTGTACAGCTCCTGGATACGCAAGCGGATCGCCGCCGCATGGGCGGCGCGCTCGGCGTCAGTACCGAGCAGCAGATCCGACAGGCTGATCGCAATGAATGCTCCGTCGATTGGGCGGCGTGAACGTTGTTTTTTCAACAGGTCGAGGAAGCCCAGCCACGCGGCTTTATCCACCGTGGAGTTGCTGTCCTGTGTGGTATAGCGGCCAGCGGTATCGAGCAGCACGGCTTGGTCGGTAAACCACCAATCACAGTTACGCGTCCCCCCGACACCACGCACCGCGCCGGCTCCCAACTGCGCTGCCAGTGGGAAATGCAGGCCGGAGTTGACCAGCGCAGTGGTCTTGCCCGAACCCGGCGGGCCAATGATCACGTACCACGGCAACTCGTAGAGGTTGCGGCGCTCATCACCACCGAGCTTGGCTTTTTTCAACAGCGCCAGGGCTTCATCCATGCGCTGGCGCAGAGTGCTGAGTTCTTCGGCGGTGGCAACGCTGTTGGGGTCGACCGGCGTTTCCGCCGCCAGGCTGCGCATCACTTCGGCCGCCTGCCGGCGCGCCTGGATGATGCGGAACACGCGGTAGGCGATCCACACCGCGAACATCAGGATGATCAGCGCCCAACGGCGCCCTTCCGGTACCAACACATCGAGCAACGGCCCGACAAACCAGATGATCAGGCTCAGGGCGATCAGGCCCAGCACCGGGATCACCCAGCGAATCATGAAACTGAAAAACGCCTTCACTCGACGCCCTCCGCCAATACGGTGATTTCAACCCGACGATTACGGGTACGGCCTTCGGCGGTGGCATTGGTGGCCACCGGCTCGGTATCGCTTCGGCCCTCGGCGCTGAAGCGCTCGGCCTGGCCGGTCTTGGCTGCCAGGATCTCCAGTACCGACTTGGCCCGCGCTTCGGACAGCGCCCAGTTGGACGGGAAACGCAGTGTGGCAATCGGGCGGTTGTCGCTGTGCCCGGTGACACGCACCTGGCCTTTGACTTTGCGGATGGCGTCGGCGATGCGCAGCATCAGCGGCTGGTAGTTATCGACGATGCTGGAGCTGGCCGAGGCGAACAATTCGTCACCGCGAATGGTCACCACGGACCGGTCCACGGCATCTTCCACCGCCACACGACCAGCCTTGATGTCTTCCACCAGGAAGCCGGCCAGGCGTGGGCGCTCGATGACTTTGGGTTGTGCCACCGGACGGTCGATGGCCTGCACCGGGATCTCGCCCAGGGCATGGATATTCTTGAACACCGGCTCGGCGTCCGACGCCAGCTTGAGGCGCAAGCCGAACAGCAACGCCAGCAACAGCGCCAGGCCAATGGCCACGGCGATCCACGGCGGCATGAATTGCGCCAGGCGGTCCCGCGCCACGGTCACGCCGCGCCAGTGTGGCGACAGCTCGCGCTCGTGTTCGCCACGGGCACTGCGAATGGCCGCCGCCGTGCGCTCACGCAACGCATCCAACTGACTGCGCCCATCGTTCATCACACGGTAACGGCCTTCGAAACCCAGGCACATGCACAGGTACAACAGCTCCAGCAGATACAGGCGTTCCCGTGGGCTCTGCAGGCAATGGTCAAGCAGTTGGAAGACTTTCTCACCGCCCCAGGCTTCGTTGTGCACAGTGATCAGCAAGCTCTGTTTGCCCCAATCGCTGGTGCTGCCCCACGGCGTGCTCAGTACCGCTTCATCCAAGGCAGTGCACAGTGCGTAGCGGGCCAGCAGCACTTCGTTGCGCGGGATGCCGGCGGCTTCGGCGCGCTCTTCGAACTGGCGTAAGTACGCCAGCAATTGCGCGCGCAAGCTGGCCGGCGCCGGGTGGGCGATGGTGTTGCGCAGGCGGGTCAGCAAAGCCAACAGCGGCCCGGCGGCGCTTTCCAGCGGGTTGAGGCCCTGGCTCTTGCCGGTGAGCATCGGCGCAGCCGGCATCGACAAAGGCGCAGGGGCTGCAGGCGCAGGTTCTGGCGCTCGGCCACCCGGGCGCGGCATGAACTGGGTGCGGTCATCGTCATTGGGGTGCATCGCGGATTATCCTCGGATCGCCCAGAAGGCCAGGTTCAAGCCCGGGAACTGCCCGGCGATGTGGAAGGCAAACCCGCCAGAGTTGTTCAATTGCTGCCAGTGCTCGCTGCCCCGGTCCAACTCGTAATAGGTGGAGCCTGCGTGATACGGAATCTGCCGAGGCGCCACCGGCAACGGCAGCAGGCCGATGCCCGGCAGTTGCAGGTTGACCATGTCGCGGATGTGCTCCACCGAGCCGACCTTGCTCTGCTGGCCGAAGCGCGCACGCAGGGTTTCGCCGGGTACGTCGGCACGTACCACGAGGATGAAGCTGGCGCTGTCGAGCAGGGTTCTGTCGGCGAGCATGGCCACGTGGATGCCGTAGGCTTTTTCCACGATTGGAATCGGCGTGGCCTTGCTGTCGATCAGCATCGACAGCGCTTCACGCAGCGCCGCCATGACCGGGGCGAAGCTCAGGGCCAGGTCGTCGTGCTGGTATTGCGGGTATTCCTGGGGACGACGACCGGACGTGGAGAACGTGGAAAACTCACCTGCCAGGCTCACCAGCTCACTGAAAAACCGTTCCGGGTGCAGCGGGCTCAACTGGTTGAAATGCTGAAGCAACGGTTGGGCGCGGTTGACCAGCTGCAACAACATGAAATCGGCGATCTCCGACGCACCACCGGCACCCGAGGCGACCACACGACCAGCCAGGGCCTCACCGCGTTGATGCAGCAGGCCCAGCAGCTCACTGCGAAAGGCCGTCAGCGGCTTGCTTGCGGCCACGTCGAGCACTGGCGGGATGTACGTGTCATCCAGCACCAGCGCTCGGTCGGCGCGTTTCTCCTTGATGCGCACTATGCCGATAGCGGCGTAATCGCTGATGCCATCCTGGGCGGTCAGCAGGCGCAGCGCGCGCGAACCGACCGCCACTGGCGCACGGTTTTCGAACGGGGCGTTGTCGTCCCGCACTTCGCGCACCTGGCTCACGTAACGTGCGGCTTCCAGGGCTTCGCCTTCATCCACGGTATCGCGGGCACCGGCGCGCTTGAGCGGCAAGGCCAGGTACACGAGGCCGTCACGCAGGTGGTCATCGATGTTCAGCGGGCTCGGCGCCAGGTCGTCCTGGGGGATATTGAACGGCGTGCCGTCAGGCAGCAGGCCCCGTGCCGAAACGATTGCCAGCTTGCCCTGGGCCAGTAGCCCCTGGTCGATCAGCAACTCGGAAAAGCCCCAGCTGCCTGCGGACAACGGGCGGCTGCGGGCGTCGATCAGGTTTTCCAGGTAACGGTCATGCTGCTGGAAGTGCTGCGTTCCGATGAACATGCCTTCCGACCAGACCACGCGATTGTTCCAGGACATGGGGGCTCCGAGGGATTCTTATTGGGCAGGGCTGGATGGGGGAACCACGACGTCGGCACGTACCGCGTGCACATCGAGGCTGATCTGGTATTCGGTGTATTGGCGCGGCGGCACGTTGATCACGGCGCGCCATTGCGCCCGGTCCAGCTCGCGGTAGCCCACCAGCAAACCGATCTGGCGCGTGGCAGGGTCAAGGTCGCGCTGGATGCTCAATTGCTGCCCGGGTTGCACCATGACTTCGTCCTGGTCCAGCAGGTCCAGGCCGAGGGTAGATTGCGCACGATCCGCCAGGGCGAAGTAGTCGGAGCGCCCGAAAGTGGCGGCGTTTTTCAGCTCGAAGATCCGCACTCGTACCGGTGCGGCCTGGCCGTTGGCGCCCGGGTTGAGCCCGGCAATGGCGTGAAAATGCAGCTCGACAGCGGCGGTGTCTGCCTCGGTCTCAGCGGCCGCTTCGGGCTTGACCGCGTCCTTGGCACACGCCGTCAGCAGCAACACGGTGGCGGCTGCGAGTAAAAACCTGGGAATCATCCTGCGTCCTCAATGACGTATTTAGCTATCCGTTAAATCCATGTGTTGCGGTTCAGCGTCGCTGTCGGGCGCTGTGTTCTTCGTAGGCTCGGCTGAATTCGCGGCCGAACAGGTCCTGGAAATCTTCCTGGGCCTCACGGGAAATATTGCTGTAGAGCTCGGTGAACTGCTGCCAGTACTGGGCCTGGCGCGAGCCGTTGAACAGGCTCGATAGCCCACCGGGTTTGCCCATGCGCTCTTCCAGTTGCTTCGGTTCGAAGCGCCCGAGCAGGTGCTTGATCGCCGCCTCCACGCCTGCCATGACGGCCAACTGGTGGGCGCGCAGGTCGTCGAAACTGTCGCGTACGGCGGCATCCGGTGCCATGAACGCCTGATTGCCGTGGCGAAGCAGCAGCAACAAGGCCTCGTCGGCGTTCGGCGCAAATTTCAACGGATTGTTTTCGGCGGGACGGATCATGGTCTGCTGCATCCGGAACTCGCCCTTGAGGCTGGCCCGGGCACGCAATACGTCGATCAGGCCCTCGACCATCAAGCGGTAGCTGCG
Organism: Pseudomonas sp. GW821-FHT03A09; assembly: GCF_059421065.1. Lineage (NCBI taxonomy): Bacteria > Pseudomonadati > Pseudomonadota > Gammaproteobacteria > Pseudomonadales > Pseudomonadaceae > Pseudomonas > Pseudomonas sp. GW821-FHT03A09. The sequence goes on along the minus strand of NZ_JBWKUX010000001.1, from coordinate 269,524 downwards.
ACCGATGTTTTCCATCTGGGCGCAGGCGTCGGCCTTGTCCAGGCGCAGTTGATCCAGCCCGGCACCGCGCAGGAACGCTTGCAGTAAATCGGGCTGTTGTTGGGTATCCGCCACGGGGAGCACCGGCTCGACCACAGGGGGTGGCGCAATCACCGGTGCTGCTGGCGGCGGGGCGACCGGGGCCGACGTGTCGGCAAACAGGTCCCAGTCTTCGGGAATCACCGAGCCGGATGCCACCGGTTTTTCGACGGCGACCGGCGTCGGCGGGCGGAAGTCGTGTTGCTCGGACGGCACATGATCCGCCACGGTCGGCGGCGGTACGGCGGTGGGGCTGAGGAAATCGAACAGGTCCGGCAGGGTGTCCATCGCCGAGGCGCCCTGGAATTGCGGCGCGATCACGGGCGTAGGGGCTGGAGTGCTTGCCACAGCGCCCATCAACGCCTCAAAGCTATTCGGTGAATCACCGGCAAACGGCTGGCTATCAACGGCTTGCAGGTTGAAATCGATACGCGCCTGGATCTCGTAGTCACCGATGCGGATCAGCTCGCCATCCTGCAACGGCTCGCTATTACCTCGGCGCAAACGGATACCGGCGTTAACCAACTCCACCCCGTTTGTACTGTTATCGGTTAAATAATAACGGCCATCTTTGTATTGAATAACGCAATGTTGCGAAGAGACGAGACGCTCCGGATCGGGCAATACCCAGTCATTATCCGAATTGCGGCCAATAGCCATCACGCCCTGATCCATGGACTTTTCCGAGCATTGCCCAGGGGTAATCTTGTGATAACTAGTGATAGTCAAACACAGCGACATCTTGCCTCCTTGCTGATACATCGCGCGCGGTCAATTTCCTGGGACAACGCTTCCCCAGAGATCTCCGCCAGGTCACGCAAATGACCATAACATCAGCTAAAACCCGCATGATCACTGATCTTAGCCGGCTTCCATGACAAAAATCCTGCCTGGGGGCGCCGTTCGACCCGCCAGTCGCGCAGGTTGTTAAACACCGCACATCTGTCACAGAGCGTGAATAGCTTACCTTGACAAGGCATAAGTACTACACCAAAAATGCACAACTTCTTGAACATCAGTAGTGGCACCGTAGTGGCACTCTGGATATAAGGTCAAGAATCCATGCAAAGTTCCTCGTGTAACTAATGCATGCATTGCCCGCCATCTAACGGGCTGATAAGGAGATCAAATTCAGTGGATGTGCCGTTGCTGCTCGCCGCCGTTTCCCCGAATTCGCCGTGTGGCGAAGACATGGAGTATGACGCGCAATTTCTCCAACTGGAGCGTGATGCCAAGGGCCAACCCGAGCGCAGCATGGGCGACTCGATCCTGCCCGCTGAACCGCCGGAATGGCGCAGCATCCAGCAGCAAAGTCTCGACTTGCTACAGCGCAGCAAAGACCTGCGCATCACCCATTTCCTGCTGCAAAGCACCCTCGCCCTCCAGGGCGTGGCCGGACTGGCTGAAGTCCTTTCGCTGATCAACGCATTGCTACGCGACTACTGGTCCGACCTGCATCCGCGCCTGGATGCCGACGATGATAACGACCCTACCGTACGCATCAACGCCCTCACCGGCCTGACCTGCGACACAAACATCCGCCTGCTGCGCGAAAGCATCCTCACACGCTCACGCACCTTCGGGCCTGTGAGCCTACGCGCAGCGCTCAACGCCAGCGGCCTGCAAGTGTTTGCCGAAGAACAGCTCGGCGCCCAGCAGCTAAACGCCGCGTTCCTCGACAGCGACCCCGAGCAGCTGCAAGCCACCCGCGACGCCTTGAGCGCAGCGCGTACCGCGTGCGAGGCCATCGAGCAACAGGTCAATGACCAGGTCGGGTCCGCCCAGGGCGTGGACTTAAGCCTCTTGAAGCAACCGCTCAAGCAGGCCCTGCAAATACTCAATCAAGCGGTGCCAGGCACCGACAGCAGTAGCGAACCCGAGGCCGTCAGTGACGACAATGCCCCCTCGGTCGACTTCGCCGCTGCACCCTCAGCCCCTCGCCCGACCGGCGACATCGCCACTCGCGATGATGTGCTGCGCAGCCTCGACAAAATCCTTGCGTACTACACCCGACACGAGCCTTCGAGCCCGCTGCCGGTGCTGTTGAACCGAGCGAAGAATCTGGTGCACGCCGACTTCGCGGCCATCGTGCGCAATCTGATTCCCGACGGCATGTCTCAATTTGAAAACCTGCGCGGCCCGGACAGCGAGTAAGCCACCGGGCTATGCAGTAACAACACCGTCGCTCAAGCGACCAGGAGCAGCAACGTGGCGAAGCAAAGTTCTCAGAAATTCATCGCGCGCAACCGTGCGCCTCGAGTGCAGATCGAGTACGACGTCGAGCTTTACGGCGCCGAGAAAAAGGTCCAGCTGCCCTTCGTGATGGGCGTGATGGCCGACCTCGCCGGCAAGCCTGCCGAGCCGCTCGCCCCCGTGGCCGACCGCAAGTTCCTTGAAGTGGACGTCGACAACTTCGACTCACGCCTCAAGGCCATGCAGCCGCGCGTGGCCTTCCACGTACCCAACGAACTGACCGGCGAAGGCAACCTGAGCCTGGACATCACCTTCGAAAGCATGGACGACTTCAGCCCAGCCGCCGTGGCGCGCAAGGTCGACTCCTTGAACAAGCTGCTCGAAGCCCGCACTCAGTTGGCCAACCTGCTGACCTACATGGACGGCAAGACCGGCGCTGAAGAAATCATCATGAAGGCGATCAAGGACCCGGCACTGCTTCAAGCACTTGCCAGCGCGCCCAAGCCTGCAGGGGACCAGTAATCATGACTGACAATACCGCCCGCGAAGGCGCCCAGAACCTGGGTGCGACCGAGGAAACCAGCGAGTTCGCGAACCTGCTGCTGCAAGAATTCAAACCCAAGACCGAGCGTGCCCGCGAAGCCGTGGAAACTGCGGTGCGCACCTTGGCCGAACAGGCGTTGGCGCAAACCGACCTGGTGTCCAACGACGCGATCAAGTCGATTGAGTCGATCATCGCCGCCATCGACGCCAAGCTCACCGCCCAGGTCAACCAGATCATCCACCACCAGGATTTCCAGCAGTTGGAAAGCGCCTGGCGTGGTCTGCACTACCTGGTCAACAACACCGAGAGCGATGAGCAGCTCAAGATCCGCGTGCTCAACATCTCCAAGCCGGACCTGCACAAGACCCTGAAGAAATTCAAGGGCACTGCATGGGACCAGAGCCCGATCTTCAAGAAGATGTACGAAGAAGAATACGGCCAGTTCGGCGGCGAACCGTATGGCTGCCTGGTGGGCGACTACTACTTCGACCAGTCGCCTCCCGACGTGGAACTGCTGGGCGAGCTGTCCAAAGTCTGCGCCGCCATGCACTCCCCGTTCATCGCAGCCGCTTCGCCGACCGTGATGGGCATGGGCTCGTGGCAGGAACTGTCGAACCCGCGTGACCTGACCAAGATCTTCACCACCCCGGAATACGCCGGCTGGCGTTCGCTGCGTGAGTCGGAAGATTCGCGCTACATCGGCCTGACCATGCCGCGCTTCCTGGCGCGCCTGCCGTACGGCGCCAAGACCGACCCGGTGGAAGCCTTCGCCTTCGAAGAAAACACCGACGGTGCCGACAGCTCCAAGTACACCTGGGCCAACGCTGCCTACGCGATGGCGGTGAACATCAACCGTTCGTTCAAGCACTACGGCTGGTGCTCGCGCATCCGTGGCGTGGAGTCCGGCGGTGAAGTGGAAAACCTGCCGGCCCACACGTTCCCGACTGATGACGGTGGCGTGGACATGAAGTGCCCGACCGAAATCGCCATCAGCGACCGCCGTGAAGCGGAACTGGCGAAGAACGGTTTCATGCCGCTGCTGCACAAGAAAAACACCGACTTCGCCGCGTTCATCGGCGCCCAGTCGTTGCAGAAACCGGCCGAATATGACGACCCGGATGCCACCGCCAACGCCAACCTGGCCGCGCGCCTGCCGTACCTGTTCGCCACTTGCCGTTTCGCTCACTACTTGAAGTGCATCGTGCGCGACAAGATCGGCTCCTTCAAAGAGAAGGACGAGATGCAGCGCTGGTTGCAGGACTGGATCCTCAACTACGTGGACGGCGATCCAGCCCACTCCACCGAAACCACCAAGGCCCAGCACCCGTTGGCTGCCGCCGAAGTGATCGTGGAAGAAGTGGAAGGTAACCCGGGGTACTACAACTCCAAGTTCTACCTGCGCCCGCATTACCAGCTTGAAGGGCTGACGGTGTCGTTGCGTCTGGTATCGAAGCTGCCTTCGGCGAAAAGCGCATAAGTAGCTGTTGAACCGGCTCTTCTGTGGGAGTCGGGCTTGCCCGCGATACAGGCGGCGCGGTCCGGCTGGCAGACCGCGGTGATGCAATCGCAGGCAAGCCAGCTCCCACAGAAAAGCAAAGCCCCATCGGGCTTAACCAAATCAAGTGGCATGGGCCACACAGGGAGAAAACATGGCTGTTGATATTTTCATCAAGATCGGCGACATCAAGGGCGAGTCCATGGACAAGGCCCACAAGGACGAAATCGACGTATTGAACTGGAGCTGGGGCATGGCCCAGTCCGGCAATATGCACGTTGGCGGTGGCGGCGGCGCGGGCAAGGTGAACATCCAGGACCTGTCGCTGACCAAGTACGTCGACAAGGCTTCGCCCAACCTGATGATGCACTGCGCCAGCGGCAAGCACATCGACAAGGTCAAGCTCACCGTGCGCAAGGCCGGTGGTGAAAGCCAGGTCGAATACATGGTGATCAACCTGGAAGAAGTGTTGGTTACGTCCCTGAGCACCGGTGGTTCGGGCACCGACGACCGCCTGACCGAGAACGTTACCCTGAACTTTGCCCAAGTGATGGTCGACTACCAGCCGCAGAAAGCCGACGGCACCAAAGACGGCGGCGCGATCAAGTTTGGCTGGAACATCCGTTCCAACACCAAGCGCTGATAGCTCTGGTGGCCGTGGCTCCCCGCCACGGCCCCAGAAACCTTGTCCTTCTCACACCCCGTCCGTGGAGCTGCTTTGGTGGTAACTGAAATCGCTTCCCGCGACCGTCTGCAACCGTCCCTGCTGGACCGGTTGACCGACGACGACCCGACCAATCCCAAGGAAAGCGCCGACAAACGCGTGCTGTCCCTGACCCAATTGAAGGCCTCGGTACTGCGTGACCTGGCGTGGCTGCTCAACACCACGTCGTTGCTGGATACCGATGCCACGCTGCACACCCCGGCCGGCACCTCCGTGGTCAACTATGGCCTGCCGGCACTGGCGGGCAACAGTGTTTCCAGCGTCGACATCAAGACGCTGGAGGCGCTGATCTACCAGGCCATCGCCACCTTTGAGCCACGTATTTTGCGTCACACCCTGCGCGTCAAAGCCCGCGTCGGCCATGACGAAATGAACCACAACGCCCTGAGTTTCGAGATCGAGGGCGACCTGTGGGCACAGCCGGTGCCGTTGCGCCTGTTGCTGCAAACCGACCTCGACCTGGAGTCCGGCCATGTACGCGTGGTGAATGCCGACCAGCGGAGGCGTCCATGAACCCGCGCCTGCTGGAGCTGTACAACCAGGAACTGCACCACGTGCGCGAAAGCGCCGCCGAGTTCGCCAAGGAATACCCGAAGATCGCCAGTCGGCTGACCCTGTCCGGCATGGACTGCGCCGACCCGTACGTCGAACGTTTGCTCGAAGGCTTTGCTTACCTCACGGCCCGCGTGCAGCTCAAACTCGACGCCGAGTACCCGACCTTCACCCACAACCTGCTGGAAATCGCCTACCCGCACTACCTGGCACCGACGCCGTCGATGACCGTGGTGCAATTGCAGACCGACCCGGACGAGGGCTCACTGGCCAGCGGCTTCCCGCTGCCCCGCGACAGCGTACTGCGTGCCGCGTTGGGTCGCGAAACCCAGACCTGCTGCGAGTACCGCACCGCACACCCGGTGACGCTGTGGCCATTGCAGGTGAGCAACGCCGAGTACTTCGGCAACCCCGCCGCTGTGTTGGGCCGCCTGGCCGCCAGTGAGCCGAAAGCCAAGGCCGGTTTGCGCCTGACCCTGCGCACCGGCGCCGAGTTGCCGTTCAACAGCCTCGACCTGGACTGCTTGCCGCTCTACCTCAGCGGTGCCGACGAACAGCCGTTCCGCCTCTACGAACAACTGCTGGGCAATGCCTGCGCAGTGTTCGCGCGCAAGCCGGGCGGTGATTGGGTCGAGCGCCTGCCGCAGGACGCATTGCGCTCCCGTGGTTTTGACGACGCCGACGCCGCCATGCCCGTGGTGGCGCGCGCCTTCCAGGGCTATCGCCTGTTGCAGGAATACTTCGCCCTGCCCCACCGCTTCCTGTTCGTCGAATTCGCCGAACTGCACCGTGCGGTCAAGCGCTGCGACGGCCAGGAACTGGAACTGATCGTGCTGTTCGACCGCCATGAGCCAAGCCTGGAAGGCAGTGTCGGCGCGGCACAGTTCCTGCCGTTTTGTACCCCGGCGATCAACCTGTTTCCCAAGCGTGTGGACCGCATTCACTTGTCCGACCGCGTCAATGAACACCATGTGATCGCCGACCGCACACGGCCGATGGATTTCGAGATTCATTCGTTGAGCGGCATCACCGGTCACGGCACCGGACCGGAGCAGCCGTTCCTGCCGTTCTATGCCGTGCGCGATCCATCCCGCTACGGCCGCGACCAGGCTTATTACACCGTGCGCCGCGAGCCGCGCGTGCTCTCCAGCGACCAGCGTCGCAACGGTCCGCGCTCCACCTATGTGGGCAGCGAAACCTTTGTCAGCCTGGTGGACAGCAAGCAGGCACCCTACCGTCACGACCTGCGCCAACTTGGCGTGACCGCACTGTGTACCAACCGTGATTTGCCGCTGTTCATGAGCGTAGGCAATGGCAAGACCGACTTCACCCTGGCCGACAGCGCGCCGGTCTTGGCCGTGCGTTGTGTCGCAGGCCCAAGCCGGCCCCGCGCCAGCCACGCCCACGACGCCAAGGCCTGGCGCCTGATCAGCCAGTTGTCGCTCAACTATCTGTCCCTGAGCGAGCAAGGCCAGGGGGCGGGCGCCTTGCGCGAACTGCTGCGCCTGTACGGCGACAGCAACGACGCCGCCTTGCAATTGCAGATCGAGGGCCTGCGCGAAGTCAGCAGCAAAGCCGTGACCCGACGCCTGCCCATGCCCGGCCCGATTGTGTTTGGCCGTGGCCTGGAGATCACCCTGGAGTTCGATGAAAACGCGTTTCGCGGCACCGGTGTGTTCCTGCTCGGTGCGGTACTGGAACGCTTCCTGGCACGCTACGTGTCGATCAACAGTTTTACCGAGACGGTGATCCGTACCACCGAACGCGGCGAGATCATGCGATGGAAAGCCAAGCCCGGACGTCGTCCGACCCTGTGAGTACCCTGGATGCGATGCATCAGGAGCCCTGGGAATACGATTTCTTCCAGGCGCTGCGGCGTATCGAGTGCGAATCGCCGGACCTGCCGCGCCTGGGCCATTCCCTGCGCCTGGCGGATGATCCGCTGCGCATGGGGCAACAGGCCGATTGCACCTTCGCCCCGGCTACCCTGGCCTCGGTCGATCCCGGTGGCGACGGCAAGCCGGCGCGCCTGGAGCAGTTCTTCTTCGGCCTGGGCGGCCCCAACGGCCCGCTGCCGCTGCATATCACCGAGTACGTGCGCGAGCGTCAGCGCAACAACGCCGACAGTACCAGCAAGCAGTTCCTGGATGTGTTCCACCATCGCCTGCTCAGCCTGTTTTACCGGGCCTGGGCCGAGGCGCGGCCGACGGTCAGTCACGACCGCCCGGACGATGATTACTGGTCCGCGCGCCTCGCCGCCCTGAGTGGACGAGGCATGCCGAGCCTGCTGAATCAGGGGCTCATCCCTGATACCGCAAAGCTGCATTACAGCGGCCACCTGTCGGCGCAGACCCGTTACCCAGACGGTTTGAAGGCGATCCTCGGTGAGTATTTCGGCCTGCCGGTGGAGATCGAAGAGTACATCGGCCAATGGCTGGAACTGCCCGAGCGCAGCCGCGTGGGCGTGAGCGCCAACCAGTTGGGCGTGGACTTTTGCCTGGGCAGCCATGTGTGGGACCGCCAGCATAAATTTCGTATTCGCTTAGGCCCGCTCAAGCTCGATGACTACATGGGCATGCTGCCCGGCCACCAGCCGTTTAACGAATTGGTGGCGTGGGTGGCCGAGTACCTGGGCCATGAACTGGACTGGGACTTGAACCTGGTTCTGCAACAACCTGAAGTACCGGCGCTGCAACTCAACGGCCAGTTCCGCCTGGGCTTCAACACCTGGCTCGGCCAACCCGCGCATGACGCCAACGACCTAATCCTGGCCCGGCATTACGCCGATCAGGCCACCACCTCAAGGAATCCAGAGCATGGGTGAAATCAGTCGCGCCGCACTGTTCGGCAAACTCAACAGCGTGGCCTACAAGGCCATCGAAGCCGCCACCGTCTTCTGCAAACTGCGGGGCAACCCGTATGTGGAACTGGCCCACTGGTTTCACCAGTTACTGCAACTGCAGGACTCGGACCTGCACCGCATCATCCGTCAGTTCAACGTGGAGCCGGCGCGCCTGGCCCGAGACCTGACCGAAGCGCTGGACCGTTTGCCGCGTGGCTCGACGTCGATCACCGACCTGTCCTCCCATGTGGAAGAAGCCGTTGAGCGTGGCTGGGTGTATGGCAGCTTGATGTTTGGTGAAAGCCAAGTGCGGACCGGCTACTTGGTGCTCGGCATCTTGAAGACGCCAAGTCTGCGCCATGCCTTGCTGGGCCTGTCTTCCGAGTTCGACAAGATCAAGGCCGAGGCCCTGAGCGAGCGCTTTGACGAGTACGTCGGCGATTCACCCGAGAACGCGTTGAGTGCCAGCGATGGTTTCAGTGCCGGCGCGGTGCCGGGCGAAGCCAGCGGTGCCATGGCGCCGAGCGCGATGGGCAAGCAGGAAGCGCTCAAGCGCTTCACGGTCGACCTGACCGAGCAGGCGCGCAGCGGCAAGCTCGACCCGATTGTGGGACGCGATGAAGAGATCCGCCAACTGGTCGACATCCTCATGCGCCGCCGCCAGAACAACCCGATCCTCACCGGTGAAGCCGGTGTGGGCAAGACCGCCGTGGTGGAAGGCTTCGCCCTGCGCATCGTCGCCGGTGACGTGCCGCCCGCGCTGAAAGACGTGGAACTGCGCAGCCTCGACGTGGGCCTGCTGCAAGCCGGCGCCAGCATGAAAGGCGAGTTCGAACAGCGCCTGCGCCAGGTCATCGAAGACGTGCAGGCGTCGCCCAAGCCGATCATCCTGTTTATCGACGAAGCCCATACGCTGGTGGGTGCCGGTGGCGCTGCCGGCACGGGTGACGCGGCCAACCTGCTCAAGCCGGCCCTGGCACGCGGCACCTTGCGCACCGTGGCCGCGACCACGTGGGCCGAGTACAAGAAGCACATCGAGAAAGACCCGGCGCTGACCCGGCGCTTCCAGGTGGTACAAGTCGCCGAACCGTCGGAAGACAAGGCGCTGCTGATGATGCGCGGCGTGGCGTCGACCATGGAAAAACACCACCAGGTGCAGATCCTCGACGAAGCGCTGGAAGCCTCGGTGAAACTGTCTCACCGCTACATCCCGGCGCGCCAGTTGCCGGACAAATCCGTGAGCCTGCTGGACACCGCCTGCGCTCGCGTCGCCATCAGCCTGCACGCGGTGCCGGCGGAAGTGGACGACAGCCGCCGTCGCATCGAAGCGCTGGAAACCGAGCTGCAAATCATCGCTCGCGAACATGCCATCGGTATTGCAATTGGCGCGCGCCAAACCAACACCGAGGCACTGTTGAGCGCTGAGCGTGAGCGTCTTGCCACCCTGGAAAGTCGCTGGGCCGAAGAGAAAACGCTGGTGGATGAACTGCTCGCCACTCGCGCCACCCTGCGTGAAAAAGTGGGTGTGGTGGACAGTGCTGCCGGTAACAACGAGAGCGATGAGCTGCGTACCCAACTGGTCGACCTGCAACATCGCCTCACCGCCCTGCAAGGTGAAACCCCGCTGATCCTACCCACCGTGGATTACCAGGCCGTGGCTTCGGTGGTCGCAGACTGGACCGGCATCCCGGTAGGCCGCATGGCGCGCAACGAATTGGAGACGGTGCTCAACCTCGACCAGCACCTGAAGAAACGCATCATCGGCCAGGACCACGCCCTGCAGATGATCGCCAAGCGCATCCAGACTTCCCGCGCCGGCCTCGACAACCCGAGCAAGCCGATTGGTGTGTTCATGCTCGCCGGCACTTCTGGCGTGGGCAAGACCGAAACCGCCCTGGCCCTGGCCGAAGCCATGTACGGCGGCGAGCAGAACGTCATCACCATCAACATGAGCGAGTTCCAGGAAGCGCATACGGTGTCGACCCTCAAGGGCGCACCCCCCGGCTACATCGGCTATGGCGAAGGCGGCGTGCTGACCGAAGCGGTACGGCGCAAACCCTACAGCGTGGTGCTGCTGGACGAAGTGGAAAAAGCCCACCCGGACGTGCATGAGATCTTCTTCCAGGTGTTCGACAAGGGCGTGATGGAAGACGGTGAAGGCCGCGTGATCGACTTCAAGAACACCCTGATCCTGCTGACCACCAACGCCGGCACCGAGTTGATTTCCCACGTGTGCAAAGACCCGGCGAACGTGCCGGAGCCGGAAGACATCGCCAAGGCCCTGCGCCAACCGCTGCTGGAGATCTTCCCACCGGCGTTGCTGGGCCGTCTGGTGACCATTCCGTACTACCCGCTGAGCGACGAGATGCTCAAGGCAATCACCCGCCTGCAACTCAACCGCATCAAAAAGCGCGTGGAGAGTACGCACAAAGTTGCCTTCGACTACGACGACGCAGTGGTCGACCTGATCGTCTCGCGCTGCACCGAAACCGAAAGCGGCGGCCGCATGATCGACACCATTCTCACCAACAGCCTGCTGCCGGACATGAGCCGTGAGTTCCTCACACGCATGCTCGAAGGCAAGGCACTGGCGGGGGTGCGGATCAGCAGCCGGGATAATGAATTGCACTACGACTTCAGCGACGCTGATTGACCTGAAGGAACACAATCAAAAATGTGGGAGGGAGCTTGCCCCCTCCCACACTTGGATTCGGTTTCTTCAGTTATTTAGTCATTTACGAGACGCCCGATGCTATTCAACCAAGCCTCACGCCTGGCCAAAGTCACCAGCCCTCTCGGGCCGGATGTGCTGCTGCTCAATGAAATGGGCGGCGGCGAAGAGCTGGGTAGGCTGTTCAACTACGAGCTGCAACTGACGTCCCTGGACGCCAACATCGACCTTAACCAGTTACTGGGCAAGCCGATGAGTGTGGGCCTGCAACTGGCGGACGGTGGTGAGCGGCACTTCCACGGCATCGTTGCTCGTTGTAGCCAGAACATCGACCAGGGCCAGTTCGCCAGTTACCAGGTGACGCTGCGCCCTTGGCTGTGGCTGCTCAGCCGCACCTCGGACTGCCGGATTTTCCAGAACCTGAGCATCCCGCAGATCATCAAGCAGGTGTTCCGCGACCTGGGTTTTTCCGATTTCGAAGACGCTCTGAGCCGGCCGTACCGCGAGTGGGAATACTGCGTGCAGTACCGCGAGACCAGCTTCGATTTCGTCAGCCGCCTGATGGAACAAGAAGGCATCTACTACTTCTTCCGTCATGAGCAGGATCGCCATGTGCTGGTGCTGGCCGACGCCTATGGCGCCCACACCACCGTGCCGGGCTACGCGTCGATTCCGTACTACCCCAAGGATGAGCAGCAACGCGAACGCGACCACATGCATAACTGGCACTTGGCGCAGGAAGTACAGCCGGGTTCGCTGGAACTCAACGACTACGACTTCCAGCGCCCCAGCGCCAGCATCGACGTACGTTCGGCCATGCCGCGTCCGCACACCGCCGGTGACTACCCGCTGTACGACTACCCCGGCACCTACGTGCAAAGCCAAGACGGCGAACACTACGCACGCACCCGCATCGAAGCCCTGCAAACCCTGCATGAACAGATCGAGTTCAGCGGCAATGCCCGCGGCCTGGGTTCAGGGCATTTGTTCAGCCTCACCGGCTTCAGCCGCCAGGACCAGAACCGCGAATACCTGATCGTCGGTTGCCGTTACTACATCGTCCAGGAAAGCCTGGAAAGCGGCAGCGGATCAGCCTCGGCGCAGTTCGAAAGCAGCCTCACCTGCATCGACGCCCAGCAGAATTTCCGGCCGCTGGCGAACACCCACCGGCCCATCGTCAAAGGCCCGCAGACCGCGTTGGTAGTCGGCCCTAAAGGTGAGGAAATCTGGACCGACCAGTACGGCCGCGTGAAGGTGCATTTCTATTGGGACCGCCACGATCAATCCAACGAAAACAGCTCGTGCTGGATTCGTGTATCGCAATCCTGGGCAGGAAAAAACTGGGGGTCGATGCAGATTCCACGGATCGGCCAGGAAGTGATTGTGAGCTTTTTGGAAGGCGACCCGGACCGGCCAATTATCACCGGCCGCGTGTACAACGCCGAACAGACCGTGCCCTACGACCTGCCGGAAAACGCGACCCAGAGCGGCATGAAAAGCCGATCCAGCAAGGGCGGCACACCGGCCAACTTCAATGAAATCCGCATGGAGGACAAGAAGGGGCTGGAGCAGCTGTACATCCACGCCGAGCGTAACCAGGACATCGTGGTCGAGGTGGATGAAAGCCACTCGGTGGGGCATGACCGCAACAAGAGCATCGGCCACAACGAGACGGTGACCATCGGCAACAACCGCCTGCGCATCGTCAAGCAAGAGGACATCCTTTCGGTTGGCCAGCGCAAGACCGACAGCATCAGCCAAAGCTACGTGATCGAAGTGGGCGAGAACCTGCGCCTGGTGTGCGGCGAAAGCATCCTGGAATTGAACGCCAGCGGGCAGATCAACCTGACCGGCGTGCAAATCAGCTTCTACGCCAGCGGCGACGCCGAGTTCAACACGGGCGGTGTGCTGCACCTGAACAACGGCGGTGGCGCGGGTGCGACGCCTGATGGCCAGGGTGTGAAAGCCAGCATCGACGCCAACATCAAAGCCGCGTTCCCTACGCCTAAAAGCTCCTGACGAGACCTGTTTGCCATGACGTACCGAATCAATGAATTCCAGTTCCAACTGCCGGCCGGCGAGCTGCAGGACGCGTCGATCAATATCCTCAAGTTCCCTGAATTGGGCACCTCCTTGATCGTCAGCCGCAGCTTGCTCGCCGAGGGTGAAACCCTGCACAGCAACTTCAATGACCAACTCCAGCGCCTGGAAAAACAGGTACAGGATCTGCGTTATCAGCCGGGCGTTGATGTGCGCCTGGGCGCTGCGCAAGAAGTGGAAGGCATCGAGTTGCGCAGCCAATTCAACAAGGGCAATGACAAAGTGTTCCAGTACCAGTTGGCCCTGGTGTTGCCGGGTACGCGCAAGATGCTCGCCTTGAGTTATGTGAAGGCGGACAAGCTCGGGGATACCGAGGCCGCGCACTGGGCGACGATCAAGAATTCGCTGGCGTTCGACGCCCTTTGATGAGTTGCCTGCATGTCTGATGCTCTATGGGCTGCCCGGATGGGCGATGCGCTGACCCACACTTCCATGATGGCCGATATCCTCGGCGGTGTATTGGAGGTGGCAGCCAACGTGGCGATCACAGCACTGGCGACTGCAGCGGTGGCGGCGGCGATTGGTGTCACGGTCGCTACTGCCGGCATTGGTGGCTGCATCCTCGGCGCCGTGGTCGGTATTGTCGTCGGCATGGCCATGAGCAAGACGGGGGCCGACAAGGGCCTCAGCAAGATGTGCGAGAGTTTCGCCAATGCGCTGTTTCCACCGGTGGTGGAAGCCACGATTGCGGTGGGCTCGACCGACACGTTCGTCAACAGCATCCCCGCTGCGCGTGCGGCAGGTGCAATTCCCTCCCATGTCGCGCCCGCTGGGACCGAGCTTGAACCCGACGAACCCGAACCTGATGTCGAAACTGCGCCAGAACCCGGCTTCCTGGACATGGCTGAGGGATTCTTCTCCCAACTGTGGCGCCCTACCGTTGCCTATCCAGCACCCGGTGTCGTGCCGCTGCCCACCGACTTGGTCCTATGCGCCCGCCACCCACCAATGCCCCCGCAGCTCCTTGCCGAGGGCTCCGATAAAGTCACCATCAACGGTCAACCCGCCGTACGCAGCGGCGACCGCAGCATGTGCGATGCGACGGTAGTTTCCTCAGGCCTGATTTCGCCAAACGTCACGATTGGTGGCGGCACGGTAGTGGTACAGGAGATTCGCAGCGGCAAGACACCCGGTGTGGGGCTGGCGATTGAAGCCCTCATGATGCTCAAGGGCGCGAAGGGGAAAACGCTGAGTAATTTGCCGTGCATGTTGCTCAGCGGTGTGGGGGCTTACGCAGTGAGCCAAGCCATGGGGGCGATGGCAAACGCTGCGATGGGGTCGCCCAACCCCGTGCATGCGGCAACAGGCGCCAAAGTTCTGGGCAGCGATTTCGACCTGGACTTTTCCCTGCCTGGAGTGTTGCCGATTGACTGGCAGCGCTTCTACAACAGCCGCGACCTTCGCCGCGATGGGCTGTTCGGTGCAGGCTGGAGCGTGCCTTATGAAGTCGCCGTACAAATACAGCCTCATCCAGATGGCGGTGAAGAACTGATCTATACCGACGAGCAGGGCCGTCGTATCAACCTGGGTTCAGTGGCGCTGGGTAGTGCGATGTTCAGCCCTGGCGAGGGCTTGAGCATTCGACGCCACCGTAACGGGCAACTATTGATTGAAAGCGACAACGGTCTGTATCGGCTATTTGACGCCTCCCCCGACGACGCTTTATTACTGCGCCTGAGCCAATTGGGCGACCGCAACGACAATCGTATCTATCTGGAATATGACGCAGCGGGTCGATTGATGGCGCTGCGCGACACGTTTGACCTGGTCCGAGTCGAGTTGATTCACGAACAAGGCCGTGTCGACCGGATTGAGCAGTTGCATCCCGATCATCGCCGGGAAGTTCTAGTCAGTTATGCCTATGACCAGGCTGGCAACCTGGCAGAAGTGCGTGACGCTACGGATCAGGTCCAACGGCGCTTCGCATACGACACCGGGCGTCGCATGGTGGAGCACCAACTGCCTACCGGTCTGCGCTGCTTCTATGAATGGGCTTTGATTGAAGGAGTCGAGTGGCGTGTAACTGGCCATTGGACCAATGACGGCGATCGCTATCATTTCGACTATGACCTGAACGCAGGGACGACACGTATCACCGACGGCTTACAAAGGGTAAGCACACGCGTATGGAATACCCAATATCAGGTTACCCAGTACACCGATAATCTGGGGCAAGTATGGCGCTTTGAATGGAACGACGAACGCCAATTGCTCAGCGCAACAGACCCGCAAGGTGGACGTTATGAATACTGTTATGACGAATCCGGCAATCTGATCAGCGAAATGGACCCTCTGGGGCGCCGCGACACAACCCTCTGGCTTGATCATTGGTCATTGCCGCTAGTCGAGACCGACGCCGCCGGCAACAGCTGGAAATTCCTGTATGACCCCCGAGGCAACTGTATCCGTGAGACCGACCCTCTCGGCAACATCACGCGTTACCAGTACGACACTCACGGCCAACCTGTTGAAATCATCGATGCCACCGGCAAACGTAAAAAACTCCGCTGGAACCAAGCAGGGCAACTGATTGAACACGTCGATTGCTCGGGCTCGCCGACACGGTTCATTTATGACGCACGCGGACATTTGCAGGCTATCTCTGACGCACTGGGGGAGCGGACTGAATTCAAGCACGACGCGCAGGGCAGACTGATTGGCGTCCAATTGCCTGATGGTCGCGAAGAACACTATCAGCGCGATGCCAGCGGACAACTGGTCGGGTACACAGATCCCGCCGGGCACAGCACCCATTATCAATACACACGACGTGGCCAGGTACGGCAACGCACTGATGCCCACGGTCGTAACGTGCAGTTTGGATACGATGCTTATGGGCGCCTTCTGTCTCTGACCAACGAGAACGGCGAAAGCTATCGATTTTCGTGGGATGCAGGCGATCGC
This sequence comes from Pseudomonas sp. GW821-FHT03A09, assembly GCF_059421065.1. Classification (NCBI taxonomy): domain Bacteria; kingdom Pseudomonadati; phylum Pseudomonadota; class Gammaproteobacteria; order Pseudomonadales; family Pseudomonadaceae; genus Pseudomonas; species Pseudomonas sp. GW821-FHT03A09. Next base: position 253,421 of record NZ_JBWKUX010000001.1, on the reverse strand, counting down.
CTGACCGAACAGCAGGATCTGGATGGCAGCTCCAAACGCTACGAGCACGACTGTCTCGACAATGTCATCCAGTTTGAAAGCGTTCCCGCACCTTACGGCAGCGGGATCGGACTGGTACCGGAAATAGCTGCCAAACCCATTGTCCATCGACTCACGCGCGATGCAATGGGGCGGTTGAGCGCCAAGACAACGGATGATGGTCACACCCAATACACCTACGATATGTTGGACCAACTGACTGGTGTCCACTTCATGGACACGAGCGGTCAGTCACAGTCACTGGGGTTCTCGTACGACGCTCTCGGGCAGATGCTGGAAGAACAGAGCCAAGCAGGCTCATTGCAACATCACTACGACGAACTAGGGAATCTGATCCAAAGCAAACTGCCCGACGGGCGCTGGATCAATCGTCTTTATTATGGCAGCGGCCATCTGCATCAAATTAACCTCGATGGCCAGGTCATCTGTGATTTTGAGCGCGACCGGCTGCACCGTGAAGTACTGCGCACCCAGGGCCAGATCAGCACTCAGAGCAACTACGATCGTTCGGGCCGCCTGCGTGCACGACAACGCCGCAAGACCAGCCCGGGTACGCAGGGAGCGGCATCGTTACAAAAGCAGTTCGAATACGACGCGGCAGACAATCTGATCACTAAATTGGACCGACACCCCGCGAACCAAGCTCGCCAGTTGCTGCACTACGATGCCACCGCTCGGATTATCGCCAGCCAGGACAGCGGAATGGGGCAGCACGAAACCTTTTCCTATGACGCCGCCGCCAATTTACTGGATGGGCCACCATCCGGTAGCGGACTGGTTGTGCATAACCGCCTACTGACTTATCAGGACAAACGTTATCGCTATGACGGCTTTGGCCGAATGGTCGAAAAGCGAAGCGGTCATCGCGGCGTACAACACATGCGTTATGACGCCGAACATCGTCTGATCGAAGTACGGAACCAGAGCGGCAATGTGGTCCGCATGACCTACGACCCACTGGGTCGACGCATCGAGAAAAACGAGACGAGCAGCGACGGATACTTACTCGGGACAACACATTTCAGTTGGGATGGCTTACGGCTCCTGCAAGAACACCGGAACAACCAGACCAGCCTCTATCTGTATGAAGAAGACGGCTATGAGCCATTGGCCAAGGTGGACGGTGTAGGCTCCCAGCAAAAGATCCGGTACTACCATAACGACTTCAATGGCCTCCCTCTTGAGCTCACTGAAGCCGACGGCCAAACGCTGTGGCAGGCCACTTATCGCGTATGGGGAAATACCATACGGGAAACCCGTGAACCCTATTACATCGAGGAGCAAAACCTCAGATTCCAAGGCCAGTACCTGGATAGAGAAACCGGACTTCATTTCAATACCTTCCGGTTCTATGACCCGGATATTGGCCGCTTCACGACACCCGATCCTATCGGACTCTTGGGTGGGCTCAACTTGTACGCCTACGGCCCTAATCCGATTACCTGGATAGATCCACTGGGATTGTCCTGCACAAACAAAAAACCTACAGCAGCCAGTCTGTCGGATAAGGATTTCGTCAAGAAAATTGCCAGCAAGGCGGAAAAATGGGGCGTTAAAAACAAGCATGGCGCTGCAGGCACTGGTCCGGTCCAGGGCAGCAAAAAGCACACCTACGCCGACAAATTGCTAAAACGCTACCAGCGCATGACCGGGCAAAAGACTCACTTGGCGGTGGAGAAATCCTATTTGAAAGGCGTTGAGGTCCCGAAAGGAACCGCCGGTAGCGCGCGGCCAGATGTTTACAACAAGAACACCGGGGAAGTGCTGGATTACAAGTTCACAAAAGACCCGAACGGGCCGATTAGCAGTCGACAACAGACCAACAATAATAATAACCTCCCGATAAAACCACCTTCACAGACAGCGATACACCCCTGAGACACCTTATGAAAAAAATGACGGCCACTGAAAAAAAGGCAATTACCCAAGACTGGAAAGAAGTGATGGGGACTTATGAGATATATAAACCCCTTCATTTATTAAAGCGTAACGGCCCTCTGCTGACCGGCATTTATCTCAAGCCCGTTTACGGTGAGGAACACTATGTTCCGGTGTTCCACACTCACTCATTGATGACGTCGTTCCCAGTAGTCTCGCTGGTTTCGCCGATGTCACTATTGAACAATAAGGGTGTTGAGGAATCGATAAGCCCTTTGCGCCACTCAAATAAGTTCGAAGAACTTATTGAACGTTTTCGATCACAATGCCCTATTGCGTTCCTCGAGACACTGTCATGTACCACGCTGGACTCTATTTATAAAACTACTGTAGCCAGTGGAGATAACTTCCCAGTACAGGCCATGACCGACAATATATTGTTATTGGCTTGGTGCAAAAAGAGTGCAATGGCCCACGAACGCATCGAGCATTACAAGTCCATCCTTCAGGGATGGCCGGAAGGTGTGACTCAACGCGTAGGCGGAGCAGCGGGCTGGGAGCGTGAAGTCAAAACACTGATGGCCCCGCAGCACCTTGAAAACTCCGTTGCACAAGAATTAAAGAAGCTCAAACTGAGCCAGTTCCCGGATCACTCGCTTGTGTGTGATTAACCAGCAAGGCCCTCACAAAAAATGGGCACCCGACCCAGTCGGCGTGCCCATTTTTTCTACCACCCCGCCCCCTTCGAGACGGTAACGCCCTTACGCGTTGACTGTGTCTTTCAGCGATTTGCCCGGCTTGAACGCAACAGTATTGCTGGCCTTGATTTTCACCGGCTCACCGGTCTGTGGGTTTTTGCCAGTGCGTGCGCCGCGGTGGCGTTGCAGGAAGGTGCCAAAACCAACCAGGGTGACGCTGTCCTTGCGGTGCAGGGCGCCGGTGATTTCTTCGAGAACGGCGTTGAGGACGCGGTTGGCCTGTTCTTTGGTGAGATCCGCTTTTTCAGCGATGGCGGCTGCGAGTTCTGGTTTACGCATATGTGAAGCCTCTTTGACGGTTTTTTGTTGTTATGTCCGTGCTGCTCATCGACGGAGCAGCGCCCAAGGCGCCGCAGGCTCTACTCTGCGGCAGACGGGAGTGAGGATGGCATGCCCTCGCACGCTCCGCCAGTCTCGCGGCGACCTTTCTGAGGGTAGGAGCGTGCTGATTCCGACAGAACGACCGGCATTTACGCCAGTAAAGGCGGAAGTTCTTTATTGAGGGCCAGTTTTTCCATGACGGCGCTGCCGGTCAGCGCGTAACCCAGCAGGCGACCGCTGGCGTCGCGGCACAGGGCCTTGATATCGGCGCCCTGGCCTTCGACACTCCAGACGCCTTCGGTGCCCCGTGGCGGTGGCGACACGACCAGCGGGCAAATCGGGGTTTTCACGGTGATCGGCATCGGTCCATAGCTGACGGCGGTGGCATTGCCGGCCAGGGTCTGGGCCAAGGCGCGGGCGCAACTCATCAGCGGCATCACGTACAGCAGGTTCAGCCCATCGACCTCGGCGCAGTCGCCCAGGGCGTAGATGTTGGCGTGGGATGTCTTGAGGTGGCGGTCCACCATGATCCCACGGTTGGTCTGCAAGCCGGCAGCAGCAGCCAGGTCGACACGTGGACGCAGGCCGATGGCCGAGATCACCAAGTCGCAGTGAATCACTTCACCGTCGGACAGGTGGGCTTCCAGGCCATCGGCAGTGCGCTGCAGACGGTTGAGCACCGGCCCCAGGTGGAAACGTGCGCCGAGGCCTTCCAGCCCAGCCTGCACTGCTGCAGCGGCTGCCGGGTGCAACAGGGTCGGCATGACTTGTTCGCACGGCGCCACCAGGTCGATTTCATAGCCGCCGAGGATCAGGTCGTTGGCGAACTCGCAACCAATCAGGCCGGCGCCCAGCAACAGCACGCGGCGCTTGCCGGCCGCAGCAGTGCGAAAACGGGCGTAGTCTTCAAGATCGTTGATCGGGAAAATCAGCTCAGCCGCATCGCCTTCGACTGGCACACGCACCGTCTCCGCGCCCCAGGCCAGGATCAAGTCGCGATAAGCCACCGCTTCCTCGCCGATCCACAGGCGCTTGTGGCCCGGGTCGATGCCGCTGATGCGGGTGTGAGTGCGCACTTCGGCCTTGAGTTGCTCGGCCATGGCGCCCGGTTCAGCCATGCTCAGGCCATCGGCTTCCTTGTTCTTGCCAAAGCCGGTGGAGAGCATGGGCTTGGAGTAGGAGCGCCCGTCATCCGCGGTGATCAACAGCAGTGGGGTCTCGCTGTCGAGCTTGCGAAACTCCCGGGCCACGTTATAACCGGCCAATCCTGTGCCGATGATCACGACAGGTGCGTTCATTCCTTTCTCCTTGTAGTACTTATCTGAAAACCGAAAATTAGCCGATTTCGATCATTTCGAAATCCATTTTGCCCACGCCGCAGTCCGGGCACAGCCAGTCTTCCGGGACGTCTTCCCAACGGGTACCAGGCAGGATTCCATCATCCGGCCAACCGTCTTTCTCGTCATAGATCAGGCCGCAGACTACACATTGCCACTTCTTCATTACTTGCTTCCTCAGGGTCCAGGCATCTTGGCCGACGGTCGATAGACCCGCGTTGCCGTGCGGCTCAGGGCGTTTTGTACTGATCGGGGCTGGCAGATGCAAGCACGATCGACGCAAACAGCCGGTTCAGTCCGGCAAAAAACCAGGACGCCATGGTAAGCTCGCCGCCTCTTTTGCTGCCAATACTGACTCACCGTGCCGCACTCAATCGACCCTCCCGATGCTTGCCAATGGCTGATCCAGAGCCTTCTACTGCCTGTGCCCACACCCTTGACCCTCAATTGGCTGTTCAATGAAGACTCGCTGACGCGGCGGCTGACGTGGCTGTCCAACGACGGCTTCAGCGTGACGCCGCTGTTCGAAGGCTGGCAGCCTTTGCGCGATGATGAATGTGTGGCACTGGGTCTGCCCACGGCCACAGTCGGTTGGGTACGTGAAGTGTATCTGCGTGGGCATGGCCAACCATGGGTGTTCGCCCGTAGCGTGGCGGCGCGCAGTGCACTGGAGGGTGACGGCCTGCATATGGATGAACTGGGTAGCCGCTCGCTGGGGGAGTTGTTGTTCTGCGATCACGCCTTCACCCGCCAGGCCATCGAGGTGTGCCATTACCCACGGCAATGGCTGCCCTCTGCGGATCAGGCCGATGGGCTATGGGGCCGCCGTTCGCGCTTTGATCGCGGGCCCTTGAGCGTGCTGGTCGCTGAAATCTTTTTGCCCAGCTTCTGGCATGCGCTGCATGACCATCCGGAGAACTGCTGATGTATCAACGTCTGCTCAAATCCTTGAACCACCTGAATCCCAGGGCCTGGGACTTCATTCAGCTGACCCGCATGGACAAGCCCATCGGCATTTACCTGCTGCTGTGGCCGACGCTGTGGGCGCTGTGGATCGCCGGCAAGGGCTCGCCATCCGTTCTCAACATCGTGATTTTCGTGCTGGGCGTGGTGCTGACCCGCGCCGGTGGCTGTGTGATCAACGACTGGGCCGACCGCAAGGTCGACGGCCATGTGAAGCGCACTGAGCAACGCCCGCTGGTGAGCGGCAAGATCAGCTCCAAAGAGGCACTGGTGTTTTTTGCGGTGCTGATGGGCATCAGTTTCCTGTTGGTACTGCTGACCAACGCCAGCACCATCCTGCTCTCCCTTGGCGGCCTGGCGCTGGCGGCAAGCTATCCGTTCATGAAGCGCTACACCTATTACCCGCAAGTGGTGCTGGGCGCGGCGTTTTCCTGGGGCATGCCGATGGCGTTCACCGCTGAAACCGGCCACCTGCCCGCCACCGCGTGGCTGCTGTACATCGCCAACTTGCTGTGGACGGTGGGCTACGACACGTATTACGCGATGACCGACCGCGACGATGACTTGAAGATCGGCGTGAAATCCACGGCCATTCTATTCGGCGATGCCGACCGTGTGATCATCCTCACGCTGCAGGGCCTGTCGCTGGTGTGCCTGTTATTGGCGGGCGCACGATTCGAACTGGGCGGCTGGTTCCATCTGGGTCTGCTGGCGGCGGCGGGCTGCTTTGCCTGGGAGTTCTGGTATACCCGGGACAGAGATCGCATGAAGTGCTTCAAGGCGTTTTTGCACAACCACTGGGCCGGGCTGGCGATTTTTGTCGGGATTGTGGCGGATTACGCCTTTCGCTGAGGTTTTTGTGGCGGCTGTCCCGACCTCATCGGGGGCAAGCCCCCTCCCACATTTGGAATGTGCCCCCTGTGGGAGCGGGCTTGCCCGCGAAGGTCTCAGCGGCGCCGCAGGTTCAGGGTTTGATGACGTGCCACGCCCCACCCTTGCCATCCCCGGCCTTGTCACCGGCTTTATGGTCATCCTTGTAGGTATAGACCGGCTTGCCCTTGTAGGCCCACTGGCTGGAATTGTCGTCGCGGGTAACGACGGTCCAATCGCCCGTCGGCTTGTCGGTGGACTCAGCCTTCAGCGGCGGCCAGTTGGTCGCGCACTGGTCCTTGCACACTGACTTGCCGTCAGCATCCTTGTCGAAGGTGTAGAGGGTCAGGCCCTTGTGGTCCACTAATATCCCGTCTTGAGTCATCGCGGGCTCCGCCGCGAATGCCACCTTCGGCAACGTCAACGCCGCCGTGACCAGCAGGGCTTTCCAGGAAAACGTACTTTTAGTCATCGGAACCTTCCTTTTGTGGTTGTCAGGATTCGGTCCCAAAGCGTAGTCCAGAGCGACGCAAATTGCCCAAGCGACTAAATTACTGTCACACGACTGCAATAATTCCGTTATCTAATGCGGCGCAAGACAGTTAAATGACAAGAGGATTTAGGCATGGTTGGCAGGAGCATTCTGATCGTCGACGACGAAGCGCCCATCCGCGAGATGATCGCCGTTGCGTTGGAAATGGCCGGCTATGACTGCCTGGAGGCGGAGAACTCCCAGCAGGCCCACGCCATTATCGTCGACCGCAAGCCGGACCTGATCCTGCTGGACTGGATGCTACCAGGCACCTCCGGCATCGAGCTCGCCCGCCGCCTCAAGCGTGACGAGCTGACCGGGGATATCCCGATCATCATGCTCACCGCCAAGGGTGAAGAAGACAACAAGATCCAAGGGCTGGAAGTCGGCGCCGACGACTACATCACCAAACCCTTTTCCCCGCGGGAACTGGTTGCGCGCCTGAAGGCCGTACTGCGCCGCGCCGGCCCTACCGATGGTGAAGCGCCGATTGAAGTCGGCGGCCTGCTGCTGGACCCGATCAGCCACCGTGTGACCATTGACGGCAAGCCGGCCGAGATGGGCCCGACCGAATACCGCCTGCTGCAATTCTTCATGACCCACCAGGAGCGTGCCTACACCCGCGGCCAATTGCTCGACCAAGTGTGGGGCGGCAACGTGTATGTGGAGGAGCGCACCGTGGACGTGCATATCCGCCGCCTGCGCAAAGCCTTGGGCGATGCCTACGAGAATCTGGTACAAACCGTGCGCGGCACCGGCTACCGTTTTTCTACCAAAGGCTGAGCCGAGCCGAATTCCCTGAACAGCTGACAAGGACGCATGTTTAAGTGAACCAAAACTGGCATGGCACCCTGATCCGCCACATGCTTTTGCTGATCACCGGCTGCTTGCTGGTAGGCTTGATCAGCGGCTATTACGGTTGGAGCCTGGCCGTCGGCCTCGGCCTGTACCTGGGCTGGACCCTCAAGCAATTGCTGCGCCTGCATGAATGGCTGCGCCAGCACAAACCCGATGAAGCACCACCCGACGGCTATGGCCTGTGGGGCGAGGTGTTCGACAGCATCTACCACCTGCAACGCCGCGACCAACGAGTACGCGGACGTCTGCAAGCAGTGATCGACCGGGTACAGGAATCCACCGCCGCCCTGAAAGACGCGGTGATCATGCTCGACAGCGATGGCAACCTGGAGTGGTGGAACCGCGCCGCCGAGACCTTGCTGGGCCTCAAGACGCCCCAGGACAGCGGCCAGCCGGTGACCAACCTGGTACGCCATCCGCGCTTCAAGGAATACTTCGAGCAGGATAATTACGAAGAAGCCCTGGAAATCCCCTCGCCCACCAATGACCGCGTGCGCATCCAGCTGTACTTGACGCGCTACGGCAACAACGAACACCTGATGCTGGTGCGCGACGTGACCCGTATCCACCAGTTGGAACAGATGCGTAAAGACTTCGTCGCCAACGTCTCCCATGAGCTGCGCACGCCGTTGACGGTGATTTGCGGTTACCTGGAAACGCTGTTGGACAATGTCGACGAGATCAACCCGCGCTGGAGCCGCGCCCTGCAGCAAATGCAGCAGCAAGGTTCGCGCATGCAGACCCTGCTCAACGACCTGCTGTTGCTGGCCAAGCTGGAAGCGACCGATTACCCGTCGGACAACCACCCGGTGACCGTGCAAAGCCTGCTGCAGACCATCAAGAACGATGCCCAGGCCCTCTCCGGCCAGCGCGGCCAGCAGATCACCCTGGAAGCCGACCCGCAGGTTTTGCTCAAAGGCAGCGAAGGCGAATTGCGCAGCGCGTTTTCCAACCTGGTGTTCAACGCCGTCAAGTACACCCAGGATAAAGGCAACATCCGCATCCGCTGGTGGGCCGACGAACAAGGTGCTCACCTGAGCGTGCAGGACTCCGGCATCGGTATCGACGCCAAACACCTGCCACGCCTGACCGAACGCTTCTACCGTGTCGACTCCAGCCGCAACTCCAACACTGGCGGGACCGGGCTGGGGCTGGCCATCGTCAAGCATGTACTGCTGCGCCACCGTGCACGGCTGGAGATCAGCAGCGTGCTGGGCCACGGCAGTACGTTTACCTGCCATTTTCCGCCGGCTCAGGTGACTCGCTCGCGAGTGCTCGGCACCGGCGAATAACCCGAAAACAACACTGAACTAAATGTGAGAGGGGGCTTGCCCCCGATAGCAGGGTGTCAGTCAACACATTCACATCTGACCCGCCGCCATCGGGGGCAAGCCCCCTCCCACATTGGGCCGGTGTCGTGTTGGAGAAGGAATTCCAAGCCCCGCCCGGCAGCAACCACTAGGCAAGCGCCCCGTCAGCCGCTACATTGGCCGACTTATGCCTGCCTTTCAGGCCGCCCCTTGACCTTTAATTGAATACACGGAACCTGCAAAACCCCATCATGGACCCTTCCCCTGGTATTACCCTCGCTTCACTTTTCGCCGACTTCGGCATGATTCTTTTTGCACTGATCCTGGTACTGCTCAACGGCTTCTTCGTTGCGGCGGAATTTGCCATGGTCAAACTGCGCGCCACTCGGGTCGAAGCCATCGCCCACAAGAACGGCTGGCGCGGGCAGATCCTACGCACCGTGCACAGCCAGCTCGACGCTTATCTGTCGGCCTGCCAGTTGGGTATCACCCTCGCCTCCCTTGGCCTGGGCTGGGTCGGTGAGCCGGCCTTCGCGCATATCCTCGAGCCGTTGCTGAATGCCGTGGGCGTGCAATCGCCTGAAGTGATCAAAGGCGTGTCGTTCTTTGCCGCCTTCTTCGTGATTTCCTACCTGCACATCGTGGTCGGTGAACTGGCGCCCAAATCCTGGGCCATTCGCAAACCCGAGTTGCTGTCGCTGTGGACGGCTGTGCCGCTGTACCTGTTCTACTGGGCCATGTACCCGGCGATCTACCTGCTCAACGCCAGCGCCAACGCTATCCTGCGCATCGCCGGCCAAGGCGAGCCCGGCCCGCACCATGAGCACCATTACAGCCGCGAAGAACTCAAACTGATCCTGCACTCCAGCCGTGGCCAGGACCCGAGCGACCAAGGCATGCGCGTGCTGGCTTCCGCCGTGGAAATGGGCGAGCTGGAAGTGGTGGACTGGGCCAATTCCCGGGAAGACCTGGTCACCCTCGACTTCAACGCCCCGCTCAAGGAAATCCTTGCGCTGTTCCGTCGCCACAAGTTCAGCCGATATCCGGTGTATGACGCGAATCGAAACGAGTTCGTCGGCCTGCTGCACATCAAGGACCTGCTGCTGGAACTGGCAGCCCTGGACCACATCCCCGAGTCGTTCAACCTCGCCGAACTGACCCGCCCGCTGGAGCGCGTTTCGCGGCACATGCCGTTGTCGCAGCTGCTGGAGCAGTTCCGCAAAGGCGGCGCGCACTTCGCCCTGGTGGAAGAAGCCGACGGCAAAGTCATCGGCTACCTGACCATGGAAGACGTGCTCGAAGTACTGGTGGGTGATATCCAGGATGAACACCGCAAGGCCGAGCGCGGCATCCTCGCCTACCAGCCGGGCAAACTGCTGGTGCGCGGCGACACGCCGTTGTTCAAGGTGGAACGCCTGCTGGGCGTAGACCTGGACCACATCGAAGCCGAAACCCTGGCCGGCCTGATCTACGACACCTTGAAGCGTGTACCGGAAGAGGAAGAAGTGCTGGAAGTGGAAGGCTTGCGGATCATCATCAAGAAGATGAAAGGGCCGAAGATCGTGTTGGCCAAGGTTCTGCTGCTGGATTGATCCTTCAATTGCCCAACGCAAAGTTGGGCAATGTGCCAACCGGCTGGTTGAACTCATACGGGATCGACACCAGCCCCGCCTCGGTAGCACGCTGCACCACGAAATGCAGATGCGGCCCGCTGCTGTTGCCGGTATTCCCCGATAACGCCAGCGGGCTGCCCAGTGCCACGCGCTGCCCGGCCCTGACACTCACCGAGCCTTGCTTGAGGTGCAGGTACACGCCCTCAGTCCCGTCATCGTGCCGTACCCGCACAAAATTCCCCGAAGCATCGCCACCGCGCCCGGCCTGCCCATTCTCGATTTTCACCACCACGCCGCTACGCGCCGCGATGATCGGCGTGCCTTCGGGCATGGCGATGTCCATGGCGTAGCGGCTTTTGGCGTCGGTGTGGCTGAAACTGCCGTTGGGGCCCTGGGTCAGGCGAAACGGCCCGCCACGCCAGGGAAAGGGGTAGCGGTAGGCTTGTTGTGGATAACTCGGCCTGGGCAGCTCCAGCATCGGCCGCTTGACCCGCTCGACCCGCTCGACCCTACGCTCCTGAATCACGAATGCTTGGGCGCCGGGGGTTTGCCGGTCACTGAAAAACACCTCGCCATTGGCATCGGTGGATTTGTAGAGGGTCATGGCCAGAGTCGAGGTGGCGACCGAGGCCAGCCCGCAGAACAGCATTAGACGCATGAGCATGGCGTGAACCTGCCGGGATGACTGAACGGCAGGCTAGCAAGGGATCATGACAACACTGTGTGAGCGTCAAACGGGCAGCGCAGTAAAGCAGATATCCACATGCATCTGAGCGGCAGCGGACAAGTTGACGAGTGCATCGAGAGAAAACTTATCGATTTTGCCATTGAGCACGTCGTTCAGACGTGGCTGACTGATGCCAAGCCTTTGCGCCGCATCCTTCTGAGAAAGCTCCCAGCTGCGGATGGTGTTGCACAGTTCCAGCAGCAACTTCGAGCGAAGTCGCATATTGGCGGCTTGCGCAGGCGTGTCCTCCAGAGCATCCCAGACGCAGCTGAAACGTTCGGTGTGAATTTTTGAGTCTGTCATTGGCTTAACCTAACTCCTGCAATCTGGCACGAGCCAGTTCGATATCCCGCCCTTCGGTTTTCTGTGTGGTCTTGCGCAGCGCATGCAACACATAGACAGCTTCTGGCCGGTTGACCACGTAGAACACTCGAAACGCTCCCGATTCCTCAGTGATTCTGATCTCACTGACACCCCTTCCGATTGTTTTCATCGGCTTGCAATCAAAAGGCTGTTCACCCTGCTGCAATAGGTCCAACTGAAAACCGGCGGCCCTACGGGCATCGAGAGGAAATGCCTTGAGATCCTTGAGTGAGCTTCCTAGAAACACCACATCCTTGTGCCTTGGCATTGGCTTCTCCTTTTCTGGAAAAAAGAAGCGTAATCGACGATTCAGCCAAGAGCGGTGAGGGTTTGTTTCAAGGCATAGCAAAGGCTCGATAACACTGTTGCGTTATCGAGAGCCTATATCGAAACAGATATAAATCAAGCCAGCCAACGGCAATCAGACGGTCGGTCGATTCCCGATATTCAGGAGATTAAGCACCCGGCACAAAATGCTTCTGCGCCGTGCCGCGGGCGATCAGGCGAGAGATGTAGTCGAGCTTCTGCGCATCCTGGTCGATAAACCGGAAGGTCAGTTGCAGCCAGTCGCTGTCGGGCTTGGGCTCGTAAGCGACGATGGCGTGCAGGTAGCCGTTGAGACGGGCGACTTCAGCGTTTTCACCTTGCTCAAGGTCGAGCACCGCGCTTTCCAGGACCTGGGGCAGGACTTCACCGCGACGCACTACCAACAGCGCTTCCTTGATGCTCAGCGCCTTGATCACGCATTGCTGGTTGCCGCTGGACAGCCGCAGTTGACCTTGGCCACGACCGGCCGCCGGCGCGGCTGCAGGCGCTTGTACGGGTGGGTTGTTGAGCAGGCCCTTGCTTGGCGCAGGGGCGGCTGTTGCAACGGGCGCTGCACGCACCGCTTCAGGCTTGCCGCCGGTCAGGGCGCTCAGGGAATCGTTGCCGAAGGCCGAGTTCATCTTGGTCGGTGCACTGGCGACCAGTGCGTCGAGGCGCCCGATCTTGTGCAGGGCCTGCTTGACCTTGTTCAGCAACTGCTCGTTGGTGAACGGCTTGCTGACGTAGCCGGAAACCCCGGCCTGGATCGCCTGCACCACATTTTCCTTGTCGCCACGGCTGGTCACCATCACGAACGGCATGGCCTTGAGGTGCGCTTGCTCACGGCACCAGGTCAGTAGCTCCAGGCCCGACATCTCGGGCATTTCCCAGTCGCACAGCACCAGGTCGAAGGTCTCGCGCATCAGGATGGATTGCGCCTTTTTGCCGTTGACCGCGTCTTCGATCTTGATCCCTGGGAAGTAGTTACGCAGGCACTTCTTCACCAGGTCGCGGATAAACGAGGCGTCGTCCACCACCAATACACTGACTTTACTCATCGACCCTTCATCCTATAGAAACTTCGGCACGCGAAACGCCTGACTGATGGCAGTTTGCCAAAACTCGCTGGTCACAGCGGGACTTTATTGCTCCCGCTGCGCAAAAAATTCAGAGGCCACAAACAAAAACGCCCGACCAAAGGCCGGGCGTTAATTTCTCGGGCAACCTTACTTATCGTCAGGTTCGCCTGGAACATTAGGGATTTGATCAGCCGTGCCTTCAACTTCGGCCTTCATGCGCTTGAGGCCCATGTGCCGCACGTCGGTGCCGCGAACCAGGTAAATCACCAGTTCCGAGATATTGCGCGCGTGGTCGCCAATACGCTCCAGGGAACGCAATACCCAGATGATGTTCAAGACCCGCGAGATAGAGCGTGGATCTTCCATCATGTAGGTGGCCAGCTCGCGCAACGCCGTCTTGTACTCACGGTCAATGACCTTGTCGTACTGGGCCACCGACAACGCCAGCTCGGCATCGAAGCGGGCAAACGCATCCAGTGCATCGCGAACCATGTTGCGCACCTGGTCGCCGATGTGGCGCACTTCCACGTAACCGCGCGGTGCCTCGCCTTCTTCGCACAGCTGGATGGCGCGGCGGGCGATTTTGGTGGATTCGTCGCCAATACGCTCCAGGTCGATCACCGACTTGGAGATGCTGATGATCAAACGCAGGTCGGAGGCCGCCGGCTGGCGACGGGCAAGAATGCGCAGGCATTCTTCGTCGATATTGCGTTCCATCTGGTTGATCTGGTCATCGATCTCGCGCACTTGCTGGGCCAGGCCCGAGTCGGCCTCGATCAGCGCGGTGACAGCGTCGTTGACTTGCTTCTCCACCAGCCCGCCCATCGCCAGGAGGTGGCTGCGCACTTCCTCAAGCTCGGCGTTGAACTGCGCGGAGATGTGATGGGTAAGGCCTTCTTTGCTAATCATGTTGGCGTCCTTGGAACGTCCGGTAAGGTGCGGAGAACCGCAGCATTCAATGCAATCAGAACCACCGCGTACTAGCCGTAGCGACCGGTGATGTAGTCTTCGGTCTGCTTCTTCGCCGGATTGGTGAACAGGGTATCGGTGTCACCGAACTCCACCAGTTTGCCCATGTACATGAACGCGGTGTAGTCGGAGACCCGCGCCGCCTGTTGCATGTTGTGGGTCACGATGACGATGGTGAACTTGGACTTGAGCTCGTAGATCAGCTCTTCGACTTTCAGGGTCGAGATCGGGTCGAGGGCCGAGCACGGCTCGTCGAGCAGCAGGACTTCCGGCTCCACGGCGATGGTACGGGCGATCACCAGACGCTGCTGCTGGCCACCGGACAAGCCGAGTGCCGAGTCGTGCAAGCGGTCTTTGACCTCGTCCCACAACGCCGCGCCCTTCAAGGCCCACTCAACCGCCTCGTCGAGGATGCGCTTCTTGTTGATGCCCTGGATGCGCAAACCGTAGACCACGTTTTCGTAGATGGTCTTGGGGAACGGGTTCGGTTTCTGGAACACCATGCCCACGCGACGACGCAGCTCGGCCACGTCTTCGCCCTTGCGATAGATGTTGGTGCCGTAGAGGTTGATCGCGCCGTCTACGCGGCAACCATCGACCAGGTCGTTCATGCGGTTGAACGTACGCAGCAGCGTGGACTTGCCGCAGCCGGACGGCCCGATGAAGGCGGTCACGCGCTGCTTGGGGATGTTCATGCTGACGTCGAACAGCGCCTGCTTTTCACCGTAGTAGAGGCTCAGGCCCGGTACTTCGATGGCCACGGTTTCCTGGGCCAGGCTCAGGCTCTGCTTGTCGCGACCCAGGGCCGACATGTTGATGCCGTGGGTGTGGGTTTCGTGCTGCATGGGATGCTCCCTGTGCTACCAATTCGTTGTGTTGGACCGCCGGGGCGATCTACTCAAATTCCGCGGGTCATGCAGTCCAGTGTGGGAGGGGGCTTGCCCCCGATGGCGGTGTATCAGAAACAGATGTGCTGGCTGACACTCTGCTATCGGGGGCAAGCCCCCTCCCACATTGAAAAGCGTTAACTGTCCAGCGCTTTGTATTTTTCGCGCAGGTGGTTACGAATCCACACCGCCGACAGGTTGAGCGTGGCGATCACCAGCACCAGCAGCAAGGCAGTGGCGTACACCAACGGCCGCGCAGCTTCGACGTTAGGGCTCTGGAAACCGACGTCATAGATATGGAAGCCCAGGTGCATGATCTTCTGGTCCAGGTGCAGGTACGGGTAGTTGCCGTCCAGCGGCAGCGATGGCGCCAGTTTCACCACACCCACCAGCATCAGCGGCGCCACTTCACCGGCGGCACGGGCCACAGCGAGGATCATGCCGGTCATCATCGCCGGGCTGGCCATCGGCAGCACGATCTTCCACAGCGTTTCCGCCTTGGTTGCACCCAGCGCCAGCGAACCTTCACGCACGGTGCGGGGAATCCGCGCCAAGCCTTCTTCAGTGGCCACGATCACCACCGGCACGGCCAGCAGCGCCAGGGTCAACGAGGCCCACAGCAAGCCCGGTGTACCGAAGGTCGGTGCCGGAAGGGCTTCGGCAAAGAACAGTCGGTCGACCGAGCCACCCAGTACATACACGAAGAAGCCCAGGCCGAACACGCCATAAACGATGGCCGGTACGCCCGCCAGGTTGTTCACCGCAATACGGATCACACGGGTCAGGGTGTTTTGCTTGGCGTATTCACGCAGGTACACCGCCGCCAGCACGCCGAACGGGGTCACGATAATCGCCATGATCAGGGTCATCATCACGGTGCCGAAGATGGCCGGGAAAATCCCGCCTTCCGTGTTGGCTTCCCGTGGGTCGTCGCTGAGGAACTCCCAGACCTTGCTGAAGTAGACGCCGATCTTGGTCAAAGTGCCCATGGCGTTCGGCTGATAGGCATGCACGACTTTGCCGATGCTGATTTCCACTTCTTTGCCGTTGGCGTCACGAGCGGTCAGGCTGTCGCGGTTGAACTGGGCGTGCAGGTCCGACAGGCGCGCTTCGACTTCTTTGTAGCGGTTGTTCAGTTCGGCACGGCCAGACTCCATGTCTGCCTGTGCAGTGGCGTCGAGCTTGCCTTCCAGCTCCAGCTTGCGACCGTGCAGGCGGATGCGCTCCAGTCCGGCGTTGATCGCGCCGATATCCGACTTCTCCAGCGTCTTGAGCTGGGCGGCCAGCTTGTTGACGCGGTCGACACGGGCTTGCAGCTCGGGCCACGCAGCCTCGCCTTCGGCGACAACCTTGCCGTCTTGTTTGACGTTGATCAGGGTGCCGTAGAAGTTGCCCCATTCACGACGCTCGATGGCCATCAGGTCGACCGGCTTGGTCTGATCCTTCAACCACTCGCCGACGATCCAGGTGAAGTCGTTGCCATTCAGATCACGGTTGCCGACCTTGATCAGCTCGCGGGTCATGAATTCCGGACCTTGGTCCGGCACCGGCAAGCCCGCGCTTTTCAGGCGCTCGCGGGGCACTTCTTCCTTCTGCACCACTTCGCCGATGACGATATGGTTTTCCTGGCCCGGCACGTTGTAATTGGCCTGGATCAAGTCAGCCGGCCAGAAGTGGCCCAGACCACGTACCGCAATCACGGCAAGCAAGCCAATAGTCATGATGACCGCGATGGACACCGCGCCACCGCTGATCCAGACGCCGGGGGCGCCGCTCTTGAACCATCCATTCAGGGAGTTCTGTTTCACAGACTTCTACCTTTCTTAAAGCGACGAGTATTTCTTGCGCAGACGCTGACGAATCAGCTCGGCGAGGGTGTTCATGATGAAGGTGAACAGCAGTAGCACCAGCGCCGAGAGGAACAGCACGCGGTAGTGACTGCCGCCCACTTCCGACTCCGGCATCTCCACCGCCACGTTGGCCGCCAGGGTGCGCAGGCCCTCGAACAGGTTCATCTCCATCACCGGGGTGTTACCGGTGGCCATCAGCACGATCATGGTCTCACCGACAGCGCGGCCCATGCCGATCATCAGCGCCGAGAAAATGCCCGGGCTGGCGGTCAGGATGACCACGCGGGTCATGGTTTGCCACGGCGTGGCGCCCAGGGCCAGGGAGCCCAGGGTCAGGCCGCGCGGTACGCTGAACACGGCGTCTTCGGCGATGGAGTAGATGTTCGGGATCACTGCAAAACCCATGGCCAGGCCGACTACCAGGGCGTTGCGCTGGTCGTAGGTGATGCCCAGGTCGTGGGAGATCCACATGCGCATGTCGCCGCCGAAGAACCAGGTTTCCAGGTACGGGCTCATGTACAGCGAGAGCCAGCCCACGAACAGGATCACCGGGATCAGGATCGCGCTTTCCCAGCCATCCGGCACCCGCAGGCGCAGGGACTCAGGCAGACGGCTGAAGATGAAGCCCGCGACCAGGATGCCAATCGGCAACAACATCAGCAGGCTGAAAATCCCCGGCAAATGCCCTTCCACATACGGCGCCAGGAACAGGCCGGCGAAGAAGCCGAGAATCACCGTCGGCATCGCTTCCATCAGTTCGATCACCGGCTTGACCTTGCGGCGCAGGCTCGGGGCCATGAAGTAAGCGGTGTAGATTGCTGCGGCGACCGCCAGTGGCGCAGCCAGCAGCATGGCGTAGAACGCAGCTTTCAGCGTGCCGAACGTCAGCGGCGCCAGGCTCATCTTGGGTTCGAAATCGGTGTTGGCGGCGGTCGATTGCCAGACGTATTTAGGCTCGTCGTAGTTTTCGTACCAGACCTTGCTCCACAACGCGCTCCAGGAAACTTCAGGGTGCGGGTTGTCCAGCAGCAGCGGTTGCAACTTGCCGCCCGCTTCGACGATAACGTGGTTGGCGCGTGGTGACAGGCCGAACAGGCCTTGGCCGTCAACCACTGGGTCCACCAACAGGGTGCGGTGGGCGGTGCTGTGGAACACACCGAACTTGCCGGAGGCGTCGAGGGCGGTGAAGCCTTTGCGACGTTCTTCGGCGGTGATTTCCACAACCGGCGCAGTGCCCATCTGGAAGGTACGGATCTGTTTCAGACGCTGTTCGCCATCCGGGTCGCGGGCCATGAACCACTGGGCCAGGCCGCCCTTGGAGTCACCGACGATCAGCGAAATGCCCCCCACCAACTGGGCGCTGGCAGTGATGTCTACGGTGCCATCTTCCGACAGTTTGTAGCGACCGTTGAGGCTCTTGTCGCGCAGGCTGAACACGTCGGCCAGGGCGCGACCATTGACCACATACAGCCATTGCTGGCGCGGGTCGATGAAGATCGCCTTCACCGGCTCAGTCATTTGCGGCAGCTCGATACGCTTCTGCTCGCTGGTGACTTCGCCGGTCATCATGTTTTCTTCGCGGCTCAGGCTCAGCACGTTCAAGTAGGAACCGGCGGAACCGGCCACCACCAGCGAGGAGTCAGTGGCGTTGAGCGCGACGTGCTCCAGCGGGCGACCCTGTTCGTCGAGGATGATCGGTGTTTCACCGTAAGGGTATTCCACAGCCGGGCTGATGGTCTTCTTGCCGTCCGGGTAAGACACTTTATAGGTGTGGCGGAACACCAAGGACTGGCCATTGGACAAACCGAGTATCACCAGCGGGCTGCCGGGTTGGTCTTTACCGATGGACACCACTTGGCTGCCGGCCGGCAGCGGCAGGTCGATACGCTTGAGTTCAGCGCCTGTTTGCACATCAAAGAACAGCGCCTGGCCTTTGTCGGAAACCCGCATGGCGACTTGGTTCTGTTCTTCAATCGAGATCATCAACGGCTTGCCGGCATCCTGAATCCACGCAGGCGTCAGCGCCGCTTCCTTGGTCAGCGAAGCACCTTGGAACAACGGTGCAACGACATAGGCCAGGAAGAAGAAAATCAGGGTAATGGCGCCGAGGACGGCGAGGCCGCCGACCAGTACGTACCAACGGGTCAGGCGATCTTTGAGCGCGCGGATGCGGCGCTTGCGTTGCAGCTCAGGCGTATTGAAATCAATGCGCTTGGGAGGAGAAGTCGTCGTCATGGTGGAATTGGCCAGATCATTCATGCGCACACCCTAGCGATCCTGTATGACAGAAAGATGACAATGCAGTGACGCAAGAAATCCGCCGCGGAGCAGGGCTGGCAGCGGATTAAAAATTAGGAGGTGTAGACGACTAGTGTGGGAGCGGGCTTGCCCGCGATGGCATCAATACGGTTCAACTCTACACCGCGTCGCCAGCATCGCGGGCAAGCCCGCTCCCACAGAAAAGCATGCATCTACACCAGGTATTGCAGGCTTATTTGCCTTCTTTCAGACCCAGGTCAGCCAGGGCCTTGGCGGCCACTTTGGCTGGCAGTGGGATGTAGCCGTCTTTCACGACAACTTCCTGGCCCTGCTTCGACAGAACCAGCTTCACGAACTCAGCTTCCAGCGGGGCCAGAGGCTTGTTCGGGGCTTTGTTGACGTAAACGTAGAGGAAGCGCGACAGCGGGTATTTGCCATTCAGGGCGTTTTCTTCGCTGTCTTCGATGAAGTCGGTGCTGCCTTTCTTAGCCAGGGCAACAGTCTTCACACTTGCAGTCTTGTAGCCGATGCCCGAGTAACCGATGCCGTTCAGCGAAGAGCTGATCGACTGCACGACCGAAGCCGAGCCTGGTTGTTCGTTCACGTTTGGCTTGTAGTCGCCTTTGCACAGGGCTTCTTCTTTGAAGTAGCCGTAGGTGCCGGATACCGAGTTACGACCAAACAGTTGAACCGGCTTGTTGGCCAGGTCGCCGGTCACACCCAGGTCACCCCAGGTTTTCACGTCGGCTTTGGCGCCGCACAGACGAGTCGAGGAGAAGATCGCGTCGACTTGTTCCATGGTCAGGTGCTGGATCGGGTTGTCCTTGTGCACGAAGACAGCCAGGGCATCCACGGCAACCGGGATAGCGGTTGGCTTGTAGCCGTACTTCTGCTCGAAGGCAGCCAGTTCGGTGTCCTTCATCTTGCGGCTCATCGGGCCCAGGTTGGAGGTGCCTTCAGTCAGCGCAGGTGGCGCGGTGGCGGAGCCAGCAGCTTGAATCTGGATGTTGACGTTCGGGTATTCCTTTTTGTAACCCTCGGCCCACAGGGTCATCAGGTTAGCCAGGGTATCGGAACCGACGCTGGACAGGTTGCCCGACACACCAGTGGTCTTAACGTAAGCCGGGATTGCCGGATCAACACCAGCGGCCACCGCGTTGGCGGTCGCAACGCCAGCAGCGACAAACGTCATTGCCGCCATCAAACGTTTCAGTTTCATGCCTTGCTCCTAGCAGATAGGGATAGTTGGATCGGGGCCAAGTATCGGTAGGCCGTGTGAACACTCTATGTCTGGAATATGACAATTAGATGAAAGGCCAGTATTTGTGAAAAACCTGACAGGAAGGATAAAACTCAATAAAACCGGGGGTTGCGAGGAGGTTGGAGCGCTTGAAGAGGTGTTTCAGAAACACGCTGTAATCTATGACCCTTCCTACGCCACTACGTAGGAAGGATCTTTAAGTCGCGAATTAACGTCCGCGCTGCCAGAGGTATCCGCCCACGGCCATCCCCATCACACACAGGACAGCCACGTAATAAGCCGGGCCCATCGGGCTTTCCTTCATCAGCAGCGACACGGCCAATGGCGTCAGGCCACCGAATACGGCGTAGGCGACGTTATAGGAGAACGACAAACCGCTGAAGCGCACCACTGGCGGGAAGGCTTTCACCATCACATAAGGCACCACGCCGATGGTGCCGACAAACAGACCGGTCAAGGCGTAGAGCGGGAACAGCCACTCTGGATGGTCAAGCAGGCTGTGATACAACGTCCACGAGGTCGCCAGCAGCAATGCACAACCGCTGACCAGCACGCGGCCGGCACCAAAACGGTCGGCCAGGGCGCCGGAGGCGATGCAGCCCAGGCTGAGGGTGACGATGGCCAGGCTGTTGGCTTGCAGGGCCACGGTAGGGCTGAAATGGTAGACGGTTTGCAGCACGGTCGGGGTCATCAGGATCACGACGACCACACCGGCAGACAACAACCAGGTCAACAACATCGACAGTACGATAGCGCCACGGTGGTCACGCAATACCGCGCGCAATGGCAGCTCGGCGGCCAGAGTCTTGCGTTGCTGCATTTCGGCGAAGATCGGCGTTTCATGCAGCCAACGACGCAGGTACACCGACAGCAAGCCGAACACGCCACCGAGCAGGAACGGGATACGCCAGGCGTAGTCCGACACCTGCTCCGGGCTGTAAAGGGTGTTGATGGCAGTGGCCACCAGCGAACCCAGCAGGATGCCGGCTGTAAGGCCACTGGTCAGGGTGCCGCAAGCGTAGCCAATGTGCCGGGGCGGCACGTGCTCAGAGACGAAGACCCAGGCGCCCGGCACTTCACCGCCAATCGCCGCGCCCTGGATGACGCGCATCAGCAGCAACAGGAGCGGTGCCCACAGGCCGATCTGCGCGTAGGTCGGCAGCAGGCCCATGATCAGGGTCGGCACGGCCATCATGAAGATACTCAAGGTGAACATCTTCTTGCGGCCCAGCAGGTCGCCGAAGTGCGCCATGATGATGCCGCCCAGCGGACGCGCCAGGTAGCCGGCAGCGAAAATGCCAAAGGTCTGCATCATGCGCAGCCATTCCGGCATGTCCACGGGGAAGAACAGTTTTCCGACCACCGTGGCGAAAAACACAAAGATGATGAAGTCGTAAAATTCCAACGCCCCGCCCAAGGCAGACAGCGACAGGGTTTTGTAGTCGTTGCGGGTCAGCGGGCGCGACGGTTGCGCACTGCTTGCGGGCACGGAGGACATGGCAAGGCTTCTCTTATAGTAATCAGAACGGCAAACCCGGGACTTGCATCGGGTTTGGCAAGATAGCAAATCGCCTGGAAAAGCACAGCGCCCGCCGAATAACCGTTCGAATGGGCGAAATATTCCCCACGGATGCGCGTTAACCGCAATAAGAAGCACAGTTGCCGGAAAAAGCCGCATTACAGACGCTAATTGCCGACCAAATGAGTGCCCGGAGGTCGTCGCGGCGCAATCGTCTCGATATACTCGGCCCTTGCAAGTGCCAGACCCGCTGTCTTGAGGGGCTGCTGTGCCAAAACGTCGTTGGGTGCCACCCAGCCGATTTGGCAGAGTTTCCCTTTAGTACGCCTTACGAGAAACGCATTGAGCGGTGTATGTTGGTGCTGAAACGTTTTTTTCGAAGACGGCTATCCACTTGAAATACCCATGAAGCGTCACGGGTCAGAGGCACCCTCGGCATGATCGAACTCGAACAAGAAGATCCCATCCCGCAAGGCGACCTCGCCTTGCAAATCACTGCGCTCCCGCGTGAAACCAACGGTTTTGGCGACATCTTCGGCGGCTGGCTGGTCGCGCAGATGGACCTGGCTGGCACCGCCATGGCCAGCAAGGTCGCCGGTGGCCGCGTAGCCACTGTGGCGATTGATCGCATGGCGTTCCTGGTGCCGGTGGCCGTGGGCGCGCAGCTGTCTTTCTATACCCAGGCCCTGGAAATTGGCCGCAGTTCGATCCAGATGATGGTCGAAGTGTGGAGCGACGACCCGCTGTCCAGCGAATGGCGCAAGGTCACCGAGGCGGTGTTCGTATTCGTCGCCATCGATGGCAGTGGCCGCACGCGTTCGGTGCCGTCGCGCGCCCGTTAAACATCGCGGGGCTTTGACGGTCAATTGCCCCATTGCCTGCCATAAAGAGTGCCCTGTATGCCTACGCCCCACGTTGAAACCGTGAAAATCGACGAGCTGGATTGCTGGCGCATCCGCCACAACGGCGCCGAACTGATGGTGGCCCAACAGGGCGCGCATATCTTCAGTTACCAGCGCCAGGGCGAGCAGCCGCTGATCTGGCCGAACCCCGAAGCGGTGTTCAAGCAGGGCAAAGGTATTCGCACCGGCGTACCCGTGTGTTGGCCATGGTTCGGCGTATTCGACCGCAACCCGCAAAGCGTGAAAGCAATGCGCCAGAGCGATCAACCCGCCGGCGCCCATGGTTTCGCGCGCACAGCGCTTTGGGTTCTGGTCGCGACCGAGCTTGAAGGCAATGCCTTGCGCATCGACTTGGCATTGCCCGTACCTGCTGGTGGTTTTCCCGGCTGGCCACATCAAGTCGATCTAAAACTGAGCTTGTTGTTGGATGATCAGCTGCATATCCGCCTGACCAGCCACAACCGCGGCACCGACACCGTGACCTTCAGCCAGGCCCTGCACACCTATTTCGCCGTGAGCGATGTACGTAATGTGCAGGTCGACGGGTTGGACGGTGGAGCCTACATAGACACCGCCGACGGCTGGACGAACAAACAGCAAACCGGGTTGCTGCAATTCACTGCCGAAACCGATCGCATCTACCTCGATACCCCGGCGCAGTTGAACATCATCGACAAGGATTGGCAGCGCCGCATCCGGCTCACCAGCCAGGGCTCGAAGTCGACAGTGATCTGGAATCCCTGGACCGAGCGCGCCAAGGTGTTCGACGACATGGCCGATGATGGCTGGCAGGGCATGTTGTGCATCGAGACGGCGAATGTGCTGGATGATGTGGTGGCCTTGGCGCCAGGCGAAAGCCACACCTTGGGCGTGAGCATCACCGGCATCGCCCTGTAAACCCAATCGAAATGTGGGAGGGAGCTTGCTCCCGATAGCACTGGATCAGTCAGCCCAGTTGCTACTGATAGACCGCCATCGGGGGCAAGCCCCCTCCCACATTGATAGGCATTGGGTTTTAGAGATCGGACTCCTTCACCACCCGCACCTTACCCGCATCCAGCGCATACGCTGCATCCGCCAAATCGTTATTCACCTTTTCCACCTTCAATGTGCCCGTCACCCACAGCGGCGTGTAGATATCATCCAGCTTCAACCCCTTGGGATACCGCACCAGCACCAGTTGGTTAGGCGGCGGTGGCGGCACATGGATGCACGCGCCCGGGTATGGCACCAGGAAGAACAAGGTGCTGCGGCCCTTGGCGTCGGTTTCCAACGGCACCGGGTAACCGCCGATACGGATGTTCTTGCCGTTCATGGCGGCCACGGTTTTGGTGGAATACATCACCGCAGGCAAGCCTTTGCTTTGCTTCAAGCCACCTTTGTCGGTGAACGTGCCTTGGGCTTCGGGGGAGTTATGGTCGATCTCGGGCATGGCCTCGAGGGCTTTCTGGTCCGACAGCGGCATCAGGTCAAGCCAGTCGGTTTCCGGCAATTCGCCGGCGTGCGCCAGGCCAGAGCCCAGCAGGAGGAGAGTCAACAGAAGACGGCGCATGGAAAGGCTCGACAAATACAGGTGGCGAGCATTCTAGCCCTCTGCACCTGCGCAGCGCAGAGGGCTTCGTCGCTTAGATCATTTCTTTTTCAGCAGACCGTAGATCACCAGCAGCACGACGGCGCCGATCAACGCCCCGAAGAAGCCCGCGCCTTGGCCTGCCTGGTAGATACCCAGCGCCTGACCACCGTAGGTGGCGACCAGAGAGCCTGCAATACCCAGCAGGATGGTCATGATCCAACCCATGCTGTCGTCGCCTGGTTTCAGGAAACGCGCCAGCAGGCCGACGATCAAGCCGATAAAGATGGTTCCGATGATACCCATGGCATTTCCCTCTGATTGAAGTGAGCTATGCCAAAGCCTAGCTAGGCTTTGGCATCCTGCAATCAGAGGATGGCGATCCCTAAATGGTTCCCGCCTAAACCAGGCTTATTGTTCGGCGATCAGCGCTTCGACCTTGAGGATCTGCGCTTGCAGCGTTGCACGGTCCTTGCAGCGCAGGTTGGCGTGACCGACCTTGCGCCCGGCTTTGAAGGCCTTGCCGTAGTGATGCAAGTGACAGTCGTCGATGGCGATGACTTTATCCACTGCCGGCACCGTGCCGATGAAGTTGAGCATGGCGCTCTCGCCGACCTTGGCCGTGGAACCCAGCGGCAAGCCCGCCACCGCCCGCAGGTGGTTTTCGAACTGGCTGCACTCGGCACCTTCGGTGGTCCAGTGCCCGGAGTTGTGCACGCGCGGGGCGATTTCGTTGGCCTTGAGGCCACCGTCGACTTCAAAGAACTCGAACGCCATCACGCCGACGTAATCCAGCTGTTTCAATACGCGGCTGGAATAATCTTCCGCCAGCGCCTGCAACGGATGATCGGTGCTGGCCACGGACAGCTTGAGGATGCCGCTGTCGTGGGTGTTGTGCACCAACGGGTAGAAGCGGGTTTCGCCATCACGGGCACGCACGGCAATCAGTGAAACTTCGCCGGTGAACGGCACGAAGCCTTCCAGCAGGCAGGCAACGCTGCCCAGTTCGGCGAAAGTACCGACCACATCGGCGGCGGTGCGCAGGACTTTCTGGCCCTTGCCGTCGTAACCCAGGGTGCGGGTTTTTAGCACGGCCGGCAGGCCGATGCTGGCAACTGCGGCGTCCAGGTCCGCCTGGGACTGGATATCGGCGAAGGCCGGGGTCGGAATGCCCAGGTCCTTGAACATGCTCTTCTCGAACCAGCGGTCACGGGCGATGCGCAAGGCTTCAGCACTCGGGTACACCGGCACGAACTGCGACAGGAAGGCCACGGTTTCAGCCGGGACGCTTTCGAACTCAAAGGTCACCAGGTCGACTTCGTCGGCCAGTTGGCGCAGGTGGTCCGGGTCGCTGTAGTCAGCGCGCAAGTGCTCACCCAATGCGGCCGCACAGGCGTCCGGCGCCGGGTCCAGGAAAGCGAAGTTCATCCCCAGCGGCGTTCCCGCCAGGGCCAGCATGCGGCCCAGTTGGCCGCCACCGATTACACCGATCTTCATCGTCAACAACCTCAGGCGATACGTGGGTCTGGATTGTCCAGCACGCTGTCTGTCTGTTCGGCACGGAATTTTTTCAGCACCGCATGGAATTGCGGATGCTTGGCGCCCAGGATGCTGGCGGACAGCAACGCGGCATTGATCGCGCCGGCCTTGCCGATCGCCAGGGTCGCCACCGGAATGCCGGCCGGCATCTGCACGATAGACAACAGCGAATCCACGCCCGAGAGCATCGCCGACTGCACCGGCACGCCGAGTACCGGCAGATGGGTCTTGGCCGCACACATGCCCGGCAGGTGCGCCGCACCACCGGCACCGGCGATGATCACCTCGATGCCACGGGATTCTGCTTCATCGGCATACTGGAACAGCAAATCCGGAGTGCGGTGGGCGGAGACCACTTTCACTTCGTAGGGAATGCCGAGTTTTTCCAGCATATCGGCGGTGTGGCTAAGGGTGGACCAATCGGACTTGGAGCCCATGATCACGCCAACCAATGCACTCATCGTCGTGCCTCTTCTCTCTGGGCGCCCGCAGGCGCGTCAAAAAACAACAAGCCACGCGGGAAATCCGGCGTGGCTTGGTGTACGAATTAAGGCCGGTTGGACCGGCCGAAGGCCGCGCAGTATACCGTAATAATCCAGATAAACAGCCCCTGGAGTGACCATCTGTCTTGCGGGCCAAAGTGGCGGTTTTATTGACTTTCAGGTCAGCGAAAACACCGCGAAATACTGTGGGAGCTGGCTTGCCTGCGATGACGGTGAATCAGCCAGCATCCCAGGTGCTGACCCACTGCAATCGCAGGCAAGCCAGCTCCCACACTTAACCTCGCTCTCCCGACGGATTCTGCGCCGCCCCACCCTCCAGCTTGCGCCACAACAACCGCACATTTGCCTTGCGTACCAACGCGCAGCGATACAGACGAATCTCCAGCGGCACATGCCATTGCGGTCCTCCGCAGACCACCAGCTCACCCCGCGCCAGCTCGGCGCGCACGCTCAACTGCGGCACCCAGGCAATGCCCAGGCCTTCCAGGGCCATGCTCTTGAGGCTGTCAGCCATGGCGGTCTCGTACACGGTGGTAAAGCGCAACGCCCGCTGGCGCAGTAACAAGTGCACCGATCGCCCAAGGAACGCACCAGCACTGTAGGCCAGCAATGGCACGCTGCCCTCGCCCTCCAGGTCGAACAGCGGCTTGCCGTCGGCGTCAGCGGCGCAAACCGGGAGCATTTCGGTGTTGCCCAGGTGCAGTGACGGGAAGATCTCCGCGTCCATCTGCATAGCCGCGTCCGGGTCGTAGAACGCCAGCATCAAATCGCAGCCGCCTTCACGCAGGGCATGCACCGCGTCGCCGACGTTGGTGGCGACCAACCGCGTGGCGATGTTCAAACCTTCGTTGCGCAATTGCGCGATCCAGCGAGGGAAGAAGCCCAGCGCTAGGGAGTGAGCGGCTGCCACCTGCATGACTTCGCCCTGACCGCCTTCGAGATGATGCAAATGGCGTAGCACTTCACCGAGCTGTTCGACCACCGTGCGCGCAGTCACCAGGAACAACTGCCCCGCTGCCGTCAGCTCGATCGGCGTGCGCGAACGGTTGACCAGCGTCAGGCCCAACGCTGCTTCCAGGCTGCGGATACGACGGCTGAACGCCGGCTGGGTGACGAAGCGTCGCTCCGCTGCCTGGGAAAAGCTGCGAGTCGCCGCCAGGGCACTGAAGTCTTCCAGCCATTTGCTCTCAAGGTTCATTACTGTCTCCCGTGGGTACGCACCATTTTGGCACACACGCCCGCCATGATAACCGGGTCACACTCACATTATGCCGTTTGTGCATAGGCCAGTGTTTAACAGCATTGGCCCAAATATTCCCACAAGCCTAGCATTCGCAGCGTTCCGGCCAGTTCCGGGTCCATATCGAGATGATTTCCGTCATGTCCTCCGCTGCATCTTTCCGTACCGAAAAAGACCTGCTTGGCGTACTCGAAGTACCGGCTCAAGCGTATTACGGCATCCAGACCCTGCGAGCGGTGAATAACTTCCGCCTCTCGGGCGTTCCGATTTCGCATTACCCGAAATTGGTGGTCGGTCTGGCAATGGTCAAGCAAGCGGCGGCTGACGCCAACCGCGAGCTGGGTCAGCTCAGCGAAGCCAAGCACGCTGCCATCAGCGAAGCCTGTGCTCGTCTGATCCGCGGCGATTTCCACGACGAGTTCGTGGTGGACATGATTCAAGGCGGCGCTGGCACTTCGACCAACATGAATGCCAACGAAGTCATCGCCAACATCGCGTTGGAGGCCATGGGCCACAACAAGGGCGAATACCAGTACCTGCACCCCAACAACGACGTGAACATGGCGCAGTCGACCAACGACGCCTACCCGACTGCGATCCGCCTGGGTCTGTTGCTGGGTCATGACGCGCTGCTGGCCAGCCTCGACAGCCTGATCCAGGCGTTCGCCGCCAAGGGTGCCGAGTTCAGCCACGTGCTGAAAATGGGCCGCACTCAATTGCAAGACGCCGTGCCGATGACCCTCGGCCAGGAATTCCGCGCCTTCGCCACCACTCTGGGTGAAGACCTGGCCCGCCTGAAAACCCTGGCGCCAGAGCTGTTGACCGAAGTGAACCTGGGCGGCACCGCCATCGGTACCGGCATCAACGCCGACCCGCGTTACCAGGCCCTGGCCGTACAACGCCTGGCCGTGATCAGCGGCCAGCCGGTCGTACCCGCCGCCGACCTGATCGAAGCCACGTCCGACATGGGCGCCTTCGTACTGTTCTCCGGCATGCTCAAGCGTACCGCCGTGAAGTTGTCGAAGATCTGCAACGACCTGCGCCTGCTGTCCAGCGGCCCACGCACCGGCATCAACGAGATCAACCTGCCAGCGCGTCAGCCAGGCAGCTCGATCATGCCCGGCAAGGTCAACCCGGTGATCCCGGAAGCCGTGAACCAAGTCGCGTTCCAAGTCATCGGTAACGACCTGGCGCTGACCATGGCGGCCGAAGGCGGCCAGCTGCAACTGAACGTGATGGAACCGCTGATCGCTTTCAAGATCTTCGATTCGATCCGCCTGCTGCAACGTGCCATGGACATGCTACGCGAGCACTGCATCACGGGTATCACCGCCAACGAAGCCCGCTGCCGCGAGCTGGTGGAGCACTCCATCGGCCTGGTCACCGCGCTGAACCCGTACATCGGCTATGAAAACGCCACCCGCATCGCCCGTATCGCCCTTGAAAGCGGCCGCGGCGTGCTGGAACTGGTGCGCGAAGAAGGCTTGCTCGACGACGCCATGCTCGACGACATCCTGCGCCCTGAAAACATGATTGCCCCACGCTTGGTTCCACTGAAGGCCTAAGCGTCTGTTGCACCGCTCACCAGGTTGAGGGACTAGACACCTCTCACCTTTTGAGGGCCTGAAGATTTCGATCTTCAGGCCCTTTTTTTGTCTGCCATTTCTCTTCTTATATAGGCACGCGCAACTTTCTGTTGCGGCGTTTTATATATAAAACAAATTCGCTATTTCTCACCTTTCCGACGTTACCTGAAAAAGCACCGACTTCTCGCAACTTCCCAGTGCGTGCTCGGGCAGTGTGCAATTTCGTGTCATATAAGAACCAACGTTTCATATATAAAACGCTCGATTATCAATCAATCATTCATAACTTATTAATATACAAAGATATTTTACAATTAATGCCCATAAATAAACTACTGGCATTGTTCATGCACTAAACGGCGTATCACCTATAAAACAGACCAGAGTACCTACCTGATGGCTGTGAAAGAGATGTATGCCGTGACGCCCCAATGGAATAACCCCGCTCTCAAGGAAGAGCTGGAGCCGACTGAAATTGAATTTCGCAATGTCGGTAAATGTTTCCCGGCCAAAGGTAAAGCGGACGCACCCTTCGCCATTCGCGAGGTGAACTTCAAGATTCGCCGGGGCGAAGTGGTCTCGATCATCGGCCCTTCCGGTTGTGGCAAGAGCACCATTCTCAATATGGGCTCGGGCCTGTACCGCCCCAGCGAAGGTGAAGTGTTCGTCAGTGGCGAGCCGGTCACCGGGCCGGTGCCGCAGGTCGCGTTCATGTTGCAAAAGGACCTGCTGATGCCTTGGCGCAGCATCCGCCGCAACGTGGAACTGGGCCTGGAGATCCAGGGTGTGCCCGCCGCCACCCGGCAGAAAGTCGCCCTGGACCTGCTCGACCGCTGCCACCTCAATGGCTACGCCGATCACTACCCGTTCCAGCTCTCCGGCGGCATGCGCCAGCGCGCCGCACTGGCCCGCACCCTGGCCATAGACCCACAAGTGCTGTTTCTCGACGAGCCGTTCTCGGCCCTCGACGCCCAGACCAAGATGATCCTGCAACAGGACATGGCGCGGATGCTGTTCGACGAAAAAAAGACCGCGCTGTTCATCACCCACGACCTGATCGAAGGCATCGCCATGTCCGACCGCTTGCTGGTCATGAGCGCCCGACCCGGCACCATCGTCGAAGAAATCAGCATCGACCTGCCGTTTCGTGACAACCCCCTGGAGCGCCGCAAGCTGCCGGAAATCGGCCCGCTGGTAGGCCGCCTGATGGAGTTGCTCCAGGTCGGCGCCGACACCGAACTGCACTGATCACCGCCCTTGCGGCCCCAAACGATTCAGGAGTCTCCATGCTCAAGTCTCTGTTTCAACGTCTTTGCGCCCTCAGCCTGGGCCTCGGTATGGCCTGCGCTGCCCAGGCGCAGCCGACCAAGGTCACCTACCTGTTGCCGGCGCCGCCCAACTCGCCCGCATTCGCACCGTGGATCATCGCCAAGGAAAAGGGCTACTACTCGGCCCAGGACCTGGACCTGACCTTTATCGCCGCCAAAGGTGGCGTAGACGTAGCCAAACAGATCGGCGCCGGCAACGCCCTGATCGGAGGAGCCATCGGCGACACACCGATTGTGGTGCGGGCCAATGGCATCCCGGTGCGCGCCGTGGCAATGCTCGGCGACGGCGGGGTAACCATGATCGCCACCAACGCCAAGGACAATATCAACAGCGTCAGCGACCTCAAGGGCAAGACCATGACGGTGATGTCGTACTCCGACACCACCTACTACGCCCTGCTCGCCTCGTTGCGCAAAGCCGGGCTGGGCAAGAACGACGTGAACATCCAGGCCGCCGGTCCCGCCGGGGTCTGGCAGTTGTTCTCCGCGAACAAGGCCCAGGCCATGGCGGGTGTGCCGGACTGGGTGATCAATGCCGAGGAAGCCGGAGTGCAGATCAAGCTGATCCCTCAGGACCAGATCTTCGAGAGCATGGCCCAGGCGATTCTCGCCTCGGATGACGCGATCAAGAACCAGCCACAGATTGTGCGCGGCGTGGTCCAGGGCACCCTGCAAGGCATGCGCGACATCATCCAGGACCCGCGCGCCGCCGCCGTGACTTTCGCCAAGGCAGTACCAGCCTACGCCGGCAAGGAAGACTCGCTGGAGAAGATCTTCAAGCTCTACGTCGAACACGTCTACGCCAAGCAGGCCGTGCTCGGTCACATCGATCCGCAGCACCTGGACAAGGTCCTGCAGTTCTATGTCAGCGAAGGCATCGTCACCCAGGCGACCCCGCTTGAGGAGCTCTTCACCAACCAATTCGTCGACAGCCCGGTCGCCGCACAGTGAACCACCGGGACATTGAGGTACATACACGATGAAAAACAATAACTCCGTGCTCGGTAGCGTCGCGCTGCTGATCCTGTTTCTGGTCCTCTGGCAATGGGGCCCTGGCCTGCTCGGCATGCCCGAGTTCGTCATGCCCAAACTCAGCCGCGTAGCCCAGGAAAGCCTGGTGATGTGGCACTCCGGCGACTTGCTGCAACACACCCTGATCACCGCGCTGGAGATCGTCGTCGGCTTCGCCCTCGGCGCCCTGCTCGGCGTGATGATCGGTGTGTCACTGGGCCTGTCGCCTGCAGCCGAGGCCATGCTGTCGCCGTACATCCTGGCGTTGCAGATCGCGCCGAAAGTCGCCTTCGCGCCGCTGTTCGTCATGTGGCTGGGCTACACCATCTACCCGAAGATCCTGATCGCCATCCTGATCGTGTTTTTCCCCGTGATGATCAACGTGCTCTCGGCGATCCGCACCGTCGACCCGGACATGATCAACCTGGTCCGCACCATGAACGCCAGCCGCTGGCAGATCTTCCGCCTGGTGGAATTCCCATCGGCCATGGCCGCGCTGTTTTCCGGACTGCGTATCGCCTCGACCCTGGCAGTGATCGGCGTCACCGTCGGTGAGCTGGTCGGCGGCAACCAGGGCCTGGGCTTCCTGCTGGTGGACGCCGAGGGCCAGGGCAACACGGCCGGGGTGTTCGTCGCCATTGTGGCACTTACCCTGATTGGGGTGATCGCCTACGGCGCTGTGGTGTGGGCGGAAAAACGCGTCCTGCACTACATGCCCAAAGCCATGTTGAGCACCCAATGATGAGCCGCCATGATCTTTTGCTGGCAGGCCGTCGTGTGCTGGTCACCGGTGGCGCGCGTGGCTTGGGCTACGCCTTTGCCCAGGCCATCGGCCAAGCCGGTGCCCGAGTGGTGATTGCCGACGTGCTGCACGAGCGTGTGCAGCAGGCCGCCTGTGAATTACGGGAGCTGGGCCTGGACGTACAAGCCGTGACCGTCGACCTGGCGCAACCCGCATCGATCCAGGCATGTGTCGACGCGACGATCAGCCTGCTGGGCGGCCTCGATGGCCTGGTGAACAACGCCTCAATCACCAACTCCGGTGGCAAGGGCTGCGAAGCACTGAGCATCGACACCTGGGACCAGGTGATGCAAGTCAACGTGCGCGGTACCTGGCTGATGACCACCGCCTGCCTGCCGGCCCTGCGCACCAGTGGCCAGGGCGCCATCGTCAACCTGGCCTCGGACACCCCGCTGTGGGGCGCGCCGAACCTGTTGGCCTATGTCGCCAGCAAGGGCGCAATCATCGCCATGACCCGCAGCCTGGCGCGGGAGCTGGGCACCGACAACATCACCGTCAACGCCATCGCCCCCGGCCTGGTGCTGGTGGAAGCCACCGCCTACGTGCCCGAGGCGCGCCACCGTTTGTACAACGACCAACGGGCCCTGCAACGCCCGCAATTACCCGAAGACGTCAGCGGCGCCGTGCTGTTCGCGCTGTCCGACCTTGCCCGCTTCATCACTGGACAAACCCTGCCGGTCAACGGCGGGTTCGTCATGCCTTGATCTGGAGAATGTCATGACTGATCTATCTGCCCAAAACGATACCCCCAAAAGCTGGGACCGCCCTGCCGGCGCCAGCCTGGAAAGCTGGATGAGCACCCGTATCGCCCGCTACGAGACGCGCAAGTACGACTGGGACGCGCTGAAGTTCCAGGCCGACTACGACCCCAAGTTCCGCCGCGCGCAAATGCGCTACATCGGCACCGGCGGCACCGGCATCAGCACCGACATGAACACCATCCCGTCGGAGCATTTCACCTTTTCCACCATGGTGATCCCGGCCGGCCACGAAGGCCCACCGCACCTGCACATTGACGTCGAAGAAGTGTTCTTCGTGCTGCGCGGCAAACTCAAGGTGGTGCTGGAAAAGGACGGTGAGCGTTTCGAAACCATCCTGACCGACCGCGACGTGATTTCCGTGCCGCCTGGCGTGTACCGCGAAGAAATCAACATCGGCGACGAAGACGCGCTGATGTGCGTGATGCTCGGCGCGAAAAAGCCGATCACCCCAACCTATCCGCCAGAGCACCCTCTGGCCTCGATCAAGCGCGGGTAAGCCCATGTTGCCAGGACTCACTCAAGCCGATCCGACGGCCCACCTGCTAGCCCAACTGGAGCGGGACTTTCCCCAGCGCCTGGTACCCGCTGCCGGTGGCCAGCAGGCTTTGCGCGAATGCGGCACAGGGCCGGCCGTGGTGTTGCTGCACGGTATCGGCTCCGGGGCGGCGTCCTGGCTGCAGGTGGCACAGCATTTGGCGGCCCAGGCTCGGGTCATTGCCTGGGACGCGCCCGGCTATGGCAACTCCAGCCCCCTGGAGTCGGACGTGCCCAAGGCCGAGCAATACGCCACCCGCCTGGTGCAGATGCTCGATGCGCTGGAGGTGGACGAGTGTGTGCTGGTCGGCCATTCCCTGGGCGCGCTGACCGCCGTGGCATTGGCCCGCAGTGCCCAGGCCAAACGCGTGAGCCGCCTGGTACTGATCAGCCCCGCTCGTGGCTATGGCGCGCCAGAGCGCAGCCAGCAGCGTCAGCAGGTGCGCCAGCAACGTCTGGACAACCTGCAACGCCTGGGCATCGCTGGGCTGGCCGAAC
Organism: Pseudomonas sp. GW821-FHT03A09; assembly: GCF_059421065.1. NCBI lineage: Bacteria > Pseudomonadati > Pseudomonadota > Gammaproteobacteria > Pseudomonadales > Pseudomonadaceae > Pseudomonas > Pseudomonas sp. GW821-FHT03A09. Next base: position 219,448 of record NZ_JBWKUX010000001.1, on the reverse strand, counting down.
AACGCAGCGCCCACATGCTGTCGCCGCGTGCACAGCCCGAAGCGCTGGCCTGGGTCCACTGGAACATGGCCCGCCTGAACCCGGTGGGTTATCGCCAGGCCATCGAATTGCTGTGCGGCGATGACCTGCTGCGCCACGGCCAACCTGCGATGCCCTGCGACGTGCATTGCGGCGAAGCCGACAGCATCACCACGCCCGAGACCTGCCTGAGCGTGGCCAAGGCTCTGGGCGCCAGCTTCAACCTGATCGCCGACGCAGGCCATGCCAGCCCCATCGAACAACCGCTGGTGGTTGCCGGTCGCCTGGCCTACGCCCTCAAACAATCCCTGACAGGTAGAACCTTATGAATGACTCAGATCTGCTGAAGGATGCCCAGGACAAATACATCGTGCCGGGCCTGGAGCGCGGCTTGCTGTTGCTCTGCGAGTTCAGCCGGCGCAACCGCACCCTGACCGCGCCGGAACTGGCACGGCGCCTGGCGCTGCCGCGTTCGACCATTTTCCGTCTGCTGACCACCCTGGAAACCATGGGCTTCGTCACCCGCAGCGGTAACGAATACCGCCTGGGCATGTCGGTGCTGCGCCTGGGCTTCGAGTACTTGGCGTCGCTGGAGCTGACCGAACTCGGCCAACCGCTGCTGGCACGGTTGTGCGACCGGGTTAACTACCCGAGCAACCTGGTGGTACGTGACGGACGCTCCATCGTGTACGTGGCCAAGGTCTCGCCACCTTCAGTGTTCTCCAACGCGGTCAACGTCGGCACCCGTTTGCCGGCCCATGCCACGGTACTGGGGCGCATCCTCCTCGAAGACCTGTCGCTGGCCGAACTGCGCGAGCTGTATCCAGAGGAGCATCTGGAACAGCACTCCCACTGCACGCCAAAAACCGTGATGGAGCTGTTCGACCTGGTCCAGGCCGACCGCCAGCGCGGCTTTGTCAGCGGCGAAGGTTTTTTCGAGTCGGCGATTTCCACCGTGGCCGCGCCAGTGCGCGACCAGAGCGGCGGCATCGTTGCGGCCCTCGGCGTGACCATCCCCACCACGCAGATCGCTCACGTGAATTTTGAAGAGCTGTTGACCCAGGTGCGGCGTAGCGCCGACGAGCTGTCGCGCCTGCTCAACTACAACGGCGGCGCCCACAGCGGTCAGCCCCGCGTCACTGCCTTGATGAGAGATTGAGATGAGCCTTTATTCATTGCAGGGCCGTACCGCGATCGTCACCGGAGGCTCCTCGGGCATTGGCCTGGCGTGCGTCGAACTGCTGCTGGAAGCTGGCGCGGCCGTCGCGTTCTGCGGCCGCGATGCAGAGCGCCTGCGCCGTGCCGAAAGCGACCTGCGCCAGCGCTTCCCGCAAGGTCAACTGCTGGCCCAGGTGTGCGATGTACTCGATGGCGAATCCGTCAACGCCTTTGCCAGCGCCAGCCTGGCGGCGCTCGGCGCCGCCAGCGTGCTGATCAACAACGCCGGGCAAGGCCGGGTCTCGACCTTTGCCGACACCACCGACAGCGCCTGGACCGAAGAGCTGAACCTGAAGTTTTTCTCGGTGATCAACCCGGTCCGTGCCTTCAAGCCGCAACTGCAAAGCCAGGCCGACGCCGCCATCGTCTGCGTCAACTCGCTGCTGGCCAGCCAGCCGGAGCCGCACATGGTTGCGACCTCGGCCGCCCGCGCCGGGATCAAGAACCTGGTGCGCTCGATGGCCACTGAATTCGCCCCACAGGGCATCCGCGTCAACGGCATCCTCATTGGCCTGGTGGAGTCCGGGCAATGGCGCCGCCGCTTCGAAGCGCGTGAAGAGCGCGACCTCGACTGGGCGCAATGGACCGCCCGCCTCGCCCAACAAAAACATATTCCCCTGGGGCGCCTGGGCCTGCCGATTGAAGCGGCCCGCGCGATCCTGTTCCTGGCCTCGCCTCTGTCGGCTTACACCACAGGCAGCCATATCGATGTATCCGGAGGCCTGTCCCGCCATGCGTAATGAAAACACTGTCACCGTGGGCGCTGCCATCACCGCCTTTCTCGAACAATGCGACGTCAAGGCCGCGTTTGGCGTGATCTCGATCCACAACATGCCGATCCTCGATGCCTTCGCCGTGCGCGGCAATATCCGCTTCGTCATGGCCCGGGGTGAAGCCGGCGCCGCCAACATGGCCGATGCCTATGCCCGTACCACCGGGGGCCTGGGCGTGTGCCTGACGTCCACCGGCACCGCCGCCGGCAATGCCGCTGGGGCCATGGTCGAGGCACAGACCGCCGGCACCCCGCTGCTGCATATCACCGGGCAGATCGAGACGCCGTACCTGGACCAGGAACTGGCCTATATCCACGAAGCCCGCGACCAGTTGAACATGCTCAAGGCCGTGTCCAAGGCCGCTTTTCGCGTGCGTAGCGTCGAGACCGCGATCAGCACCCTGAAGCTTGCGGTACAAACCGCGCTGACCGCGCCGACCGGCCCGGTCAGCGTCGAGATCCCGATCGACATCCAGTCGACCTTTATCCCGATGCCTACCGACCTGTCGCCACTGCCGATCCCGGTCGCCGTGCCGGCGCCGGAAGCGCTCGACCTGGTAGCCGAGCGCCTGGCCAGCGCCAAGCGCCCGATGCTCTGGCTCGGTGGCGGCGCACGGCATGCCGGGGCGCAGGTCAAACGCCTGCTGGCGATGGGCGTAGGTGTCATCACTTCGACCCAGGGCCGTGGCGTGGTCAATGAAGACGACGAGCGTTGCCTGGGGGCCTTTTCGCAGAACAAGCGGGTCGAGCAGTTCCTGCAAACCTGCGATGCATTGTTGATCGCCGGGTCGCGCCTGCGCAGCAACGAGACGTTCAAGTACGCACTCAAGCTGCCGCAGAACACCCTGCGTATCGACGCCAACCCGGCCATCGAAGGCCGCAGCTATGCCAGCGAGCTGTTTATCTGTGGTGATGCAGCGCTGGCCCTCGAAGGCCTGGCCGACCGTCTCGAAGGCCGCTTGCACACCGACCCGAACTTCCATGGCGAACTCAAGGCCGTACGTGAACAATCACGCAGCCAACTGGTGGCGGACCTGGGGCCGTACTCGGCGATGGTCGAGCAACTGGAGGCCAGCACGGGGCGCAACTTCTCCTGGGTGCGCGATGTGACCCTGTCCAATAGCATCTGGGGCAACCGCCTGCTCAACCTTTACCACCCACGTGCCGGGGTTCACGCCCTCGGTGGCGGTATCGGCCAAGGCCTGGCGATGGGGATCGGTGCCGCAGTGGCAGCGGCCGAAACCGCGCCCGAACGCAAAGTGTTTGCCCTGGCCGGTGATGGCGGCTTCATCCTCAACCTCGGCGAACTGGCGACCCTGGTCCAGGAGCGCGCCAACCTGGTGATCCTGCTGATGAACGACCAACGCTACGGGGTGATCCGCAACATCCAGGACGCGGTGTACGGCAGCCGGCATTGCTATGTCGACCTGCACACCCCGGACTACACCAAGCTGGCCGAATCCATGGGCCTGCGCCATGGCCTGGTCACCGACCTCAAGGACTTCGGCAAGGTCGTCGACAGTGCCCTGAGCCAGCCGGGCCCGTTCCTGCTGGAAGTGGACATGCTCAGCGTGGGCAACTTCGCCACCCAGTTCGCCGGGCCGCCCAACAGCGAAACCAAAGCCCAGAAGGCCACCGCCTGAGGATCGCCCCATGTTGCATATCACCATGATCGGCTGCGGCGCCATTGGCGTCGGCGTGCTTGAGCTACTGGAGAACGACCCGCAGTTGTGCGTGGACTACGTCATTGCCTCCGCGGGTTCCGAGGCTCTGGTGCGCCAGCGTCTGGCCAGTTTCAAGCAACCACCGCAGGTGCTCACCGCATTGCCGGCCGATGCCCGCCCGGATCTGCTGGTGGAGTGCGCCGGCCACCGTGCCATCGAGGAACATGTGTTGCCGGCTCTGGAGCGCGGCATCGCCTGCCTGATTGTCTCGGTCGGTGCGTTGTCCGAAGTCGGCCTGGTGGAGCGCCTTGAGGCAGCCGCCGAACGCGGCCAGACACGTATCGAGCTGCTGCCCGGTGCAATTGGCGGCATCGATGCGCTGTCGGCGGCCAAGGTCGGCGGGCTCGATTCGGTCAACTACACCGGCCGCAAGCCGGCCAGCGCCTGGAAGAACACCCCGGGCGAACAAGCCTGCGAGCTGGACACCATCAGCGAGGCCACGGTGATCTTCCAGGGCAGCGCCCGCGAAGCCGCGCGGCTGTACCCGAAAAACGCCAACGTCGCGGCCACCCTGTCGCTGGCCGGGCTGGGCCTGGACCGCACGCAGGTGACGCTGATTGCCGACCCCCACAGTGACGAAAACGTCCATCACTTCGAAGCCCGTGGCGCCTTTGGCCGTTTCGAGTTGAGCCTGCGCGGCAAGCCGCTGCTGGCCAACCCCAAGACCTCGGCGCTGACGGTGTACAGCGTGGTCCGTGCCTTGGGCAACCACGCCCATGCCATCTCAATTTAGGAGCCCGTCGATGACCCTCGAACAGACTTTACCGATCTGCATCGCCGGCCACTGGCGCCTGGGCCGTGGCGAGCGCTATGCCAGCCGCTACCCGGCCACCGGCGAAGCCGTGGCCTGGCTCAATGCCGCCGATTTGCAGGATGTGGAAGACGCCATCCAGGGCGCGCACCAGGCCTTCCTGCACAGCGGTTGGGCCCAGCGCAAACCTCACGAACGGGCCGGCGTGCTGTATCGCATCGCCGAGCTGATCCGCCTGCACAGTGAAGAGCTGGCGCAGCTGCAGCGCCAGGACAACGGTAAGCCGATCAATGAAACCCGTGCGCTGGTGGCCAGTGCGGCCGGTACTTTCCAGTTCTTCGCCGCCGCCTGCGAAACCCTGGAAGAAACCATCACCCCCTCGCGCGGTGATTTCGTCAGCATGAGCGTGTATGAGCCGATGGGTGTGGTTGCCGCAATCACCCCGTGGAACTCGCCGATTGCCAGCGAGGCGCAAAAGGTCGCGCCCGCGCTGGCTGCGGGCAATGCGGTGGTGATCAAGCCGGCGGAGATCACCCCGCTGCTCGCCCTGCGCCTGGCGCGCCTGTGCGAAGAGGCCGGCCTGCCCAAGGGCCTGATCAGCGTGCTGCCGGGCAAGGGTTCGCTACTGGGTGATGCACTGACCCGCCACTCGTTGGTCAAGCGCGTGTCGTTCACCGGTGGCACCCGTACCGGCAAGCACATCGCCCATATCGCCGCCGACAAGATGATGCCAGTGTCCCTGGAGCTGGGCGGCAAGTCGCCGACCATCGTCCTTGATGATGCCGACCTCGACCACGCAGTAGCGGGCGTGCTGTACGGCATTTTCAGCTCTTCGGGCGAAGCCTGCATTGCCGGCTCGCGGCTGTTTGTTGCGCGTGCCCTGTACGAACCTTTCATGCAACGTCTGGTGGCCGCCGCCGCGAATCTGCGCATGGGCGACCCGGCCGACGAAAACACGCAGATGGGCCCGCTGATCAGCGCCGACCACCGTGAATCGGTGGAGCGTTATGTGGCGCTTGGCCTGGCCGAAGGTGGGCGCCTGCGCCTCGGTGGGCAGCGCCCCAGCGGTGGCCTGTATGACCAGGGTTACTTCTACCCGCCGACCATCCTCGAAGGCCTGCACAACCAACAACAGGTGTGCCAGGAAGAAATTTTCGGCCCAGTGCTGGTGGCCATGCCCTTCGATGATGAAGAGCAACTGCTGGAGCAGGCCAACGACAGCCTGTACGCCCTCGCGGCAGGCATCTGGAGCCGTGACTACAAGCGCGCCTGGGCCCTGGGCCGGCGCTTGCAGGCCGGTACGGTGTGGATCAACACCTACAAGCAGTTCTCGATTTCCACGCCGTTCGGCGGTTGGCGCGACAGCGGCCTGGGCCGCGAAAAAGGGCGCCTGGGAATCCTGCAGTACATGGAACAGAAGAGCCTCTACTGGGGCATGAACCAACAGCCACTGGCCTGGGCCGGTGTGCCACACGAGGTAGCGTGATGAGCGTTTTAGGTATTGATGAAGTCACCTATGGCGTCGAGGACCTCGACACCTGCGTGCGTTTTTTCAGCGACTGGGGCCTGACCCAAGTCAGCGCTCAACCCGATGAGGTGATTTTCGAAACCCTCAACGGCTGCCGCGTGGTACTGGCCGACCTGAACAAACCAGGCCTGCCGCCCGCCATCGAAGCCGGCTCCACCGTGCGCGAAGTGGTGTGGGGCGTGGCCGACGCGGCCGACCTGGCGCTGTACGCCGAACGCATCGCCAACGATCCGGGGTTTGTCGAGGGCAACGGGCGCATCGGCTGCACCGACCCCAACGGCTTGGCGATCCGCCTGCAAGTGACGCGCAAGCGCGAGCTGGAGATTGAATGCAGTGGCCACAACACCTGGCAGACCAAGGGCCGGATCAACAAGGCCGCGCCGATCTACGAGCGCGCCACACCGATTGAGGTCGGCCACGTGGTGTTTTTCGTCAAGGACGTGAACGCCTGCGAAGCCTTCTACCACGAGCGTTTCGGCTTCCAGGCCTCGGACCGCTACCCGGATCGTGGCGCCTTTTTGCGCACGGCCGAGGAAGGCGGCCACCACGACCTGTTCATGCTGCAACTACCGGCGCCACGGGCCGGCCTGAACCATGTGGCGTTTACCGTGCGCGATGTGCACGAGGTGTTTGGCGGCGGCATGCACGTGTCCCGCAGCGGCTGGCCGACCGAGATCGGCCCGGGGCGCCACCCGGTGTCTTCGGCGTTTTTCTGGTACTTCAAAAACCCAGCCGGCGCACTGGTGGAGTACTACGCCGACGAAGACCAACTGACCAGCGAATGGCAGCCACGCACCTTTGAACCGGGCCCCACGGTGTTCGCCGAATGGGCGATTGCCGGCGGTATCGACGGCAATACCCGGCGCCAGCAACACGTCGAGGCGCCGCAAGGCAAGTTCCTCACCGACAAACCGAAATCCTGAACAGGAGTCGCCCATGTCTTCCCTGAACATTGCTATCGCCGGCGCGGGCATCGGCGGCCTGACCGCCGCCATCGCCCTGCATCGCGCCGGTCACCAGGTCACCGTGTTCGAACAGTCCAAGGCCTTTTTGCGGGTCGGTGCCGATATCAATCTCACGCCCAACGCGGTACGTGCGTTGGATGGCCTGGGCATTGGTGCCGCCGTGCGCATCCCTGCCGCCCGGCCGACCCACCGTATCAGCCGGATGTGGGACAGCGGCGAAGAAACTTCGCGCCTGGAAATGTCCGATGCCGCCGAGCAGAAATACGGCGCCCCGCAACTGACGATCCACCGCGCCGACCTGCTGGCGGCCCTGGCCGAAGTGTTTCCGCTGGATCGGGTGCAGTTTGCCAAGCGCGCCGAACGGGTCGAGCAAACTGAAGGCGGCATCTACCTGCATTTCAAGGATGGCAGCCAGCACCGCTGTGATGTGTTGATCGGCGCCGACGGCATCCACTCGGTGGTGCGCAACGCGCTGTTCGGCGAAGAGCATCCACGCTTTACCGGGGTGGTGGCCTACCGTGCGGTAGTGCCGGCCGAGCGGGTGGCCCATGTGCCGAACATCCAGGCCTTCACCAAATGGTGGGGCCCCAACCCGCAGAGCCAGATCGTCACGTTCCCGCTCAACCAGGGCAAAGACATCTTTATCTTCGCCACCACCGCCCAGGACAGCTGGCACGAAGAGTCATGGACCAGCGCTGGCGATGCTGACGAGCTGCGTAGCCACTATCAGGCGTTTCATCCGGACGCCCGTGCCTTGCTCGACGCGTGCAGCGATGTGCTCAAGACCGCGTTGTATGAGCGCGACCCGCTGCCGTTCTGGTCCAAGGGCTCGATCACCCTGCTGGGCGATGCCTGCCACCCGATGATGCCGTTCATGGCCCAGGGTGCGGGCCAGGCCATCGAGGATGCGGTGGTGCTCGCCCGTTACCTGCAAGACCTCGACAGCCAAGCCCAGGTCGCCGACGCCTTGCAGGCTTACCAGCAGGCGCGCCTGGAACGTACCAGCCAGATCCAGATCGGTTCGCGTGGCAACCAGTGGCTCAAGGACGGCGGCAACGCCGACTGGGTCTATGGCTACGACGCCTGGACCATCCCCACACAAAGTGCGGCCTGAACATGAACGACAGCTTGTTGGTGACCGTGCTGCTCAAGCACGACCAATCGAAGAACCTGGAAGACATTCAGCGGCATATGAAACAGCAGGACTGGTGGGAGCGCTTTCCACCGCAAGGCGTGGAGCTGGTGAGCTGGACCGTGGCCATGGGCCTGGGCCAGATCGTCACGCTGCGTCTGCCGCCAAGCCTGCTGCCCGCCCTCAACGTCGAGCTGGAACGCTCGGCGTGGGGCGTGTTCAGCACTGAGGTTTTCCCGACATACGACTTTATCCCGGTGCGCGAAATGATCCGCGAACGGGTACGCAACGGAGGTCAATGAGATGAGCACTACCGAACGATTCCTCGAGCCCCATCAGGCGCGCAAACGGCCCAATACCCAGTTTGAAGAGCTGTTGGGCGACTCCATCGAACGCGCCTTCGGCAATGGCGTGACTGAACTGCCGGCGCTGCTCGCCCACCTCAACCTGGCCGGCCCGCCCTGCCCGCTGACCAGCGGCGAGTGGACGGCAGATGCCTATCAAACCCTGATGGCCCGGCTGGGCGAATGACCCGGCAGAAGGAATAAAACAATGAATATGCAATTGACCGTCGACCCTGTTGAAAACCATCTGGCCAATGGCCTCAAAGACCTCTGGTTCCCGGTATTGCCCTCGGACCTGCTGGGGGAAAAGCCGGTGTCGGTGCGCCGCCTCGGCTACAAGATCGCCCTGTGGCGCGATAACGATGGCCGCGTGCACGCCCTCGAAGACCATTGCCCTCATCGCGGCGCGCCGCTGTCCCAGGGCCCGGTGCTGGGTGATCGCTTGCAGTGCCCGTATCACGGCGTCGAAGTGCGCTGCGACGGCACCGTGACCAAGGTCCCGGGCAGCCCCGGCTGCAAACTCGAAGGCAGCCGTCCGACCCGTATGTTCCATACGCGCGAAGCGGCGGGTGCGATCTTTCTGTTCAACGCCGCCGACCCGCACTTGGAGACGCCACCGGAACTGGTATTGCCCGAGCAACTGACGTCCCCCGAGTGGAGCAGTTTCGTCTGCTACACCGAGTGGAAAGGTGACTACCGCTACGTGATCGACAACGTCATGGACCCGATGCACGGCACGTACCTGCACAAGATGTCGCACTCGATGAGCGAAGGCGAAGCCACCGCCAAGTTCGTCACCCGCGATACCGACAACGGGTTCTTCTTCGAGAAGGAAGGCCAGCGCGGCGTGAACTTCGACTGGACCGAGTTCATGGACAACGGCTGCCACTGGCTGCGCCTGGAAATCCCCTATCCGAAAACCGGCGGCCCGGGCGGCAACTTCACCATTATCGGTAGCTATACGCCGAGCAGCCGCACGCTGTCAGCCGTGTTCCACTGGCGCTGCCGACCGCTGACCGGCTGGCAGCGCGACACTTGGCGCTTCCTCTACAAGAACCGCCTGGAAGCCCGCCACTGGGCCGTGCTGGAACAGGATCGGGTGCTGTTGGAGTTCATGGAACCGGACGCCAACCAGCGTGAAAACCTCTACCAGCACGACCTGGGTGTGGTGCGCATGCGCCGTTACCTGAAGAACGCAGCCAAGGCCCAGCTTGAACTGATCGAAGCGAAGCAACTGCCATGAACCAGGCCGTGCGACGGGTTTACAGCCCCGACGTGGCCGAGCCGGCCGGTGCCAGTTGGTGCAATGGCTTGTTGGTCGGCCGCGAAGTGGTGATGTCGGGGATGACTGCGCACCCCGCCAGCCGCGAGGCGACCCTGGACTGCTACGCCCAGACCCTGGTGGTGCTGGGCAAGATCCAGGCACTGGTGGAGGCTGCCGGTGGGCATATCGGCAATATCTACCGGCTGACGGTGTACCTCACCGATATCGCCGACAAAGACCAGGTGGGCCGTGCCCGGCGGGATTTTTTCGGCGGGCAGGCACTGTTTCCCACGTCGACCCTCGTAGCCGTCAGCGCGCTGGTGTTTCCTGAACTACGGGTCGAGATCGAGGCCAGTGCCCGGCTCGATGTCGACCTGCGTACCGTCACAGAGGTGAATGATGTCTAAGCCTTCCCTGCTCACCGCCCGCGTGCACACCCTGCGCTATGAAGCCGAAGGCATCATCAGCGTGGAGTTTCGGCCGTTGGGCGATACCGTATTCCCGCCGTTCGAGGCCGGCTCGCACATCGACCTGCACCTGGCCAACGGCTTGGTGCGCAGTTACTCGCTACTCAACTCCCCCAGCGACCAGGGGCGCTACACCGTCGGCATCCTGCGTGACCGCAACAGCCGTGGCGGTTCGGAATACGTGCACAGCCAATTGCGGGTCGGCATGCCGCTGTCGATCTCGGTGCCACGCAACAACTTCGAGCTGGACCTGAGCGCCAGCCACAGCGTGCTGGTGGCCGGTGGCATCGGTATTACGCCGATCTACTGCATGTTCCGCCAGTTGCTGGCCCTGGGGAAATCCGCCGAGCTGATCTACTGCGCGCGCTCGCGCCAGGAAGCGGCGCTGGTGGAAGCGTTGAACGGGCTCGATGCGCGAGTGGTTTACCACTTCAATGACGAAAAAGGCGTGCCGCCGGACCTCACCGCCTACCTCACCGGTCAACCGGCCGATACGCACTTCTACTGCTGCGGGCCGACGCCAATGCTGGATGCCTTTGAGGGCACCTGTGAGCGCCTGGGTTATCCCCATGCGCATATCGAACGCTTTACCGCCGCCGAACTGCCGCCCAGCGAAGATGCCCAGGACAGCTACAGCGTGGAACTGAAAAAATCCGGCAAGACGCTGACGGTGGAACCCGGTTTGAGCCTGTTGGATGTACTGCTGCAAGCCGGTTGCGACATCGATCACAGCTGCCGCGAGGGTGTTTGCGGCTCCTGTGAAACCCGAGTGGTGGAAGGCGAAATCGACCACCGCGATGGGGTGCTGACCAAAGCCGAGCGCGCGGCGAATAAATCGATGATGGTGTGTGTTTCCGGATGTAAGAGCCGGCGGTTGGTGCTGGACCTCTAACAGCCAGCCCCTTTACTTGTAGGAGCGAGCAGGCTCGTTCCTACAATATTGAATAAGTAGGCAACTTATTATTCATCCACAAAACATCGAAGCGCCCGTTTTATTGGCAACGTGCAATAAAGACGCACCTATTACGAGCAACTTTGTTACCGGACATGCTGGTTGTTTCATGGGTTATACAAACTGTTTTTATTCAAATATAAATAATTGTTTTTACAGGACTTTATACAACATCCCCGCCAATACGCCGCCTGGCACACTTCCTGCTCTACTCCTGTGCATCCACTGATTAAACGGTGTTTCGCCGATAAAACAATAACAACCCACACTTAACCCCGGTAAGACCCGCTCCCTCCTTAGTTGCCGTTAATGGCAAGCGGACGAGTGTTGCCGATCACCCGGTATAGAGGTCCCTATGAAGCGTGTCTTGTGTGCAGGAATGATATTTGCCAGTTTCACCAGTTTCGCCGCAGAACCTATTCCTTCGGAGCCGGTGCGGGCCAACGCCGCCAATAAACCTTTCCCGCATATTTCCTGGCGCAGCGAGGCCGGCGACAGCAGCCTGGATATCGGCGGCGCGTTGCGCACCAATTATCGCGACGAGCATTGGGACACCACCGAGAACAATGGCCGGTTCCTCTTCGATACTTTTCGCCTGGATGTGCAGGCCACCTACAAGAGCCTCTATAGCGATGTCGGCTACTGGTTCCAGGACGACGGCAAGCGCTCCATCGATCGTGGCTTCGTTGGCTATCGGCTCAATGCCAACTCCAACCTGCAACTGGGAGCGCCGTTCAAACCGTTTGGCCTGGAGCCTTATCCGCAATTCGGCTGGAGTTACCACCTGCCGTTTTTCATGGGCTATGGGGTCAGCGCCGGTACGGGCCTCAAGTACAGCTACAAGGATCGGGACTGGGACGTGCAACTGGGCTACTTCCCGCGCATGCTCCCCAGCGACCTTCGCTATTCGCCCGAAGTCGGGCGTTACGCCAACCTGAAGGACAATGCGATCGCCTTCACCCAATCGGGGCAGGACAACGAAAAGCGTAACCAGCTCAACGCCCGCGTAGCGCGAACCTTCAACAGCGATGGCTGGCAGACCGAAATAGGGGCTTCACTGGCCACAGCCCAGTTGTACAACGCCACCACCAAGGACAACGGTGACTATTGGGCCGCAGGCGTACATGCCGTCATCAGCAAAGGCCTGTGGACTGTCACCACCCAGGCCATCCGCTACGAATACGATCCCGAAAACCCGGCCGGCGTCAGCAAGGATTCGATACTGATGGGCGGCAATGGCCTGACCCCTGCGTACCTGATCGCCGCCAAGGCCAGCCTGGCCTCGCTCAACGTCGGTTACGACGTCTACACGCCGACGCTGGGGCAACTGAAGAAGGTCAAGCTGTACACCGATTACAGTCGGATGATGAAAGACAAGAGCGCCTGGGATGATTCGCAGATGTTTACCGTGGGCGCGCAGTTCCTGGCGATGCCGGTGATGGCCTGGGTCGACCTGACCTGGGCCAGGAACGCCAACCCCTACGGCGGCGCAGAGAATGGCAGCGGCTTTACCAACACCAGCTCGGTGGGCAGCAATGAGTGGTATTACCGCACTAACGTCAACATCGGATATTACTTCTAAGCCCGACGCACACAGGGGCTCTGGATCGGCGCGACCCCGCTGGCGCAAGAATCGATCCATCCCCTTGACCCGCTTACCGTTCCTCGCCCCGTTGCGTTGTTTGCAGACGGCTGGCGCGCACCTAGGTATAGTGCCGCCCCTCTTCGCGTCTGCGGCCGTCGGTAACGAGGCCCGGAAATAACGCGAAAGCGCATGAATAACAACACCCGCAAAAGGATTGGGATCGAACCGTCGCGCACTGCCTGGTGCCATGCGAGGGCTCGGACCGTCCTGCGTTTGCCATTAGAAAAATCAGCGAGGAACACTCCATGCTCGAAGTCATCAACGACTTCCTCTCAGGGAAAGTACTGATCGTGCTCATTGTCGGGCTCGGCGGTTATTTCACGATCCGCTCGCGTTTCGTTCAATTGCGTCACTTTTTCCACATGTTTTCGGTGTTTCGCGACAGCCTGAAAAACAGTTCCGACCAGCTCAGCTCGTTCCAGGCGCTGATGCTCAGCCTGGCTGGCCGCGTGGGTGCCGGTAACATTGCCGGTGTCGGCATCGCCGTGACCCTGGGTGGTCCGGGTGCCGTGTTCTGGATGTGGGTCACCGCATTGGTGGGCATGTCTTCGAGCTTTATCGAGTGCTCCCTCGGCCAGCTATACAAGCGTACTGATGCGGAAGGCACCTTCCGTGGCGGCCCGGCTTATTACATCCAGCACGGCCTGCAAAAACGCTGGCTGGGCATGCTGATGGCGTTCCTGCTGCTGGTGACCTTCGGCTTTGCCTTCAATGGCCTGCAAGCCCACGCCGTGACCCACTCGCTGAACAACGCTTTCGGCCTCGACACCACCTACACCGGCCTGGCCCTGGCGGTATTGCTGGGCCTGGTGTTCATCGGCGGGATCAAGCGCATTGCCTCGATTGCCGACCTGCTGGTGCCGGTCAAGACCCTGGTCTACATCGCCGTGACCCTCTACGTGATCGTGCTGCAATTCGATCACGTACCGGCCATGCTCGCGACCATCGTCAAGAGCGCCTTCGGTCTCGACCAAGCCTTCGGTGGCCTGGTGGGCAGCGCAATCATCATGGGCGTGAAACGCGGCGTGTTCGCCAACGAAGCCGGCCTGGGCAGTGCGCCTAACGTGGCGGCGGTGGCCTCCGTGGAACACCCGATCGCCCAAGGCGTGGTCCAGGCGTTCAGCGTGTTCCTCGACACCTTCGTGATCTGCACCTGCACTGCGCTGCTGATCCTGCTCTCCGGCTTCTACACCCCAGGCTTCGAAGGCGACGGCATTGCCCTGACCCAGAACTCCCTGGCGGCCGTGGTCGGTGACTGGGGCCGCATGTTCATCTCGGTGGCCCTGGCGTTGTTCGTGTTCACTTCGATCATGTACAACTACTACTTGGGTGAGAGCAACCTGCGCTTCCTGGTAGGCAACAACCGCAAGGTGCTGATGGGCTACCGTGCGCTGGTGCTGGTGCTGATTTTCTGGGGCTCCATCGAGAACCTGAGCACTGTGTTCGCCTTCGCCGACATCACCATGACCATGCTGGCGTTCGTCAACCTGTTCGCCCTGGCGTTCCTGTTCAAGATCGCCATGCGCATCCTGAACGACTACGACAACCAGCGTGCTGCGGGCATCAAGACCCCGGTGTTCGACTCCAGCCAGTTCCCTGACCTGGATCTGGACCGCAAGGCCTGGCCGGCCAACCCGGTAAAACCGCAAGCGGCCCCATCGGCTGAACTGAACGCTCAAGCGCAACGCTGAGCGTAGATAGATGACACGCCGCCTGGCCTTGGGCATGCTCTGGGCCCGGCGGCGTTTTTCGTTCAGGAGAAAATTCGATGTCCCCATCTCATAGCGTCATGGTGCTCTACACCGGTGGCACCATCGGCATGCAGGCCAGCGCCAATGGCCTGGCCCCTGCATCCGGCTTCGAAGCCCGCATGCGCGAACAGCTAGCCAACCAGCCATTGCCCGCCTGGCGCTTCCAGGAAATGGCCCCGCTGATCGACAGCGCCAACATGACCCCCGCCTACTGGCAGCGCCTGCGCACGGCGGTGATCGACGCCGTGGACCAAGGCTGCGATGGCGTGCTGGTCCTGCACGGTACCGACACCCTGGCCTACAGCGCGGCGGCCATGAGCTTCCAATTGCTGGGTTTGCCAGCGCCGGTGGTGTTTACCGGTTCGATGTTGCCGGCTGGCGTGCCGGACAGTGATGCCTGGGAAAACGTCAGCGGCGCATTGCAGGCATTGGGCACCGGTTTGGCGCCGGGTGTACACCTGCACTTCCACGGCGCATTGATCGCACCGACCCGCTGCGCGAAAGTCCGCAGCTTTGGGCGCAACCCTTTCGCGGCGTTGAATCGCCAGGGCGGCGTGGCCCGTGCCGACGCCATCCCTCAAGCCCTGGACTATCGCCAGCCCAAGGCCCTGGCTACTGTCGGCGTACTGCCGCTGGTGCCGGGCATCGGCGCGGCGCAGCTGAACGCAATCGTTGCCAGCGGTATCCAGGCACTGATCCTCGAATGCTTCGGCAGTGGCACCGGCCCCAGCGACAACCCGGAATTTCTCGCCAGCCTGCAGCACGCGCAGGAAAAAGGGATTGTCGTAGTGGCAATCACCCAATGCCATGAAGGCGGCGTGGAGCTGGATGTCTACGAAGCCGGCAGTCGTTTGCGCGGCGTGGGCGTATTGTCCGGCGGCGGCATGACCCGCGAAGCGGCGTTCGGCAAGCTCAACGCGCTGATCGGCGCCGGGCTCGACACCGAGGAAATCCGCCGCCTGGTGGAATTGGACCTGTGCGGCGAACTGCGCTGAACGGCATGTAACTTGCTCCTCTTCCAGCCATCCCCTGGCTGGAAGATCCCATGCTGCACTCCCACCTCACCACCCTCAATGCCGTCTCACTGGTGCTCAGTGCCTTCAGGGCCGAAGGCTCGGCTGCTGAAGACTTGTTAGCGGGTAGCGGCATTTGTGCCGCGGATTTGAGCCGTGCCGACACCTGCATCACCACCGATCAAGAAATGCGTGTGTGTGCCAATGCCGTGGCGCGCCGACGGGATATCGGACTGGAATTGGGCCAGCGGATGCATGTGTCGTCCTACGGCATGCTCGGTTATGCCCTGCTCACCTGTGCCACCTTAGGTGACGCTTTACGCTTGGCCCTGCATTATCCGGCGCTGTTGGGAACACTTTTCGAACTCAGCCTGGAAGCAGACGGTGAGCGTATCTGGCTCACCGCCGCCGATTACCGGGAAAATTCCGCGCTGGAAATGTTCAACGTCGAATTCTGCCTGGTCTCGATGAAGATCATCTGCGACGACCTGCTGGGCCAACCGCTGCCGCTGCTCGACGCACGCTTTGAACACAGCGCGCCGGACTATCACGCGCGCTACAACGAGTGCTTCAACTGCTCGCTGCACTTTGAAGCCAGCAGCAACGCCTTCGCGTTTGATAAGCGCTGGCTCGACCAGCCATTGCCATTGGCCGACGCAGTTACCCACCAGACGGTGGCCGAACGCTGCCGCAAGCAGAACCTGGAGTTCACCGGGCGCCAGGCCTGGCTGGGGCGCATCCGCCAGTTACTCGCCGCCCAACTCCACGCAGCCCCCGGCATCGATGGCCTGGCCGAGCAGATGAACTGTTCCGCGCGCACATTGCGCCGACACCTGCATGACCTGGGTTGCAGCTATCAGGAACTGCTCGACGAACTACGCTTTGAGCGCGCCAAGCAGTTGCTGGGGCAGGATGAACTGCCGATCTACCAGATAGCCGAGCATTTGGGCTTCAGCGAAACCGCCAGTTTTCGTCACGCGTTTGTGCGTTGGAGCGGCGTGGCGCCGAGTCAGTTTCGCCCCTGACGCCTCCTGTTGGTGCGCAGCCGCTCGGTATCGGGGCGAATTACGGACAAACAATTTGGCCGTATTTATCCCCTTTTGGCCGCTCTTGCCGTTCTCTTAAAACCTGCCTGCCGCAAGACTGCATCCACCGATACAGCCTGCGGAGAACAATAATGCTGACGATCTACTCGGACGATCACCACTTGCACCACGGCCGTTGCGAATTGATGGACGGGCAACTGATGCCCTGCTTCGAAATGCCCTCCCGCGCCGACCATGTATTGCAACGGGTCAAGGATCGCGAGTTGGGCCCGGTGCAGCCGCCGCAAGACTTTGGCCTGGCACCGTTGCAGCGCATCCACAGTCGCGACTACCTCGATTTCTTCAAAGGTGCCTGGGCCCGCTGGACCGAGTTCGGTACAGACGGCGATCTTCTGCCCTACACCTGGCCCGCCCGCACCCTGCGCCGCGTATTGCCCACCAGCTTGCATGGCCAGCTGGGTTATTACAGCTTTGACGGTGGTGCACCAATTACCGCCGGCACCTGGCAAGCGGCCTACAGCGCGGCGCAAGTGGCGCTGACCGCGCAACAGGCGATCCAGCAAGGCGCCCACAGTGCATTCGCCTTATGTCGACCACCGGGACATCACGCCGCCAGCGACTTGATGGGCGGTTATTGCTACCTCAACAACGCCGCGATTGCCGCCCAGGCCTTCCTCGACCAGGGCCACAACAGGGTCGCGATCCTCGACGTGGATTACCACCACGGCAACGGCACACAGTCGATTTTCTACGCACGCAACGACGTGCTGTTCACCTCGATTCATGGCCATCCGGAAGCGGAATTCCCGTTCTTCCTGGGCTACGCCGATGAGTTGGGCGAAGGTGCCGGGGAAGGCTTCAACTTCAACTACCCACTGCCGGCCGGCTCCGGTTGGAACCAATGGAGTGCAGCCCTCGAAGAAGCCTGTCGGGAGATCGAACGCTACGGCGCCGACATCATTGTGGTGTCCCTGGGCGTGGACACCTTCAAGGACGACCCCATCTCGCAATTCAAGCTCGACAGCCCGGATTACCTGGCCATGGGCCGACGCATCGCCCGCCTGGGCAAGCCCACTCTCTTCGTGATGGAAGGCGGCTACGCCGTCGAAGAAATCGGCATCAACGCCGTCAACGTCCTCGAAGGTTTCGAACAAGAAGGAGCTACCCGATGAAGATGCTCACCTCCCTTGCCCTGTGCGCGGCGGTACTGAGCGGCGCGGTCCAGGCCGAAGAGAAAACCCTGAAGGTCTACAACTGGTTCGACTACATCACCCCCAAGGCGCTTGAAGACTTCAAGGCCCAGAACCCCAAGATCAAGCTGGTCTACGACATCTTCGACACCAACGAAGCCCTCGAAGCCAAACTGCTCACCGGTAACTCCGGCTATGACGTGGTGGTGCCGTCCAACGTGTTCCTGGCCAAGCAGATCGAAGCCGGTGTGTTCCAGCCCCTGGACCGCAGCCAACTACCTAACTGGAACCACCTCGATCCCAAGCTGATGAAGCTGATCGAAGCCAACGACCCCGGTAACAAATTCGCCGTGCCCTACATGTACGGCACCATCCTCATCGGCTTCAACCCGGACAAGGTCAAGGCCGTACTGGGCCCTGACGCGCCGGTGGACAGCTGGGACCTGATCTTCAAGGAGGAAAACATCAGCAAGCTCAAGCAGTGCGGCGTGGCCCTCCTCGACTCACCTTCGGAAATCCTGCCGCTGGCCCTGCAGCACCTGGGCCTGGACCCCAACAGCAACAACCCCAAGGACTACGTCAAGGCTGAAGCGCTGTTGATGAAAGTCCGCCCGTACATTACCTACTTCCATTCGTCCAAATACATGGCCGATATCGCCAATGGCGACATCTGCGTGGCCGTGGGCTATTCGGGCAGCTTTTCCCAAGCCGCCAACCGCGCCAAGGAAGCCAAGAACGGTGTGACCGTGGACATGCGCCTGCCTAAAGAAGGCGCACCGATCTGGTTCGACATGCTCGCCATTCCCAAGGGCGCGCAGAACCCACAGGACGCCTACACCTTTATCAACTACCTGCTACAACCTCAGGTGATCGCGCCGATCAGTGATTTTGTCGGCTACCCGAACCCGAACAAAGACGCGACCGAGCTGGTCGACCCAGCGATTCGCAACAATCCCAACCTGTACCCGACCGAGGCGGCAATGGCCACGCTGTACACCTTGAAGCCCCTGGGGCGTGATGCGGAACGGGCCAGGACGCGGGCCTGGACCAAGATCAAGTCGGGCACCTGACCCCGAGAAATAGCTGCCGCCCAGCCGCATTGGTGATCGGCCCGCGATAGACCTGGGTGTTACGCCCGGCCGTGCGCTCACTCTGCTCGAAGAGACGGCCCAGCTTGCGTTGGGCCACGGTCTTCAAATGCGCTTTGGTGGGGTGGTCATCGGCCGTCTGGAGCGTCGCGTAGTGAAAGTGCGCGTACCACAGCGGCTTGTTACCGTCAGTGAGGTCCTGGACTTCGTATTCCTGCAAGTAGTCCATCTGGCCGTCGATGGTTTCTGCCATACGGCCATCGACCCGGCAGATGCGGATCACCTGTTGCCGCAGCAGGTATTCCACATCTCCCACGGTCGGCCTAGGCGTGTGCCGGACCATGTCGATGCGCAATCTGCGGCCATAGGCGCGCAGCTCTCGGGCCCCGTCGCTTAGCTGACGAACCTGTGCGACGTTGTCACCGGTTCGCTGGAGAGTGCGCGCTGCATCATCGAAAGCGCGAGCACTGCGCTCAAGCCCCTCCTCCACCTCCACCGGCAATGTGCCTGGCACCTGTGACCGCCGGGTGGCGGCGCGCAACAGCTCAGACAAGCGGGCACTCACCTGCGCCGGACTCTGGCGATCAAGATCGCGCCGCAGCCTGGGTGCGCGCTGAGGCTGCCAATGGCTATTGGCATCGGGAGCAATGTGCGGACCGTACAGGGTCGGTTGCTCGGGTTGGTCCACCAACTGGTGTTCGACGACGGGCACGTTGAAGTAAATCTGGTTGTTGGAAAAGACGTTGTAGTGGTTTTCGTCCTTGTTGTAGACCAGCACGCCCCCCAACCACTGCAGCCCTTTATGCACGCCGTCGGTGATCAAGCTGCCCAAGGTCTTGGGTGACGGTAACCGAAGTGCTTCCATCCGCTGGTTTTGCGCCACCGACAAATCCGCGTGGGCACCGGCCCACGCACCGTCCAGGCGTTTGAGCCGCGCCACGTTAACCACAGGCCCGGCAGGCTGCACGGCGCCGGGGCAAACCAGCAACAACGCCAGGTTACGCAGCAGGCTGACGTTACATCGCATAGTAGGCGCTGATGCGCACTCTCCTTGCAGATTGCCACCGACTTGCTTCAGGCGTGCCAAAGTCTCTAACGGTTCTTCGAATAGCGGTAGCCAACGCTCTCTGCCTGCGTGGTAAAGCGCCGCGAGCGGATCACTCAGCGGTGCGCCTACCTCCTGCTGGGTGCCCACCTGTTCTATCACCTGCGCTGTACCCGGCCGCACCAGCAACCAAGTTCCCTGCGACCCCCTTGATGGGCCGACCAGATACCCACTGCCATCCAGCAATGGCCGAAACGCGACAACCACACCATGCAGGCGGCGATCCGACGCTTGGGTTTTCAGCGCCGCACGCATAACGCGATAGCCTTCGGACGTGACGTTGGACTCACCTTTAAGCCAGCACTCCAAAGCCAGGCGACGCAGGTGCAGGGCCAGTTGGTGCTCGAATTGTTCTTGAGCCGTCTTGCTCTCGGACGTTTCATGGAACAGCGCCAACGCCTCCAGCCAACGGCTGTATGCCACGCATCCCTCGGACACGGCGTTCTTGAGCCAGGCCGGCAACTGCTGCTCCAACTCATGACGTAGGGGATCTTGATTGGCCTGATATTCAATAAAATCCGACGGGCGCGAAGCCAGTGCCAGTTGCAGCTCCAGGGCGTCGAGGCGAGAAAACCGGGCCGGGTCGATCTGCGCGACACGCTGCAACACTGCGTCCAAAGCACCCAAAGCCCACTCCTCGAATACGTCGTGCTCCAGGTACTCAGCGTCAGCCAACGAGGTGCTGGCGTCATCGAGTGTTTCAAAACCTCGTGCAAGAGTGAATACCACAAGGGGGACGCCCGTCAGGCGGATCGCCAGCCCCAGGCAATCGTGTCGTGTCATGCGGTAGACCTGCGGCGAGTGCTCACCCAATTGGCTGTCGCGCTGGCCACTGTCGGGGTAACTCAATACGGCGCCAACCATCGTGCGCACGGGGGTATCGTCGAGTGCCAGCCGAGCAAGGTGCAGACGCCCTGCAAGCATCTGCGCCAAATGCGCCCATCGACTACCTTCACGGGTGTTGGGCTTGCTGAAAAACCGGATCAATTGCTCAGAATAGTGATCGAGCACGCCCTGATATTGCTGATCGAGCTGCGCTTGGGTGATCCCTAGCGACCGGAGCGTCGGACGCTGCGCAAACAGCTGGCAGAGGTGCAACATAAAGAGGTCAGGCATAACGGATTACCTTGATAAGCACCGGCCGCATGCTGCTGCCGGCAATCCAGCCCAAGGTAGAGATCCGCTCTTGCGTATGTGGGTACTTAGTTGACGCCAGCCCAGGCCTGGCGCAACCGCGCCAACGCCGAGGCGATGTCGGCCTCAGGCACGGCGGCAAAGCCCAGCACCAAACCGGCGCGCTGGTCTGCGGGGGTGGCCGATTGTGCCAGCCAATAGTTGCTCAACCCGTTGACTTCAACCCCTGCCGTATCCGCCTGTGCCAGCAGCTCCTGCTCGCGGGCCAGACTGTCCACGCGCACCGTCATATGCAGCCCCGCTGCGACGCTGGGCAGTTCGCCAACACCTGGCAAACCGCTGGGCCAACCTGCCAGCAAAGCATTACGCCGGCTCAACGCTGCACGTCGCATACGCCGGATATGACGCTGGAAGTGCCCTGCCGCCATGAACTCGGCCATCACTGACTGCGTGCTGACTTCAGAGTGGCGCATGTCGACGGCACGGCGCCGGGAAAATGCGTCCACCAAACCCGGCGGCAGAACCAGATAACCCAGGCGCAGCGCAGGGAACGCCACCTTGCCGAACGTGCCGACATACAGCACCCGCCCGCTGCGATCCAGCGCAGCCAATGGCGACAGCGGCGCGCCGCTGTAGCGATACTCGCCGTCGTAGTCATCCTCGATAATCCAGCCACCCGTACGATCAGCCCAGGCCAGCAGTTCCAGGCGTCGCGCCAGGCTCATCACCACGCCCAGCGGGTATTGGTGGGAGGGCGTGACATAGGCCACACGGCAATCCTGCAAGGTGTTGAGCACCTGGCAATCGATACCCTCACCGTCCACCGGTACACCGTGCAATTGGCCTCCCGCCAGGGCGAATGCATGTCCTGCAGCGCGATAGCCGGGGTTTTCCACAGCCACGCCGTCTCCGGGCTCCACCAGCAACTGTGCACAAAGGCTGATTGCCTGTTGTGCACCACTGGTGATCACTATTTGTTCAGCCGTGCACTGCATCCCACGTGAGCTACGCAGGTAGGCGGCGATCAAACCACGCAACCGAGCGTCGCCGGCCGGATCGCCGTAGCAGAGTTGCTCCAGGTCCGGCTTTCGCCAAAACGCCCCATTCAGCTTGGCCCAGACCTCGAACGGAAACAGATCGAACGCCGGCACACCCACACGGAACGCACGTGGCGGGCCCGACGGAGGCTGAGGCAGATGGTTGGTTTTTATCCGCGCCAAGCTCGCGCTGTGGATAACTTCACTGTCCAGATCTTCCGGCAAAAGTGCCCATTTTGTGGATAAGGCTGGGGATAAGCCTGTTGAAAACCCTGTGGATACTTTTGTGGATAGTTTTTTTGTCGTGGGCAATTGGGCCACATAAGTGCCATCGCCGACCCGGCCTTCGATAAAACCCTCCGCATACAGTTGATCGTAGGCACGTACCACGCTGTTGCGGGAGATCGACAAGGCCGTCGCCAAATCGCGAGTAGCCGGCAGGCGCGTACCGCTGACCAGACGTCCGTCCAGCACCCGCAGGCGCAGGGCTTCATACAATTGACGGGTCAAGCCTTGGCGGCGATCCAACTCGATACCCGCAGGGTTGAAGGACAGCGGTGGCGTGATCAGCGGCATATTGGACCTATGAAATTGACCCGAGATGGCTCTTACAACGAACCATTAGCCTGCCTAGGATGCAGGCATTCGCCAAGGAAAATTTCCATGTACACACCTCGCGCCTTTGCCCTCGATGACTTGCCTGAAATCCAGCAACTGATCCAGCACACCCGACTGGCGCAATTGGTGACCTTTGGCGAGCAAGGCTTGCTAGCCAGCCATCTACCGCTGCTGCTCAACCCCGATGAAGGTCCGAACGGAACGCTTTACGGGCACATGGCCAAGGCCAACCCACAATGGAAAGAATTGCAGAACGGCAGTGAAGCCATGGTGATTTTTGCCGGTGCCGACGCTTACATCAGCCCGGCGTTTTACCCAGCCAAAGCCGAGCACGGCAAAGTGGTACCCACTTGGAATTACCTCGCGGTGCATGCCTATGGCAAAGCCGAAGTATTCAGCGACGCCGAGCGCCTGCTGCGTGTTGTCACTGCGCTGACTGATCACCACGAAGGTGGGCGTGCCCAACCGTGGAAAGTCAGCGACGCTCCGGCCGACTACATCGACGGCATGCTCAAGGCCATTGTCGGTTTCGCCCTGCCGATTGACCGCCTGATCGGCAAACGCAAACTCAGCCAGAACCGCAGCCAGGCCGACATGGCCGGCGTGCGCGAGGGTTTGGCGGCCAGTACCGACGTGCGCGACCAGACACTCGCCCGCTTTATTCCTCAAGGAGTTTCAGAATGAGTTCGATCGATATCCGCCACGTCACCGCTGCCGACCACGCGGCCTGGCTGCCACTGTGGCAAGCGTATTTGAAGTTCTACAACACCGAACTGCCCGACGCGGTAAGCCAGAACACTTGGCAACGCCTGATCGACGCCAACGAACCCACTCATTCGGCGCTGGCCTGGCAGGACGGTAAAGCGGTGGGCATGGTCAACTTCATCTATCACCGTTCCAACTGGAGCATCGAAAACTCCTGCTACCTGCAAGACCTGCTGGTGGACCCGGCCCAACGCGGTACCGGCGTCGGCCGCAAACTGATCGAATTCGTTTACACCACCGCCAAGGCCGATGGTTGCTGCAAGGTGCATTGGCTGACCCACGAAACCAACGCCACAGCGATCCAGTTGTACGAACGCATCGCCGAACGTCCGGGTTTCATCCAATTTCGCAAAGGCCTTTAAGGAGCGCACCATGCCCATTTCCCCCGCCGACTGGAAAGGCGTTCCGGCGCCCACCGTCCAACTGCTCGAAGGACGGTTTATCCGCTTGGAAAAACTCGACCCGGCGCGCCATGGCGATGACCTGTTCCAAGCGCTCCAAGGCCCCGGCGCCGATCCGAAACTGTGGGACTACCTGCCTTACGGCCCTTTCCCAGAGCGCAGCGCGTTCAATGACTGGCTGAACAACCACGCGGCCCATAGCGACCCCTACTTTTTCAGCGTGATCGACCGCGTATCCGGCCAGGTCCAAGGCATCCTCAGCCTGATGTCCATCGTCCCGGCCCAGGGCCGCATCGAGATCGGCCACGTCACCTTCGGCGCACCGATGCAGCGCTCGCCGAAAAGCACCGAGGCGGTGTACCTGCTGGCCAAGCATGCGTTCGAGCAGGGCTATCGCCGATTGGAGTGGAAGTGCAACAACGGCAATGCGCGCTCCAAATATGCAGCCGAGCGCCTGGGCTTCAGTTTTGAAGGCGTGTTCCGCCAACACATGGTGGTGAAGGGGCAGAATCGGGATACCGCTTGGTATTCGATCATCGATTCGGAATGGCCGAAGGTTGGGGCCGGGTTCGAAGCATGGTTGTCGGATGAAAACCAAAGTGGTGAGACACAGGTGCAAAGCCTGGCGCAGTGTCGGGCCTGAAACGCCCGAACACCTGCCATTGGGCGATGTGTTTTTAATCGCCCAAAACGGGAGACAACTCCCGCAAACCAGGGAGCGATGACCTGACAGTTATCACCCCGCCCGCTCGCTAAATTCCCGGCCTCATCCATAAGAGGTCGGGAATTCATGCCCTTTACACCCCGCACATTCGTCTTTGCCATCAGCCTCGCCGTTGCCGCCTGCTTTCAACAGGCGCAAGCGCGAGGCGATATCGAATACACGCCGTATCGATTTCAACCCTACGACGCACCTGCTGATGATTGGCCCTACACTCCGGAGTTCGAGGTGAACCCCGTCGATGGCTATTTCACCCGGCAGGCCACGACGCACAACGGCTTGCAGGTAGCCAAGGTGCTCAAGCCCGCGCTGGCTCGCCTGCTCGAATCCGGGGAACTGACCTCTGAGCAAATCAAAGCACTTGAAAAACTGGGTGATGAGCTTGCCCGGCAACCCGGCGGGGTCGGCGCAGTGCTTGAGCAACTGGCTGGTAGCCAAAATGCCAACCTGGCCGCCGCGACCCAAAATGCCACCCAACAGCTCAACGCTCAACTGCTGTCGACCCTGCGCAGCCTGCCCACTGACGACAGTGGGCACTTCTGGGTACAACGCCTGGGCAACGACGGCAGCCTCGACAAGCAAGGTGGTAGCGCCGGTCTGAAGTACGGTACCCAAGGCTTGTTGCTGGGTGCCGACTGGGCACTGGACCACGCCTGGCGGGTCGGTGTGATGGGCGCAAAAACCAACAGCAAACTGGATGCGCAACGCTTCTCCGCCGACCTCGACAGCTGGCACCTGGGCGGTTACGCCGTGCGACAGGACGGTCCGCTGGCCATGCGTCTGGGGGCGATCTACAGCAGCCATGCCGGGCAGAACACTCGCCATGTTCAATTCCTGGATTACAAGGATTCGCTCAAGGGCAGCTATGACGCCCAAAGCCAGAGTGTGTTTTCCGAGTGGGGCTACCAACTGGGCAACGCAGACTTCAGCGTCGAGCCTTTTGCCGGCCTCGGCTACCAGCGCTATCAGCGTGACCGCTTCAAGGAGCGTGGCGGCCTGACGGCCCTGAACGTTGGCCCGCAAACTCTACAAAACCTGAACAGTACCGTCGGCTTACGAATGGCCACGGTATACCGCTTCGATAACCGGATGAGCCTCACGCCCTACGTGAGTACCCATTGGAAACACCTCTATGGGGACGTCGGCAGCCAGGTTCGCCAGTCTTTTCGCCATGCACCCGGCCTCGTCGATGACTTCACCATCAGCGGCACCTCCCTGGACCGCAACAGTGTCAACCAGCAGGCTGGGCTGGATCTGGCACTGTCACAGGAACACACGATCGGCCTGGCCTACAGCGGTGAGAACGGCTCAAACAGCCGCAACCATGGGCTGATGGGGCAATGGCGGCTGACGTTCTAAAGCCTCCCTGGCCGGGGATAAATCCCAGGCAAAAAAAGGGGGGCACCTGCCCCCCCGAGGATTAAACGGTAATGTCGAAGGCTGGATCAGCCTTCGATTTCAATCAGGATTTCGCCCGGGTTGACCCGATCGCCCTTGGCCACATGAACGGCGGTCACCTTGCCGGCAATCGCTGCCTGCACTTCGGTTTCCATCTTCATGGCTTCGGTGATCAGCACGGCCTGGCCGGCCTTGACCACATCGCCTTCCTTGACCAGCACATCGACGATATTGCCCGGCATCGCGGTGCTGACATGGCCCGGCGCGGTGGCGTGCTTGCGCTTGCTGCCGCCGGCGCTGACAAACTCGTTGAGCGGTTCGAACACCACTTCTTCCGGCATGCCGTCGATAGACAGGTAGAAGTGGCGCTTGCCTTCGGCCTTCACACCCACACCGGTGATGTCCACGCGGTAGCTCTCGCCGTGCACGTCGATGACGAACTCGGTCGGCACACCTTCACCGCCGGCACGGGCCACGCCACCCGCTTCAGGGATCGGCAACAGCACTTCCGGCGTCAGGGTGCCAGCGTCGCGCTCTTCGAGGAACTTGCGGCCGATATCCGGGAACATGGCGTAGGTCAGCACGTCTTCTTCGGATTTGGCCAACGCGCCGATTTCGCCGCGCAGTTTGGTCATTTCCGGCTTGAGCAGGTCGGCTGGGCGATGGTCGATGACTTCTTCGCTGCCGATGGCCTGACGGCGCAGCTTCTCGTTCACGGTACCCGGCGCCTTGCCGTAGCCGCCTTGCAGGTAGAGCTTCACTTCGTTGGTGATGGTCTTGTAGCGCTCGCCGGCCAGCACGTTGAAGAACGCCTGGGTGCCGACGATCTGCGAAGTCGGCGTCACCAGCGGCGGGAAGCCGAGGTCTTCACGTACGCGCGGGATTTCAGCCAGCACTTCGCTCATGCGGTTGAGAGCGCCCTGCTCTTTCAACTGGTTGGCCAGGTTGGAAATCATCCCGCCTGGCACCTGGTTGACCTGTACGCGGGTATCGACGGCGGTGAATTCGCTTTCAAACTGGTGGTACTTCTTGCGCACCGCGTAGAAATACAGGCCGATCTCTTGCAACAGCTCCAGGTCGAGACCGGTGTCGAATTCACTGCCTTTAAGGGCGGCGACCATCGACTCGGTCCCTGGGTGGCTGGTGCCCCAGGCGAAGCTGGAGATCGCGGTGTCGATGTGGTCGGCACCGTTTTCGATGGCCTTGAGTTGGCACATCGCGGCCAGGCCAGCGGTGTCATGGGAATGGATGAACACCGGCAGGCTTTGCTCGGCTTTCAGTGCCTTGACCAGTTCGCCGGTGGCGTACGGAGTGAGCAGGCCGGCCATGTCCTTGATCGCGACCGAGTCGCAGCCCATGGACTCCATTTGCTTGGCCTGGGCCACAAACGCGTCGATGGTGTGCACCGGGCTGGTGGTGTAGGCGATGGTGCCTTGGGCATGTTTACCCGCCGCTTTCACCGCTTCGATGGCCACGCGCAGGTTACGCACGTCGTTCATCGCGTCGAAGATACGGAACACGTCGATACCGTTCACCGCAGCCTTGGCGACGAAGGCTTTGACCACGTCGTCGCTGTAGTGGCGATAGCCCAGCAGGTTCTGGCCGCGCAGCAGCATTTGCAGGCGAGTGTTGGGCAACGCGGCGCGCAGTTTGCGCAGGCGCTCCCACGGGTCTTCTTTCAGGAAGCGTACGCAGGCGTCGAACGTCGCGCCGCCCCAGACTTCCAGGGACCAGTAGCCGACTTTGTCGAGCTTGTCGCAGATCGGCAGCATGTCGTCGGTACGCATGCGGGTTGCCAGCAGCGATTGGTGGGCGTCGCGCAGGATGGTGTCGGTTACGAAGATCTTTTTAGTCATTGGAATATTCCTCACAGGCCTGCGTGGGCGGCGATGGCGGCGGCGATGGCCAGGGCCAGCTCTTCGGGTTTGCGCTTGATCGAGTAGTTGGTCAGCTCAGGATGGCTTTCCACGAAGCTGGTATTGAACTGGCCACTGCGGAATTCCGGGTTGCGCAGGATTTCCTGGTAGTAGGCGGCGGTGGTCTTCACGCCTTGCAGGCGCATGTCGTCCAGGGCACGCAGGCCGCGGTCCATGGCTTCTTCCCAGGTCAACGCCCACACCACCAGCTTCAAGCACATGGAGTCGTAGAACGGCGGGATGGTGTAGCCGGTGTAGATCGCCGTGTCGGTGCGCACGCCGGGGCCGCCGGGCGCGTAGTAACGGGTGATCTTGCCGAAGCTGGGCAGGAAGTTGTTTTTCGGGTCTTCGGCGTTGATGCGGAACTGCAACGCAAAGCCACGGTGCTGGATGTCTTCCTGTTTCACCGACAGCGGCAGGCCCGAGGCGATGCGGATCTGCTCACGGACGATGTCGATCCCGGTGATTTCTTCGGTGATGGTGTGCTCCACCTGCACCCGGGTATTCATCTCCATGAAGTACACCTCGCCCTCGGCGAGCAGGAACTCCACGGTACCGGCGTTCTCGTAGCCCACCGCCTTGGCCGCACGCACTGACAGGTCGCCGATGTAGGCACGCTGTTCCGGAGTCAGTTGAGGGCTGGGGGCGATTTCGATGAGTTTCTGGTTACGGCGCTGGATCGAGCAATCGCGCTCGAACAAATGCACCACGTTGCCGAAACTGTCACCGAGGATCTGCGCCTCGATGTGCTTGGGATTGACGATGCACTTTTCCAGGAACACTTCCGCCGAACCGAACGCCTTGGTGGCTTCGGAAATCACGCGGGGGAAGGCTTGTTCGAGTTCTTCGCGGCTGTTGCAACGACGGATACCACGGCCGCCACCACCGGAGGTGGCCTTGAGCATCACCGGGTAACCAATGCGGTCGCCTTCGGTGAGCGCTTCATGGATGTCGGCCACGTTGCCTTCGGTGCCCGGCGTGACCGGCACACCGGCCTTGATCATGCTGCGGCGCGCTTCGGTCTTGTCGCCCATGCGGCGAATGACCTCGGCGGACGGGCCGATGAACTTGATTCCACGTTCGGCGCAGATGTCTGCCAGTTCGGCGTTTTCCGAGAGAAAACCGTAACCCGGGTGCAGCGCATCACAACCGGTTTCCACAGCCAGGTTCACCAGCTTGCGCGGGTTCAGGTAGCCGGCCAGGGGTTCGGCACCAATGCTGTGGGCTTCGTCGGCACGTTTTACGTGCAACGCATGACGGTCGGCGTCGGAAAAGACCGCGACCGAGCGAATGCCCATCTCGGCGCACGCACGCACGATTCGTACGGCAATTTCACCACGGTTGGCGATCAGGATCTTTTTTATCACTTGGAAATTCCCTTGAGCCGATTGCTGCGTTCTTCGACCCGCTAGACCCGGGTCGGCGCGTGACCAAATGTTTCAAGCCAGTCGCGAGACACACACTAAGCCGCTCAAGGGATTAACAAAAATCAATAATTATTGGGTCGTGCATAAGCAAAGACTTATAGTTGGCCGAACAGCCTCGGGCGAAAGGACTTAAAAAATGCGTAAGTCATTGATGCGTATGACATTGCGTCAATTACAGATCTTCAATGAAGTGTGCGACTTGCGCTCGTATAGCCGTGCCGCTGAGGAAATGTCGCTCACACAACCAGCCGTCAGCCTACAAATTCGCCAGTTGGAGGAGCTAATCGGTCAGCCGCTGTTCGACTATGTCGGCAAAAAGCTCTACATGACCGAAGCCGCCGAAGCGCTGCAACGGGCCAGCCGCGATATCTTCGGACGCCTGGAAAACCTCGATATGCAGCTGTCGGACATGCAAGGCTCGCTGCAAGGCCAGTTGAAACTGGCGATTGAGTCCAGCGCCAAATACTTCGTGCCGCACCTGTTTGCCGCCTTCAAGCGCCAGCACCCCGAGGTGCAATTGCACCTGACGGTGGTCAACCGCGGCCAGGTGATCCGCAGGCTTTCGGACAACCGCGATGACTTGGTGATCATGTCCATGGTGCCTCAGGACATGGGCCTGGAATTCCTGCCATTCCTCAACAACCCAATCGTTGCCGTGGCGCCTCTGGACCATCCCTTGAGCCTGCAAGGCCCGCTGCGCCTGCAGGACCTGGAACCTTACACGCTGCTGATTCGCGAACCCGGGTCCGGCACACGATTGGCCTGCGAGGAGTACTTCAAGGAGAAGCGCGTGCACTTCACCCAGACGGTGGAAGTGTCTTCAGCCGAAGCCCAACGTGAATGCGTGACCGCAGGATTGGGCGTGGCCTTGCTGACGCGCCACGCCGTCAACCTGGAGCTGGCTACCGGCGGACTCAAGGAGTTGCCGGTGGAAGAGCTGCCGCTATACCGCAGCTGGTGCCTGGTGCAAGCCAAGGCCAAGCGACTGTCACCGGTGGCCCATGCGTTCCTGGGCTTTATCCGCAGCGAACGGCTACAGATCAGCGCGCTGGCTGAGCGTTTCGCTGGGCAGCCACGGGTGCCTGCCAGTGGAGTTCCGGGTAGTCACTGATGCTCTGGAGCAGTTGACGCTCCTCGCAACGGTCTTCGATTGCGCGACGGAACGCCATGCGGCGTTGGTCTTCCTGCTGACGACGGGTCTTGACGGTGCTGTTGCTGTCTTCGTAGTGCCGGGTCATTTGGAGTCTCCCAATGCGAGTACGGGGAGCTCAGGATGGGCGCAGGGGATGACGGTTTAGCGGCGTGAGGATTACAGGACGATGAATATTCCGACGCTGGCACAGATCCAAATGTGGGAGGGGGCTTGCCCCTCCCACACTTTGACCGAGTTAAGCCGAAGATCAGTCGTCGAGCGCTTTGACGGACTTGGGTGACAGCCGCAGGCTGCGCAAGCTGCGCTTCACGCTCTTGAGGTGGTTGACCAGGCTCGGCCCGCGCGCCATGGCTACGCCCATCGCCAACACGTCGATCACCACCAGATGCGCAATGCGCGAAGTCAGCGGCGTATAGATCTCAGTGTCTTCGTGCACATCGATCGCCAGATTGACCGTGGACAGTTCCGCCAACGGCGTCTGGCTCGGGCACAGCGTGATCAGCGAGGCGCCGCTTTCGCGCACCAAGTTGGCGGTGATCAGCAGGTCTTTGGAACGGCCCGACTGGGAAATGCAGATGGCCACATCGGTTGGCTTCAATGTCACCGCCGACATCGCCTGCATGTGCGGGTCGCTGTAGGCCGCCGCCGTGAGCAGCAGGCGGAAGAACTTGTGCTGGGCATCGGCAGCTACTGCACCGGAAGCACCAAAGCCATAGAACTCCACTCGCTGAGCCTGGGACATGGCAGTCACGGCCTTTTGCAGCTCCACCGGGTCGAGCTTCTCGCGCACTTCCATCAAGGTATGCAGGGTGGTGTCGAAGATTTTCAGGCTGTAGTCGGCGACGGAGTCGTCTTCGTGGATCGCAAACTGCCCGAAGCTCGCACCCGCGGCCAGGCTCTGGGCCAGCTTGAGTTTCAAGTCCTGGAACCCGGAGCAACCGATGGCGCGGCAGAAGCGCACGATGGTCGGCTCACTGATGCCCACACTGTGGGCCAGGTCGGCCATGGAACTGTGCATCACGGCCGCAGGGTCAAGCAGCACATGATCGGCAACCTTGAGTTCCGATTTGCGTAACAGGTGGCGCGACTGGGCGATATGTTGCAACAGGTTCAAAGGACAGGACTCTTGTTATTGGCAGACGCCAGGGATGTAGCAAGCTTGTAGTTATACTACAAGAATTGTCGTTTTGCCCGTCCGATGCATCACTAAATCGCCCTGCTGCCCTCTGAATCAAAGGGCAGACGCTTTGGTAGCCACAAAGGCGCCCTCGTCGTCGCTAAGGAAAATCCGCATTTTTCCGTAACAATTCTGCCACCCCTTGAGCCTGCATAGGCCGGCTGATCAGGTAGCCCTGCACTTCATCGCAACGCTCCACTCGCAGGAAATCGAGCTGCTGCTGGTCCTCCACACCCTCGGCCACCACTTTCAGGGCCAACCCGTGCGCCATGGCAATGATGGCGCGGGTAATCGCGGCGTCTTCACGACCTTGGCCAAGGCCGCGAATAAAGGTCTGGTCGATCTTCACGTAATCCACCGGAATGCGTTTGAGGTAACTGAGGGAGGAATAACCGGTGCCGAAGTCATCGATGGCCAGCTTCACACCCAGGTCGCGCAGTTGCTGGAACGTGGCGATGATGTGCTCGACGCTGTCGAGCAGTTGGCTTTCAGTCAGCTCCAGCTCCAGATATTGCGGATCAAGGCCGGTTTCTTCGAGCACCTGCCGCACCAGGCTGACCAACTTGCCCTGGCGCAATTGATGGACCGACAGGTTCACCGAGACCCGGATCGGCGCCAGCCCCTGACGCTGCCACTCACACGCCTGCCAACAGGCTTGGCGCAACACGAACTCGCCCAGCGGCACGATCAGCCCGGTCTCTTCGGCCAAGCCGATGAAATCGCCCGGCGGCACCATGCCCCACTGCGGATGCTCCCAGCGAATCAGCGCCTCGGCGGCATTCAGCTTACCGGTGGCCAGGCACAGCTTGGGCTGATAGAACACCGTGAGCTGGCGCTCGTCGATGGCCTTGCGCAGATGATTTTCCAGCTGCAAGCGCTCCAGGGTGCTTGCCTGCAGGCTGTCGGTATAGAACTGGAAGTTATTGCCGCCCAAGTGCTTGGCGTGCTGCATGGCCATATTCGATTGGCTGACCAGCGCGGAAATTTCCCGCGCGTTATCCGGCAGCAAGCTGACGCCCATGGACGCACTGACCACCAGCTCATGCTCCTCCACCGTCACCGGTACTCGTAACTTGGCCAGCAACCGAGTCGCCACCCGCGCCAGGCTCGACAGGTTGCCGTAGGCATCGAACAGCACCGCGAACTCATCACCGGACAGGCGCGCAATGGTGTCGGCCTCGGGTAAAGCATTGATCAACCGTCGCGCCATTTTTTGCAGCAATTGGTCGGCGACTTCGTGGCCCAGGCTGTCGTTAAGCAGCTTGAAACGGTCCAGATTGATATGCAGCAGCGCCAGGCTACGCCCGCCCTGGCGCACCCGCCCATGAGCCTCGCGCAGGCGCTCGCGGAACAGCGAGCGGTTGGCCAGGCCGGTCAACTCGTCGTAATGGGTGAGGTAGCGCATACGCTCCTCCGATTCGCGACGCGCCGACAAATCGGCGAAAAACCCCACGATATGACTGACTTTTCCACGAACATCGCGCACGACATTCAGTTGCAGCCACTGTGGATACAGCTCGCCGTTCTTGCGGGTCTCCACCAACTCGCCCTGCCAGGTGCCGTGGCTGAGCAGAGCCTGGCGGATCACCGGGAAGTGGCGTCGCGCATCGCGGCTGCTGGGTAATTCCACGACATTACGGCCAATCATGTCGTCGATTTCAAAGCCGGTGACACGGCTGAACGCCTGGTTCACCGCGATCAACACATAGTCCGGGTCGAGAATCACGATGCCTTCGCTGGCGGCTTCGAATACGGTCGAGGCCAGGCGCTGCTGCTCTTCCAAGGCTTTGTCAGCACTGATATCACGGCGTGTACCCAGCATGCGCGTGACCCGTCCGCTGGCGGTGCGCTCCACCGCACGGCCACGGTCTTCGATCCACACCCAATGGCCGTCGCCATGGCGCACACGGTATTCCACTTGATAGTCCTCGCTGCGACCTTTCAGGTGCTCCACCAAGGCGCGCTTGAGCAGCGGCAAGTCCTCGGGGTGCAGGCGCGGCTTCAGATGGCTGAGCATCGCCGTGACGTACTCCGGTTCCAGACCAAACAGCTCCTTGAGCTGGGTGTGGTGGACTTCGTCGGTTTGCAGATTCCAGTCCCACAGGCCCAGTTCGCTGGCTTGCAGGGCCATGGCCAGGCGCGCTTCGCTTTTGTTCAGGGCGAGACTGGCGGCGTCCAGCTCCTGGCTGCGTTGTGTGACGCGGTCTTGCAGGCCGATCTGGGCTTCGCGCAATTCTTGTTCAACCTGGCGGCGCTGCTCGACTTCGCGCAACAACTCCTGATTCAACTGTTCGCTGCGCTGCTGTGCCTGTTGCAGGTGCTCGATCAGAGCCTGGTTCTGGAAACGGCGCAGCAATCCACGCTGGATCAAGCGGTTGACCTGCCAGGCAACCAGGCTCAAGGACGCCAACAGGATCAGACCCAGCACGCCCCAGCCTTGCTGTTGTGGGGCGCCACTCCAGAACAGATAAAGGATGGTCGGCACCAGGCAAGGCACGGCAAATGACAGGAACGCCGGCAGGCTCACGGCATAGGCAACGCTGGCCGACAACGTCGCAGCACCGATCAGGCCGAACACCCAGGCCTGTTGCATAAAGCTGTCCGCCGGCACCAGGGCAATGGCGGCGGTGCTCAAGGTTAAACCGCTGACCGCCGAACCGAGCATGAACATGCGCCCCCAGACCGGTTGGGCCTGGCGGCTGGGCATGGCCGAATCAAAGGCCGCCACCTGGATCACGCGCATGGCTACCAGGGCCAGCAGCCAGATCAACCAGATGCTGTCCAACACGTATTGCTTGGGGTTCCACAACAGCCAGGCGCAGACCAACCCGTTGACCAGCATCAATAAGGTGGGTAGCAGCGAGCCCTGATACAGCAGACGAGTGCGTTCTACCGCCATCTCGGTCGCATAGTATTTACGGATGACCTGCGCGGGCGCCGCCGAGGGGCCGAGCAGGTCGGAGCTGAGAGTCATAGGCAGTGTTCTTATAATGGTGAGCCCGAAACGTCGACGGAGCATACACAAGCAAACGCGCGGGCCAAACTGCTCCACGTCATAAAAACCGCACGACATTTGCGCGCAAACATCGGGGCCAGACAGCTTGAGCGAGACGCTGCGCGGGCTGTGGCCCATGACCAACCGGTCATCACTGATCGCAGAATGTCGACCCGCCCGTCACAGCGTTTGGCGCTTTGCGTCGACCACCCGGCATTGGGATTTGCCCGTCTCCCCCCAGCACCCTAGAATGCGCCGATGCGCGATGATCTCTCTCTTTTGCTGAACTCCCTCAACGATGCCCAACGCCAGGCCGTAGCAGCCCCCGTTGGCCGTCAGTTGGTCCTGGCCGGTGCTGGCTCCGGTAAAACCCGAGTGCTGGTGCACCGTATCGCCTGGTTGATCCAGGTCGAGAACGCGTCCCCGCATTCCATCCTGTCGGTGACGTTCACCAACAAGGCTGCTGCCGAAATGCGCCATCGCATCGAACAGTTAATGGGCATCAGCCCGGCAGGCATGTGGGTGGGCACCTTCCACGGCCTGGCGCACCGCCTGTTACGGGCCCACTGGCAGGAGGCGGGCCTGGCCCAGACCTTCCAGATCCTCGACAGCGACGACCAGCAACGCCTGGTCAAGCGGGTGATCCGCGAGCTGGGCCTCGACGAACAACGTTGGCCAGCACGCCAGGCGCAATGGTTCATCAACGGCCAGAAAGACGAAGGCCTGCGCCCGCAACACATCCAGGCCAGCGGCGATTTGTTCCTGGCCACCATGCGCAGTATTTATGAAGCCTACGAGGCAGCCTGCGTGCGCGCCGGTGTCATCGACTTCTCCGAACTGCTGCTGCGCGCCCTGGACCTGTGGCGTGACAACCCGGGTTTGCTGGCCCATTACCAGAAGCGCTTCCGCCACATCCTGGTGGACGAGTTCCAGGACACCAACGCCGTGCAGTACGCCTGGTTGCGCCTGCTGGCCAAAGGTGGCGACAGCCTGATGGTGGTGGGCGATGACGACCAGTCGATCTACGGCTGGCGTGGCGCGAAAATCGAGAACATCTACCAGTACTCCGAAGACTTCCCGGACGCGGTCACCATCCGCCTGGAACAGAACTATCGCTCCACCGCCGGCATCCTCAAGGCCGCCAACGCCTTGATCGCCAACAACACCGGGCGCCTGGGCAAAGAGCTGTGGACCGACGGTGGCGAAGGCGAGGCGATCAACCTGTACGCCGCGTTCAACGAGCACGATGAAGCACGCTACGTGGTGGAAACCATCGAAAGCGCGCTGAAAACCGGCCTGGCACGCAGCGACATCGCCATTCTGTACCGCTCCAACGCCCAATCGCGGGTGCTGGAGGAGGCCTTGCTACGCGAACGTATCCCGTACCGCATCTATGGCGGCCAGCGCTTCTTCGAGCGGGCGGAAATCAAGAACGCCATGGCATACCTGCGCCTGCTGGAAGGTCGGGGCAACGATGCGGCGCTGGAACGGGTGATCAATATCCCGGCCCGTGGCATCGGCGAAAAAACCGTTGAAGCGATCCGCGACCACGCGCGTCACGCCGATGTGTCGATGTGGGAATCCATGCGCCTGCTGATCGCCAATAAAGGCCTGACCGGGCGCGCTGCGGGTGCGCTGGGCGCGTTTGTCGAGCTGATAGAGAACCTGGCCGCCAAGTGCGCGGAAATGCCGTTGCATTTGATGACCCAGACCGTGATCGAACAATCCGGCCTGATTGCCTATCACGAAGCGGAAAAAGGCGAAAAAGGTCAGGCTCGAGTAGAAAACCTTGAGGAACTGGTCAGCGCCGCCCGTGCGTTCGAGAACACCGAGGAAGATGAAGAGCTGACGCCACTGGCGGCTTTCCTCGGCCATGCGTCGCTGGAAGCCGGTGATACCCAGGCCGATGAGCATGAAGACAGCATCCAGCTGATGACCTTGCACAGCGCCAAGGGCCTGGAGTTCCCGTATGTGTTCCTGGTGGGCATGGAAGAAGGCCTGTTCCCGCACAAGATGAGCCTGGAAGAGCCCGGCCGCCTTGAGGAAGAACGCCGCCTGGCTTACGTGGGCATCACTCGCGCCATGCAGAACCTGGTGATGACCTACGCCGAAACCCGGCGCCTCTACGGCAGCGAGACCTACAACAAGGTGTCGCGCTTCGTACGTGAAGTGCCGAAGGGGCTGATCCAGGAAGTACGTCTGTCCAACAGCGTCAGCCGTCCGTTCGGTGGTGGTCAGCAACAGAACTCCAGCAGCATGTTTGCCGGCTCCGAGATCCCGGAAACTCCATTCAGCCTGGGCCAACAGGTCAAGCATGCGATCTTCGGCGAAGGGGTGATCCTCAACTTCGAAGGCGCCGGCGCCCAGGCGCGGGTACAGGTGAATTTCGCCGAAGGCAGCAAGTGGCTGATGATGGGTTACGCAAAGCTCGAAGCCGTCTGACACCCTGCCCGCGTAGCGAAGATTATTGGCTCGCCCTTGTTTTTAACGAGCGCGGGCCAATATCAGTAATAAGTCCTACAGACCATTCTGATTCGGTCCTACGCAAAAGCCCGAAACATTATGTCGCTAGCCACTGTCACGACACCTGTGCAACATGGCGCGCGTGCAATCCACAAATGGGAATTCCCTTTATGAAACGTTTTCTTAGCATCGCCATGGCGTTGTGCATCGGCCTGACGATGAGCCTCGACGCCAACGCCAAACGCTTCGGTGGCGGCAAAAGCATGGGCTCGGCACCGACTCACCAGACCAGCCAAATGGCTCCATCTGCCGGTGGCATGGGCGGCGCAGCCGCAACCGCTGGTGCAGCTGGTGCAGCAGGCGCTGCTGCCAAGGCCGGCGGTGCTTCGCGCTGGTTGGGCCCTCTGGCCGGTATCGCCGCCGGTGGCCTGCTCGCCTCCATGTTCATGGGCGGCGGCTTCCAGGGCATGCAGATCTTCGACATCCTGATCATGGCGGTCATCGCCTTTGTGATCTTCCGCTTTATCGCCGCCCGTCGACGCAAGCAGCAGGAGCACATGGCTCCAGCCGGCGCACCGATGCAGCGTGAAGTGTTCGAGCAGAAGCCCGCTGCCATGGGTTCGATCTTCGGTGGTTCGGCTGCGCCTGCCGCCGCCCGTCCGGTAATCAACGCACCGGCCTGGTTCAACGAAGAACGTTTCGTCGAAGCAGCCCGTAACCACTTCCAGTCCCTGCAGCAACACTGGGACGCCAACGAAATGGACAAGATCGCCGAGTTCGTGACCCCACAACTGCTGGAGTTCCTCAAGCGCGAACGCGCCGACCTGGGCGACGGTTTCCAGTCGACCTACATCGACGACCTGCGCGTACAACTGGAAGGTGTGGATGATCGCGCCGACAAGACCATCGCCACTCTGACCTTCAGCGGTGTGTCGAAGACCTCGCGCTTCGACCAGGGTGAAGTGTTCAGCGAAAGCTGGAACATGGAACGTGCCCAGGGCGACAACCAGCCTTGGCTGGTCGCCGGTATCCGCCAGAACGGCTGATAGCTGCGCGTTTAAGCACTTGGTAATAAAACCCCGGACATGTTCCGGGGTTTTCTATTTCACGGTTGCACTTATAGCGAGCTACTGTATAAAACGCCCCTATAAACCGCGCCATCTAGCAAGAGGATCCCGGCCGTGGAAGAAATCATCGAACAATTGCGTGAAGCCAACGAACCGGTCCCGGTACCGCTGGAGCTGCCAGACGAAGACCAACTGGTGGAAGTCGAAGAACAGCTGTTCATCAACATTCCGTTTGTCTTCAAGGAATTCCTGCTGACTGTCAGCGACGTGGTCTACGGCAGTTTGGAGCCAGTGACCATCACTGATCCGGGCTCCCACACCTACTTGCCTGAAGTGGCGGCAACCGCCTGGGACATCGGTGTACCGCGCGAGCTGATCCCGATCTGCCAGGACGGCGATGACTACTATTGCGTGGAAGAAGACGGCACCGTGGTGCTGTGGTCCGGCGAAGAGGAACTTGTCACCGAAGAGTCCTGGGAGTCGGTGTGGCACTGGGCGCGGGACGTCTGGCTGGAAAGCTGAGCCCGCCCCAGTCAGAACCTGTCAGTGCTCCGGCGTGTCCTTGTGGTTATCCAGCGTCTCCAGCAAAGCGACCTGCATCCGCGTATGCACGCGGATGAACCACCGCCAGAGCACAGCCGCCACCGCCGCCGTCACCACGGCGATCAACACCAGCAACTTGTTGGTTGGCAAAATACTGGCCGACAAGGCTGCCAATAGCAGGAAGATCACCAGCAACGACAAGATCGGTATCAATTCGGCGATCACCCGTCGCACCCGCTGGGTATGCCGCCCAGCCATCTCCGGCTTTACGCTCATCTCCGCCAGCAGCATCGACAGTGCCTTGAGCTTGCGATACGCCGCAATCAAAAACGGCAGCGACAACAGTAACGCCCCACCCCAGATCAACGCCTTTTGCCAGCTAGGATCGTTGATCCAACCCTCCAGATACCCGCCGATGCGCGCCGCAAAAAAGCTGCCGGCGAAGAAGATCGCCACCACCAGCGCCAGGTTCACGCCTACTTGAAGGATGATCTTACGGATCATCGATGCCAGCATCGCGCCTTCACCCTGAGGCTGAATGCTGCGTAGCCATTCGCCATACATCCCGAACACCCGGCTCATACGCTTGGGCATTACCGACGCGATCTTCAATGACAATGGGTCTGCCCCACGAATCAGGTACGGCGTGAGCAACGTGGTGATCGCCGACACAGCCACCGCCACTGGATACAGGAAGTCGCTGGTTACCTGAAGCGTCATCCCAAGGGCCGCGATGATGAAAGAGAACTCGCCAATCTGTGACAGCCCCATGCCCACCCGCAGCGAGGTGCGACCATCATTGCCGGCGATAAAGGCACCCAGGCCGCAGGAGAGCATCTTGCCCAGCACCACTGCCACGGTGATCACCGCGATCGGCCAGGCGTATTGCAGCAAAATTTGTGGGTCGATCATCAAACCGATGGCAACGAAGAAGATTGCGCTGAACATGTCGCGAACCGGTTCGATCAAGCGCTCGATCTTAATCAATTGGCGGGATTCGGCCATGATCGCGCCAATCAGGAATGCGCCCAATACCATGCTGTATTCCAGCTTGACCACCAGCAGGCAGAAGCCGAAACACAGGCCCAGCACGGTGATCAACAGCATTTCGTTGCTTTCGAACTTGGCGACATAGGCCAGCAGGCGCGGCACCAGCAAAATGCCGATGACCAGCGCAACAATCATGAACAGCGAGAGCTTGCCGACGGTGGAGAACACCTCACCGGAGCTGACCGTACCGCTGACGGCAATGCTCGACAGCAAGGCAATAATGCCGATGCCAAGGATGTCTTCGACGATCAGCACACCGAAGATCAGCTGGGCGAAGCGCTGGTTTTTCATCTTCAAGTCATTGAGCGCCTTGACGATGATGGTGGTCGAGGAAATCGCCAGGATCGCACCGAGGAACAGCGAGTCCATGGTGTTCCAGTCGAACCAGCGGCCGATTTCGTAGCCGATCCAGATCATCAGGATGATTTCCAGGAAGGCCGCGATAAACGCCGTGGCGCCCACCTTGAACAGCTTCCGCAGGCTGAACTCCAGGCCCAGGCAAAACATCAGGAAAATCACCCCCAACTCAGCGAGGGTCTTGATGGTGTCTTCGTCGTGGATCAGACCGAATGGCGGAGTGTGAGGGCCGATGATGAAGCCGGCGACGATGTAGCCCAGTACCACCGGTTGCTTGAGACGGTGAAACAGGATGGTGACAACCCCTGCCACCAGCATGATCACGGCCAAGTCCTGGATAAAGCTGATGGCGTGCATGGCGAGGGGCTCCTTGAGGGTACTGGCGCTTTTCCCACTTCCGCGCGCACCTTTGAAATGTCGCAAAGTGCGAAAGGAAAAGTCGGCCTTGATCGTAAGAAATACCCTGAGATGGGCTTTTGAAGGTTAACACCGCGACTTCCGGCAGAAAGCCGGTGCAATATATGGAAACAGATCGGTCCCGGCGTGACGGCGAGCGGCCCACCGGCGTCCCGTAAGGGAGAGCGCTGCAAAGATTCCAGCACCCGCAGAGGTGCCCCCCAACCGATGCCTACAACCCGTGAGTGTGCTATGGAACCCGGAAACGCCCAGCTGTCGATGACGGTATTGATGACCCCTGACATGGCCAACTTCTCAGGCAATGTCCACGGCGGCACCCTGCTCAAGTATCTCGACGAAGTGGCCTACGCCTGCGCCAGCCGTTATGCCGGGCGCTATGTCGTCACACTGTCGGTCGACCAAGTGATTTTTCGCGAACCGATCCATGTCGGCGAGCTGGTGACCTTCCTCGCATCGGTCAACTACACCGGCAACACCTCGATGGAGGTGGGCATCAAGGTGGTGACCGAGAACATCCGCGAGCGCTCGGTGCGCCACACCAACAGCTGCTTCTTCACCATGGTGGCGGTGGACGACCAGCGCAAACCGGCCGCCGTACCGCCGCTGCAGCCGCAGAACAGCGAAGACAAACGCCGGTTCGTACAGGCCCAGCAGCGTCGACAGATTCGCCAGGAGCTGGAAAAACGTTACCAGGAAATCAAAGGCTGACGGGCGCAAATTCCGAGCTGTTAACCGGATCAAAATGTGGGAGGGGGCAAGCCCCCTCCCACATTTTGATCTGTGTACTTATAGGCCGATCGGTGTCGCTTCGAAGCGCACGCGCGGATGGGCGATACGATCCTGGGCCCGCACCAGTTCCAACTCGTAGCTGGCGCAGGCCTGGGTTTCCAGCAGTACTTCATGCACGGCGGCTGCCGTGAACTCGAAGGCAGCCAGCAAGCTGTCGCCCAACAGTACCCGCGCCAGGAACAGCCCGGACGTCAGGTCCCCCACACCCACCGGCTGGCGCGGAAAGGCCAGCAACGGCCGGCGCAGGTGCCAGCTGCCTTCAGCGGTGACCAGCAGCATCTCGAAACCATCCGGCAGTTTGCCCGGGTAATCCAGGTGTTTGACCAGCACCGCCTTCGGCCCCCGCACCAGCAACGCCTTGGCCATGCCCAGGCAATCAAACAGCGATTGCGGCTTGCGCCCGACGAAGCTGTCCAGCTCAAGCTGGTTGGGGCATAGGAAATCGGCCATGGCTGCGGCTTCGTCCAGCAGGAAATCACTGACATCCTGGGGCACGATGCAACCTTTTTCCGGATGGCCCATCACCGGGTCGCACAGGTACAGGGCCTTGGGGTTGATGGCCTTGATACGCGCCACACCCGTGAGAATCGCCCGGCCCTGATCAGCACTGCCCAAGTAGCCGGACAGCACCGCGTCGCAGTTACCCAGTTCACCAATCGCGGCAATGCCTTCCACCAGTGCAGGAATTTGCTGCGGCGCCAACACTTCTCCCGCCCACTGGCCATACTGAGTGTGGTTGGAGAACTGCACCGTGTTGAGCGGCCAGACATTCACCCCGACCCGCTGCATGGGGAATACGGCGGCGCTGTTTCCGGCGTGGCCAAAGACCACATGAGACTGGATCGCAAGCAGATGAGGTGTGCGTTTCATGCGGGAGATTTCCGTAAAGCCATTGAAATTCTGGCCGCGCAGTATGCGACTAAACGCAGCCTGTACGACAGACCAGCGACACAGTTAAGCTGCTCTCACTTTGTTGGAGTTCATCGCATGCTGACCCTGGGAAACATCTTCATGTTGATGCTGCTGGCGACCGGTGCCGCCTGGGTATGGCACAACCACGGCCTGCGCGAGCGGGCGCTGGAGCGGGTCAAGCAGCATTGCGCCAAGCTCGACATAGAACTGCTCGACGGCGCGGTGGCGTTGAAACGCATTGGTTTTGTGAAAGACGCCAATGGTCGGCGGCGCCTGGCCCGCATCTATAACTTCGAGTTCACCGTGACCGGGGAAGCCC
The DNA here is from genome assembly GCF_059421065.1 of Pseudomonas sp. GW821-FHT03A09. Lineage (NCBI taxonomy): Bacteria > Pseudomonadati > Pseudomonadota > Gammaproteobacteria > Pseudomonadales > Pseudomonadaceae > Pseudomonas > Pseudomonas sp. GW821-FHT03A09. The sequence goes on along the minus strand of NZ_JBWKUX010000001.1, from coordinate 176,816 downwards.
GTCATCCCGGGACCATCACCCAGTTTGGCGCCCACAGCGCCCAGATCGAACTGGCGCCCTACCCGTTCGAGATCAAGACACCGCTGCCCAGCGCCGAGGTGATTGAATTGAGCCAGTGGCGTCAGGACCACGCCACCAAGCACCGTCACTGACGGCAGGCGGCAAGAGCGCTCTGCAACGCGACCTCATCCTGGGGTTCGCTGAAAATCAATTCCATGCGCGAATCACGACGCCACTCGCTGGGTTGCCAGTCGAGTGGGCTGTTATCCACAGCATTGGCCGAGACCCAACCATCGCGGTTGTGGATAACCAGCTTTGCACGACGCCATTCAAGGCTGCTCAGCCAGTGATGCAGGCGCGGGGTATCGAATTGCTGGCTCGGGTGCCAGCGCCAGCCGATGCTCCAGCCACCCTCCTGTGATTGACTGAGACAGATAGGCAGCGCCGGATCACTCCAGATGGCGGGTATTTGCGCCAAACCTTTGGGCAACTCGAAGTTATCCACAGCTGTTACCGCTGTTGAATTCAGACCCGGCAACTGCGCCAACGGCAAATGCGCCTGCTGGGTCCAATAAAGCGGGCGATTGGGTAATTGGCGTTCGATAACCTGGCGTTGAGCCGCATCGAGCGACTCATCCTTGTTCAATACCAGCAGCCCGGCACTTGTCAGTGTTTCCCGCTGCGCTTCAGGCAAAGCTTTGCCCGCCGCCAGCGCCTGGGCATCCAACACCAGCACACAGGGTTGTACCGCCAGCACCTGCTGCCAAGGCGCAGCCCGCAGTTGCTTGAGCAATTGCGCCGGATGCCCCAGGCCTGATGGCTCGATAAACAACCGATCCGGCTTGGCCTTACGCAGCAAGCGACCCAGGCCCACCTGGAACGGCGCACCATTCACACAGCACAAACAGCCTCCGGCCACTTCACCCAGGGCAATGCCGTCGTCATCCTGGGTGAGCAAGGCAGCGTCCAGGCCGATCTGCCCGAACTCGTTGATCAAGACGGCCCAACGCTCGTTGGCCGGGCGCTGGGCGAGCAGGTGTTTGATCAGGCTGGTCTTGCCGGCGCCCAAAGGCCCGGCAATCACATGAGTCGGGATGTTCTGCAGCATGAGGGGCATCATTCAGACCGTGTAGAGAGGTTGATCCTACGCGGTTATGCGAGCCAATCCAGCGTCAGGATCAACCGTCGCTCATCCGCGTTGAGCGCCGGCGAGCGGTGGATCAGACCGTGACCTTCGTTGCCATGCCATTTGGTGCCCTTGAGCAAGGCGACTTCACCGCAGTGGATCTGCTCGATACGCTCGACAGGTTCGGCCTCCGGCTGGCTAAGCTTACGTCGGTCCATCACCCCTTCGCGCAACCACTGGCTACCGATCCCGGCATAAGTGGTGATCAGTCGTACAGGCACATGATCGACGTGAAAACGCGGGCACATGGCCTTGTCCAACAACCGCAGACGTACGCCAATCCGTTTGGCCCCCAGCAGGCAAGCGAAGGCGCTGACCAGCCATGATACGTCGGCGATAAAGCCTTCGTAGCCTTCCAGATCGCGGCAACTGGACGCCAAGCCCTGCAAGTTCGGCATGGCATCCTCGTGATTAAGCTCAATCACCAAGGACTCGGCCAATGGCTCGTTGAGCGCTACCAGCAAGGCGCCAAATTCCGCGATGTGCAGCGGTAACTGGCGTTGCCACACCGCCAGGTTGACGCCGTCTTCGAGGATGTCGGACAGCGCCAACGGGGTTTCGCCGCGAGTCTGGCGGATAACGGGCCGTAGCGGGATAACCGGGGCAAGCATCACGCGGCAGCCTCTTCATACCAAGGGCCAAAGGGGTCGACCAGTTGGCGCCATCCTTCGACGCCCAGGGCCATTTCTTCATCGGTAAGCAGGCACGCGTCCAGCTCGGCGCGCATCTGGGTAAAGTCGATATTTTGCCCGATGAAGACCAATTCCTGTCGGCAGTCGCCGGTGCTCAATTGCCAGTTGCCCATGATCGCCGCGATGCTTTCTTCGTCTTGAGGCCATTGGCTTTTCGGCACAAAACGCCACCAACGACCGGCAAAACCATGACGCATCAAACCACCGGCCTGGGACCAACTTCCCGCATCCTGATGTTTGCTGGCCAACCAGAAAAAGCCTTTGGAACGCAGCAGTTTACCGTTGACCCACGGGCGGTCGATAAAGTCGAAAAAGCGCTGTGGATGAAACGGACGGCGTGCGCGATAGGCCGTGGAGGCGATGCCGTATTCTTCCGTTTCCGGCACATGTTCACCGCGCATTTCCTGCAGCCAGCCCGGCGCTTGGGAGGCACGTTCGAAGTCGAAACGGCCAGTATTGAGGATCTTGTGCAGCGGCACTTCACCCATGACCATCGGAATGATTTCCGCCTGGGCATTCAGGCGCTCAAGGATGGCCATCAGTTCTTCGCGCTCGCGACTGCTGATCAGGTCGATCTTACTGATCAGGATCACGTCGGCGAATTCGATCTGCTCGATCAATAGGTCGGTGATGGAACGCTCATCTTCTTCGCCCAGGGTTTCACCCCGAGAAGCAAGGCTTTCGGCGGCCTGATAGTCGAGTAGGAAGTTCATACCGTCGACCACGGTGACCATGGTGTCCAGGCGGGCAATATCGGCCAGGCTTTGCTCGTTTTCATCGCGGAAGGTGAAGGTTTCAGCCACGGGCAACGGTTCGGAAATACCTGTGGATTCGATCAGCAGGTAGTCGAAACGACCTTCCTTGGCGAGTTTTCCGACCTCTTCCAACAGGTCTTCACGCAAGGTGCAGCAGATGCAGCCGTTGCTCATTTCCACCAGTTTTTCTTCGGCACGATTGAGGGTGACGTCGCGCTGGACCTCGCTGCCGTCGATGTTGATTTCGCTCATGTCGTTGACGATCACCGCCACCCGCAGGTTCTCGCGGTTGCGCAGGACATAGTTGAGCAGCGTGCTTTTTCCGGCGCCGAGAAAGCCGGACAACACGGTAACGGGAAGACGGTTGGTCATCAGGTAATCCTCATCAAGGGTGGCCGGTCAAATCGCCCGTTTATGGCGTTCGCGCAGCTCTTCACGTTCTTTGGCTTCGATACACAGGGTGGCGGTGGGACGCAGCAGCAGGCGTTGCAGGCCGATGGGCTCGCCGGTTTCACGGCACCAGCCGTATTCGCCACGGGCCAGCAGTTCCAGGGCGTCGTCGATCTTGTCCAACAGCTTCTTTTCCCGCTCCAGCAGGCGCAGTTGCCATTGGCGTTGCTCTTCTGCGCTGCCGACATCGGCCGGGTCGCTGTTGGTTTCCTGCTCGCGTAGCGCCAGGAACTCGGCATCGATACGCGCTTGCAGCTCATTACGTTGGGCCAGCAACAACTCGCGGAAGAAGCCTTGCTGGGCCTCATTCATGTAATCGGCGGGCGGTTGGGCCAGGAGGTCTTGCTCAGTCATGGGAAGCGGTTCACGGATCGGGTTGTCTTTTAATGTTATAGTATAACAATACAGATAAGCCAATCCTCCCTTGCTCGTCACGACGAAGGGCGCAATGCTGGAGCACTTTCTTGCGACGAGAAGCCTCGATGAAATACCTGGTGTGCGCTCTGTTATTGGCAGCGACAGGCCAAGCCCATGCTCAAGCGCCGAGCCTGCTGGCCAATTGCACGCGCAGCGCCAACGTGCTGGCCTGTGTGGACCCGTTGGGCAACGCCTATAGCGTGGCGACTGTTGGCAGCACCACGTATCTGCGGGGTTTCGAAGTGATCGGAAAGCGCTATTGGGCACAGACCAACAGCCGCTACGGGCAACTGACGTTCTTTACCGGGTTGGCGTCGGACGGTGAGGCGTGGGTCGGCTACACGCGCCGCGTGGGCTGGACCACCATCAACCGGTTCTCCAGTTCAGGTGGCGCCAGCGCCAAGTTCACGTGCAGCCGCATTACCGGCTGTTAGACCTGGCCGTTCTTCTGTTCCTGAACCCATGCCATATAGCTGTTCATCGGTGGGTTCTTCTGGAAGTATTTTTTCAGACCTTCAAAAAGACCATCCGCCACCGCCTGTTGATGACGCGCCGTCACCAGCCGCTGGGCATCCTGGGTATTGGAGATAAACCCAGTTTCCACAAGGATCGACGGCACGTCCGGTGACTTGAGCACCGCAAAGCCCGCCTGTTCCACGCGCTTCTGGTGCAGCGTGGTGATGCTTTGCAGGCTGCCGAGCACTGAGCTGCCCAGTTGCAGGCTGGAAGCGATGGTAGCGTTCATCGACATATCGAGAATCACCCCGGCCAGCATCGGGTCCTTGTCCTTGAGATTGAGCAACGTGGTGGCGCCGAGCAAGTCTGCGCCGTTTTCGCGCTGCGCCATGAAACGCGCCGTGGCAGATGTGGCGCCGCCTTCAGACAACGCGTACACCGACGCCCCCGAGGCCGTCAGCCGTGGCGCGGCATCGGCATGCACCGAGATGAACATATCGGCCTTGTGCTGACGAGCGATGTCCACGCGCTTGCGCAGCGGCACGAAGAAGTCATCGTTGCGCACCAGTTTCACGTCGAAGCCCTTCTCGCGCTTCAAACGTTTGGCCAGCAATTGGGCGATAGACAGCACCACGTCTTTTTCGCGCTGGCCTTTGGAGCCAATGGCCCCTGGGTCTTTGCCACCGTGGCCAGGGTCGACCACAACGATGATGTCGCGCTTGGGGTGGGCCTTGTCCACAGGCGCGGCCAAAAGCGCGGGCTCTGCAGCGATTTGACGAGGTGCACGGGCGGCATTGGTCAAATCCAGTACCAAGCGATGCCCTTGGCCATCCTGCGGCGGCAATAGAAAGCTGTTGAGCTGCATCGGTGCGGCCAGGTCCAGCACGATGCGCGTGTCACCTTTGCCGAAATGCCCGGAGCGGATGGAAGTGATCCCGCTGTTCTTCAACGCCAACTGAGAAAAATCACCCGAGAGGCCGGCACCGCTCAGGTCAATGATCACGCGCTCCGGCGACGTCAGGGAAAAGGTCTTGTATTGCACCGGGCCGCTGAGGTCGAGCACCAGCCGCAGTTTGTCTTCCGAGCGCCACAAGCGCGCGTTGCGAATCTGCGTGGCATAAGCCCCCAACGGCAAGGTGAACAGGGGACTGACCAACAGCAGGTTAAGGAGCTGACGTCTGTGCATGGCAAATACCGCAAATAAAGGAGCGTCCCTGCTCGACATGACTGAAGAAAGACTGAAGTAGAAAAATCATCGTCGACTCAATCGTTATAATATAACATGTCTTTTTATTTCCAACGATGGACCTGCCCATGAATGCGCTGACTCTGCCGGATATCGCCGCGCAGGCTTCACGCCAAGCCTTGCCACTCGACTGGGTGGGCATGTGCGGCATCGCCCTGCCCATCCTGATCGACAACCAACGCCTGACCGCCACCGCTGATGCCGGCGTGAGCCTGGACGATGGTTCGGCCCGTGGCATTCATATGTCGCGCCTGTACCTGGCCCTGGAAATGCTCGATCAGCAACTTCTTACGCCTGCACTTCTGCGTAATGTACTTCAGCGCTTTCTCGACAGTCATGAAGGTTTATCTAAGAACGCTTACTTGCGTATTCACACGAATCTGCTGCTGAAGCGCCCGGCACTGGTCAGCCCATTGGCCGGGTGGAAAGGCTACCCGGTGTGCATCGAAGCGCGCTTGGAAAACCAGATGTTCCACGTGGAACTAAAAATTGACGTTACTTACTCCTCAACCTGCCCCTGCTCAGCTGCCCTCGCCAGGCAGTTGATTCAACAACAATTTCTCGAAGATTTCGCCAAAACGCCGTTGCAGCATGAAGACGTGTTGACATGGCTTGGCAGCGCGAACGGTATCGTCGCCACGCCGCACAGCCAACGCAGCAGCGCGCAGTTGCACGTCCAATTGCAAGGCGAGCATCTGCCGCTGACAGACCTGATAAACACCGCAGAAGCCGCCCTCGGCACCGCCGTACAAACCGCGGTGAAACGTGCGGACGAACAAGCCTTCGCGTTGGCCAACGGGCAGAACCTGATGTTCTGCGAAGACGCCGCCCGCCGCCTGAACCTCGCCTTGAAACGCTCGGATGCCGTCAAAGCCTTCCATCTCAAAGTGATCCACGCCGAAAGCCTGCACGCGCACGATGCCGTGGCTGAAAGCCGCTGGACGAGACACCCTGCATGATCACCTGCAATGCTTTGCGCTGGGGCGCACCGGGCCAACCGCTGACCCCCGCGCTGGATCTGACCCTGGAAAAAGGCAGCCTCACTGGCATCATCGGCGCCAACGGCACCGGTAAAAGCAGCCTGCTTAAAGTCATCGCCGGCCTGCAAAAACCGCTGGCTGGCAAAGTCACCGTGGAGGTTCCACGCCGTGGTGGCTTGTCATTTCTGCCCCAACAACAACACTTGGATCGCCAGTTCCCCATCAGCCTGCAAGAGCTGGTCGCCGCGGGCTTCTGGGGAACCAAACTAACCCCGGAACAACGCACCCAACGCCTGCAAGCAGTGCTGGAAGACTGGTGCCTCACGGGCCTGGAACATCGCCCGCTAATGGCATTGTCCGGCGGCGAACTGCAACGTGCGCTGCTCGCCCGCATGAGCCTGGCGCAAGCGCCGGTGCTGCTGCTCGACGAACCTCACGCCGCCCTCGACGAAGAAGGCCAGGCCTTGTGCTGGAAACACGTACACACCTGGCACGATGAAGGCCGCACGGTGATCATCGTTTGTCACGACCTTGCCTCCGTACGCCACCACACCCAGCAGGTCGTGCAGATCAAAAGCACAGGCTGCGTATTCGGTCCCAGTAAAGAGCTGATCCGCCCGCAACCGCACATGCAGGTGGCCTGATGCACTTCACTGCCCACCTGTGGATGCCCTTCCACGATTTCGTTTTCATGCGCCGCGCACTGATCGGCGGGCTGGTGCTCGCCTGCAGCACCGCGCCGCTGGGCGTGTTTCTGATCCTGCGACGTATGAGCCTGATCGGTGACGCCGTGGCTCACGGCATTCTGCCCGGTGCCGCGCTGGGTTTCTGGTTCGCTGGCCTCAGCCTGCCCGCCTTGACCATCGGCGGCCTCGGCGCCGGCCTGAGCATGGCCGGGTTGTCCGCCTGGATCACCCGCCGCACCGGCCTGCGTGAAGACGCCAGCCTCGCCGCCATCTACCCCATCTCCCTCGCCGCCGGCGTGTTGATCCTCGGCATCGCCGGCAAGCGCCTGGACCTCCTGCACCTGCTGTTCGGCTCGGCCCTGGCCGTGGATGAAACCACCCTGACCGGCATGCTCTGGGTCTCCGGCTTCAGCCTGATCGCCATGGCGCTGATCTATAAGCCGCTGCTGCTAGACACCCTCGACCCGCTGTTCCTGCAAACCGTCAGCCGCCTCGGCCCACTCGCTCACGGGTTGTTCCTGACCCTGGTGGTGTTGAACCTGGTGATCGGTTTCCAAGCTATCGGCGCGTTGATGGTGGTGGGTTTGATGATGTTGCCGGCCATTGCTTCACGCTTCTGGAGCCGGCGTCTACCGGTGTTGATCGCAGTATCGGCGGTGCTGGGATGCCTGTCGGTGTGGTTGGGTCTGTTGCTGTCGTTCTACTACTCGCTGCCCAGCGGCCCGGCCATCGTGCTGGTGGCTGGCGGTGGGTATCTGCTGTCCGTGGTCTTCGGTCCGGTGCACGGCTTGCTGCGCCGTCCGCCCGCTCTTACATCCCAATGAGGTGTTTCCCGATGCGCGCTTTACTCGTGCTGTTCAGTCTGCTGCTGCCGTTGTCGATGGCCCAGGCCGCCGACAAACTCCAGGTGGTTACCAGCTTCAGTATTCTCGATGACATCACCCACCAGATCGGTGGCGATCACATCCAGATCAGCAACATGGTCGGCCCCGACGCCGACGCCCATACCTATGAGCCCACACCGGACGATGCCAAGGCGCTGCTCAAGGCCAAGGTCATCATCAAGAACGGGCTGGGCTTCGAGCCTTGGCTGGACCGCCTGGTAACCAGCACCGAAACCAAGGCCACCGTTGTGACCGCCAGCAAAGGGGTGATCTCCCACACCATGGAGGAAGACGGTGAAACCATCCCCGACCCGCACGCCTGGCACAACCTGGCCAACGCCGAAATCTATGTGAACAACGTCACCAAGGCGCTGGTGGCGGCCGACCCGGCCAACAAGACCGACTACCTGCGCAACAGCCAGGCCTACCTGAAAGATATCTACCGCCTGCTGGCCGAAGCCAAGACCAAGTTCGGCGCGCTGCCAGCGGGCAACCGTCGCATCGTCACCTCACATGACGCCTTCGGTTACCTGGGCCAGGCCTATGGCATCCAGTTCCTGGCACCTCAAGGTCTGTCGACTGAACGTGAGCCATCGGCTGCCGAAGTCGCTGCGCTGATCACCCAGATCCGCAAAGACAAGGTCAAGGCCGTGTTCATGGAAAACATCAAGGACTCGCGCCTGCTCAAGCAGATCGCCGACGAAAGCGGCGCGCAGATCGGCGGCACGCTGTACTCCGACGCCCTCGCCGCCGAAGGCCCGGCCAGCACCTTCACCGGGCTGTTCGAATACAACCTCAACACCCTGTGCGCCGCCCTGAGCAAACCATGACGCTGAGCATGCTCGATCTGGAAAAGGCAGCCCTCGGCAGCCGCTTTCCACTCGAATCCGTGCTGAACGCCCTGCCGTGGAACAGCGATGGCCTGATTGCCGCCATCGCCCAGCAACACGGCACGGGCGAGGTGTTGATGCTCGCCTGGATGAACCGCCAGGCCCTCACCGAAACCCTGGCCACCGGGCACGTTTGCTATTGGTCGCGTTCGCGCCAGCAGCTATGGCGCAAGGGCGAAAGCTCCGGCCACTGGCAACAGTTGATCGAAGCGCGCCTGGATTGCGACGGCGACGCGGTGCTACTGATCGTCGACCAGCAAGGCCCGGCCTGCCACACCGGCCGGCCGACCTGCTTCTACAACGCCATCGACGGCAACTACGTCCACATCATTACGGAGCCTGAAGCATGATCCGCAAAAACCCTTCCGGCGATCTGCCAGTGATTGCCGAATCGGCCTACGTCGACAAGACCGCGATCATCTGCGGCAAAGTCATCATTGGTGAAAATGTGTTTGTCGGCCCCTATGCCGTGATCCGTGCCGACGAAGTCGACGCCACTGGAGACATGGACCCCATCACCATCGGCGCCAACTCCAACATCCAGGACGGCGTGGTCATTCACTCCAAATCCGGTGCAGCGGTGACTATTGGAGAATTCACATCCATTGCGCATCGCTCCATCGTTCACGGCCCCTGCACCGTCGGCGACCGGGTGTTCATCGGCTTCAACAGCGTGTTGTTCAACTGCGCTGTGGGCGACGGCTGTGTGGTGCGCCACAACTCGGTGGTCGACGGCCGCGATTTGCCCGCTGCCTTCTACGTACCCTCCACCACCCGCATCGGGCCTAACACCGACCTGTCGCAATTCCCGCCGGTCAGCGTCAGCGCCTCGGAGTTTTCCGAAGACGTGGCTCGCACGAATGTCGACCTGGTACTCGGTTACAAAGCCCTGCAAAACGAGTTCTGAACCATGAGCCGCCTGCTGATTCGCAACGCCCGCCTGGTCAATGAAGGCCAGGAATTCGACGCCGATGTGCTGGTCGCCAATGGCCGCATCGACAAGATCGCCAGCAGTATCGAAGGCTGCAACGAACCGGTAGAAATCGACGCCCAGGGCCAATGGCTGCTGCCGGGCATGATCGATGACCAAGTGCACTTTCGCGAACCCGGCGCACCGGATAAAGGCAGTTTCTACAGTGAGTCCCGCGCGGCGGTAGCCGGTGGCATCACCAGTTTCATGGACATGCCCAACACCAATCCCGCCACACTGACCCCGGAAGCCCTGGCCGATAAAAAGCGCCGCGCCGCTTTGCATTCGGTGGCCAACTACGGCTTTCACTTTGGCGTGAGCAACGACAATCTCGACATCGTCGCCGCCCTCGACCCGCGGGAAGTCGCCGGAGTCAAAGTGTTCATGGGTGCCTCCACCGGCAATATGCTGGTAGACGACCCACGCATTCTAGAGCGCTTGTTTGCCGAAGTGCCGACGATCCTGCTGGCCCACTGCGAGCACACGCCGAGCATCCTGGCCAACGAACAACGTTTGCGTGAACGCTTCGGCGAGCAGATTCCCGCCGTCGCCCACCCGCTGATCCGGGATGCTGAAGCCTGCTATCGCTCATCTTCTCTTGCCGTGGAATTGGCTCGACGTCACGGTACACGGTTGCACGTGCTGCACCTGACCAGCGCCCGCGAGCTGGCCTTGTTCGAAGACAAACCCCTGGCTGAAAAACGCATCACCGCCGAAGTCTGTGTGCACCACCTGTTGTTCGATGACCGCGACTATCACCGCCTCGGCCACCAGATCAAATGCAACCCGGCGATCAAGACCCGCGCTGACCGAGACGCCTTGCGCCAAGCCTTGTTGGGTGATCGTCTGGATGTGATCGGCACCGACCATGCGCCGCACACCTGGGCGCAGAAACAACTGGGTTATCGCGAAGCGCCGTCCGGGCTGCCGCTGGTGCAGCACGCGTTGCCGGCGTTGCTGGAGCTGGTGGCTGACGGGCACCTGCCGCTCACCACCGTGGTGGCGAAGACCAGCCACCGCGTGGCCGACCTGTTCGCCATTCCCGAGCGTGGCTACCTACGTGAAGGCTATTGGGCCGATCTGGTACTGATCCAGCCCGAGCCTGAAGGCAAACCGGTCAACAGCCAACCGATCCTGGCCCGCTGCGGCTGGACGCCGTTCGCCGAGCGCAGCTTTCGCCACAGTGTCAGCACGACATTGGTCTCCGGCCACCTGGCGTGGCACAACGGCCAGGTGGTCGACAGTTGCCAGGGCTTGCCCCTGCATTTCCTGCGTTAGGCGCGGGGTTTGACCGTACCGCAATCGTTGCCCAGCCACTGGGCGTGGGTGTCCAGGCTGCCCTTCTGCTGGATGCCGGTGGCATTGAAGGTGCCATTGACGGCGGTGGTGAATTCCTTCTGGCTCTGGAAGGTAGCGACGCCACTGCCTTGGGCTTTCGGGCAGCTGAAACGGAACTTCCACTGGTTACCGGCCTTGTCGGTGACTTCCTGCTTGCAGCCCGATTGCGGGTCGGTCAAGGGGATCGAATCAGAGGCGACCTGCGCGGGAGTGAGACACACCTGCACGCCTTTGCCAGCCATGGTGATGCCCTGCTTTTCCAGCATCGCACGCTGCTCAGGCGTCATCTGTTGCTTGAGCTGACCGAGAATCAGCGAAAGGTCCGGCAAGTCCTGGTTATCAACTTTCATATTGCTGGTGGTCAATTCCCACAACCCCGGCGCCAGCATCTGCGCCTGGGCCGCCACAGGCAGCGACAACCCAACAACCATGGCCAAACCAAGCAAACGAGCATTCATCGAGTAACTCCTGGGTAATTGTGGGCGTTAGACGCCATAAAGGCGCCAGTGTTGCATGGCAAATAAAATAGCGACATTCGCCGCCAGACATGGTCTGTTAGGCACTCGATTGCCTGGAGAGATGTCGTTCATGGATTTTTTTGGCCCGCACCTGCTCGCCTACTTCATTGCCACGCTGCATTTTCTCGGGACCCTCGCCGCGATCCACGCGGTGCTGACCGTCAGGACCGCCCAAGGCTCGATCGCCTGGGCCTTGTCGCTGATGTTCATGCCCTACCTCACGTTGATCCCTTACCTGATCTTCGGCCGCAGCACCTTCGACGCATACATCCAGGCGCGTCGCCAGGCCAACCAGGAAATGCACACCGCCATCACCGAACTGAACTGGCGCCCTTGGGTCGACGAAGCCCTCGCCGCGCGTAACTCCAGCGCCTACTCTTCGCTGCGGGCCATGCCCAAGCTGGGGCGCATGCCGTGCCTGGCCAACAACCAAGTGCGTTTGCTGATCAATGGTGATGCCACCTTCAGTGCAATCTTCGAGGCGATCCGCAACGCCAAAACCGCCGTGCTGTTCCAGTTTTTCATCATTCATGACGACGAGCTTGGCAGGCAGTTGCATGCCCTGCTGAAGGAAAAGGCAGCCCAAGGCGTAGCCCTGTACGTGTTGTATGACCGCATCGGCAGCCACGCCCTGCCCCATCACTACGTGCAATCGCTACGCGACGCGGGTGTGCAGGTCAAGGCGTTCGCCACCCGCAGCGGCTGGCTCAATCGTTTCCAGGTCAACTTCCGCAACCATCGCAAGATTGTGGTGGTGGATGGCATCACCGGGTTCGTCGGTGGGCATAACGTCGGTGACGAATACCTGGGTAAAAAACCGCCCCTGGCACCGTGGCGCGATACTCACGTGCAAGTCACCGGCCCGGTGGTAGCCTGCCTGCAGGAATCGTTTGCCGAAGACTGGTTCTGGGCCGCGCGCGAGTTGCCGCCGCTGATCCTGCCGGACGCCTACCCCGAAGACGGCGTGCTCTGCCAATTGCTCGCCAGCGGTCCGGCCGATCCCTATGAAACCTGCTCGCTGTTTTTCGTCGAGGCCATCCACGCGGCGACTGAGCGGGTGTGGATCACCAGCCCGTATTTCATCCCCGATGAGGCCGTGTTCTCCGCGCTGCGCCTGGCCGTGCTGCGTGGCGTCGATGTACGCCTGTTGCTGCCCTCGCGCCCCGACCACCGTATCGTCTACGCCGCGTCCAGTCTGTATGCGATCGAGGCCGTGCGCGCCGGTGTCCGCGTGTTCCGCTACACGCCGGGCTTTTTGCATCAGAAAGTGGTGTTGGTGGACAGCGAAATCAGCGCCATCGGCAGTGCAAACATGGATAACCGTTCGTTCCGGCTGAATTTTGAAGTGATGTTGCTGACAGTGGATGAGGTGTTTGCCGGCGAGGTTGAACACATGCTGTTGGACGACTTCGCCCTGGCCCATGAAGTCAGCCAGGAAGAAAGCCGCGAGACCCGTCGCCTGCAACAACTGGGCATGCGGGTGGCGCGGCTTATTTCACCGATTCTCTAACAAACAATGCGGTAAAAATGTGGGAGGGGGCAAGCCCCCTCCCACATTTGGATCTCCATTGCTCTGGAAAATCGGGTCAGCGATAGAGATCTTCCCGCGTCCACGGCAACTCATGGCTGCCATCGGCGTGGGGTTTCACCGCCAAGATCTGGTGCAGGTTGATCCAGCCCCGTGCAAACGCATAGGCGCAGCCAGCCAGGTACAGCCGCCAGATACGCAACGCTTGCTCCGGCACCATCTTCGCCGCTGCTTCCAGGTTGTCTTCCAGGCGCTCGCTCCAATGATCCAAGGTGCGAGCGTAGTGCAGGCGCAGGCTTTCAACGTCGACCACTTCCAGCCCGACTTCGCTGATTTCAGCGGTCATCATCGCCAGGTGCGGCAGCTCGCCGTTGGGGAACACATAACGCTCGATGAACTCCCCGGCGCCACGACCCACGGGGCGACCGTCAGTGTGCTTGGCAGTAATGCCGTGGTTCATCACCAAGCCGCCTTCGCGCACGGCGCCAAACAGAGTCTTGCAGTATTCCGCCAGGTTGGCGTGGCCGACGTGTTCGAACATGCCCACGCTGACCACTTTGTCGAAACGACCGTCTTGGGGCAGGTCGCGGTAGTCGAGCAGCTGCAGGTCCACCTGGTCTTGCAGGCCCTCGGCTTTCACCCGTTCCCGGGCCAGCGCCAACTGCTCCTTGCTCAGGGTAATACCAAACACCTTGACCCCGAACTCCCGCGCGGCAAACCGTGCCAGCCCACCCCAGCCACAACCTACGTCGAGCAAATACTCGCCCGGCTGCAACCGCAGTTTGCGGCACAGGTGGCGAAATTTGTCTTGTTGGGCCTGGTCGATGGACTCGCTGCCGGTTTCGAAATAACCACAGGAGTACGCCATGTCCTGGTCCAGCCATAGCTGGTAGAACTCGTTGGACAGGTCGTAATGATAGGAAATGGCCGCTGCGTCAGTGGCCTTGTCGTGGATCGAGCGCACCGGACGACTCCCGTCGTCGTCTTCGATCAGGGCGTGACTTAATTCGTCACAAACCCGAATAACCTCGGAAATGGAGCCTTCCAGCTCCAATTTGCCCTCGACGAAGGCCTCGCCCAGTGAATCGAGCGTTGGATGGGTCAGCTTGGTCACTACCGTGGGGTCCTTCACCACGATGGTCACACTGGGCTCGGGGCCCAAGTTGAATTCATGGCCGTCCCAGAGTCGAAGACGCAGCGGTAGCTGAAGATTCTGTAAGGCCGGTGGAAGTTGCGCGAGCATGAGTAGTCCCCCCTTGTTTCAGACGTCTGGAGTCAGGGTAGACCATCCGAAGACAAAGTAGGAGGCTATCGAATTGATAGCGCTCGCCTATGACGCTCGACGTTCGAGCAAGCCGTCCTGGACCCACTGCTTCAGCCACGTCACCGCCTGCAGTGGCGCACCCTCTGCATAGGTGACTGCCAATTCGGTGCACAGTTCTGAAAAACTCCAACCGGTGGTCACCATTCCCGCCAGGGCAAAGGCTTCCTCAGGTTCCAGGCTGCGGTAGTGACACACGTTCTCATGGCGCCATACCAGGCAGGTTTGTGCCGGCGTCAGCATGTGGCTGCCAGGGAAGTCCGACTCATCTTTGCTCGCACGCCAGATCGACACGCTATTGAACTGGCACAGGTGCTGTTGCACCGAGGGTGCCAAGGTAACCTGCAAACCCGGCCAGTCCTCAGGCGGCAGTTGCGCCATATCATTCAAGCCAAGCAGCTCACCTTGCGGCGCATCGAATGCCAGGGTAAAGGTCCATTCCAGCTGCGCCAGTTCAGCCAGCGGCGCGCTCTGTTCAGCCACCAGGTGCTCAACGATAAACGAAGGGAACCGCTCACCCAGCCAGCGCAGGCTGTAATGGGCGGACGGATAGCGTCGCACATAGGCTTCGGCCAGAGACGCGAACTCATCATCCCCCAGCCAATACCAGACGGCACCGAAGTCATGCCGCAACACTTCCAGCAGCCGCGACAGGTACGCGTTGTGATAGATCGCCAGGCCCGTGTCGACGTCCAGGGTCGGCCCGCCCAGCAAAGTGGCGGCAAAACCACTGTTGGCCACCGGAGTCTCGGACAGCAGGTGTTGCTCAAAGGCCAACTGCCAATCGGTCAGGCGCATAACGATCTCCTGGCCAAGGCAGTAGCGCCCAGCTCACGGGCCTTGTTCAGTTCGGTGAGCAACTCTTCGAACGGGGGGAAATGATCGTCGCGCTCCAACAGCGTCGAGACCGGCCCCAGGTGCTCCAGGGTTTGTTGATAAAGCGCCCACACCGGATCGCACACCGGATGGTCATGGGTGTCGACCACATAGTCGCCGTAGTCCATATGCCCGGCCAGATGCAGCTGGCGAATGCTCTCGGGCGGCAGGTTGCGGATAAAGGTCCAGGCATCGAAGCCATGGTTGCGGGAACTGACATAGACGTTATTGACGTCCAGCAACAACTGGCAGCCTGTCAGGTGGGCCAGGGCCTTGAGGAACTCCCACTCAGTGAATTCATCCGCCTTGGAGCGCACATAGCTCGAGACATTTTCCAACACCAGCGGACGCTGCAGTACGTCCTGCACTTGGCGAACGCGAGCGGCCACGTGATAGAGGCTTTCCTCGGTGTAAGGCAAAGGCAGCAAGTCGTGCAACTGATGCGCGTTGCCGCGGCTCCAGCACAGATGATCGGAAATCCATGCCGGCTGGATGCGCTCGGCGAGCTGTTTGATTTGCTTCAGGTAATCGATATCGAGGGCATGTGGCCCACCGATGGACAAGGACACACCATGCATCACCAGGGGATAGCGCTCGGCTATCGCGTCCAGGTAATACAGGGCTTTACCGCCCTGGACCAGGTAATTTTCGGAGATCACTTCGAACCAATCCACGGGTGGCGATTGTTCGAGAATCTGCTGGTAGTACTCACTGCGTAAGCCCAGGCCGTAACCCAGACTCGGAAGGGAAGCGGACATGATTCACTCCTGGGAAAGTGTCCGCAGCGGTGGTGGCGACCGCTGCGGATGCACTTATCTGTCGGTTATTCGCCGACTTTGCCGCCAGCCTTGGTGCACTCAGCCTTGCTCATGGCTTTGAAGCCGTGGCCTTTGCAGACAGCCTGGCCTTTGCAGGCGTTTTCAGCGGTCTTGCAATCGTTCATGCCTTTGCAGGAGGTGACGCCGTAGCAATGAACCGGAGCGTCGGCAGCCTGTACCTGGGTGGCGACACCGGCAAACATGGAGGCAGCAGCGATAGCCAGGGCAGCACCGGAAACGGCTTGTTTGATGTTCATTGTGTAGTCCTCATAGATCGGTAGTGGAGTCGGTCTGAACGGATTGCGCAGTCTCGACACACCACTAGAGTGAGGCCCCCCATCGGTGTTACAGCCGTGTGCAAATATTTCTGAAAATTAGTCGTCGAGCTTCAATAGCGGCTCCTGAAAGCGCAACAAACGCCCAGCGTTACCCAGTACCAGCAAGGTACTGAGGTTATGCAGCACCGCCGCAATCATCGCGCCCGCCGCCCCCAGCCAGCCAAACGCCGCGAACACCACAATAGCCAACGTCCAGCCCAAGCCGATGATCACGTTCACCTGCAACGTCTGCCGGCACTGGCGACTCAAGCGCACGCAAGTGCCCAGACGGCGCAGATCACTGCCGATCAACACCACATCCGCCGACGCCAAGGCGATATCCGCCCCGCCCGCCCCCATCGCCACGCCGACCACTCCGGCCTTGAGTGCCAGGGAGTCATTGATGCCGTCGCCCACCACCATCGGGCGAAAGCCGCTGCCGATTTCCCCGAGTACACGGTTGAGCTTGTCCTCCGGCAAGGCTTGGGCTTCGACATCACTGATGCCCACGTCCAGCGCCAGGCTGTCGGCGACACTTTGACGGTCGCCGGTCAGCAGCAGTTGGCGGCCAAGGCCCAGGTCACGCAGTTCCTGCAACGCTTGGCGTGCTTCCGGCTTGACGCTGTCGGCCAGCAACAGCCAGGCGAGGAACTGCCCGTTCAACGCCAACCCGGCAATCGGGCCATCGTGGTTCGGGACCGCTGTGGTCGCAATACCCAATTGCTCGAACAACTCCGGCCGCCCCAGCGCGGCTTCGCCCTGCTCGGTCTGCGCCACCACGCCCAGGCCCTGACGTTCGCGGATGTCGGTCAATACCAACATCTGCTCCTGAGTCGCCAGGCCCGCCAACGCGCGGCTCACCGGATGGCTGCTGGCCGACCCAAGGCTGGCCGCCAGGTTGAGCAACACCTGCCGATCCGGTGCCGAAGTTTCAATGGATTGCAGGCGCAGCGTGCCAAAGGTCAGCGTGCCAGTCTTGTCGACCACCAACGAGGTCAGGTCCGCCAACTCCTCCAGGAACGCCGAGCTGCGAATCAGAATCCCATGCCGTGCCGCCACCGCGATCCCGGCAATCGCCGTGGCCGGCGCCGAGAGCACCAAGGCACACGGGCACGCCGCCACCAGCACCGCCAGCATCGCCTGGGCGTCGTTGGTCACAAACCAGGTCACCGCCGCCAGCAACAGCACCAGCACCATATAACTGCCGGCATAGCGCTCCAGCAGCCGTGTGATCGGCGGTTTGGAGCGCTCGGCGTTCTGCATCAGCGCGATGACCTTGCCCAAGGTCGACTCGTTGCCGGTGCGGGTCACTTCAAGGCGCAACAAGCCGTCGAGGTTGATCGCCCCACCAAACACCTGCACGCCCACGCTGGCTTCCAGCGGCACCGACTCACCGGTGATCGGCGCCGTGTCCAGGCTCGCCTGGCCCGACAGCACCACGCCATCGGCCGGTACCCGGTCACCCGCGCGTACTTCGACGATATCGCCGGTGTTCAGCGTGCCGTTATCCACTTCCACGATGCTGCCGTCGGCCTGCACCAACCGCGCATGGCTGCGGGTCAGTTTGCCCAGGGCATGAATCGCCTCCTGGGAGCCAATCACACTGCGCTCTTCCAGTACGTGACCGAAGATCATGATGATCGGCAGCAACGCGGCGGTCAGCAAATCACCCGTGGCCCAGGCGCCGAGCATGGCCAGGGCGATCAGTTGGTCAGTGATGCCATGCAGGCTTGGAAAACGCAGGCTGTACCAGGCCGAACGCATCACCGGTACGGCCACCAGCAAGGACGCCACGCCCAGCAGCAACTGGCTCACGCCCGTCTGATCCGGCGCCAGCCAGCGCCACGCCAGGCCCAATATCAACAACCCCAAGGCCAGCATGGCCAGGGTCAATTGCCGGGCAGCGCTGCGCTGCTCGGCGGAGGTCAGCATGGGTGCGCTCATTGTTCGGCTCCCTGAATGATCAAGCGGGAGTCGTCTTTAGGATCGACCGTGGTCACGGAACCGGCCTGGCCGAGAATTTTCGGCAGGCGTTCGCGGTACAGCCGCAGCAACAACCCAGGGTCTTTCACTTGGGCCAGGCTCGCGACGGTGGCGGTTTGCGCCTGGGCATTGGCCAGGCGCTCACTGGCCTGGGCGTGGGCGACCTGCACCAGACGATCAGCGGCCTGATTGGCGGTCTGGGTGAGTTTTTCCGCCTCGGTACGCGCATTGGCCACGGCTTTATCCGCTTGCTGACTGGCCGTCAGCACCGCGTTGAACGCATTCACCGCTGGGCCCGGCAGGCTCGATTGCACGTCGACACGGGTGACTTCGATACCCAAGCCTAAACCGGTGGAGGCCAACTCGGCCAAACGCTTGTTGATGCCTTGCACCAAATCACCGCGCAGCCGCTCGCGGCGCTCGGCGGCGCCGTTGTCGGTGCCGATCAGCTCCGGGCGTGCCACAAGAATGGTGTCCAAATCCCGGGCGGCCGTCAGGGCCACGGCGCTGCGAGTGACCAGCCGATCCAACGCCGGCAGCACATGCTCGCCCTGTAGCACAAACGCGTAAGGCTCGGTGACCTTGTAGAACACCCGCACATCCAGTTGCACTACCCCGGCATCGCCGGTCAGCAAGTAACCGGAGCCGGCCAGTGCATCACTTAAAGGCGTGGCGAAACTGGCCACGCGATCAGCCTGGGTCGCCGCGTCCGAACGCAACAGGTTTTCGACCCGTCGCTCGATCACACGATCCGCGGCCGGCAGCAGCACCACCTGTTCGAACGGCTGCGGCCACGCCAGCAACAACCCGGCATTCTGAATGCGGTCCAGTGCGCCGAAATGCAGCACCACGGCACGGTTCTGCGGGTCGATCTGGCGCACATTGGAAAATGCCCAGGCCAACGCCGCCAACACGGTCACCGCGTACAGCGCCAGGAAAGTCAGACGCCCGGCCTGAATCCACGGGCTGTCCGGGCTGTCACGCTCGATCATGGCTGAATGTCCTTCGGCCCATCCACCAGCGCGCGGAACGGCGCGGCATCGGTGCGCAGGATAATCTTGGTGCCTGGCGTGACTACCGTACCCAAGGTGTCCAGCGAGCGCAGCAAGTTGTACAACTGCGGATTACCCGCATAAGCGCGACCATAAATCTGTGCGGCTTCGACCCGCGATTGCGCTTCGATATCGGCGGCTTTCACCGTGGCATCGGCCTGCACGATCCGTGCATCGCGCTCGGCGGCGGAGCGAATCTGCGCGGCTTCACGCTTGCCCACAGCCGTGCGCTCGGTGGCGATGGTTTCACGTTCTGCGCGCATGCGGTCGACAGTGGCGGTGAGGGTCACCGACGGCAAGGTCAGGCGTTCGACGCCCACTTGCGCCACGCGCACGCCATAGGTGGTGAGCAATTGCTGATCAATCTGCTGGCGCAACTGCGCCTCGAAATCGGCGATGCGCACCTGGCTGGCGTCGGTGTTGATCAGGCTCGACAGGTCGAAGCTCGCCGCCGTGGTTTCCAGTGCCGAGCCAACGAAGGTGCGAATCTGTCGCGCCGCTTCATCCGGCTGGTTCTGCACAGCACGCATAAAGCGCTGCACATTGTCGGCATCGCCCTGCACCTGCCACGCCACGTAGGCTTGCACGATGATACGTAGGCCATCGCGGGTGCCCACGTCCTGCAAGCCGCTGGAGGTGGTGCGCAAGCGCAGGTCCACGGGGATCGCCGCTTCGAACGGTGCCGGCCAACGCCAGCCGAGGCCCGGCTCCAGCAGCACCCGCGATGGATTGCCGAAGCGGGTAATCACTGTGGCTTCGCCGGAACGTACCTGCACCAGGCTGGCCGCTGCCACCGCAAACAGCACGAGCAGAACGGCCCAGGCCATGCGACGCCATGGGAAGGGGCCGGCAGCCTGTTCATCACCGTGGTGATGGTGGTGGTGATGGCCATGATGATGACCGTGACCGTGATCGTGAGAATGAGCGCTCAACAGACAGACTCCTTATTGAACGGCTTTGCGCGGCGCCACTGGGTCGGCCGGCAACGTAAAAGAACGCAGATCGATCGTCGGCGCGCCTTCGGCGCCCAGGCGGTGATCCAGAATAAGCAGCTTGGCGTTGGCCAGGCCCTGGCTGAGTTGGCCGAGGTACTGTTCGAGCACGAATGCCTTGCCTGCGGTGGCATAAGCCTTTTGTTCAGCGGCAAAACGCAGGTCGGCAGCTTGGGCGCCGGCGTTCACTTCGCGGGCGGTAGCCAGTGCCTGGTCGCGGGCGGTACTGGCTTGCAGCAACGCTTGGTTGGTTTGTTCGCTGGCGGCACCGCGCTCACGGGAGATCAGCGCCTGCGCGCCAATTTGTGCCGCTTGCACGCCGTGGTAGGCATTGGCAGCACCGGCCGGTGGGTGAATGGCTTCCACCACCGTGGCGAGAATTTCCACGCCGCTGTCGAGCTTGTTCAGGTCTGCCTGCACCGCACGGCCCACTTCATCGGCGAGGCTGGTGCGTTGCTCACCGAGCAATTCGTCGAGGGTGCGCGAGGCAAAATCATGCACAAGGATGCGGCTGGCGGTGCTGCGGATCAGCGTCGGCACATCCGCGCTGTTATAGGTGGCAGCGAGCGCGGCCCGGTCGGTCAGGCCGATGCGGTAGACGAAACGCACGTCCATATTGACGATCTGGAAGCTCTGCTTGTCGCCGCTGCTGCTGGCGATCACCTGGGACTTGTCGTTCACATGGCTGGCGTCCCACAACCGGTTGGCGATCGTCGGCGCCGGACCTTCGGCGGAGGCCAGTTCAGGGATGGCGGCTTCGCTGACGCTGGTCGCCAGTTCGTGCACCACGCCGTTTTCCACAGTCAATACGCGGCCCAACGGCCACGGCAATCCCGCATGCAGGCCAGGGCCGAAGACCTCTACCGGTTTGCCGAAGCGCTCATAAATCCCACGACCTTGCAGGGGCACTTCATGCACGCCGGTCAGCGACCAGCCCACCGCCAGAACCACCAACAACACCGGCAGGAATGCCCGGCGCATGTAGGTAAACGCCCAGATCTGGCGCAGGTCGATGCCGAAGCGGTTGTGCAGTTCGTGCTGCAAGGCAAGCAAGGGTTGCGGCGGCCAGCGCAGCAACCCGGCGATAAAGCTCTGAGCCATCAAACGCGGTTCGAGGCGCGGCTGGCGCGGACTGAACAGCGACAACACGCCTCGGAGCAGAAACTCCAAGGCCACCAGCGCCGGCAGCAGCCCCACCAGCGTCGCCAGGCGCAGTGGCCAGACCGATTCAGCACTGGCAAACAGCAGGCAAATCGCACTGATCACCAGGCAGATGATCGCCACCCGGCTCAACTGCGCCAATTGCGAGGCTTCCGGCCATTGCGCAGGCGTTTCCTGGGCCAGACGGCGCTCGAACACCAGCAAGCCGAAGGCCAGCGCCAACGCCAGCGCAGCGCCGATGCTGGCGGATTGGCCTACAGCGGCGGCGGGCAACGCCAGGTTCCAGAACTCGATGATGCTGACCAGCGCCAGCAGGGACCAGCCGCACAACCACAATACCGGGGCGCCGATCTGCGCCAGCAGGCCGCTGCCGAAACGCCCAATCAGCCGTGCGTAGCCGTCCGTGTCCGCCACAGGCTCCACATCAACAGCGGGTTCTTCCAGCGCCTGGGCCCGCCAGTCGGCGACCCACCACGCCGATTGCAAGCCAGCCACCAGCACCAACAACGCCGAGGAACAATTGATCAGCACCACCGGCCAGATCGACAGCGGTGCAAACAAGGCGACAAACAGCGCCAGCACCCATCCGGTAACGGCCAGGGCCGTCAGGCTGATACCGGCTTGTCTCAATCGACGGGCATGGAACAGCCCCTGCTGAAAACGCGGCAGGCCCTCAACCGAAGCGCCGTCAGCTTCTAGATCCACTTGCATCCACTTAACGCCCGCTTACATACAATTAGTTACGATATAACACAGGGCGTGAAATTTTTGTCCGATAAACGCAGCTTTTGAACACACCGCAAATCCCTCGTGGGAGTGGACTTGCCCGCGCTAGCGGTAGCTCAGCCGCTGATAAGTCGACTGACAAGCACTCATCGCAGGCAAGCCAGCTCCCACGGGTGCGCGGCGTTGCACTCGAGAGCGTGACTAAACCCCCATAAACACGCGCCATCACTGGTGCAGGCCAGGATTAACCGGCACACTCGGAAACAGTTTTTCGCGGGTTCACGGACAAGGAAGCGCCACTCCCCATGATTTCCATCTACCAACTCAAGCCGCAGTTTCAAAACCTGCTGCGTCCCCTCGTGCAGCGCCTCTACGACAACGGCACCACCGCCAACCAGATCACCGTGCTGGCCGGGGTCGTCTCCTTGCTCGTCGGCCTGCTGATCGCCAGCTTTGCCCAACACCTGTGGTTGTTTGCGCTGATCCCGCTGTGGATGATCCTGCGCATGGCCCTCAATGCCATCGACGGCATGCTCGCCCGCGAGTTCGGCCAGCAATCGCGCCTGGGCGCCTACCTCAACGAACTGTGCGATGTGATTGCCGATAGCGCGCTGATCCTGCCGTTTGCGCTGATACCGGGCGTGGGCCTGGCGCCGGTATTGCTGGTGTCGCTGCTGGCGGTGTTCAGTGAATACGCGGGCGTACTCGGGCCGATGGTGGGGGCATCACGGCGTTATGACGGGCCGATGGGCAAGAGCGACCGGGCGTTTGTATTGGGCGTGCTGGCCACCGGCGTGGCACTGGGTTGGCTCGACGCCGTTTGGGTCGACACCGTGATGTGGCTGGTCGCCGCCCTGCTCGCCTACACCTTGGTCAACCGCGTGCGCCAAGGCCTCAAAGAAGAACAAACCCCTCCGATTGCATAAGGATTTTTGCGATGCGCGAACAGCAAGAGCACACCTTCAGTACCCATGATGGCGTCGAGCTTTTCTACCGGCACTGGCCGGCCACCACGCCATCGAACGGGGAGCCGCGCAAAGCGATCCTGTTGTTCCATCGCGGCCACGAGCATTCAGGGCGTATTGCCCATCTGGTCGACGAACTCGACCTGCCACAGTTCGATTTCTTTGCCTGGGACGCCCGGGGCCACGGCCAATCCCCCGGCGAGCGCGGCGACAGCCCCAGCTTCGCCACCAGCGCTCGCGACGTGCAAACCTTTTGCGATCACATCGGCGCCACTTACGACATTCAAGAAGAAAACTTCGCCGTCATCGCCCAAAGCGTCGGCGCAGTGATCGCTGCCACCTGGGTACACGATTACGCACCAAAAATCCGCGCCCTGGTGCTCGCCTCCCCGGCGTTCAAGGTCAAGCTCTACGTCCCCTTCGCACGGCTGGGCCTGGCGTTGATGCGCCGATTCCGTGGCAATTTTTTCGTCAACAGTTACGTCAAGGCCAAGTTCCTCAGCCATGACCCGGAGCGCGTGGCGTCCTACGACAGCGACCCACTGATCACCAAGGCGATTTCGGTGAATGTGCTGCTGGGCCTGTACGAAGCCGCCGACCGGGTTGTCGCCGATGCCCAGGCGATCCAAGTGCCGACACAACTGCTGATCTCCGGTTCCGACTTTGTGGTACACCGCAAACCCCAGCAGCAATTCTTCGACCGCCTTGGCAGCTTGAAGAAAGAGCTGCATATCCTGCCCGGTTTCTTCCACGACACCCTCGGCGAACGCGACCGCGCCACGGCCGTGAGCAGCGCCAAGCGCTTTATCCTGCAGAACTTTGCGCACCCGCTGGACCGCGCCTCATTGCTGGATGCCGACAAACTGGGCGCCACTTGCGCCGAGTCCGAAGCCCTCGCCGCGCCACTGCCGCACAACTCCCTGCGCGACCTGTACTGGCGCATGACCCGTGCCAGCATGGGCCTGGGCAAGAACCTGTCGGACGGGGTGAAACTGGGTTTCGACACCGGCTTCGACTCCGGCAGCACCCTGGACTACGTGTACCGCAATAAACCCACCGGCAAGGGTGGGCTGGGGCGGATGATCGACACCAACTACCTCAACTCCATCGGCTGGCGCGGCATCCGCCAGCGCAAGCTCAACGTCGAGGAGTTGCTGCGTTTGGCCATGGCCAAGTTGCGTGCGGATGATCGCCAAGTGCGTATTGTGGATATCGCTGCCGGTCACGGTCGCTACATTCTCGAAGCCTTGCAGGGCGTGTCGCCGCTGCCGGAATCGATCCTGCTGCGCGACTACAGCGATATCAACGTGCGCGACGGTGGCGCACTGATTCGCGAAAAAGGCCTGGGGGATATCGCGCAGTTCGTCAAAGGCGATGCGTTCGACCGGGCGAATCTGGCTGCCCTGGAACCTAAGCCGACCCTGGCGGTGGTGTCCGGGTTGTATGAGTTGTTCGCCGATAACGCCATGGTCGGCGGCTCATTGGCGGGCTTGGCCGAAGCGCTGGAACCCGGTGGTTACCTGGTCTACACCGGCCAACCGTGGCACCCGCAACTGGAACTGATCGCCCGCGCGCTGACCAGCCATCGTCAGGGCCAGGCCTGGGTGATGCGCCGTCGCAGCCAGGCAGAAATGGATCAACTGGTCGAAGCGGCGGGCTTTCGCAAGATCACCCAGCGCGTGGATGAGTGGGGGATTTTCAGCGTGTCCCTGGCACAGAAGATCTGAACATGCGCAAACCCGGCCTATTAAAACCAGCGGTCCTATGGCTGCTGCTGTTGGCACCGCTGTTTTTCAGCACGTACGGCTTCGCCACCTGGGTCACCAGCCAGCGCAGCGACGTCGGCACCCTGGTGTTCAGTTGGGAAACCCATATACCGTTCTGGGCATGGACCATCGTGCCCTACTGGTCCATCGACCTGCTCTACGGCTTCTCGCTGCTGTTGCCCAGTAGTCGTCACGAACTGAAGCAACACGCCCTGCGCCTGCTCAGCGCGCAGGTGATCGCGGTGAGCTGCTTTCTGATCTGGCCGCTGCGCTTCACCTTCGAGCGCCCGGAACTGGACGGCGTGTTCGGCTGGCTGTTCGCCGTGCTCGCCGGCTTCGACAAGCCGTTCAACCAGGCGCCGTCGCTGCATATCGCGCTGCTGGTGATCCTGTGGGTCATGTACCAACGCCACACCCAGGGTTTCTGGCGTTGGGTGGTGCATGGCTGGTTCGCCTTGATCGGCCTTTCGGTGCTGACCACTTATCAACATCACTTTATCGACTTACCCACAGGCGCCCTCGCCGGTTGGCTGTGCGTGTGGTTGTGGCCGGTGGAGCATCCCAGCCCGCTGCTGAATGCACGACTGACCCGCGATACCCAGCGCTGGCGCCTGGGCGTGCGATATGGCCTGGGCGCAGTGGGGCTGGTGATCCTGGCGTTTGTGCTGGGCGGCTGGTGGTTATGGCTGCTTTGGCCGGCGGTGTCCCTGGGTTTGATCAAGGCGAATTACTTCGTGCTCGGCGCATCGGGCTTTCAGAAACGCGCCGATGGTCGGTTGACCCCAGCGGCACGCTGGCTGTATGCGCCCTACCTGGTGGGTGCATGGATCAATTCGCGCCTGTGGACACGCAAGCACCCACAACCCGACCTGATTGTGGATAACGTTTGGCTTGGGCGAATTCCTGCGATCAGCGAACAGAGTTCCTTCAACGCCATCGTCGATCTCTGCGCTGAATTGCCGATTAATCCACAGGGCCGCGCCTATCAATCCATCCCTGTGCTGGACCTGATCGCCCCTACACCCACTGAATGCCTGCAAGCGGCCCAAGCCATCGAACAATTGCGCTTTAACGGCCCGTTGCTGGTGTGCTGCGCCCTCGGTTATTCGCGCAGCGCCACCGCCGTTGCCGCCTGGCTGCTGTACAGCGGGCGCGCCGCTACGGTGGATGAGGCACTGGCTATTATTCGTACAGCACGGGCCACCGTGGTCCTGCACCCCGCTCACCGAGAAGCGTTGGAGGGTTTACCCCATGCCCGCTGATATGGAACTCCAAGTGACCGCCAGCCTGCTACGCCGTGGTCGCTCGCTGGATCAGTTATCCACAGGCCTGACTGTGCTCGGCTTTTTGTTCGGCCTGGCGCAACTGCTGATGGCCAGTATTTCGACCATCTGCCTGTTGCTTGCCCTGTGGATGATTATCCTCGGCCTGTTGCAAAAGTACTGGGCACTGCGGGTGGCCTTTGACGCCGACCTGTTCGCCCTGCTGGCCCGCGACATCACCCGCACTCCAGACCTCGATCAGGCCCTGCTGAGCCTCGGCCTGCAATCGGCCAAGCGTGTAGGCCGGCCCTGGACCGAACGCCGTCGCGGCGCCCTTAAATTGCTGCGTAAACAAGCCTGGCTGCTCGGCGCGCAAACCTTGCTGACTTTGGCCGTGATCCTCGCCAGCCCTTGGCTACCTTTCGCCGGATAAGGAATTCCCATGTTCGAACCCGTGGTCGCCACGCTGATTACCTCGATGGCCCGCACCGTCACCGGTGCCCGTAGCCTGTGGCTCGGTTGTGCGCCAGTGCCGGTGCAGCGCATCTATTTCGCCAATCACAGCAGCCACGGCGATTTCGTGCTGCTGTGGGCTTCGTTACCGCAGAACCTGCGTAAATTCACACGCCCGGTGGCCGGCAGCGATTACTGGAACGCCAGTGCCTTGCGCCGCTACATCATCAACCGGGTGTTCAACGGTGTATTGATCGATCGCGAACGCAAAGACCCTGTGGATAACCCTCTGCAGCCCATGCTCACGGCCCTGGAAGGGGGTGATTCCCTGATCATCTTCCCCGAAGGTACACGTAATCTGGAGGACGGCCTGCTGCCGTTCAAAAGCGGCCTGTACCACTTGGCAAAAAGTTACCCACAGGCCGAACTGATCCCGGTGTGGATCGCCAACCTGAACCGGGTCATGCCCAAAGGCCGCGTATTGCCGCTGCCCCTGCTGTGCACCACCAGCTTCGGCGCGCCGCTGCAATTGGCGCAAGACGAAGACAAAGCCGCCTTCCTCGCCCGCAGCCGCGACGCTTTGCTCGCCCTTGCCCCGGAGCACGTCTGACATGGATAGCCAAACCCTGATGTTGTTCGGCGGCATCGGCGCGATCCTGGTGCTCGCCTCGCTGATCGGCCTGATCCTCAAGCTGCGCACCCGTGGCACACCCAATGCGGTGATCGACAACCTCAACGCACGCATCAACGCCTGGTGGGTGATGGTGGTGGTCATCGGCATCGCCTTCTGGCTCGGCACCGGCGCGGTGATCCTGCTGTTTTACGCGGTGTCGTTCTATGCCCTGCGCGAATTCCTCACCCTCACGCCTACCCGTCGCAGCGATTACCCCGCCCTGGTGGCCGCGTTCTACCTGGCGTTGCCGCTGCAATACCTGCTGATTTACTCGGATTGGTACGGGCTGTTCTCGATCTTCATCCCGGTGTACGTGTTCCTGCTGCTGCCGATCCTCGCTTCGCTGGGGGGCGACAGCACGCACTTCCTGGAACGTGCCTCCAAGGTGCAATGGGGCCTGATGATCGCGGTGTTCTGCGTGTCGTTCGTGCCGGCGTTGCTGACCCTCGACATCCCTGGCTACGAGGGCCGCAACCTGTTGCTGATCGCCTACCTGGTGATCGTGGTGCAACTGTCGGATGTGCTGCAGTACGTGTGCGGCAAGCTGTTCGGCAAACATAAGATCGCGCCCAATTTGTCGCCGTCCAAAACCGTGGAAGGGTTTGTGGGTGGGATTCTGCTGTCATCCCTGATTGGCGCAGCACTGTGGTGGACCACGCCGTTCAACCCGTGGCAGTCGTTCTTGATCGCGCTACTGATCAACCTGCTCGGCTTTGCCGGCGGCATCGTGATGTCGGCGATCAAGCGCGACCGGGGCGTCAAGGACTGGGGACATATGATCGAGGGGCATGGCGGGATGCTGGATCGGCTGGATTCAGTGTGTTTTGCGGCGCCGATTTTCTTTCATCTGGTGCGGTTCTGGTGGACCTGATGCCACCGCTCTAACACTCAATGAAGATCAAAAATGCGGGAGCCTGCTCCCACACTTGTTTTGCGGTGTATTCACGTCATCTTTTGTATCAAGGACGCGTGTAAGATAGGCCGCACTTTGCCAGGGATGCTCACCATGTTCGATTCGTTGAAAGCGATCAGCCGCCGTATTGTCGGTGCGTTATTGACTGTGGTGGGGGCCGTTTTCGGTCAATGGCATCCGCCGCTCTGGCTGCGCACCATCGGCCATGGCCTGGCCAACCTGGGCCGTAAGGCTCATGCTTATCCGCGCCAAGCCGGCGCCGGAGTGCTGGGCCTGGCGTTGTTGGCCGGCGCCGGTTTCTATGGCTGGCAGTGGTATTCCCACCTGCCGAAACCCCATACCGTGGGTTATTCGCTGCACAAACCGAACTTGACCGACTACACCCAGCCGCAACCGGTTGTGGATAACTTGCAGGTGCGCTTCGCCGAATCCGTGGCCCCACTGGCAGCGATTGGCAAGCCGGTCACTGAGGGCATTACCCTCAAACCCAACGTAGCCGGGACCTGGCGCTGGTCCGATGACCACACATTGCTGTTCGTGCCGGAAAAAGATTGGCCCATCGACGGTCGTTACACGCTCGATATGAGCAAGAAAAACCTGCTGGCCGGCGGCGTGCTACTGGATCAATACAGTGCTCAGTTCTCCACCCAACCGTTCCGCGCCACCCTGGCGCAAAACGAGCTGTACCAGGACCCGTCCAACCCGACGCTGAAACAGCTGGTAGCCACCTTCCATTTTTCCCACCCGGTGGATGAAGACAGCCTGCGCAAGCGTGTGTCGGTCACCCTCGGCAAAGGCCTGGCCTACCGCGACGCACAGTTGCCCAATCGCCCGGAAATCACCTTCGACGAGAAAAAGCTCAACGCCTATGTCCGCTCCGCCGCCTTGGCCACGCCGCTGGAAAGCACGCCGGTTAGCGCGAAGCTCGAAGAAGGCATCAAGGCCCGCGATGGCGGCAACGCCAGCACCGCGCCACTGGTGTCGGAAGTCACCGTACCGGGTCGCTACCGCCTGACCTTTACCGGCGCCGAAGTGAGTTTCGTCGACAACGAGCGCGGTGAACCCGAACCCGTATTGATGTTCAGCAGCTCCAGCGCCGTAGCCGATGAGACCATCGCCGGTAAGGTCCAGGCCTGGCTGCTGCCGGAAAAGGCCCAGGACGATACACGCCCTTATTACGCCAACGATATCGACGACGCCCTGCTCGCCCGCA
This sequence comes from Pseudomonas sp. GW821-FHT03A09, assembly GCF_059421065.1. Classification (NCBI taxonomy): domain Bacteria; kingdom Pseudomonadati; phylum Pseudomonadota; class Gammaproteobacteria; order Pseudomonadales; family Pseudomonadaceae; genus Pseudomonas; species Pseudomonas sp. GW821-FHT03A09. Next base: position 147,329 of record NZ_JBWKUX010000001.1, on the reverse strand, counting down.
GCACCAAGGTCAACCTGACCCACGTGCCCAGCGTCGAACCGCTGAACACGCTGCATGCCTTCAAATTCAAGGCCCCGGCTGGTCGCGCGCTGTATGTGCGGGTTCCCGCCAACCTGGAAGCCATCGGCGGCTACCTGGCGAAGAACCCTACCGCATCGTTGATCAGCATGCCGGCCTACCCACGCACCTTGCAGTTTCTGTCTGACGGCGCACTGCTCAGCCTCAATGGCGAAAAACGCCTGGGCTTCATGGCCCGTGGCGTGCCCGGCGCCCACGTGGAAATCGCCCGCTTGCTGCCCAACCAGTTGCAACACCTGGTGGACCAGAGCAGCGGCAGCTTTGCCCGGCCGAATTTCGGCAACGAATATTTTGATCGCATGGTTGAGCGTCAGGCGCTGGACATTCCGCTGTCGTCCAATGACCCGGCGAAAACCGTTTATGACAACGTCGACCTGAGCCACTACCTCACCGCCAACGGTGGCCGTCGCGGTATTTTCGTACTCAAGCTCAGCCCGCAGGATGACAAGGCCGAGCGTACTTTCGAGTACGAGCGCAACAGTACCAGCGACCTGCGTTTTATCGTGGTGACCGACCTGGGCATCATCGCCAAGCGCTCCAGCGACGGCAGCCATGATGTGTACGTGCAGTCCATCAGCAACGGTTCGCCCGTATCCGACGTGCAAGTCGACATCATGGGTCGCAACGGATTGCCGGTCGCCAGCGGCCATACCGACAGTGAAGGCCACGCGCATTTCGCCAAGCTGGATGAACTGCGTCGTGAGAAAACGCCGCTGATGTATGTGGCCACTCGCGGCAATGACCAATCGTTCCTGCCGATTGCCCGTCAGTCCCAACAGTTGGATTTGTCGCGCTTCGATGTAGGTGGTTTACAAGAAGACGGTGCGATTGATCGCCTCAGTGCCTATCTGTTCACCGACCGCGGCCTGTATCGTCCTGGCGAAACCGCCCACCTGGGCATGATTGTGCGCAGCAGTAACTGGAAAGGCGCGTTGCAGGGCCTGCCGGTGGAACTGCAAATCACCGACCCCCGTGGCCTGGAAGTGATTCGCCAGCCGCTGAAGCTGTCAGCCAGCGGATTCGAAAGCTTTGATTTCCCCAGCAGCGAAGTCGCCCCCTCCGGTGATTACACCGCGACCTTGCAGTTGATTGGCCAGAAGCAAACTCGCACTGACCTGGGCAGCGTCAACTTCAAGGTCCGCGACTTCGAGCCGGACCGAATGAAAGTCAGCCTGAGCCTGCACGACACGCCGGTGCTGGGCTGGATCCCACCGGATCAGGTGGTGGCCAAAGTCACCGCCATGCACCTGTTCGGCGCCCCGGCGTCCGGCCGGCGTGTTACCGGCAAAATGTCCCTGAGCCCGACGCTCGCGGCGTTTGACCGCTACCCCGACTACCACTTCCGCCTCAACAACGGCCTGGAAGAAGCCAGTACCGAAGACCTGGCCGAAACCACCGTCGACGACAACGGCCAGGCTGTACTCGACCTCAACCTGCAACGCTTCGCCAACAGCACCTACCGCCTGCAAGTGATGACCCAGGTGTTCGAGGCCGAAGGTGGGCGTAACGTCGCGGCGCAAAACGCGTTGCTGGTGTCGTCTGCGCCTTACCTGGTTGGTGTGAAAAGTCAGGACTCGCTGTCGTACGTCGCCAAGGACGCCCCGCGTGAAGTGCAATGGCTGGCCGTAGCACCAGACCTTACCCCGCTGGCAGTGGATGGCCTGACCACTGAAGTGGTCGAGCACCGCTATGTGTCGGTGCTAGTGAAACAGTCCAATGGCACCTACAAGTACGAGTCGCGCATCAAGAACATCAGCCAGCCTGCCTCGCCGTTGACGATGAGCAAGGAAGGCGCCAAGCAGGCCTTGAACACCGGCACGCCGGGGGATTTCACCCTGCAGCTGAAAGACGCCAACGGTAACCTGCTCAACCAGATCGACTACAGCGTGGCCGGGCGTGGCAACACCTCGCGCTCCCTGGAGCGCAACGCCGAACTGCAACTGCGCCTGGATAAACGCAGCTATGCCACGGGTGATGAAATCGCTATCAGCATTCGGGCGCCGTACACCGGTGCCGGCTTGATCACCATCGAGCGCGACAAGGTCTACACCCAGCAGTGGTTCAAGGCAGACAGCACCAACAGCGTGCAACATATCCGCGTACCAGCAGGGCTTGAAGGCAATGCCTACGTCAACGTGCAGTTTGTGCGAGACATGGGGTCGGCCGAGGTATACATGAGCCCGCTGTCCTACGGTGTGGTGCCGTTCAGCATCAACCTGGATGCACGGCGCATGGCCTTGAAGGTCGAAGGGCCAGAGAAGATCGAGCCGGGGCAGACGCTGGACATCAAAGTGACTGCCGACCGCCCAGGGCGCGCGGTGGTGTATGCGGTGGACGAAGGCATCCTGCAAGTGGCGCGCTACCAGGCGCCGGACCCGCTGGGCTTCTTCTTCCAGAAACGTGCGCTGGAGGTCGGAACCAGTCAGATTCTTGACCTGATCCTGCCGGAATTCAGCCGCCTGCTCAGTGGGGCAGCGCCCGGTGGCGATACCGAAGGCGCCCTGGCCAACCACTTGAACCCGTTCAAGCGTAAACATCAGCCACCCGTGGCGTGGTGGTCCGGGCTGGTGGATTTGCCGGCCGGTGAAACCGTGCTGCATTACCAGGTCCCAGACAGCTTCAACGGCAAGTTGCACCTGTTTGCAGTGGCCGTGGATAGCGACAGCGTCGGCGTCAGCGAGTCCAACACTGAAGTACGCGGCCCGATTGTGATTACGCCGAACGTGCCAGCCTTCGTGGCGCCAGGGGATGTGTTCAATGTCAGCGCCGGGGTGTTCAGCAACCTCGACGCCGCAGCGGATGTGAAGTTTGAAGTGCAGACCAGCGCCGGGCTGCTTGTGCAAGGCGACAAGGGCAGTACGTTGTCACTGCAACCGCGCAAGGAGGGCACCGCTGAGTTCAAGATCAAGGTCGGCGAAACCCTCGGCTCGGCAGACCTGCGCTTTGTGGCGGTATTGCCGGACGGCAAACGCATCCAAGTCGCCGAAACCACGTCGATCCGGCCACTGAGCGAGCATCGTGTCGCCTTGAGTCTTGGCCGTTTCGACAGCGCCAGCAAAGAGCTCAAGCCGACCCGTGAGCTGTTCAGCCAATTTCGCGATGTGCAACTGGGCGTGGCAGCCTCGCCGCTGGTGTGGGCCAACGGGCTCAAGCATTACCTGGACGACTACGGCTACGCCTGCACCGAGCAATTGGTGTCCAAGGCCATGCCGGCGTTGATCTGGGGCGGCACTGCACCGGAGGCCGAGCAGGCCTTCAGCGGCGCGGTGCGCATGCTGCGCCAGCGTCAGAACTCGGCCGGCGGCTTCGGCTTGTGGGCCGCCAACCCGGACGTTGCGCCGTATGCCAGCCTATACGCCACTGACTTCCTGATCGAAGCCAAGGAGCGCGGGTTGCCTGTACCGGAAGATTTGCTGGTGCGCTCTAACGCTTACCTGACAGAGCTGGCCAATGGTCCTAGCGAAGGCCTGTCGGAACTGCGCAACCGGGCCTACGCCAGTTACCTGCTGAGTCGTCAGGGGATTCTGGTGAGCGGCGCCTTGAGCGATATCCGCGAACGCTACGAAAACTACTTCAAGGACAGCTGGCAGAACGACCTGGGCGCCGCCTACCTCGCCGCCAGTTACAAGCTGCTCAAGCAGGATCGCCAGGCCGATACGCTGTTCCGCAAAATCCCATGGCGTTCGTTGGTGGATAAGTGGGACAGCGACGGCCTGTATTACGACCCGCTGGTGCACGATGCCGAGCACCTGCACCTGTTGGCGCGACACTTCCCCGAGTTGCTGGACGATGTGCCGACGGCCTTGCTGGATAAACTCGGCAAACGCCTGAACGAGCAGCGCTACAACTCACTGTCGGCGGCACTGCTGCTGCGCGCCCTGGACAACTACGGCCAGCGCGCACAAAGCGACATGACCCTCAAGGCCACGGCCTGGTTGGGTGACAAGCAGCAGCAATTGCTGGAAATGGCCGGCCAGCCACCGCGTGCCGCCGTACCGGGCACCACGCAAAAGCTGGTGATGGAAAAAACCGATGGCCCGGCCGCGTTCTACATGCTCAGCGAAGCCGGTTTCGACAAGGGCGCCAAACTCAAGCCGATCAACAATGGCCTGGAAATCATCCACGAATACCTCGACCTCAAAGGCGAGCCGGTGAGCAAGGTCGCCGTGGGTGATGAGTTCCTGGTACGTCTGCGTCTGCGTGCCACCGACCGTGACCAGGTGCAGCAAGTGGCCGTGGTCGACCTGCTGCCAGGTGGTGTCGAGCCTGTGTATAACTTGCCGCCGGAGCCGGAAGCCGCCAGCACCGAGGAAAGTGAAGGCGATGATTCCGAGTATGTGGAAACCGCCGACGGTGACGAAGAGGCAGACGCCTGGCAAGCGCCGATCGGCGAGACCGAGCTGAGCAACTGGCAGCCGGAATACGTGGACGTGCGGGATGATCGAGTGGTGTTGTACGGCACTGCCCTGCGTGACGTCGGTACCTTCGTCTATCGTGTGCGCGCCACCAACGCAGGCACCTTCAACACGCCACCGGCCTACGCCGAGGGTATGTACGAAACCACCCTGCAAGGGCGCGGCAAAGTAGGCCAGCTTGAAATTACCAAGCCTTAAACGCCTGACGCCGCTGCTGGCAGCGGCAGTGATCCTGGTGGGGCTGCGGTTGTGGCCCCACACCTCGCTGGAACAGGCCGTCACGTCGTCACGGGTAGTATTGGCCGACGACGGTTCGCTGCTGCGCATGACCTTGGCGGATGATGGGCAATATCGCCTGTGGCTACCGCTGGAGCGCATGTCGCCGTCATTGATCGAAGCCTTGCTGCTCAAGGAAGACCGCAATTTCTACTGGCACCCGGGGATCAACCCCCCGGCGTTGTTGCGCGCAGCCATGGCCACCTACAGCGGCGGGCAGCGCCAGGGCGGTTCGACCTTGAGCATGCAACTGGCGCGGCGCCTGTGGGATCTGAACACGCGCCAAGTGCCGGGCAAAGTGCAGCAAATGGCTTTGGCACTGTGGCTGGAGGCGCGTTACAGCAAGCACGACATCCTTGAGGCGTACCTGAATCTGGCGCCCATGGGCGGCAATATCGAAGGTGCCGAGGCGGCCAGCCGCATTTATTTCGGCAAATCGGCGGCGCAGTTGTCGTTGTCCGAAGCCTTGGCACTGGCAGTGATCCCGCAACAACCGGGGCGGCGCGCACGTTTCGGGCCGTCACTGCAAAACGCGCGGCTTCGGCTGATGGCCGACTGGCGTGACACTTATCCACAAGACCCACGCAACGACAGTTTGCTGGACTTGCCTCTGGAGGCCCGCAACCGCCAGCAGATCCCGTTTCTGGCACCGCACTTGAGCGAACAACTGCTGGCCTCCCAAACCGGTAACGAGCTGAACAGCACCCTCAACCTACCCTTGCAGCAACTGCTGGAGCGCCTGATCACCGGCTTTGTCGCCGAGCGGCGCAGCACCGGTGTGGAAAATGCCACGGCTATCCTGATCGACAGCCGTGACCAGAGCGTCAAGGCACTGGTGGGCTCGGCGGATTACTTATCCACAAGTATCCATGGCCAGGTCAACGGCGTGTTGTCCCGCCGTTCGCCGGGATCGACGCTCAAGCCGTTTCTGTATGGGCTGGCGCTGGATCAGGGTGTGATTCATCCCATGAGCATCCTCAAGGACTTGCCGAGTAACTTCGGCTACTTCCAGCCGGAAAACTTCGACGGCAGTTTTGTCGGGCCACTGACAGCGCGGGATGCGTTGATCCGTAGCCGTAATATCCCGGCGGTCTGGCTGGCCAGTCAGGTCAAATCACCTTCGTTGTACGGTCTGCTGCAACGTGCCGGCATCAAAGGGCTACGCGACGAAAGCCATTACGGCCTGGCCCTGGCCCTCGGTGGCGGCGAAATGACGCCCGAAGAGCTGGCACGCCTGTATGTCATGCTGGCGGGTGACGGGCACCTGCGACCGTTGCGCTATCTGCAGGAACAACCCCAATCCACCGGCGAACCACTGCTGACACCTCAAGCCGCCTTTATGGTGCGTGACATGCTGCGCCATAACCCACGCCCGGATGGCCTGCCTGGCCGCCACTGGCGCACCGCGTGGAAAACCGGCACCTCCTGGGGTTTTCACGATGCCTGGAGCGCCGGCCTAGTCGGCCCGTATGTGCTGGTGGTGTGGGTTGGCAATTTCGACGGCCGGCCGAACCCGACGTTTATCGGCGCAAAGACGGCTGCGCCGCTGTTCTTCCGCATCGCCGACGCCCTGCCGCTGGCCTTACCCAACGTGGTGATAAAAGCCGACAAACCGCCCGCCGGGTTGGTGCGCATCGACGTGTGTGCGGCCTCCGGCGAGTTGCCCAACCGCTGGTGCCCGCAAACCCGCAAGACCTGGTACATCCCCGGCGTCTCACCGATTCGCGTCTCCAACCTGCACCGCCCGGTGCTGATCGACACCCGCACCGGCAAGGCCGCGTGCCCGCCGTTCGATCCGCAGTACACCCGCGAAGAAGTCTTCGAGTTCTGGCCCAGCGACGTGCAGCGCCTGTACCGCGCCGCCGGCCTGCCCCGGCGCACCCCGCCCAATGTGATGAAAAACTGCCAGCCCAACCGCATCAGCGATTCAAGCGAAGCGCCGCAGATCCGCTCACCGCTGACCCAGGTGAGTTACCAGCTACGCCTGTCCCAACCCCAGGAAAGCATCCCATTGAATGCCAACGCGGCCAGCGATGCGGTGACGCTGTATTGGTTTGCCAACCAGACGTTGATTGGCCAAGGCTCGCCGCAAACCACGCTGAACTGGCGGCCGGGCAAATCGGGAGAGTATCGGTTGCGGGTCAGTGATGATCAGGGGCGCAGTGCCAGCCGTGGGTTGCGGGTGGAGTTTGTGCCCTGATCATGCGTCTTCGTCGCCCAGACTGCCTTTGCTGATGCGCTTGGCAAAATGTTGGTAGGCGACACCCATTTTTCGCTGCTCAAACAGGGAAAACACCAAAGTGCCCAGCAGGATCAGCATCCAGACGAGAAACTGCTTCAGGACATCCACATGAGCGACAAACAGCAGCAATGTCACAATGCCGCCGATGACCATGCCTAACCCCGCCCACGCGCCGAGCACCCGTCCCACCGCCAGGCGCATACCTTGGGGCAAGAGCAAGCGTGCCCATATCAGCACCATAAAGATCGTTAACATGAAGCCGAACGCCGCCATGAAGGGAATCGGGAAACCACCCTCACGGTACAACCAGGCCAACAGCTGATACAGCGGCCCCAGGGACTCCATCTGTTGATAAGTGTCAGGCCCCGGCAATTGCAGTTGGGCGAAATGCGCCGGGGTCATGGTCATGATGCCCACCCCGAGCATCCCCACTACTGCCCCATAGAAACCGCCAGCTCGCCATAACGGCGCCAGCACTCGGCGGTTTTCCACATCCTCGGTTTTTGCAACGCCGAACACTGCCTTGGGGTATTGGCCCAAGGCGATCACGGCCTGGCCGTCCCGCACGCAAGCATCGCCGATCAGCATGACATCAAGGTCCTGGTTGAGCAGGATTTCACCCTGGCGTTGCGAGCTGCCGATTGATTCATAGTCGTCAGGCGACTTGTCGCCGAACAGATCGATGCTTTCGGCAAGCACGCTGATTTCACCGGTTGCGTCCCGCAGACGAAAGTCATTGCAGTGCGCCTCGCTCTTGGCGCGGCTCCAACTCCAGTGGCCATCATCGTCTTTCTTACCGTCTTCGATGATCCATACATAACCGGCGCAAGGCTTGCCATGTACCGGCGAAATCAGTGGCTTATCCACAATCACCTGGCCGCGCACTTCCACCAGCCCCATGGCCAGCGAGCGGATCTGGCTGGTGGCCAGTCGCTGTTCGGCTCTATGGAAACTGGCGCCGGAACTGGTCAGCAAACCGATGAGCAGGCAACCCGGAAAAAACAGCACCACTAACACCGGATCGTAAGCCAGCGCACCGACAAAACCGACAAGAAACACCAGCACCAACAGGGTTTTCCAGCGAGGCTTTTTTTCGATGGCGCCCACCTGGGTAGTTTTCATACCCTCGGCACCTCAAGCTTCACGCCCTCATAGCGGGTTTCTTCGGCGCTGATGGCCAATAGTGGAATGCGCTGATAGCTCAGCATCCGCGCGAAGAACACATCAGGGAACACTGCGATGGCGATGTTGTAGAGATTGACCGATTCGTTGAAGAACTCACGACGGTCGGCAATGCGCTCCTCCACAGCCGAGATCGCCTGCTGCAGCTCGACCATATTGGGCCCCGAGATCAGCGTCGGATAATTCTCCGCCACCGCAATCACCGACTTGAGTGCGGCGTTGAGCTGGTTGGAGGCGTCGACTTTGTCATTCAGGCTGCTGGCGTTCAGGTATTGCGCGCGCGCGTCGCTGAGGCGAGTGAACAGCGCATGCTCATGGTTCATGGCGGCTTGCACTACACGCATCAGGTCCGGAATCTGATCGGCACGCTGCTTGAGCAATACATCGATGTTGGCGAACGCCTTATCCACATCGTTACGCCGCATCACCAGCCCGTTGTAGACCCCCACCATCCAGCCCACCGTACCGACAACGATGATCAGCAAGACGATACCGGCGATAAGCAGTTCTATATTCATGGTGAAGGCATCCCTGGCTGAGTTATCCACAGGCAGGCATTCTAGGGGTAAAACGTGGGCCCGCGTCGGGCACTGGCCCACAGAACCGACAAGAGGTGGTTATCCGGCTATCAACTCGACGTAGCGGGACTCCCCACCACCTGTAGCACCCGACAACCATCCCCACTCAAAGGCGAGCGTGGTACGCCCGGCGTGATCGACCCCAACCGTACCGCGAGACCAGCCGGACAGCAGCTCACTCTCCGTGGTCAGGCATTGGAAAAGAAGTTCAATGGTGTTGGGGCCTTGTTGGCCGATAAAGATTCGGCCACCTTGGTAGGTGCTCGAAATGGCATCACCTTCGACGAGGTAATGAAAGACCGTACCAGAGCCGGAAAGGCCGTGGGAGTTACTTGCGACTGCAAACCGGCGATCGTTCAAACGCTCGCTGATCTGGGAAAAAGAAGTTTGCATCGATGCCGTGTCCTTTCGTCGAGTGCAAGCAAAGCGCCTGGAAGTCTTGGACCTCCAGGCGCTGGGCGGGTTACTCCACCGTCACCGACTTCGCCAGGTTGCGCGGCTGGTCAACGTCGGTGCCTTTGAGCACGGCCACGTAGTACGACAGCAGCTGCAGCGGGATGGTGTAGAGGATCGGCGACAGGGTGTCGTGGATGTGCGGCATGTTGATGACGTGGGTACCCTCACCGTTGCTCATACCGGCTTTCTCATCAGCGAACACGATCAACTGGCCGCCACGGGCGCGCACTTCCTGCAGGTTGGATTTGAGCTTCTCCAACAGTTCGTTGTTAGGCGCGACGGTAACGACGGGCATGTCGTCATCCACCAGGGCCAATGGGCCGTGTTTCAGTTCACCGGCTGGGTAGGCTTCGGCGTGGATATAGGAGATTTCCTTGAGCTTCAGCGAGCCTTCCATCGCCACCGGGTACTGCGCACCACGGCCGAGGAACAGGGTGTGATTCTTATCGGCGAACAGCTCGGCGACTTTCTCCACAGTGCCGTCCATCGCCAGGGCTTCGCCCAGGCGGGTAGGCAGGCGGCGCAGTTCTTCCACCAGGGTGGCTTCAACGCCCTCGGCGAGGGTGCCGCGCACTTGCCCCAGGGACAGGGTCAGCAGCAGCAAGGCAACCAGTTGGGTAGTGAAGGCTTTGGTGGATGCCACACCGATTTCGCGACCGGCTTGGGTCAGCAGGGTCAGGTCGGATTCACGTACCAGGGAACTGATGCTGACGTTGCAGATTGCCAGGCTGCCTAGGAAGCCCAGTTCCTTGGCATTGCGCAGGGCAGCCAGGGTGTCGGCAGTTTCGCCGGACTGGGAGATGGTCACAAACAGAGTGTCAGGCTGCACCACCACCTTGCGGTAGCGGAACTCACTGGCGACTTCGACTTGGCACGGGATACCGGCCAGTTCTTCCAGCCAGTAACGGGCAACCATACCGGCGTGGTAGCTGGTGCCGCAGGCAACGATCTGCACATTGCGCACTTTGGCGAACAGCTCGGTAGCCTGCGGGCCGAAGGCATTGACCAGCACTTGGTTCTGGCTCAGGCGACCTTCCAGGGTGCGTTGCACCACAGACGGCTGCTCGTGAATTTCCTTGAGCATGAAGTGGCGGAACTCGCCCTTATCAGCGGCTTCGGCACCGTCGCGGTATTGCACGGCTTCGCGCTCGACGGATTGACCGTTGATGTCCCAGATCTGCACGCTTTCACGGCGAATGTCGGCGATATCGCCTTCTTCCAGGTACATGAAGCGGTCGGTGACCTGACGCAGGGCCAGTTGGTCGGATGCCAGGAAGTTTTCACCCAGGCCCAGGCCGATCACCAGCGGGCTGCCACTACGAGCAGCCACTACGCGATCAGGCTGGCTGGCGCTGATCACGGCCAAGCCATAAGCACCATGCAGTTCCTTGACCGTGGCCTTGAGGGCGGTGGTCAGGTCGCTGTGGTCCTTGAGTTTGTGGTTCAGCAGGTGGGCGATGACTTCGGTGTCGGTGTCCGAGGTGAATACGTAACCCAGGCCCTTGAGCTGTTCACGCAACACTTCGTGGTTTTCGATGATGCCGTTGTGCACAACCGCCAGGTCACCGGAGAAGTGCGGGTGCGCGTTGCGTTCGCACGGCGCACCGTGAGTGGCCCAGCGGGTGTGGGCGATACCCAGGCGACCCACCAGCGGCTCGCCGGCCAATGCTTGGTCCAACTCGCTGACCTTGCCCGGGCGACGCATGCGCTCCAGCTTGCCGGCGTTGGTGAAAACCGCCACGCCGGCGCTGTCATAGCCGCGGTATTCCAGGCGCTTGAGGCCTTCGATCAGGATGGCAGTAACGTTGCGTTCAGCGACTGCGCCAACAATTCCACACATGGTGTTTCTCCTAGATGACTGCCGCGCATATCAGCGTAATGCCGCGGGCTTGGATCTGGTCGCGGGCCTCAGGCGGCAGGCGATCATCGGTAATGAGGGTATGGACGCTGCTCCAAGGCAGTTCCAGGTTGGGAATCTTGCGGCCGATCTTGTCGGATTCGACCATTACCACCACTTCACGGGCGACCTCGGCCATGACGCGGCTCAGGCCCAGCAATTCGTTGAAGGTGGTGGTGCCACGTTCCAGGTCGATGCCGTCGGCACCGATGAACAACTGGTCAAAATCATAGGAACGCAGCACTTGCTCGGCGACTTGGCCCTGGAACGAATCCGAATGCGGGTCCCAGGTGCCACCGGTCATCAACAGCACCGGCTCGTGTTCCAACTCACTCAAGGCACGGGCCACGTTGAGGGAGTTGGTCATTACTACCAACCCAGGCTGGTGGCCCAGTTCTGGAATCATCGCGGCCGTCGTACTGCCGCTGTCGATGATGATGCGTGCGTGTTCACGCAAGCGCATCACGGCCGCACGGGCGATAGCGCGCTTGTAGGCCGAAATGGGCTGGGCAGCGTCGCCCACCAGTTCCTGGGGCATGGTGATTGCGCCCCCGTAGCGGCGCAGCAACAAGCCGTTACTTTCGAGGGCAGCGAGGTCCTTGCGGATAGTCACTTCCGACGTTTCGAAATGCTTGGCCAATTCGTCCACGCTGACTTCGCCCTGTTCATTGAGCAAGGTCAGGATGTTGTGGCGTCGTTGGGGAGTATTTCGTTTCGACATGGTGATGATAAGTTTCGTCTCGAAAGATAACGAAGGCAATCAAAACCTATTAGCGAAAGATCGTCAAGCGGGACGAGCAAAATTTTTGGGCAACCACACACTAAATGTGGGAGCTGGCTTGCCTGCGATAGCGGGTTATCAGGCGACATCTTTGTTGCATGTCGACCGCTATCACAGGCAAGCCAGCTCCCACAGGAGTAGGCGTCAGCCAAATAAATTGTGGATAACTCAGGTCTTCTTGATTTTGACCGGGCGTTTCCAACCGTCGATATTGCGCTGGCGGGCGCGAGCTACACCGAGCTGCAAGTTATCCACATCCTGATTGATGGTGGAACCCGCCGCCGTAGTGGCGCCATCGCCTACCTTTACTGGCGCAACCAGCGAATTGTTGGAACCGATAAACACGTCTTCACCCAATACGGTTTGGTGCTTGTTCGCGCCATCGTAGTTGCAGGTAATGGTGCCAGCACCGATGTTGGTGCGCGCGCCGATGACCGCATCACCCAAGTAGGTCAGATGACCGGCTTTGGCACCCTCGCCCAGGTGGGCGTTTTTCAGTTCAACAAAGTTACCCACATGGGCCTTGGCCTCCAGCACGCTGCCAGGGCGCAAACGCGCAAACGGTCCTGCATCACTGCCCTCGCCCATCACGGCGCCATCGAGGTGGCTGTTGGCTTTGATCACCACACCTTTGCGTAAAGTGCTGTCCTTGATCACGCAGTTCGGACCAATCACCACGTCGTCTTCAATAACCACGCGGCCTTCCAGGATCACGTTGATATCGATCAACACGTCGCGACCCACCGTAACTTCACCACGCACATCGAAGCGTGCCGGGTCGCGCAGGGTCACACCCTGGGCCATCAGGCGCAGGCCTTCGCGCAGTTGGTAGTGACGCTCCAGCTCGGCCAGTTGCTTGCGGTCGTTGGCACCCTGCACTTCCATCGGGTCGTGGGGTTGCTCGGTGGCGACCAGCAGGCCATCGCTGACGGCCATTTCGATCACGTCGGTGAGGTAGTACTCACCCTGGGCGTTGTTGTTGGACAGGCGGCTCATCCAGTCGGCGAGCTTATTGGCCGGGACCGCGAGAATGCCAGTGTTGCCTTCGGTGATGGCGCGCTGGGCTTCACTGGCATCCTTATGCTCAACGATGGCTACGACCTTGCCGTCGGCGTTGCGCACGATGCGTCCGTAGCCGGTGGGGTCGTCCAGTTCAACCGTCAGCAGGCCCATCTGGCCAGGCACAACGTGCTTGAGCAGGCGTTGCAAGGTTTCTACTTCAATCAGTGGTACATCACCGTAAAGGATCAATACGGTATCGGCGGTGATGAATGGCACGGCTTGCGCAGTGGCGTGACCGGTGCCGAGTTGTTTGTCTTGCAATACGAAATTCAGATCGTCCGCGGCAAGGCGTTCACGGACCACATCGGCACCATGGCCAATGACGACGTGAATGCGTTGCGGGTCGAGTTGCCGGGCGCTGTGGATAACATGACCCAGCATGGAGTTGCCGGCAACCGGGTGCAGCACCTTTGGCAACGCCGAACGCATGCGGGTGCCCTGGCCTGCGGCGAGAATGACGATTTCAAGAGACATGAATGGCTACCAATCCTGGGCGGTCCGAGTTCAGACCAAAGAAGTGTTTTGCAAAAAAGAAAAAGGGTAGCCGAGGCTACCCTTTTTAATCAATCACGCATGAAGCATGGCGGCGTGGCCGCTTACTTCTTGCGGATCTGCTGGAGCGTGCGCAGCTGAGCTGCAGCCTCGGCCAGACGTACAGCAGCAGCGCTGTAGTCGAAATCCGCGCCTTTTTCGTGCAGGGCCTTCTCGGCAGCCTTGACGGCTTCCTGAGCGGAGGCTTCATCCAGGTCGCCAGCGCGTTGCACGGTGTCGGCAAGTACCTTGACCATGTTCGGCTGAACTTCCAGGAAACCACCGGAGATGTAAAACACCTCGCGTTCCCCGCCTTGCTTGGTCAGCGTGATCGGACCTGGCTTCAAGCTGGTGATCAGCGGAGCGTGACCCAGAGCGATACCAAGATCACCCAGTTCGCCGTGCGCTACTACCATCTCGACCAGACCGGAGAAGATTTCCCCTTCCGCGCTGACGATATCGCAATGGACTGTCATAGCCATCTGATTGCCTCAACCTGATGAGCGCCCGTTGCCGGGCGCCTGGATTACAGTTTCTTGGCTTTCTCGATCGCTTCTTCGATGCCGCCGACCATGTAGAACGCTTGTTCTGGCAGGTGGTCGTAGTCACCGTTGAGGATGCCTTTGAAGCCAGCAATGGTGTCTTTCAGGGAAACGTATTTACCCGAAGCACCGGTGAAGACTTCAGCCACGAAGAACGGCTGCGACAAGAAGCGCTGGATCTTACGAGCGCGGGATACCAACTGCTTGTCGGTTTCCGACAGCTCGTCCATACCCAGGATCGCAATGATGTCCTTCAGTTCTTTGTAACGCTGCAGCACGTACTGAACGCCGCGAGCGGTGTCGTAGTGCTCCTGACCGATCACGTTCGGGTCCAGCTGGCGCGAAGTCGAGTCGAGTGGATCGACCGCTGGGTAGATACCCAGGGAAGCGATGTCACGGGACAGTACGACGGTGGCGTCCAAGTGGGCGAAGGTGGTCGCAGGCGACGGGTCAGTCAAGTCATCCGCAGGTACGTATACCGCTTGGATCGAGGTGATCGAACCTTCTTTGGTCGAAGTGATACGTTCTTGCAGAACGCCCATCTCTTCAGCCAGGGTCGGCTGGTAACCTACTGCCGAAGGCATACGGCCCAGCAGTGCGGATACTTCAGTACCGGCCAAGGTGTAACGGTAGATGTTGTCGACGAACAGCAGAACGTCGTTACCTTCGTCACGGAACTTCTCGGCCATGGTCAAGCCAGTCAGTGCTACGCGCAGACGGTTTCCCGGCGGCTCGTTCATCTGACCGTAAACCAGTGCCACTTTGTCCAGAACGTTGGAGTCCTTCATCTCGTGGTAGAAGTCGTTACCCTCACGAGTACGCTCACCCACACCGGCGAACACGGAATAACCGCTGTGCTCGATGGCGATGTTACGGATCAGTTCCATCATGTTTACGGTCTTGCCTACACCGGCACCACCGAACAGACCCACTTTACCGCCTTTGGCGAACGGGCAAACCAGGTCGATAACCTTGATGCCGGTTTCCAGCAGGTCGTTGCCGCCAGCTTGCTCGGCGAACGAAGGTGCTGGGCGGTGAATGCCCCAACGCTCTTCGGTGTCGATCGGGCCAGCTTCGTCGATCGGGTTGCCCAGTACGTCCATGATCCGGCCCAGGGTCGCTTTACCGACCGGTACGGAGATGGCAGCGCCAGTGTCGACAACGTCCAGACCGCGCTTCAAGCCTTCGGTGGAACCCATCGCAATGGTACGAACCACACCGTCGCCCAGCTGCTGCTGAACTTCCAGGGTGGTTTCCGCGCCTTGTACTTTCAGCGCGTTGTAGATGCTCGGTACGCTGTCGCGTGGAAATTCCACGTCGATAACGGCGCCGATGATTTGAACGATACGTCCGCTACTCATAGCTGGATCCTCTGAATATTTGAACCGTTAAACCGCGGCAGCGCCGCCGACGATTTCCGAGATCTCTTGGGTGATCGCAGCCTGACGCGCCTTGTTGTAGATCAGCTGCAAATCGCTGATCAGATCACCGGCGTTATCGGTAGCGTTTTTCATCGCGATCATCCGCGCCGCTTGTTCAGCTGCGTTGTTCTCGACCACCGACTGGTACACCTGCGACTCCACGTAGCGCACCATCAAGCCGTCAAGCAGCTCTTTGGCGTCTGGTTCGTAGAGGTAGTCCCAGTGGTGCTTGAGTTCCTGATCCGGAGTCGCCACCAGTGGAATCAATTGCTCCACGGTTGGCTGCTGGGTCATGGTGTTGATGAACTTGTTGGATACCACGGACAGGCGGTCAATCCGGCCTTCCAGATACGCATCCAGCATCACCTTCACACTGCCGATCAAATCATTGATCGACGGCTCTTCACCCAGGTGGCTGATAGCTGCAACGACGTTACCGCCGAAGTTACGGAAAAAGGCCGCACCCTTGCTACCAACAACACACAGATCGATCTCGACGCCCTTTTCGCGGTTTACCGCCATGTCCTTGACCAGGGCCTTGAACAGGTTGGTATTCAAACCACCGCACAAACCACGGTCACTGCTCACAACCACATAACCAACGCGCTTAACTTCGCGGTCGATCATGAACGGGTGGCGGTATTCCGGGTTGGCGTTGGCCAAATGCCCAATTACCTGGCGGATACGCTCCGCATAAGGACGGCTAGCAGCCATGCGCATTTGTGCCTTGCGCATTTTGCTGACCGCCACTTTTTCCATGGCGCTGGTAATTTTTTGCGTGCTTTTGATGCTCGCAATCTTACTGCGAATCTCTTTTGCGCCTGCCATGTAACACCTATCAGGTTAGCAAGCGGGAGCCTTGCGGCTCCCGCTGCGGCTTACCAGGTTTGGGTGGCCTTGAACTTCTCGATACCGGCTTTCATGCCAGCGTCGATATCGTCATTGAAGTCACCCTTCACGTTGATCTTCGCCATCAATTCGGCGTGATCGCGGTTGAAGTAAGCAATCAGCGCTTGTTCAAAGCTGCCGACCTTGGCGATTTCAACGTCGGTCAGGAACCCACGCTCAGCGGCATACAGCGACAACGCCATGTCAGCGATCGACATTGGGGCGTATTGCTTCTGCTTCATCAGCTCGGTAACGCGCTGACCATGCTCAAGTTGCTTACGGGTCGCTTCGTCCAGGTCAGAAGCGAACTGGGCGAATGCCGCCAGTTCACGGTACTGAGCCAGGGCGGTACGGATACCACCGGACAGCTTCTTGATGATCTTGGTCTGAGCGGCACCACCCACACGGGATACCGAAACACCGGCGTTCACTGCAGGGCGGATGCCCGAGTTGAACATGGCCGATTCCAGGAAGATCTGACCGTCGGTGATGGAAATCACGTTGGTCGGAACGAACGCGGAAACGTCGCCAGCCTGGGTTTCGATGATCGGCAGTGCGGTCAGGGAACCGGTTTTGCCGGTTACTGCGCCGTTGGTGAACTTCTCTACGTACTCTTCCGAAACGCGGGATGCGCGCTCCAGCAGACGGGAGTGGAGATAGAACACGTCGCCTGGGTAAGCTTCACGGCCTGGTGGACGGCGCAGCAGCAGGGAAATCTGGCGGTAAGCCACTGCTTGCTTGGACAGATCGTCATAAACGATCAGCGCGTCTTCACCGCGGTCGCGGAAGAATTCACCCATGGTGCAACCGGAGTACGGTGCCAGGAATTGCAGCGCAGGAGATTCCGAAGCACTGGCAGCCACGATGATCGTGTTGGCCAGGGCGCCGTTTTCTTCCAGCTTGCGAACCACGTTGGCGATGGTCGATTGTTTCTGACCGATAGCTACGTAGACGCAGAAAATGCCGCTGTTCTTCTGGTTGATGATCGCGTCGATCGCCAGAGCGGTTTTACCGATCTGACGGTCACCGATGATCAGCTCACGCTGGCCACGGCCGACTGGGATCATGGCATCGACAGCCTTGTAGCCAGTCTGTACAGGCTGGTCTACCGACTTACGCCAGATCACGCCTGGAGCAACTTTCTCGACCGCGTCGGTCTCGGTGTTGCCCAGTGGACCTTTACCGTCAACAGGGTTACCCAGTGCGTCGACTACGCGACCCAGCAGTTCCTTACCAACCGGAACTTCCAGGATGCGGCCTGTGCACTTGGCGCTCATGCCTTCAGCCAGACTGGTGTACGCGCCCAATACAACGGCACCTACGGAGTCTTGCTCCAGGTTGAGGGCCATACCGTAGACGCCGCCCGGAAACTCGATCATCTCGCCGTACATGACGTCGGCCAGACCGTGAATCCGCACGATGCCGTCAGATACGCTGACGACAGTGCCTTCGTTACGGGCTTGGGAGGTCACATCGAGCTTGTCGATGCGGCCCTTGATAATTTCACTTATTTCGGAAGGATTGAGTTGCTGCATTGCTCTGCTGCCCCTTCAAACTCAAGATTTCAATGCTTCGGCAAGTTTCGCGATTTTGCCGCGAATCGAGCCATCGATAACCAGGTCGCCGGCGCGAATGACAACACCCCCAATCAGGGATGCATCCTCCGCAGCATGCAGGCGCACTTCCCGGTTGAGTCGTGCACTGAGAACCTTGGCGAGTTTGTCTTGCTGTTCTTGGTTCAATGCGAAAGCACTGGTCACTTCAACGTCTACCGACTTCTCTTGCTCGGCCTTGTACAGGTCGAACAGAGCAGAAATCTCCGGCAAAAGCGGGAGACGGTCGTTTTCGGCAACGACATTGATGAAGTTCTGTGCCTTCACATCAAACTTGTCGCCGCACACTTCAATAAAAGTGGCGGCCTTGTCTGCGCTCGTCAGGCGCGGGGCCTTGAGCACGCGCTGCATGGTGTCGTCTTGCGACACCGCTGCAGCCAGGCCGAGCATGGCTGACCAAGAGGCCAGTTGCTGGTGGGCCTGGGCGTGCTCGAAGGCTGCCTTGGCGTAAGGTCGGGCCAACGTGGTCAGTTCTGCCATGATCGCCCTCGCTTAAATTTCAGCAGCCAGTTTGTCAACCAGCTCCGCGTGCGCGTTTTGATCGATTGTGGCACCGAGGATCTTCTCAGCACCGCCGACCGCCAGAGCACCCAGTTGGGCACGCAGCGCGTCTTTGACGCCGTTCAGTTCCTGTTCGATCTCGGCATGAGCCGAAGCCTTCACACGGTCAGCTTCGACGCGGGCTTTTTCAACAGCCTCTTCGACGATCTGGTTACCGCGTTTCTTGGCTTGCTCAATGATTTCAGCTGCCTGTGCCTTAGCTTCGCGCAGTTGATGACCCGCTTTCTCTTGGGCCAACTCCAGGTCGCGAGCTGCACGGGTGGCAGCGTCCAAACCGTCCGCGATCTTCTTCTGACGTTCGTGCAAAGCCGCGATGACCGGAGGCCACACGAACTTCATGCAAAACACTACAAAAATGAAGAACGCAACGGATTGGCCAATCAGGGTTGCATTAATGTTCACGCCAACACCTCGCTCATTCGTTGTCCATCACCCTAATCACTCGAAAATTCGAGTGATTAGCCAGCGAGTTGACCAACGAAAGGGTTCGCGAAGGTGAAGAACAGAGCGATACCAACGCCGATCATGGTCACGGCGTCGAGCAGGCCGGCGACGATGAACATTTTAACTTGCAGCATTGGAACCATTTCTGGCTGACGCGCTGCGCCTTCCAGGAATTTGCCGCCCAGCAGGCCGAAACCAATGGCAGTACCCAGGGCGCCCAGGCCGATCAACAGTGCAACAGCGATAGCGGTTAGACCAACTACAGTTTCCATCTTTCCTCCCGACTTTTACGTCGTATGGTTTAGGTTTTTTAGATTTTAAAGCGGTAAAACAAATCGTTTCATAGCCCGCTAGGGCCACCTTCCCGTGTTACCGGGAAGGACATCAGACTAGTCGAGACCGGTCTTAATGGTTCTCTTCGTGCGCCATCGACAGGTAGACGATGGTCAGCATCATGAAGATGAAGGCCTGCAGGGTGATGATCAGGATGTGGAACACAGCCCACGCCCACTGCAGAACCACGCCCAGGCCGCTAAGCCAGAGCAGACCGCTGCCGAACATCACAGCGATCAGAATGAACACCAGCTCGCCGGCATACATGTTGCCGAACAGTCGCAGGGCCAGGGAAATCGGCTTGGCAACCAGGGTCACGAACTCCAGCAGGAAGTTCACCGGGATCAGCAGGGCTTGAACGAAGATGTTCTTGCTGCCGAACGGGTGCAGGGTCAGTTCGCCGATGAAGCCGCCGATGCCCTTGACCTTGATGCTGTAGAAAATGATCAACGCGAACACCGACAGGGCCATGCCCAGGGTGGCGTTAGGGTCCGTGGTGGAAACTGCACGGAATGGGATGTGGTGATCGCCGGAGATCAGGATGGCCAGTTGAGGAATCCAGTCGACCGGTACCAGGTCGACGGCGTTCATCAGGAACACCCAGACGAAGATGGTCAGTGCCAGCGGTGCAATCACCGGGCTACGGCCATGGAAGCTGTCTTTCACGCTGCCATCGACGAATTCGACCAATACTTCAACGAAGTTCTGCAAAGCACCTGGCTGACCGGAAGTAGCCTTTTTCGCCGCCATGCGGAAAATCAGGACAAAGATCAGGCCCAGTGCGACCGACCAGCCCAGAGTATCCAGGTGGAAAGCCCAGAACCCCATCTCTTTGGCTTCTGCTGCGGTGTGGGCGAAGCCCCAGCCGCCGTTGGGAAGCTGACCGAAGGTCAGGTTCTGCAAGTGGTGCTGGATATAGCCCGAAGCGGTTGTTTCTGCCATGGTTGCCTCAAACGCCCTAAGGTTTCGAAAGTCTTGTTTTCATTAGCAGGGGAGCGAACCAGCTGACCAGTTGGGTCAACACGAAGACGCCGAATACAGCCAGCGGCGCCAATGGCTTCACACCTGCAAAGGTCAGTGCGAACAGCACTGCCGTCAAAATCAGTTTCCCCGCCTCGCCGGCATAAAATGACCGGACGATAGCCTGGGCTGCTCGGGCGCCGGAAAACCGAAAGGCCCTGTGAGCAAAGTACATATTGGGCAGCAAGGCTATCAGGCCTCCGCAGAGTCCTGAATATCCGGCAACGACTCCATGCCAATACCAAAGCGCCAATGCGGCGATCAGCAAAATGACAAATTGAGCCAATAAAACCGGAAAAACGGCCAAGCGATGGAACGGCAACGTGTTTGGCGTGCGGGTTTCCATCACTCTTGCTCCTCAATGGTCGGCTGCCGAGAATCAATAACTTGGCATAATTTGTGCCGACAAAATGCGCGCAGAGTATAGGGGCGGTTCTGCCCCTATTCAACTGTCGGGTAGTGTTTTCCGATCGCACGCTACATAAGCAAATGTTTCAACGGATGTGGGCAAGGACGCCCTGAAGCTCATCAAGTGAGTTATATCCGATGACCAATTGCCCTTTGCCTTTCTTGCCGTGGCGAATTTGCACCGCAGAGCCCAGGCGCTCGGCCAGGCGCTGCTCGAGGCGCGCAATATCCGGATCAGGTTTGGCTGTTTCGACCGGTGCAGGTTTGCCGCTGAGCCACTGACGAACCAGCGCCTCGGTCTGACGAACGGTGAGACCCCGTGCGACAACGTGTCGCGCCCCTTCAACCTGTTGATTTTCCGGCAATCCGAGCAAGGCACGGGCGTGACCCATCTCCAGGTCACCGTGGGACAACATGGTCTTGATGACTTCCGGCAGCGCGATCAGGCGCAGCAAGTTGGAAACCGTGACGCGGGATTTACCCACCGCCTCGGCCACCTGTTGCTGGGTCAGCTGGAATTCCTGCTGCAAACGCTGCAAGGCGATCGCTTCTTCGATCGGGTTGAGATCTTCGCGCTGGATATTTTCGATCAACGCCATGGCAATGGCGGTTTCATCCGGCACATCGCGCACCATCGCCGGGATGGTGTCCTTGCCAGCCTGCTGACTGGCGCGCCAGCGGCGTTCACCGGCAATGATTTCAAAACGGCCACCACCGATGGGGCGCACCACGATCGGCTGCATCACGCCCTGGGCCTTGATCGAGTTGGCCAGTTCTTCCAACGCCTGGGGGTCCATGTCCCGGCGAGGCTGGTATTTGCCGCGCTGGATCAGGTCCAGCGGCAAGTGCTGCAGCTCGCGTTCGTCGGCCTGCACCGCTTGTTCTTCAAGCGCTGTGACGGTCGGACCACTCAACAGTGCATCCAGTCCACGTCCGAGACCTCGTTTCTTGACGGCCATGGGGATTCCTTAAGTTGGCTGGGCTGCAGCGGTGCGTGAGTTGCGGCGTTGACGGCGAACCATCTCGCCAGCCAGTGCCAGATAGGCAATCGCGCCACGCGAGGATTTGTCATACGCCAGCGCGGGCATGCCATAGCTTGGCGCTTCGGCCAAACGGATGTTGCGTGGGATCACGGTGTCGTACAACTGATCGCCGAAGTGTTCCTTGAGCTGTGCCGATACATCGTTCATCAGGCTCAGCCGCGGGTCGAACATTGTGCGCAACAGACCTTCGATCTGCAGGTTCGGATTCAACAATTCGGCGATCCGCTTGATGTTATCCACAAGATCGCTCAACCCTTCCAGCGCGTAGTACTCGCACTGCATGGGGATAATGACCCCGTCGGCAGCCACCAGCGCGTTCAACGTCAACATCGACAGAGACGGTGGGCAGTCGATCAAAATGTAGTCGTAGTTCTCGCGAATCGGCGCCAAGGCGCTGCGCAGACGGCTTTCTTTCATCTGCATTTCCAGCAGCACCACTTCCGCCGCGGTCAAATCGCGGTTGGCCGGCAGCAGTTGGTAACCACCGTGTTCGGAATAGTGCATGGCCTGGGCCAGGT
Source organism: Pseudomonas sp. GW821-FHT03A09 (assembly GCF_059421065.1). NCBI lineage: Bacteria > Pseudomonadati > Pseudomonadota > Gammaproteobacteria > Pseudomonadales > Pseudomonadaceae > Pseudomonas > Pseudomonas sp. GW821-FHT03A09. The sequence continues at coordinate 125,040 of NZ_JBWKUX010000001.1, read as the reverse complement.
CGCACTCGCCGATCAGCAAGTCGTAAACCGAGTTTTCCAGGCCGTGTTTATCCACACCGCTACCCATGGTGGCGTTGCCCTGTGGATCGAGATCGATCAACAGCACCCGGCGCTTGGTGGCAACCAGCGATGCTGCGAGGTTGATGCAGGTGGTGGTTTTGCCCACGCCACCTTTCTGGTTCGCTATCGCGAATACCTTAGCCATTCTTGCTTGTGTTCCCAATCATGCCGTGCGGCGCAGTATCAGCAGATGGCGTTGGCCTTGGCAACCGGGTACGGCCAAGGCGTGTTCGCTATCGAGGTGGAAGTCTGCCGGCAATGCTAACAGCTCATCGCTTGGATGGACGCCCTTCATTGCCAGCCAGCGGGTGTCGCGGTCGCCAAGGTGGCGAGTCCAGTTGCTGAAATTCTCCATGCTGCTGAACGCCCGGGACACAATTCCGTTGAAAGGCTGTTCAGGCGTGAAGGCTTCGACGCGACTGTGGATAACTTGCAGGTTATCCAGCTTGAGTTCGAGTTTGACCTGGGTCAGGAAGCGGGTTTTCTTGCCGTTGCTGTCCAGGCAGGTCACTTGCGACTCTGGAAACAGGATGGCCAGCGGGATGCCAGGCATGCCGCCACCACTGCCGACGTCGAGCCAACGACCGTTTTCGATAAACGGCATCACACTCAAACTGTCGAGCAGATGACGCGAGACCATTTCGTCCGGATCACGTACAGCGGTCAGGTTGTAGGCCTTGTTCCATTTGATCAACAGGGCCAGGTAGCCCAACAGCAATTCGTGCTGGGCCGGGGTCAGGTCGACGCCCAACTGGCGTGCACCTGTGGATAACTCTTCGGCGTGTTGCGAGGTGACCAACGAACTCAAGCGCTTTGCTCCAACTGACGGCCCGCGCCGCGTTTTTTCAAATGAATCATCAACAGCGAAATCGCTGCCGGGGTGACGCCGGGGATACGTGAAGCCTGGCCCAGGGTTTCCGGGCGAGTTATCCCCAGTTTGCTTTGGATTTCTTTCGACAGGCCGGAAATCCCGGTGTAATCGATATCCGCAGGCAACTTAGTATCTTCACTGGCGCGCAGACGAGCGATCTCGTCCTGCTGGCGGTCGATGTAACCGGCGTATTTGGTCTTGATTTCGACCTGCTCCGCAACCTGTGGGTCTTCTGCGCCCTGACCTGTCACCTCGACCAGACCAGCGTAGTCGATTTCCGGACGGGACAGCAGGTTCAGCAAGTTGTATTCATGGGTCAGCGGCGTGCCAAATTTTTCAGCGATGGCGTCGCCCTGCTCGGTGCCCGGGCGAACCCAAGTACTTTTCAGACGCTGCTCTTCCAGCACGATGCTTTCGCGCTTTTTGCAGAATGCAGCCCAACGCACGTCATCGACCAAGCCCAGCTCGCGGCCTTTTTCGGTCAGGCGCAGGTCAGCGTTGTCTTCACGCAGGATCAGACGGTATTCCGCCCGGGAGGTAAACATCCGGTACGGTTCCTGGGTACCCAGGGTAATCAGATCGTCAACCAGTACACCGATATACGCTTCATCGCGACGCGGGCACCAGCTGTCTTTGCCCTGTGCACGCAATGCTGCGTTGGTCCCGGCCAACAAACCTTGGGCGCCGGCCTCTTCGTAACCGGTGGTGCCGTTGATTTGGCCAGCGAAGAACAGACCGCCGATCACTTTGGTTTCCAGGCTGTACTTCAGGTCGCGCGGGTCGAAATAGTCGTATTCGATGGCGTAGCCCGGCCGCACGATGTGTGCGTTTTCCATACCACGAATCGATTGCACGATCTGGATTTGCACGTCGAACGGCAACGAAGTGGAAATTCCGTTCGGGTACAGCTCGTGAGTGGTCAAACCTTCCGGTTCGATGAAGACCTGGTGGCTCTCCTTGTCGGCAAAGCGGTGGATCTTGTCTTCGATCGATGGGCAATAACGTGGGCCGATACCTTCGATTACACCGGAATACATCGGCGAACGGTCGAGGTTCGCGGCAATGATTTCGTGGGTGCGGGCGTTGGTGTGGGTAATCCAGCAACTGACCTGTTTCGGGTGCTGTTCTTTGGACCCCATGAACGACATCACTGGGATTGGCGTGTCACCGGCTTGTTCGGTCATCACCGAGAAATCCACAGAACGCCCGTCGATACGCGGCGGGGTCCCGGTTTTCAGGCGGCCTACACGCAGCGGCAATTCACGCAGGCGTTTTGCCAAGGCAATCGACGGCGGATCACCGGCGCGACCACCAGAATAGTTCTGCATGCCGATGTGGATAAGTCCGCCGAGGAACGTACCGGTGGTCAACACCACGGATTCTGCGAAGAAACGCAGGCCCATTTGAGTGACAACACCACGTACCTGGTCCTGCTCGACGATCAGGTCATCCGCGGCTTGTTGAAATATCCACAGGTTCGGCTGGTTTTCCAGGGTTTCACGTACCGCTGCCTTGTACAGGATGCGGTCGGCTTGAGCCCGTGTAGCACGTACGGCCGGGCCTTTGCGGCTGTTGAGCACGCGAAATTGAATACCACCCTTATCGGTAGCCATGGCCATTACGCCGCCAAGGGCGTCGATTTCTTTGACCAAATGGCTTTTGCCGATCCCACCAATGGCAGGGTTGCAACTCATGGCGCCGAGGGTTTCCACGTTATGCGTCAACAACAGGGTTTTTACGCCCATGCGTGCTGACGCCAGTGCTGCCTCGGTACCGGCATGACCGCCGCCGATGACGATCACTTCAAAACGGGAAGGGAAATCCACCACGCACCTCGTGCCTGCTTATGTAGGTAATCAGGAATTGTTTGTTGAAAGAGTTTTAGAGCTATAGCGGCAAGTATAGGGACTTAGCCCTTCCTAAAGAACCCTTTGCACAAAATTTAACCAGCTGTGGATGAATCACAGACAATAGAAATTAAAAGAGAGATATTTATTAAATCTTTGTTTTTATGTTTATTTCTACTGAGCAACCTTTCTGTGGATAACGTTCTGTAAGCTTTAAATTACGTTGTGTACAGCGATTCAAAACCCTGTGGTCATGTGCCAATGAGTCCCTTGGATAAGTGCTTTAAGCCTGTGGATTAAACAGGTGCTTATCCACAGATGGGTTTTTACTCAGGTTTCAGGCCCTGTTATCAACTGGGCACAGCTGCGGTTATTCACAGGGCTTAATCCACAGAAATTCGTGAATCCAGCCAAATTGCGGCCACGCGAAAGCCTCCAATGTCTTGGTGATCTCTCAGTCAGTGGGTTGAATCAGGAAGAACAGACAGGCACTGATGGCCTGTCTGTGAACAACGGGAGTCTATTTACCGATACAGAAGCTGGAAAAGATCCGGCCCAGCAGGTCATCGGAGCTGAATGCACCCGTGATTTCACCTAAAAGCTGCTGTGCCTGTCGCAAGTCTTCGGCCAACAATTCTCCTGCGCCCGCCAAGGTCAATTGAGCCCGGCCGTGCTCCAGTGCCGCGCTGGCGTGCCGCAGCGCCTCTAAGTGCCTACGACGTGCGCTGAAGCTGCTCTCCGAAGTCTGCTCATAGCCCATACAGGCCTTGAGATGGTCCCTCAGCAACTCCAGCCCCTCGCCAGCCGACTTCGCACTCAGGCTGATGGTGACGTGGCCATCCTCACAGGTTTCCACGTTAATGGCTTCGCCCGTCAGGTCGGCCTTGTTGCGAATCAAGGTCACTTTGGCCGGGTTCGGTCGCTGCTCGAGAAACTCTGGCCATAAGGCAAAAGGGTCCGCCGCTTCGGGTGCGGTTGCATCCACCACCAACAACACGCGGTCTGCTTCACTGATGGCTTTAAGCGCGCGTTCCACACCGATTTTTTCAACCTGGTCATCGGTATCGCGCAGACCGGCAGTGTCGACCACATGCAACGGCATGCCATCGATGTGGATATGTTCACGCAAGATATCCCGGGTGGTGCCGGCAATCTCGGTCACGATCGCGGCTTCACGGCCAGCCAGTGCGTTCAGCAGGCTGGATTTGCCCGCATTGGGCCTGCCGGCAATCACAACCGTCATACCGTCGCGCAATAGTGCTCCCTGCCCTGCCTCACGTAGCACGGTGGATAACTCATCACGGACTTTATCGAGCATTGCCAAGACATGGCCATCGGCGAGAAAGTCGATTTCCTCTTCTGGAAAATCAATCGCGGCCTCGACGTAGATGCGCAGGCTGATCAGTTGCTCGGTCAGGTTATGCACACGCAGGGAAAATGCACCTTGGAGCGAGCGCAATGCATTACGCGCAGCCTGCGCGGAACTCGCCTCGATCAAGTCGGCTATGGCTTCCGCCTGGGCCAGGTCGAGCTTGTCATTGAGGAATGCCCGCTCACTGAATTCCCCTGGTCGCGCCAGTCGGCAACCCAATTGCAGGCAGCGCTGCAGCAACATATCCAGTACGACCGGACCACCATGGCCCTGCAATTCCAGGACATCTTCACCGGTAAAGGAATTCGGCCCCGGAAAGTAGATGGCCAGGCCTTCATCCAACACACTTTTGTCAGCGTCCAGGAACTGGCCGTAATGGGCATAGCGCGGTTTCAACTCTCGACCGCTGATGGCCCGCGCCGCTACGCCCGCAAGTGGCCCGGAAATTCGAACGATACCGACACCGCCGCGACCTTGAGCGGTAGCGACAGCAGCGATGGTTTCACGAGGAGCGCTCATCAGCAGGTTCCAGAACAAAAGTGACGGAAAGCAAAACGCCCCACTAGGGGGCGTCTTGAGTGGTTATCCACAGAGTAAGTTACGCCGCAGCTTTTTTGGTAGCCGCTTCGATTTTACGAGTGATGTACCACTGTTGGGAAATCGACAACACGTTGTTGACTACCCAGTACAGAACCAGACCAGCCGGGAACCACAGGAAGAAGAAGGTGAAGATGATTGGCATCATTTTCATTACCTTGGCCTGCATCGGGTCCGGTGGAGTCGGGTTCAGACGCTGCTGGATAAACATGGTCGCGCCCATGATGATCGGCAGGATAAAGAACGGGTCTTTGATCGACAGGTCAGTTATCCACAGCATGAATGGAGCCTGGCGCATTTCCACGCTTTCCAGGAGTACCCAGTACAGCGACAGGAACACCGGCATCTGCACGAGAATCGGCAAGCATCCACCCAGTGGGTTGATCTTCTCTTTCTTGTACAGCTCCATCATGGCTTGCGACATTTTCTGACGGTCATCGCCATGCTGTTCTTTCAACGCGGCCAGTTTCGGTGCAACGGCACGCATGCGGGCCATCGACTTGTAGCTAGCTGCCGACAGAGGGAAGAAGATCCCTTTGATCAGCATGGTCAAGAAGATGATCGAGAAGCCCCAGTTACCGACGATGCTGTGGATATGTTGCAGCAGCCAGAAGATCGGCTGGGCAATGAACCACAGAATGCCGTAGTCCACAGTCAGTTCCAGACCTGGGGACAACTCTTTCAACACGGCTTGGCTTTTCGGGCCGGCGTACAGAGTGGCACTGGTTTCAGCCTTGGCGCCTGGCGCAACGGTCAACGCCGGGCCAGTGAAACCAATGATGTAGTTGCCTTGGCTGTCTTTGCGGGTTTGAACCAGGTTGGCTTCACCCTTGTTCGGGATCCAAGCGGTCACGAAGTAGTGTTGCAACCAGGCAACCCAGCCGCCCTGGACGGTTTCTTTAAGCGCGCCCTTGTCGATATCTTTCATCGACACTTTTTTGTACGGCTCGCTACTTGTCCACAGGGCTGCGCCCAAGTAAGTCGCGGTGCCGGTGGCGGTGCTGGAAGAAGGATCGGCGCTGTTGTCACGCTTGAGCTGGGCAAACAGGTTGCCGGTCCATGCTTTGTCGCTTTCGTTGTCGATCAGGTAAGTGACCTTCAAGTCGTACAAACCACGGGTGAAGCTGAAACGCTTGATGTAATTGACGCCGTCGAGGCTGAATTTCAGGTCGACGTTCAACTGGTTCTGGCCATCAGCCAGTTGATAAGTCTTCTGTTCGGTCGAGTAAATCGGACGACCGGTAGCACGCGCATCCGGACCATTGGTGCCGGTCAGGCCGCTTTGCGCCAGATAAGTACGTTCACCACCGTTATCGAACAGTTGGAACGGAACATCCGGATGGTCTTGACGACGTGGATACAGCGGCAGTTTCAACTGCGCGATATCACCACCTTGTGGGTCGATAGCCAGGTCGAGCACATCCGTTTTTACGTGGATGAGGTCTTTGTTAGTGACCACTGGCGTTTCTAAAGGGGCGCTTGTCTCGCCATTCGCGCTGGGAACATCGGCACTCGCGGACGCATTGTTACCCAACGGGGTGTCCGGAATAGCCGGCGCAGCCTGGTTGGTAGCAACATTCTGAGTCGGCAGGGCAGCCTGGCCGTAGTCTTGGTTCCACTTGAGGACCATGACGTAGGACACAATTGCCAGGGCGACGATCAGGATTGTGCGTTTAATATCCATGATTACTCGGCCATCGAAGAAGAACGGGAGGTAGGGATAGGTGGAACCGGGTCATAACCACCGGGATTCCACGGATGACAGCGACCTAAACGACGAAAGGTCAGCCAGCCACCGCGCAGAAGACCATGATTTTCTATGGCCTCTAACGCGTAGCAGGAACAACTGGGGTAGAAACGACAGTGGTTGGCCATCAGAGGACTAATGGCATAGCGATAAAACTGGATCGGAACGAGGGCCAGTTTACGCATGGGTGCTGTCTACCCCTACAGTTTCGGTGCTGACTGTTGGTGTTGGCTTGTTGGTACGCGCCAGACGTTTCCAGAGCTTGCCGAAATGCTGAATCAATTCGGGGTTTTCTACATCCCCCAAGCCTTTGCGCGCGACGATAACAATATCCCAACCAACCAGAGTGTCCTGGTGGAGGCGAAACGATTCGCGCATCAGACGCTTGAGGCGATTGCGCTCAACGGAGAGCTTTACGCTCTTCTTGCCGATCACCAAGCCGAGGCGGGGGTGATCCAGATCGTTGTTACGCGCAAGGAGCAGGAGATTTTTCCCCGGAACCTTGCCGGTGGGGGAGTCAAAGACTGCCTTGAAATGCCGGGGTGTTAGCAGACGCTTTTCCCGACTGAAGTCCTGACTCACCACCAGTACCGGATTATCAAACTGCCAGACGCGCACGACCTTTGGCGCGGCGACGCGACAGGACAGCACGGCCGTTCTTGGTAGCCATGCGAGCACGGAAACCGTGAGTGCGGGCGCGTTTGATGGTGCTTGGTTGGAAAGTACGTTTCATGGCGTTGTTACCTGGTTCGTCCACAACGGGCCGGAATGGCCCCCGTTTTAAGAGACCGGCGATTCTAGAGAAAGCAAGCCTCTAGGTCAATTTCCAACCAGCTTTTCCTTTATTTAGATCTCTACAGGTCAAAGGGTGCTTTTCTCCCCATCGGGCTTCCGCCTCGAGTGGCATAGATATAAAAATAAAGAAGGAAGGTATTTAAAGCTTTTCTGTAAAGCTTATAAAAGCTAGGTAGCGGTTCATCTGTGGATAACTACCTTGAGCCCAGGTTCTGCCTGATGTACAGAGAATGACAACTACGGGGGAAAACGGTGCTCTCCCTGTGCTGCGCTGTCGGATAAGCTGTGTGTGGAATGGGTTGTTATCCACAGGCCAGTTACCCACAGACTTTCGACCCCACTTGTACAACGAGCTTAAGTGCGTTTATCCACAGAGCTTATGCACAGACCATTGGTCTACTTTTTCGCGGTTAACGCATTGATTTTGGGTGCCCTGTGGGCAACCTACATGTGGATAAGTGAGCGACTGGCCGCTACAATGGCGGCTGTTTTTGCCTCACCGGCTTTCAACTTAGGGGATATCCGTGTCAGTGGAACTTTGGCAGCAGTGCGTGGAGCTTTTGCGCGATGAGCTGCCTGCCCAGCAATTCAACACCTGGATCCGTCCGCTACAGGTCGAAGCCGAAGGCGACGAGTTGCGTGTCTACGCGCCGAATCGTTTTGTTCTCGACTGGGTCAATGAGAAGTACCTGAGCCGTGTCCTCGAATTACTCGATGAGCATGGCAACGGCCTCGCACCTGCGCTTTCTTTATTAATAGGCAGCAAACGTAGCTCTGCACCTCGCGCTGCGCCGAACGCACCGCTGGCTGCTGCGGCTTCGCAAGCCCAGGCTGCGGCGGTACCGGTTGCAGCTACACCCGCACCGGTACCGTCCAAATCCTCTGCGCAAAAAAACGCGCCTGAGCATGAAGAACCGTCTCGCGACAGCTTCGACCCAATGGCGGGTGCCAGCTCGCAGCAAGCGCCGGTCCGTGCCGAACAGCGCACAGTGCAGGTCGAAGGTGCGCTCAAGCACACGAGCTACCTGAACCGCACGTTCACGTTTGAGAACTTCGTCGAAGGTAAATCCAACCAGCTGGCTCGTGCTGCCGCCTGGCAGGTAGCCGACAACCCCAAGCATGGTTACAACCCACTCTTCCTTTATGGTGGCGTTGGCTTGGGTAAGACTCACTTGATGCACGCTGTGGGTAATCACCTATTAAAGAAGAATCCGAATGCCAAGGTTGTGTACCTGCACTCGGAGCGCTTCGTGGCTGACATGGTCAAGGCCCTGCAGCTCAACGCCATCAACGAATTCAAGCGGTTCTACCGCTCGGTTGATGCGTTGCTGATCGACGATATTCAATTCTTTGCCCGCAAAGAGCGTTCCCAGGAAGAGTTTTTCCATACCTTCAACGCCCTGCTCGAAGGTGGCCAGCAGGTCATCTTGACCAGTGACCGTTACCCGAAAGAAATCGAAGGCCTGGAAGAACGCCTGAAGTCGCGCTTCGGCTGGGGCTTGACCGTTGCGGTAGAGCCGCCGGAGCTGGAAACCCGCGTCGCGATCCTGATGAAAAAGGCCGACCAGGCCAAGGTCGATCTGCCTCACGACGCTGCGTTCTTTATTGCCCAGCGCATCCGCTCCAACGTGCGTGAGCTGGAAGGTGCGCTCAAGCGGGTCATCGCACACTCGCACTTCATGGGCCGCGATATCACCATCGAGCTGATTCGCGAATCCCTGAAAGACTTGCTGGCACTGCAAGACAAACTGGTGAGTGTGGATAACATCCAGCGCACCGTGGCCGAGTACTACAAGATCAAGATTTCCGACTTGCTGTCCAAGCGCCGCTCGCGCTCGGTGGCACGTCCCCGTCAGGTGGCCATGGCGCTCTCCAAGGAGCTGACCAACCACAGCCTGCCGGAAATCGGTGATGTGTTTGGCGGCCGCGACCACACCACGGTCTTGCACGCGTGCCGCAAGATCAACGAACTTAAGGAATCCGACGCGGATATTCGCGAGGACTACAAGAACCTGCTGCGTACACTGACAACTTGATGACACCAGCGCAGCTTATTAAGGCAAGGGACTAGACCATGCATTTCACCATTCAACGCGAAGCCCTGTTGAAACCCCTGCAACTGGTCGCAGGCGTCGTCGAGCGCCGACAGACCTTGCCGGTGCTTTCCAACGTATTGCTGGTAGTCGAAGGCCAGCAATTGTCCCTGACCGGTACCGACCTTGAAGTCGAGCTGGTTGGTCGTGTACAGCTGGAAGAGCCCGCCGAACCTGGCGAGATCACCGTACCGGCGCGTAAGCTGATGGACATCTGCAAAAGCCTGCCGAACGACGCGCTGATCGACATCAAGGTCGATGAAGCCAAGTTGGTGGTCAAAGCCGGTCGCAGCCGCTTCACCTTGTCCACCTTGCCAGCCAATGATTTCCCGACTGTGGAAGAGGGCCCTGGCTCGCTGACTTGCAGCCTGGAACAGAGCAAGCTGCGCCGTTTGATCGAGCGCACTAGCTTCGCCATGGCCCAGCAGGACGTGCGTTACTACCTGAACGGCATGCTGCTGGAAGTGTCGGAAGGCATTATCCGCGCGGTGGCGACTGACGGTCACCGTCTGGCAATGTGCTCGATGCGGGCCGATATTGGCCAGCCTGATCGTCACCAAGTCATCGTGCCGCGCAAGGGTATCCTCGAGCTGGCGCGCCTGCTCACTGAGCCGGATGGCAATGTCAGCATTGTCCTGGGCCAGCACCACATCCGCGCAACGACTGGCGAGTTCACCTTCACGTCCAAGCTGGTCGACGGTAAGTTCCCGGATTACGAGCGCGTGCTGCCTAAAGGTGGTGACAAGCTGGTACTGGGGGACCGTCAGGCCCTGCGTGAAGCGTTTAGCCGTACGGCGATCCTGTCGAACGAGAAGTACCGCGGTATCCGTCTGCAACTGGCCAACGGTCAGTTGAAGATCCAGGCCAACAACCCGGAGCAGGAAGAAGCGGAAGAAGAAGTGGGCGTCGACTACAACGGTGGCTCGCTGGAAATCGGTTTCAACGTGAGCTACCTGCTGGATGTGCTGGGTGTAATGACCACCGAACAGGTTCGTCTGATCCTGTCGGACTCCAACAGCAGCGCCTTGGTGCAAGAATCCGATAACGACGACTCGGCTTACGTTGTCATGCCGATGCGCCTGTAATCATGCTCAGCAGAAGCTAGATGTCCCTCAGTCGCGTCTCGGTCACCGCGGTGCGCAATTTGCACCCGGTGACCTTCTCCCCCTCCCCCCGCATCAACATCCTCCACGGCGCCAACGGCAGTGGCAAAACCAGCGTGCTGGAAGCCATTCATTTGCTGGGGCTTGCCCGTTCCTTTCGCAGTGCTCGCCTGTTACCGGTCATCCAGTACGAACAATTAGCGTGCACGGTATTTGGCCAAGTCGAACTGGCTGAAGGTGGGCACAGCAACCTGGGGATATCGCGTGATCGCGGCGGAGAGTTTCAGATTCGTATTGATGGGCAAAATGCTCGCAGCGCGGCGCAATTGGCGGAAATCCTGCCGCTGCAGTTGATCAACCCCGACAGTTTTCGATTGTTGGAAGGCGCGCCCAAAATCCGCAGGCAATTCCTCGATTGGGGAGTGTTCCACGTGGAACCGCGGTTCATGGCCACTTGGCAGCGCCTACAGAAGGCCCTGCGGCAGCGGAACTCATGGCTGCGGCATGGTACACTTGACGCCGCTTCGCAAGCGGCCTGGGACCGTGAACTGTGCCTGGCCAGCGACGAAATAGATGAATACCGCCGCGCCTACATCAAAGCCTTGAAACCAGTCTTTGAGCAGACCTTGAGTGAGTTGTTGGATCTCGAGGGGCTGACGCTGAGTTACTACCGTGGTTGGGACAAAGAGCGTGAACTGAGTGCAGTACTCGCCACGTCCTTGCAGCGAGATCAGCAAATTGGCCATACACAGGCTGGCCCTCAACGTGCTGATTTGCGTCTTAGATTGGGCGCACACAATGCTGCGGATATCTTGTCCCGTGGCCAGCAGAAGTTGGTGGTGTGCGCTTTGCGTATCGCCCAGGGCCACTTGGTTAGCCAAGCCCGGCGCGGTCAATGTATTTATCTGGTGGATGACTTGCCGTCTGAACTCGACGAGCAACACCGCCGATCGTTATGCCGCTTGTTGGAAGACTTACGCTGCCAGGTGTTCATCACCTGTGTAGACCACGAATTATTGAGGGAAGGCTGGCAGACGGAAACGCCAGTCGCTTTGTTCCACGTGGAACAGGGCCGTATCACCCAGACCCACGACCATCGGGAGTGAAGGCATGAGCGAAGAAAACACGTACGACTCGACCAGCATCAAAGTGCTGAAAGGTTTGGATGCCGTACGCAAACGTCCTGGTATGTACATCGGCGACACCGATGATGGTAGCGGTCTGCACCACATGGTGTTCGAGGTGGTCGACAACTCCATCGACGAAGCGCTGGCCGGTCACTGCGACGACATCAGCATCATCATCCACCCGGATGAATCCATCACTGTGCGCGACAACGGTCGCGGTATCCCGGTTGATGTGCACAAAGAGGAAGGCGTTTCGGCGGCAGAGGTCATCATGACCGTGCTCCACGCTGGCGGTAAGTTCGACGATAACTCCTATAAAGTCTCCGGCGGTTTGCACGGTGTAGGCGTTTCGGTGGTAAACGCCCTGTCGGAAGAACTGGTGCTGACCGTTCGCCGCAGTGGCAAGATCTGGGAACAAACCTACGTACATGGCGTGCCTCAGGCACCGATGGCGATTGTGGGTGACAGTGAAACCACGGGTACCCAGATTCACTTCAAGGCCTCCAGCGAGACCTTCAAGAATATTCACTTCAGCTGGGACATCCTGGCCAAGCGTATTCGTGAACTGTCCTTCCTCAACTCCGGTGTGGGTATCGTCCTCAAGGACGAGCGCAGCGGCAAGGAAGAACTGTTCAAGTACGAAGGCGGCCTGCGTGCATTCGTTGAATACCTGAACACCAACAAGACTGCGGTCAACCAGGTGTTCCACTTCAACATCCAGCGTGAAGACGGCATTGGCGTGGAAATCGCCCTGCAGTGGAACGACAGCTTCAACGAGAACCTGTTGTGCTTCACCAACAACATTCCACAGCGCGATGGTGGTACTCACCTGGTGGGTTTCCGCTCCGCGCTGACGCGTAACCTGAACACCTACATCGAGGCCGAAGGCCTGGCGAAGAAGCATAAAGTCGCCACCACCGGTGACGATGCGCGTGAAGGCTTGACCGCGATTATCTCGGTTAAAGTACCGGACCCTAAGTTCAGCTCCCAGACCAAAGACAAGCTGGTGTCTTCCGAAGTGAAGACCGCAGTGGAACAAGAGATGGGTAAATACTTCTCTGACTTCCTGTTGGAAAATCCGAACGAAGCCAAGCTGGTTGTCGGCAAGATGATCGACGCCGCACGTGCCCGGGAAGCGGCGCGTAAAGCCCGTGAGATGACCCGTCGTAAAGGCGCGCTGGATATCGCCGGCCTGCCAGGCAAACTGGCGGACTGCCAGGAGAAGGACCCTGCCCTCTCCGAACTGTATCTGGTGGAAGGTGACTCTGCTGGCGGTTCCGCCAAGCAGGGTCGTAACCGTCGCACCCAGGCCATCCTGCCGTTGAAAGGTAAGATCCTCAACGTCGAGAAAGCCCGTTTTGACAAGATGATTTCTTCCCAGGAAGTTGGCACCTTGATCACGGCGTTGGGCTGCGGTATCGGTCGTGACGAGTACAACATCGACAAGCTGCGCTACCACAACATCATCATCATGACCGATGCTGACGTCGACGGTTCGCACATCCGTACCTTGCTACTGACGTTCTTCTTCCGTCAGTTGCCGGAGCTGATCGAGCGCGGTTACATCTATATCGCCCAGCCACCGTTGTACAAAGTGAAGAAAGGCAAGCAAGAGCAGTACATCAAAGACGACGACGCCATGGAAGAGTACATGACGCAGTCGGCTCTGGAAGATGCCAGCCTGCACTTGAACGACGAGGCTCCAGGTATCTCCGGTGAGGCGCTGGAGCGCTTGGTCAACGACTTCCGCATGGTGATGAAGACCCTCAAGCGTCTGTCGCGCCTGTACCCTCAGGAGCTGACCGAACACTTCATCTACTTGCCGGCCGTGAGCCTGGAGCAGTTGGGCGATCACGCCGCCATGCAGGAATGGCTGGCTCAGTACGAAGTACGTCTGCGTACCGTTGAGAAGTCCGGCCTGGTCTATAAAGCCAGCCTGCGTGAAGATCGTGAACGTGGCGTGTGGCTGCCAGAGGTCGAACTGATCTCCCACGGCCTGTCGAACTACGTCACCTTCAACCGCGACTTCTTCGGTAGCAACGACTACAAAACCGTAGTGACACTGGGCGCTCAACTGAGCACCCTGCTCGACGACGGCGCTTACATCCAGCGTGGCGAGCGCAAAAAACCGGTCAAGGAATTCAAAGAAGCCCTCGACTGGTTGATGGCTGAAAGCACCAAGCGTCACACTATCCAGCGATACAAAGGTCTGGGCGAAATGAACCCGGATCAGCTGTGGGAAACCACCATGGACCCAAGTCAGCGTCGCATGCTGCGGGTGACCATCGAAGACGCCATTGGCGCAGACCAGATCTTCAACACCCTGATGGGTGATGCGGTCGAGCCTCGCCGTGACTTCATCGAGAGCAATGCCTTGGCGGTGTCCAACCTGGACTTCTGATCAGGTCAGCCTGCTAAATCAAAAAGGCCAACGCTTAGCGTTGGCCTTTTTTATTGGAAATCCGATAAGAATTTCCAAGATGCTCCACGTGGAACATCGCCGATTTTAGCCTGGCGTAGTCGCCACGCTCTCCAACCGATACCCATACCCATAGATGGTTAGCAGCTGCCAGCCTCGGTCCGCGGTCAGTCCCAACTTATTCCGCAGCCGATAGATATGTGTATCCAGTGGTCGAGACGACACCATTTCTTCATGGGACCAAAACCGTTCATACAGATATTCCCGAGACAGCGGCCGTGCCAGATTGGCGAACAAGCAACTGGCCAGTCGGTACTCCCGTTCGGTCAGGCTGATCGGTGTGCCCGCACGGGTGACAGTTAATTCGGCATCATCAAAGGTCAGGTCATTAAAACTCTGCAGTTCGCTGGTGGCGGGCTTCTGCAGGCCATGGCGACGTAAGACGGCACTGACCCGTGCCTTGAGTTCGTTGGGGCGAAAGGGTTTGCTGACGTAATCATCAGCGCCGCTGTTGAGGGCCGTGACAATATCGCTCTCTGCATCTCGGCTGGTCAGCATGATGACCGCAGGGGGAGAATCCATGTGTTCTCGGGTCCAGCGCAACAAGGCGATGCCGGTGATATCGGGCAGTTGCCAATCGAGTATCAGCAGGTCGAAAGTTTCCCGACGTAGCTGGCGCAGCAGGTCTTCGCCGCGCTCAAAACAATGCAGGGACCAGGGCTGTTCCGCAGTGCTGGGGATCTGTCGCAGTGTCTGTTCAACCCGCCGCAGTTCGGCAGGCTCGTCATCCAGTATTGCGACACGCATGGGTGGGTCCTTTCTTCTTGAAGAGTACGGCAGTCGTCAGGTTTCGGTAGGGGCTGCTCTGCGCTGCGCAGATTTCAGCTGTTGAATCTGAACAATTATTGCCGAATTCTCAAGCCCCTGGATCTCTAGGTACGATGATGTCAAATGGCCGTTAAGCCATAGGAAGTCATCAATATCCATGCTGGGAAGATACCGGCTCGAGACCGTCAGGAAAAGGATCAATGGCAATCAGGCTTTATGCTGTGTCGAGACGAGCGATCGTCATGGAGCAGGTCAATGTGTGGGGGCGGATGGTTTTGTTGGTGATTGCGGCGGTTCTGGGAACGGAAACGATTGCTGTCTCTAGCCCGGCAGCGGCGCCTACTCCGTTTGACGAGCGGCAGACGTTAGGTGAATCGGGTGATGGAATGGGTTTCGCAAGCTCCCCCTTCCAGCAAGCAGAAGTAATCCAAGGGGGCCAACGCTGGGTCTTCTAGCCGTGTTGAATCTGAACAAATGTTACATATTCTCCAAATACACCTTTGCTGTAGGTAAATTCTCTCTCGCTGAGTGACACGCAGATTGGAGCGCGGGATGCGCTCCGACACAGGATGTGTCAACCACAGTCCAAGGTTCGCCATGGACTGCTGTCGGAGGGATGAGATGGACAGTTTTTCTTCGATGTATACCCCGAACCAGGACACTAGGTCGGGTTCGACACAGGGACGTGTCATCCTATGCGATGAACTCCACTCCCCGGACATTACAGCTATCAAGTGCGATACATCATCGGGTATCGTAGGTGGCATTCAAGGTCTTCCTGCTGCAAGCTTCTGGAAGTGCTTTCTGATGATCCATTAGAACCAGAATCTTGATGAGCGCCATGACCTTTTTTTCCTGCCAATACCGCCGTCTTTTTTTCACATTTTTGGGCTCGGGCCTGATCGCTGCGTTGAGCTCAGTGAGTTCGCCTGCGGTTGCGCGCTCTGCTCCTCCCCGTGCGCCCTATATTGATGACAACCTGCTCTGCCGTGCGCAGCCGTTGCCGGCGCTCGTCCAGCATCTGACGGGCGAAGCCTGGAAGCTGGATGAAAACGGCGTGTCGACCGTGCTGATGGAAGGCATGGCTATTGATGAGCAAGAGAGTGTAAAAACGTCCCCTTCGGCATTTGTCAGCTTGCTGCTGGGGGATGGCTCGCGGATTGTCCTGCCTTCCAGCTCTCAGGTCCGATTGCACCTGGTGGAGGAACAGGCGATCCCTCAGGTCATTCTTGAGCAGGGCCAAGTCGAAACCTATGTGATCAAGCGTGCCAGCGATTATGACCGCTTCCAGATCGTGACGCCTGTGGGTGTATTGGGTGTGCGTGGCACGCACTTCCGGGTTCGCAACGATGGCGAACAATCGGTTGTCGAAGTGCTCAATGGGCAAGTGGCGGTAAATCGTGACGAGCTGCGGCCCAGCACTCATCCCGCTAATAAAAAGAAACCAGTGATCGGCCCAATGGCGGACGAAGTAAAGGTCGGCGCTCGCCAAGGATTGGTGGTTAAGAAACAAGGTGAGCTCAAGCCGGTAGAGTTGCTGAATCCTCCTGTTTTAGTGGGGCAAGATGGCCAGAAAGGTGACGCGCCAGTCTGGACCCTGTTCTTGCGACCACTGCCGGGTGCTCAACGCTATCGGGCACAGGTTGCTACCGATAAGGAATTCATGGACATCAAGCAGGAAAACTTCTCCAGTAAGCCGAAAATGAGCTTCACTGGGCTGAAAGCGTCGTTCTACCATGTGCGCTTGTCTGCTTATGATGAACACGGGCTGGAGGGCGCCACCGGGGTCTATGACATCTTTTATTACCCACCCACGACTCGTGTTCAGCAGGCATCCGGCGGTTGATCGGTGAGGCTGTGGCGCAGGACTGAAAAGCGTGAGCCAACCCAGGCCCAGCGGCTGTTCAACGGCCTGGTTCGTGAGTGGATGTGGATCAGCCTCCTGTTGTTGCCCCTGACGGCATTCCTGTCTCTCAATCCTGGTCTCGCCCTCAATAACCTGCTGTATGACAGCCTTCGCCGTTTGAGCCCCTTGCCGGTTGATCCGCGCATTCTGCTGGTGACCATCGACGAACGTAGCCTTAAACAACTTGGTCAATGGCCATGGTCGCGGCTCGTCCACGCCGACTTGATTGATCGTCTGAGTGCTGCCAAGCCCGCGGGTATTTTGTTTGATGTGATTTTCAGCGAACCGGCCCGTGAGCCTGCCAACGATCAACGTCTGGCCGAAGCCATTTGCAACGCCGGTAATGTATTGCTGCCATTGATTCGCGAAGAAATGCCCCGCTACGGCCAGGCTGTGATGCAAATTCAACCCGTGCGCCCTCTGCGTGATTGTGCCCGGGGTGTTGGCCATATCAATGTCGAGGCCGACAGCGATGGCATCGTTCGCAACCTCTATTTACGTGAAGGGCCACCTGGGCAGATGACGCCTCAGTTGGCGTGGCTGGCGTTCGAGTTGGCTGGGCAGGCTGCTTCCATGCCGGGCTTGTCCGGGCCTGAGGGACATGCCGATTGGCAACGGGAGAATGCGATTCGGATTCCCTTCATCGATGCCAGTGCAGGCTTTGCCAGCGTGCCCTATGTCAGCGTGTTGCGCGGAGAGGTTCCGTCCGAAGTTTTGCGTGATCGCCTGATTTTGGTGGGGGCCACTGCGCCCGGCATGGGTGATCGCTATGTCACACCGTTATCAGCCCGCGTGGGCACCACCGCAGGTGTCGAGATCCAGGCCAACGTCCTCAATGGCCTGCTGCAAGAGCGCAGCATCGTGGTGTTGCCCGGTTGGCTGGCAGCGTTGATAGCCACCGCAATGGTGGCTCTGCTGCTGGGTTTGCTGCTGTTCCGGCCGCGCTACGCACTGTGGCTGACCTTGGGCTGTATGAGTGCTTCCCTCTTCGGTTCCTGGGCGATGTTGAGGCTGGGTGACTGGTGGTCGCCAGCGGCCTGTCTGATTGGCTTGCTGCTGGCCTACCTGATCTGGAATTGGCGTCGCCTGAGCGTGATCCTGGCTTATTTCGGCTGGGAACTGGCCCGCTTGGACAACGAACCCAAGGTCCTGCCGGAACGGCGTCGTGCGCCTGCCAGTAAGGGTGATGTGTTGCAAGGAAGGATCTTTGCCCTGGAACAGGCCGTCAGCCGTACCCGCGATACCCGGCGCTTCATGGCGGATGGTCTGGAGTGTCTGCCGGTGGCCACGTTGATCACCGACCCGATGGGGAACATCTTACTGGCGAACCGGATTGCTCGAGACGTGTTTGGTAATGAGTTGGTTGCTGAAAACCTGCTCGAACAACTCACTGCATTGGGTTACCCACCGTTACAAGCTGGCAGTCGTCCTTCGTTGTCGACATTGGAAATCGTTGAATTTCGCGACACCCAGCAACGTAGCCTACGCTTGGATCTGGCCCCTCTGCGGCCGGCAGATGGCGATGTGGCCTTGGGGTGGCTGCTGAGCATGACGGACTTGAGCATTGAACGAGATACCCAGCAGCAACGAGAAACCCTGCTGCGCTTCCTGTCCCACGATCTGCGTGCACCTCATTCAGCGATCCTGGCGTTGCTGGATGTCCAGCGCCACGAGTCCTCAAGGGATACCTGGGTATTTACTCAGATCGAACAGCAGGTGCGACGCGCCTTGAACCTCACCGAGTCATTCGTTCAGTTGGCCAAGGCCGAATCCGAGGGTTACAAGTTTGAGCCTAGCCTGTTCGCAATGCTGGTACTCGACGCGTTTGATCAAGTGGCGCTGCTTGCCCAATTGAAGGATATCCACTTGGTTCATGACCTGGATGAGGCCGGCGAGGAGATGGTCTTGGCGGATCAATCGCAGCTGACGCGTGCTTTGTTCAACGTGCTGGAGAACGCGATCAAGTACAGCCCGTCCGGGACTACGGTGATGTTAAGCCTAAGCAGAGCCGACGAATGGCTGGAATGTCGAATCAGCGATCAGGGCTCGGGTATTGCCCATGAGGACCTTCCCGACTTGTTTGGGCAGTACCGGCGTTTTGCGTCGGCCCAAGGCAGTGAAGGACTGGGGTTGGGGCTGACAATGGTCAAGACGGTAGTGGATCGCCATGGCGGATGTATTGAGTGTGAGAGTGAAGTAGGGAAAGGCACCACGTTCAGCCTGCAATTGCCATTGTGGACCGAGTGAGTTGGCAGGTCTTTTTCTTGTGCATAAAAAACCGGCTGCTAGAGCCGGTTTTTTAATGCAGGAAAAACTTATGCACCTTTTTCGCTGTTTTATGAGCTTGAGAAATATGAAGTTAAATCAGTGACTTAGAATTTAAAAATGTCCGTTCGCCAACAAACCGTACACAGGTTATCCACAGAACATTAAATTGTCGCCGAATCAATTTCGGCCGACAGCGGAGGCAGCGAACCCATAGCCCGCTGTTGTGCCTCGTTCCACGCGGCGGCGCGGTCATTGAGTGCGGCAATGGCGCGTGGTCCCTCGCCTTCAGCGTACATCGGCTCGCCAATCACCACCGTGATGGTGCCTTCGCGCTTGGCCCAACCGGTTTTCGGCCAGAATTTGCCGGCGTTATGAGCAATCGGCAAGACCGGCAAGTTGGCGTTGACCGCCAACGCGGTACCACCGCGTGAGAACTTGCCTACGGTGCCGTAGGGCACGCGAGTACCTTCCGGGAAGATCAGCACCCAAACGCCGTCCTTGAGCAGCTCATCACCCTTCTTGGCCACGTGCTTGAGTGCGGCCTTGGGATTGTCACGGTCGATGGCGATCGGCCGCAGCATGGCCATGGCCCAGCCAAAGAACGGCACGTAGAGCAGCTCACGCTTGAGCACCTGGCTCAACGGCGAAAAGTAAGCCGACAGGAAGAACGTTTCCCAGGTGCTCTGGTGGTTCGACAGAATCACGCAGGGCTGGTCGGGGACGTTTTCAGTGCCCTTGACCTCGAAACGGATGTTCAGGAACACCTTGGTCAGCCACAACGCGCAGCGGCACCAATAGACGTTGATAAAGCGATAGCGCGCCTTGAACGGCAAGAACGGTGCAATAAAAAAGCTCAAGGTGCACCAGAGAAACGAACTGGTGCCCAGCAGCAGGTAAAAGAAAAAGGTTCTGATGGCCTGCAAGATCGACATGGCGGCATTTACCGTTGCGGGACACGGCCCGCCTGTTAAAAGCGCACTCCCGAACAGTCCTTGGTCAGGAAGTCGAGGGCGGCTAGTTGTTGATAAGTTCTGCGGCAACCGCCGCCAGATCGTCAAAAATCAAAGTGCCTACCGGCAGGTTTTTCGCCTGGGTCTTTTCGCCTTTTCCGGTCTTAACCAAAACTGGCTGAGAGTCGACGGCTTTGGCCGCTTCCAGGTCACCGAGGCTGTCCCCGACGAACCATAGCCCAGCCAAGGGCACCTTGTAATGTTCTGCAATGGTTTTCAACATGCCAGGCTTGGGTTTGCGGCAATCGCAGCCCTCATCCGGCCCGTGGGGACAGTACACCACCAGCCCCACCTCACCGCCCTGCTCGGCCACCAACGTGCGTAAGCGCGCGTGCATGGCGTCCAGGGTGGCGATGTCGTAGTAACCGCGGGCGATGCCGGACTGGTTGGTGGCGATGGCCACCGTCCAGCCGGCTTTGCTCAACTGCGCGATGGCCTCGATCGAACCGGGCAGTGGAATCCACTCCGCCACCGACTTGATGTAAGCGTCGGAGTCGTAATTGATCACTCCGTCCCGATCGAGAATCAGCAGTTTCAACATGATCAGCCCAATACGGAAATGTCAGCGATGTCGATGAACAGACCGCGCAGACGCGCCAGCATGGCGTAGCGGTTTTTCCGCACACCGGCGTCTTCGGCATTGATCATCACGGCTTCGAAGAACGCATCCACCGGCTCGCGCAAGCTGGCCAGGCATGCCAGTGCTTCGGCATAGTTGCGTTCGGCGAGCAGCGGTTTCACTGCGTTTTCCGCTTTGGCGATAGCCGAGTTCAGCGAGAACTCCTTGGCATCGGCAAACAGGCCTGGGTCGACTTTGGCATTGCCGAGGTTGTCGGCCTTGCTCAGCAGGTTCGACACACGCTTGTTCACAGCGGCCAGGGCTTCGGCTTCCGGCAGCTTGCGGAACGCTTGTACGGCTTGTACGCGTTGGTCGAAGTCCAGCGCTGAACCCGGTTGCAGGGCACGTACCGACAGGTAGACGGAAACGTCCACGCCTTCGTCTTCATAACGTGCACGCAGACGGTCGAACACGAACTCCAGCACTTGCTCGGCCAAGCCTGCTTGCTTGACCTTGCCACCGAACTGGCCGACCGCGAACACCACGGCCTGGGTCAGGTCGAGGTCCAGCTTCTTGTCGATCAGGATACGCAGCACGCCCAAGGCCGCACGGCGCAACGCATACGGGTCTTTGCTGCCGGTTGGCAGCATGCCGATACCGAAGATACCAACGAGCGTGTCCAGCTTGTCGGCGATAGCCACGGCTGCACCGGTCAAGGTGGTTGGCAGCTCAGCGCCAGCACCGCGCGGCATGTACTGCTCGTTCAGTGCCAGGGCAACATCGTCCGGCTCGCCGTCGTTGAGGGCGTAGTAGTAGCCGGCAACGCCTTGCATTTCCGGGAACTCGCCGACCATTTCAGTGGCCAGGTCGCACTTGGACAGCAAGCCCGCACGCGCGGCCCAGGCAGCATCACCACCAATGCGTGGCGCAATGTAGGCGGCCAGCTTGGAAACGCGTACGGCCTTGTCGTAGACGCTGCCGAGCTTCTCTTGGAACACCACGTTCTGCAGGCGCAGGTTGAAGTCTTCCAGCTTTTGCTTCTTGTCTTGCTTGAAGAAAAACTCAGCGTCGGTCAGGCGTGGGCGCACGACTTTTTCGTTACCGGCGATGATCTGCTGTGGGTCCTTGCTTTCGATGTTGGCCACGGTGATAAAGCGCGGCAGCAGCTTGCCGTCCACATCCAGCAGGCAGAAATACTTCTGGTTGTCCTGCATGGTGGTGATCAGGGCTTCTTGCGGCACGTCGAGGAAACGCTCTTCGAACGAGCACACCAGCGGCACCGGCCATTCAACCAGGGCGGTCACTTCGTCCAGCAGGCTTGGCGGCACGATGGCGGTGCCTTCCTGCAGGCGGGCCAGCTCTTCGGTGCGCTTGCTGATCAGCTCGCGACGCTCGTTGGCGTCGGCCAGTACATAGGCGGCACGCAGGTCGTTGAGGTAGTTGGCCGGGGAAGTGATGCGCACGCTTTCCGGGTGGTGGAAGCGATGACCACGGGAATCACGGCCAGCCTTCTGGGCGAGGATGGTGCAATCGATGACTTGGTCACCGAGCAGCATCACCAGCCACTGAGTCGGACGTACGAATTCTTCTTTGCGTGCACCCCAGCGCATGCGCTTCGGGATCGGCAGGTCGTTCAGGGAATCTTCGACGATGGTTGGCAGCAGGCTGGCGGTCGGCTTGCCGGTGATGACCTGGCTGAAACGCAGTTTCGGGCCACTCTGGTCGATCTCGCTCAGCTCGACGCCGCACTTCTTGGCAAAACCAAGGGCGGCTTGGGTCGGGTTGCCTTCGGCGTCGAAAGCGGCCTGGCGTGGCGGGCCGTCGAGGTTGATGCTGCGGTCCGGCTGCTGGGTTTCCAGCGCGGTCAGCAACACGGCCAGGCGGCGTGGCGCGGCGTAGACTTTCTTCGCAGCGAATTTCAGGCCGGCACTGTGCAGGCCCTTTTCGATACCGGCCAGGAACGCGTCGGCCAGGGTATTGAGTGCCTTGGGTGGCAGCTCTTCGGTGCCCAGTTCAACCAGGAAATCTTGAGCACTCATTGTGCAGCCTCCAGCTTAGCCAACACTTCATCACGCAGGTCCGGGGTAGCCATCGGGAAGCCCAGCTTGGCACGAGCCAGCAGGTAGGCTTGGGCGACGGAGCGCGCCAGGGTGCGTACACGCAGGATGTATTGCTGGCGCGCAGTTACCGAGATGGCACGGCGGGCGTCCAGCAGGTTGAAGGTATGGGAGGCCTTCAACACCATTTCATAGCTTGGCAACGGCAGCGGCTGGTCGAGTTCGATCAGGCGCTTGGCTTCGCTTTCATAGAAGTCGAACAGTTCGAACAGCTTGTCGACGTTGGCGTGTTCGAAGTTGTAGGTGGATTGCTCCACTTCGTTCTGGTGGAACACATCGCCGTAGGTCACTTTGCCGAACGGGCCGTCAGCCCACACCAGGTCGTAGACCGAGTCCACGCCTTGCAGGTACATGGCCAGGCGCTCAAGGCCGTAGGTGATCTCGCCAGTCACTGGGTAGCACTCGATGCCGCCCGCTTGCTGGAAGTAAGTGAACTGCGTCACTTCCATGCCGTTGAGCCAGACTTCCCAGCCCAGGCCCCAGGCGCCCAGGGTCGGCGATTCCCAGTTGTCTTCGACGAAACGGATGTCGTGGACCAACGGGTCCAGGCCGACATGCTTGAGCGAGCCCAGGTACAGTTCCTGGAAGTTGTCCGGGTTCGGCTTCAATACCACCTGGAACTGGTAGTAGTGCTGCAGACGGTTCGGGTTTTCGCCGTAGCGGCCGTCAGTCGGGCGACGACTGGGCTGCACATAAGCGGCGTTCCAGGTTTCCGGGCCAATGGCCCGCAGGAATGTTGCGGTGTGGAAAGTGCCGGCGCCTACTTCCATATCGTAGGGCTGAAGTACCACACAACCTTGCTCGGCCCAGTATTGCTGGAGGGCGAGGATCAAGTCTTGGAAGGTACGCACGGCTGGCGTAGGCTGGCTCACGAAATTCACCTGTTACTTGGGCTGCGATTTAAAGAGCGGGAGTATACCCGATTCGGCCCCGCCACCACTCCCTGGAGCCTTATGCCACGCTGCTTTTGGTGTTCTGAAGATCCGCTATACATGGCTTATCACGATCAGGAGTGGGGAACGCCGCTGCGCGATGCGCAGGGTTTGTTCGAGTTGCTTTTGCTCGAAGGGTTCCAGGCGGGCCTGTCCTGGATCACTGTTTTACGCAAACGCGAGCATTATCGAAAGGTCTTGTTTGGTTTTGATGCGCAACGGTTGGCGACGCTGACCGATGCTGAAATCGAAGCCTTGATTCTCGATCCGGGCATTGTGCGCAATCGCTTGAAGCTCAACGCCACCCGCCGCAATGCCTCTGCCTGGCTGGCTCTCGAAGATCCGGTGGGTCTGCTCTGGTCGTTCGTTGGCGGCGTGCCCAAGGTCAATCATTTCAAGGACCGCAGCGAAGTCCCGGCGATTACCCCGGAAGCTGAGGCCATGAGCAAAGCCCTGAAAAAAGCCGGTTTCACCTTCGTCGGGCCGACCATTTGCTACGCCTTCATGCAGGCCAGTGGCATGGTCATGGACCACACCCAAGACTGCTACCGTTACGCGGACTTGGCCAACGCCGGTTAGAATGCCCGCTTTGCGCACCACACACGATCAGGAGTGACCTGTGGAAAAGTTTAAAGGCGCCTTGCTGGTAGGCGCTCTCCGGTTGTTCGCCCTGCTGCCCTGGCGCGCTGTCCAGGCCGTCGGCACGGCGATTGGCTGGATCATGTGGAAAACCCCCAACCGTTCCCGCGACACGGTGCGGATCAACCTTTCCAAGTGCTTCCCGGACATGGACCCTGCGGCCCGCGAGCGCCTCGTCGGGCAGAGCCTGATGGACATCGGCAAGTCCCTCACCGAAAGCGCCTGCGCCTGGATCTGGCCGGCCCAGCGTTCCATCGACCTGGTGCGTGAAGTCGAAGGCCTGGAAGTGCTGCACGAAGCCCTGGCCTCGGGCAAAGGCGTGGTCGGCATCACCAGCCACCTGGGCAACTGGGAGGTGTTGAACCACTTCTATTGCAGCCAGTGCAAACCGATCATTTTCTACCGTCCGCCCAAGCTCAAGGCGGTGGATGAGTTGCTGCGCAAACAGCGCGTGCAGTTGGGCAATCGCGTGGCGGCGTCCACCAAGGAAGGCATCCTCAGTGTGATCAAGGAAGTGCGCAAAGGTGGCCAGGTGGGGATTCCCGCCGACCCTGAGCCGGCAGAGTCCGCCGGGATTTTTGTGCCGTTCTTCGCTACCCAGGCGCTTACCAGCAAGTTCGTGCCGAACATGCTCGCGGGCCACAAGGCGGTGGGCGTGTTCCTGCATGCGCTGCGACTGCCGGACGGTTCGGGTTACAAGGTGATCCTGGAAGCAGCACCGGAAGACATGTACAGCACCGACACCGCCACGTCCTGCGCGGCGATGAGCAAGGTGGTGGAGCGCTATGTCGGCGCCTACCCGAGCCAGTACATGTGGAGCATGAAGCGCTTCAAGAAGCGTCCGCCGGGTGAAGAGCGCTGGTACTGATTTACCGCTGACCTCCAGGCCCATGGAGATCAACTGTGGGAGCTGGCTTGCCTGCGATGTGGGCAACTCGGTTTTTCAGTGATACCGAGGTGATGCCATCGCAGGCAAGCCAGCTCCCACAATTGGGTTCCGCTTAGGGTTGGCGGTCGAGTTTCTTCAGGAACACCGCCATTTCTTTTTCGGCCTGTTTGTCGCCATGGGCCTGGGCTGCTTCAATACCCTTCTCCCACGCCCGCCGCGCCGCCGCACGATCTTCCAAGCCCAACTGCGCCTTGCCCAACAGCTTCCACGCTGCCGAATATTTCGGATCAAACTCCACGCATTTCCGCAGATGTTCGGCGGCCTTGGCGTTGTCCTTCAAATCCAGATAGCCCTTGCCCAAACCAAAGCGCAGCAGCGAGTTATCCACACCCTTGGCGAGCATTTTTTCCAGGGATTCGAGCATGTCGGTCACTCCGTCAAATCAGAAAAAGCTCAATCCCACGTGGAACAGTTTCTCCACATCGCGGATATGTTTTTTATCCACCAGAAACAGAATCACGTGGTCGCCTGTGGCGATTACCGTGTCGTCGTGGGCGATGATCACTTCTTCATCCCGAATGATCGCGCCGATGGTGGTGCCCGGTGGCAGGCCGATATCGCGGATGGCCTTGCCGATCACCTTGCTCGACTTCGCATCACCGTGGGCAATCGCCTCGATGGCTTCCGCCGCGCCACGGCGCAGGGAGTGCACGCTGACGATATCGCCACGGCGCACGTGCGCCAACAGCGTACCGATGGTGGCCAGTTGTGGGCTGATGGCGATGTCGATATCGCCGCCCTGGATCAGGTCCACATAGGCCGGGTTGTTGATGATGGTCATCACCTTCTTCGCCCCCAGCCGCTTGGCGAGCAACGAGGACATGATGTTGGCCTCGTCGTCGTTGGTCAGGGCCAGGAAAATGTCGGCGTCGGCGATGTTTTCTTCCATCAGCAGGTCGCGGTCCGAGGCGCTACCTTGGAGTACGACAGTGCTATCGAGGGTGTCGGACAAATGCCGGCAGCGCGTCGGGTTCATCTCGATGATCTTCACTTGGTAGCGGCTTTCGATCGCCTCCGCCAAGCGTTCGCCGATCTGCCCACCACCCGCGATCACGATGCGTTTGTAGCTCTCGTCGAGCCGGCGCATTTCGCTCATCACTGCGCGAATATTCGCCTTGGCGGCGATGAAAAAGACTTCGTCGTCAGCCTCGATCACCGTATCGCCTTGGGGCAGGATTGGCCGGTCACGACGGAAAATCGCCGCTACGCGGGTCTCCACATTCGGCATGTGTTCGCGTAGCTGGCGCAGTTGCTGGCCGACCAGCGGGCCGCCGTAGTAAGCCTTCACCGCCACCAGTTGCGCCTTGCCTTCGGCAAAGTCGATCACCTGCAAGGCCCCGGGAATCTCGATCAGGCGCTTGATGTAGTGGGTCACCACCTGTTCTGGGCTGATCAATACGTCGACCGGAATCGCATCGTTGTCGAACAACCCGGCGCGGGTCAGGTAGGCCGCTTCGCGCACGCGGGCGATCTTGGTCGGGGTGTGGAACAGCGTGTGGGCGACTTGGCAGGCGACCATGTTGGTTTCGTCGCTGTTGGTGACGGCCACCAGCATGTCGGCATCGTCGGCGCCGGCCTGGCGCAGCACCGTCGGGAACGACGCGCGGCCTTGCACGGTGCGGATGTCGAGGCGGTCACCGAGGTTGCGCAGACGCTCGCTGTCGGTGTCGACCACGGTGATGTCGTTGGCTTCGCTGGCCAAATGCTCGGCCAGCGTGCCGCCGACCTGCCCTGCCCCAAGGATGATGATTTTCATCCGGTCACTCCCTTAAAACCATTCAGCCGCGTGCGGCGGCGATCTTGATCAGTTTGGCGTAGTAGAAGCCATCGTGGCCGCCTTCCTGTGCGAGCAATTGGCGGCCGTGGGGTTGCTTGATGCCGGCCGTGGTCGCGAGGTCCAGTTCCCGTGCACCGCTGGTGCGGGCGAGGAAGGCTTCGATCACCTCGGTATTCTCCGTCGGCAAGGTGGAGCACGTGGCGTAGAGCAGGATGCCGCCGACCTCCAGGGTTGGCCACATGGCGTCGAGCAACTCGCCTTGCAGTACGGCCAGCGCAGCAATGTCGTCGGGTTGGCGGGTGAGTTTGATGTCCGGGTGGCGGCGAATCACACCCGTGGCGGAACACGGTGCGTCGAGCAGGATGCGCTGGAACGGTTTGCCGTCCCACCAAGTGGCAGTATCGCGGCCATCGGCGGCGATCAGCTCGGCGCTTAGGCCCAAGCGTGCGAGGTTTTCGCGCACGCGCACCAGGCGTTTGGCTTCCAGGTCGACGGCAACTACCCCGGCCAGGTCTTTTTCGACTTCCAGGATGTGACAAGTTTTGCCGCCGGGTGCGCAGCAGGCGTCGAGCACGCGCTGGCCTGGTGCCAGGTCGAGCAGGTCGGCGGCCAGTTGCGCCGCTTCGTCCTGCACGCTGATCCAGCCTTCGGCAAAGCCCGGCAGGCTGCGCACGTCAATGGCTTCTTCCAGCACAATACCGTCGACGCTATACACGCATGGCGTGGCGTTGATGCCGGCACCTGTGAGCAATTGCAGGTAGGCGTCACGGCTGTGATGGCGACGGTTGACCCGCAGGATCATCGGCGGGTGTGCATTGTTGGCTGCGCAGATGGTTTCCCACTGCTCAGGCCAGAAGGCTTTCAGGGATTTTTGCAGCCAGCGTGGGTGAGCAGTGCGCACTACCGGGTCATGCTCCAGCTCGACCAACAGCGCTTCGCTTTCACGCTGCGCGCGGCGCAGCACGGCGTTGAGCAGAGCCTTGGCCCAGGGCTTTTTCAGCTTATCGGCGCAACCGACGGTTTCACCGATGGCGGCGTGGGCCGGCACGCGGGTGTAGAGCAACTGATAGAGGCCGACCAGCAGCAGCGCTTCGACATCCGCGTCCGCCGCTTTGAACGGTTTTTGCAGCAGTTTTGCCGCCAGCGCCGACAAGCGTGGCTGCCAGCGGGCCGTACCAAAGGCCAGGTCCTGGGTAAAGCCGCGATCACGGTCCTCGACCTTATCCAACTGGGTGGGCAACGAGCTGTTCAACGAAGCTTTGCCGTTGAGGACGGCGGCGAGAGCCTTGGCGGCGGCCAGACGCGGGTTCATTGGGCAACCGCCCCGAGAACCGTACCCAGGGCAAATTTCTCACGACGGCTGTTGAACAAGTCGCTGAAATTCAGCGCCTTGCCACCGGGCAATTGCAGACGGGTCAGGCACAGCGCTTGCTCACCGCAGGCGACCAACAGGCCATCTTTGCTGGCGCCGATGATTTCACCGGGCGCGCCTTTGCCATCGGCCAAGGTGGCGGCCAGTACTTTCAAGGCTTCGCCATTGAGGGTGCTGTGGCAGATCGGCCACGGGTTGAAGGCGCGCACCAGTCGCTCCAGCTCCACGGCCGGGCGGCTCCAGTCGATGCGGGCTTCGTCTTTGTTCAGCTTGTGGGCGTAAGTCGCGAGGCTGTCGTCTTGCACTTCACCTTCCAGGGTGCCAGCAGCCAGGCCGGCGATGGCTTGGATCACGGCAGGCGGGCCCAGCTCGGCCAAACGGTCGTGCAGGCTACCGCCGGTGTCTGCACCGGTGATCGGGGTGGTCACTTTCAGCAGCATCGGGCCGGTGTCCAGGCCCGCCTCCATGCGCATCACGGTCACGCCGCTTTCGTGGTCGCCTGCTTCAACGGCGCGCTGGATCGGCGCCGCACCGCGCCAGCGTGGTAGCAGCGAGGCATGGCTGTTGATGCAACCCAGGCGTGGAATGTCCAGCACCGCTTGGGGAAGGATCAAGCCATACGCGACGACCACCAGCAGGTCCGGCTTCAGCGCGGCCAGCTCGGCTTGGGCATCCGCGTTGCGCAGGGTCGGCGGCTGCAGCACAGGGATGTTGTGCTCCAGCGCCAGCTGCTTGACCGGGCTCGGCATCAGTTTTTGCCCGCGCCCGGCCGGACGATCCGGCTGGGTGTACACCGCGACGATGTCATAAGGGCTGCTCAGCAGTGCCTTGAGGTGTTCGGCAGCGAATTCGGGAGTGCCGGCAAAAACAATGCGCAGTGGCTCGGTCATGGGAGGTCTCGGTTAAAAACAGTCACAAAAGAAAAAGGCTTGCCGCAGCAAGCCTTTGGAAGAGAGGCATCAAGCTTGCTGGCGATGCTTTTTTTCCAGCTTCTTCTTGATCCGGTCGCGCTTGAGCGTGGACAGGTAATCGACAAACAGTTTGCCGTTGAGGTGGTCGCACTCGTGCTGGATGCACACGGCGAGCAGGCCTTCGGCGATCAGTTCGTAGGGCTTGCCGTCACGGTCCAGGGCCTTGATCTTCACGCGCAGCGGGCGTTCTACATTCTCGTAGAACTCCGGCACCGACAGGCAGCCTTCCTGGTATTCGCCCATCTCTTCGGTCAGCGGTTCGAACTCGGGGTTGATGAACACCCGTGGTTCGCTGCGATCTTCCGACAGGTCCATGACCACGACGCGCTGATGCACGTTGACCTGGGTGGCGGCGAGGCCGATGCCCGGGGCTTCATACATTGTTTCAAACATGTCATCGACCAACTGACGAACCTTGTCGTCCACTACGGCCACCGGTTTGGCGATCGTGCGCAGGCGCGAGTCGGGAAATTCGAGGATGTTCAAAATAGCCATAAGCGTAATTGCTGCACATGTGAGGTAGAGGCAAATCGGCGTTGGGATGGACCCAGACAGCCGGTGTGAAATGCTCAAAAGCCGCGAAGGCCGTGGCATTTCACGCGAATGTACATAATAAAGGAGATTGACCCCATGAGGAAATCGCTACTCGTCTTGCTGCTGTGGGCGCCGTTCGCCGTGGCCCTGTTGTCCCAGCCTGCACAGCGCCTGGATCAACCCACGCAACAGGCTATCCAGCGCTTTTTACTGCATAACCGCATTCTCGATACAGCCCAGGACCTGGACCACGCGCCGTACATTGTCGCGGCAGGCGATGGGCGGGTTTTGGGCGCTAATGGCGAGCGCGTTCACGCCAGAGGGAATCTGGACCCGTCCCAGCCAGACTACGGGATCTTCCGACGCGGCCGGGCCTACACCGACCCGAAAACCCAAGAACTGCTTGGTATCAATGCCGACCACATTGGCACTGCACGTTTTGTGATGGCGGGCGACCTTACTACCCTGGCCGTTCAGCAGGTGACACAGGAGGTGCGCCCCGGAGACCGCCTCCTTCGTACGCAACCTCCCGTCGATGCGGGCAACCTGGAGCAACGGAAGTCCGCCCCCTTTGTCGATGGGCACATCATCGACATCCCCAAAGGCGTCACCCAAATTGGCGTGCTGGATACGGTAACCCTCAACAAAGGCCGCCGCGACGGCCTGCTTGAAGGCCAACTGCTGACGGTGATCAAGGCCGGCACCACTGTGCGAGATGTGCTCTCAGGTGCCCCGACTCAACTTCCCGACGAACGTGCCGGCACCCTGCTGGTGTTTCGCACCTTTGAAAAGCTCAGCTATGGATTGGTCCTTAGTGCCTCGCGCTCACTGGCGGTCATGGACCGATTCGAGACTGCCCATCAAACGCAATAAATAGCCTGCTAAATAAGTTACCAACAGAGTTATCCACAGCTTGTTCCGATCAAGGATGATCAGATGTATCCGACAAACAGTCATAAAATTTCCCCAGCAGAGCTGGAAGCCCGACTACGCTTGCACAGGCTGCCGGAACTGGGACCCAAGCGTTTTCGCGTATTGATCGAAGCGTTCGGTTGCGCTTCAAAAGCCATCAGTGCGCCGGCCAGCGCCTGGCGTTCTCTCGGGTTGCCGGCTATCTGTGCCGAGTCGCGGCGCAGCCCGGAAATCCGTGAGGGTGCCAGCCACGCCTTGGCCTGGCTGGCCCGTCCGGCCCAGCATTTACTGATGTGGGACCAGCCTGAGTACCCTGCGCTGCTCGCCCAGATCGACGATGCGCCGCCGTTATTATTCGTCGCCGGAAACCCGGCAATCCTGGAAAAACCCCAACTGGCAATTGTCGGTAGCCGTCGCGCCTCACGCCCCGGCATGGACACGGCCGCCGCGTTTTCCCGCAGCCTGGCGAGCGCCGGTTTTGTCATCACCAGTGGCTTGGCGCTGGGCATCGATGGCGCGGCGCATCAGGCGGCATTGGCGGTGGGAGGCCAGACAATCGGTGTGTTGGGCACAGGCCTGGAAAATTTTTATCCACAGCGCCATAGAACGCTCGCGGCGGCGATGACTGAGCAAGGCAGCGCGGTGATTTCCGAGTTTCCACTGGATGCCGCACCTCAAGCGGGCAATTTCCCCCGGCGCAACCGGATCATAAGCGGCTTGTCGTTGGGTGTGCTGGTGGTGGAAGCCAGCATGGCCAGCGGCTCGTTGATCACCGCGAAGCTGGCGGCCGAGCAAGGGCGTGAGGTGTATGCGATCCCGGGGTCCATTCATCATCCCGGTGCCAAGGGTTGCCACCAATTGATCCGTGAGGGTGCGGTGCTGGTGGAAACCATTGAGCACATTCTGGAAGGTTTGCGCGGCTGGCAGGCCCTGTCTTGTCCGGCCCCCATGCCAGTTACCCATCCGCTGGTGGCGTTGCTGCATGCCGCACCCCATACCAGCGAGGGGCTGGCGATTGCCAGCGGGCGGCCGTTGTCCCAAGTGCTGTCGACGCTGACGGAACTGGAGCTTGAAGGCCAAGTGATCTGCGAGAGTGGCCGCTGGCTCGCGCGCCGCTAGGTTTTGTAAAGAAGATCGGTAAACTGCGCAGAGCTTTAGTCCGGAGAGTGAACAATGGTCAACAGGTGGCGTGTGCTGGAAGCCGCACGAGAAATTCGCGCAGGCGCGGTGATTGCCTATCCGACCGAGGCGGTCTGGGGCCTGGGCTGCGATCCGTGGAACGAAGAAGCGGTGGACCGGCTGCTGGCGATCAAGAATCGCTCGGTGGACAAGGGCCTGATCCTGGTGGCGGACAACATTCGCCAGTTCGATTTTCTCTTTGAAGACTTCCCGGACACTTGGATCGAGCGCATGGCCAGCACCTGGCCGGGGCCGAATACCTGGCTGGTGCCCCATCAGGACTTGTTGCCTGAGTGGGTAACCGGTGTGCATGACACGGTAGCCTTGCGAGTGAGTGATCATCCGCTGGTGCGGGATTTGTGCTCGTTGGTGGGGCCGCTGATTTCTACGTCGGCCAACCCTCAAGGCCGCCCGGCGGCACGCACGCGGATTCGTGTGGAGCAGTATTTCCGTGGTCAGGTGGATCTGGTATTGGGTGGTGCCCTGGGTGGGCGCAAGAACCCGAGCCTGATTCGTGATTTGGCGACGGGTGAGGTCGTGCGTCCGTCTTGAGACCGAGGTGCGGCCTTCGCGAGCAAGCCCGCTCCCACATTTGACCGAGTTCCAACATGAGAATGCGGTCGAGTGTGGGAGCGGGCTTGCTCGCGAAGAGGCCTTCATAACCTCTAGAGATCTATCGTCTTACGGCAACAGAATGGTCGACCCAGTAGTCCGCCGCCCCGACAACTCCGTCTGCGCCTTCGCCGCGTCCGCCAGCGAATACCGCTGGTTGATATCAATGCGCACCTTGCCGCTCTTGATCATCGAAAACAGATCATCGGCCATCGCCTGCAAGTTTTGTGGGTTGTTGGCGTAGGTCGCCAGGGTCGGCCTGGTTACATACAGCGAGCCCTTGGCCGCCAGAATCCCCAGATTCACCCCATCTACCGCACCCGAGGCATTCCCGAAGCTCACCACCAAGCCACGCGGTGCCACGCTGTCCAGTGAGGTCAGCCAGGTGTCCTTGCCGACGCCGTCATACACCACCGGCACTTTCTTACCGTCAGTCAATTCCAGCACACGCTGTGCGACATTTTCCTTGCTGTAGTCGATGGTTTCCCACGCGCCAAGGGATTTGGCCAGGGCGGCTTTTTCCGGCGAGCTCACGGTGCCGATCAGCTTCACGCCCAAGGCTTTGGCCCATTGGCAAGCCAGGGAACCTACGCCACCGGCAGCGGCGTGGAACAGAATGGTTTCACCACCCTTCAGCTCATAAGTCTGGCGGAGCAGGTATTGCACGGTCAGACCCTTGAGCATGGCGCCTGCGGCCTGCTCAAAGCTGATGTCGTCCGGCAAGTGCACCAGGTTGGCGGCGGGCAATACATGCAGTTGGCTGTAGGCGCCCAACGGGCCACTGCCGTAAGCCACACGGTCACCGACTTTGAATTGAGTGACTTCGCTGCCGACCGCATCAACCACACCGGCACCTTCTGCGCCCAACCCCGATGGCAACGCTGGCGGCGCGTACAGACCACTGCGGAAATAGGTGTCGATGAAGTTCAGGCCAATCGCCTCGTTACGCACGCGAACTTGCTGCGGGCCGGGCTCTGCTGGCGTGTAGTCCACATATTCGAGGACTTCGGGGCCGCCATGGGCGCTGAACTGGATACGTTTGGCCATCTGCACTTCTCCTTGAGGTCGAATCGCGTAGCCCCCTATCCCACTCCTATGCTTGATCTTCGTCAACTGCGACGCACGTGGGTGCGGTGGTATCCTGTGCGCCCATTTGCCGCCGACGCCCAATGGCCTCGCGTAGCTTTGCCCGATTCAAGGT
Source organism: Pseudomonas sp. GW821-FHT03A09 (assembly GCF_059421065.1). Taxonomy (NCBI): domain Bacteria; kingdom Pseudomonadati; phylum Pseudomonadota; class Gammaproteobacteria; order Pseudomonadales; family Pseudomonadaceae; genus Pseudomonas; species Pseudomonas sp. GW821-FHT03A09. The sequence goes on along the minus strand of NZ_JBWKUX010000001.1, from coordinate 91,243 downwards.
GATGCCATGACTACCCGCACCGAGGCTGTTAAAGCCTACCTGCTCGACCTGCAAGACCGCATTTGCAGCGCCCTGGAAACCTTCGAGACGGACACTCGCTTTATCGAAGACGCCTGGACCCGGCCTGCCGGCGGTGGCGGTCGCACCCGTGTGATCGCAAACGGATCGGTGATCGAAAAAGGCGGCGTTAACTTTTCCCACGTGTTTGGCAGCGGCCTCCCACCGTCCGCCAGTGCTCACCGCCCGGAGTTGGCCGGTCGCGGGTTTGAGGCGCTGGGCGTGTCGCTGGTGATCCACCCGCACAATCCCCATGTGCCGACGTCCCACGCCAACGTGCGTTTTTTCATCGCCGAAAAAGAAGGTGAAGAGCCGGTGTGGTGGTTCGGTGGCGGCTTCGACCTCACGCCCTACTATGGCAATGAAGAAGACTGCATCCATTGGCACCGCGTGGCCGAGCAGGCCTGTGCGCCGTTCGGCGCGGACGTGTATCCGCGCTACAAGGCGTGGTGTGACACCTACTTCCACATCAAGCACCGCAACGAACCACGCGGTATCGGCGGTCTGTTCTTCGATGACTTGAACGAGTGGGACTTCGACACCTGCTTCGCCTTCATCCGCGCCATCGGTGACGCCTACATCGACGCCTACCTGCCGATCGTGCAACGTCGCAAAGCCATGGCTTATACCGAGCAGCAACGCGAGTTCCAGGAATTCCGCCGTGGGCGCTACGTTGAATTCAACCTGGTCTACGACCGTGGCACCCTGTTCGGCCTGCAGTCGGGTGGCCGCACCGAGTCGATCCTGATGTCGCTGCCCCCACAAGTACGCTGGAGCTACGACTGGAAGGCTGAAGCCGGCAGCGAAGAAGCGCGCCTCACCGATTACTTCCTGCAAGACCGCGACTGGCTCGGCCTGGCCGCGCCGAAGGCGGCTGTCTGATGGACCGTTATGTCGTGTTCGGCAACCCCATCGGCCATAGCAAATCGCCGTTGATCCACCGAATGTTCGCGGAGCAGACGGGCGAACAGCTGGACTACAGTACCCTGCTCGCGCCGCTGGAGGATTTCGCCGGCTGTGCCCGTGAGTTCTTTCTGCAAGGCCGAGGCGCCAACGTCACCGTGCCGTTCAAGGAAGAGGCCTACCGCCTGGCCACTACCTTGACCGAGCGCGCCCAGCGCGCAGGTGCGGTGAACACCCTGAGCAAGTTGGGTAACGGCACCCTGCTGGGTGATAACACCGACGGCGCGGGCCTGGTGCGCGACCTGACGGTCAATGCCGGGTTGAGCCTGCAAGGCAAGCGCATCCTGCTGCTGGGCGCCGGTGGCGCTGTCCGCGGTGCATTGGAACCCTTGCTGGCGGAGCAACCGGCCTCGTTGATCATCGCCAACCGTACGGTGGAAAAGGCCGAATTGCTCGCTGGGCTGTTTGAAGATCTCGGACCGGTATCCGCCAGCGGTTTCGACTGGCTGCGTGAGCCGGTGGACCTGATTATCAATGCCACGTCCGCGAGCCTGTCAGGCGATGTACCGCCGATTGCCGGCAGCCTGATCGAACCGGGCAAGACGTTTTGCTACGACATGATGTATGCCAAGGAGCCGACTGCGTTCTGTCGCTGGGCCACCGAACAAGGCGCAGCCGTCGCGATGGATGGCCTGGGCATGCTGGTGGAGCAGGCGGCGGAAGCGTTCTTCCTGTGGCGCGGTGTGCGCCCGGATTCGGCACCGGTGCTCGCAGAACTACGCCGCCAACTCATCTAGCTCCAATCTAATGTGGGCACCGTCAATATGGGAGGGGGCTTGCCCCCGATAGTGGTGGTTCAGCTAAGTAATTCTTGGCTGACACGCTGCCATCGGGGGCAAGCCCCCTCCCACATTTTTAACTGCGTTCAGTCTTCGAAGTGGAGGGGACAGTTGTCGGCCCCTTCCAGCTTCTTCAACTCATCCACCACCTGCGGCCGGGCACGGCGCAGGGTCAAACTGCGCCCCAAGCCCCGCAATCGTCGCGCTTCCTGATGCAGCATCTCCACTCCGGAATAGTCGATAAAGTTGATCTGCTGTGCCTCGATGACCACCCGCTGGCCGTGCAGGCTTTGCAGGCGCACTTGCAGGTAATGGCTGGCGCCGAAGAAGATCGAGCCGCCGACCCGCAGCACATCGTCGTCGCCGTCACGCCACTGTTGAACCCGCGGTTGTGAGGTGCGCTTGAGGTAGAAAAACAGCGACGCCAACACCCCGGCGTAAATCGCTGTTTGCAGCTCCAGCAGCAAGGTGGCAATGCAGGTCAGGCTCATCACTACAAACTCGGCGCGGCTCACTCGGAACAACGCGCGAATGCCTCGATGGTCCACCAGGCCCCAGCAAATCAGCAGAATGCTCGCCGCCATGCTCGGGATTGGAATGTGCGCGATCAACGCCGCGCCAAACAAGGCGAACAGCGCCACCCAGAGGGCGGAAAACATCCCTGCCAATGGCGAGCATGCCCCGGCGTCATAGCTGAGACCGGAGCGGGTAAAGGAACCGGCCGACAAGTACCCCGAGAAAAATCCGCCAACGATGTTGGATAACCCCTGGGCGCGGACTTCCTGGTTGGCGTCGAGCAGTTGCTGCGAACGGGCCGACAGCGAGCGGGCAATCGACAGGCTGGTCACCAGCCCCAGCATGCCCACTGCTACAGCACTGGGCAGCAGGCGCAGAAGCAGGTCCAAGTCCATCGGCAGCGGGCTGAATGGCGGTAACTTGCCGACAAATGAACTGACCAGCGCGACGTGCCCGAACATCGCCGGCCACAGCCAAGTCGTCAGGCTGCCCAACGCCAGGGCAATCAACAATGTCGGCCAGCGTGGCACCCAATATTTGAGCAGTGCACCCAACAGCAATGTGCCAAGCCCGAGCGCGAGGGAGGCGTGGTCCCATTCCCCGCCATGCTCCACCAGCGCCAGCAAGCTCTTGATCGCCGTGGCCTGACTCGGCAAATCCAGGCCCAGCAGATTGGGCAACTGGCCCAGGGCAATCACCACGGCGGCGCCCAGGGTGAAACCCAGCACCACTGAATGGGAGACAAAGTTCACCAGCGCGCCGAAGCGCAGCATGCCCAGCAGCCACTGGAAAACGCCGGCCAGGAAGGTCAGCAACAGGATCAAGGTGATGTAGTCCTGGGAGCCTGGTACCGCCAAGGGGCTGATGCTGGCGTACAGCACGATGGAAATCGCTGCCGTCGGGCCGCAGATCAGGTGCCAGGACGAACCCCAGAGGCACGCGATCAGCACCGGGACGATGGCCGCATACAGACCGTATTCCGGTGGGAGTCCGGCGATTAGCGCGTAGGCAATCGATTGAGGCAGTGCGAGTACCGCGCCACTGAGGCCGACAATTGCGTCTCGACCCACGCTGACGCGGGTCTGGCGCGGGAGCCAACTGAGGAAGGGGAAAAGTGTATGGCGGTTGGGCCGGGGCATCGCGGACTCGGGTAGGAAAAGGTGTGAGCCAGGGTATCAGTACACGCAATCCCCTGTGGGAGCTGGCTTGCCTGCGATGCTGGCACCTCGGTGTTACAGGAACACCGGCGGTGATGCTATCGCAGGCAAGCCAGCTCCCACAGGGGGCGGCTGAGGCCTTTAGAGTTTGGCTTTTACGGCGGGCAATGCGTCTTGGCCGTCCAGGGTCTTCACGCCGTCCAGCCACTTGTCGAGCACGGCCGGATTGGCCTTGATCCACGCCTTCGCCGCATCGGCATTGCTGACCTTGTTGTTGGCCACCTCGGCCATGATGCTGTTCTCCATTTCCTGGGTGAAGCCGAGATTGGTCAGCAGCTTCCCGACGTTCGGGCAGGCCTGCGCATAACCCTTTCGGGTCAAGGTATACACACTGCCGGTGTCGCCAAAGTATTTCTCGCCGCCCTTGAGGTAATGCATTTTCAACTGCACGTTCATCGGGTGCGGTGTCCAGCCAAGAAAGGTGACGAATTTCTGTTTCTTCACCGAGCGCGACACCTCGGCAAGCATCGCCTGCTCGCTGGACTCAATCAGCTTCCACTGGCCGAGATCAAAGTCGTTCTTCTTGATGATTTCCTGCAACGAGATATTTGCCGGCGCGCCGGAGCCGATGCCGTAGATCTTCTTGTCGAACTTGTCGGCGAATTTACTCAGGTCGGCAAAGTCATGCACCCCGGCGTCCCACACATAGTCCGGCACGGCGAGGGTGAACTCGGTGCCGTCGAGGTTCTTCGCCAGTTGCACCACATCGCCATTGGCCACGAACTTGTCATAGAAACCCTGTTGCGCCGGCATCCAGTTACCCAGGAACACATCCACTTGACCGTCCTTGAGCCCGCCAAAAGTGATCGGCACGGCCAGGGTGTCGACCTTGGGTTTGTAGCCCATGCCCGTCAGCAGAAAACCGGTGATGGCATTGGTGGCCGCGATATCGCTCCAGCCTGGATCGGCCATCTTTACCGTTTCACAACTGGCGTCTGCGTAAACATTGGCGCTTCCCAGCGCCAGGAGCCCCAGCATCACAGTTAACTTTTGCATGGCCTTCCCTCTGTCTATTTATTGGTTTTGGCAGGGTTGTGGATAACGTGCCTTGCGCTCCAGGTCGTCGAGGTCGATATGGTTGCGCATGTATTGCTGACTGGCGTCCACCAGTGGCTGGTGGTCCCAGCTCTTCAGCTTGCCCTCGGTCAGCGCCTCAAACACTAGGCGACGGCGGCGTTGGCTGGCGAGCACCTGTTGGTGGATCGCCGGGATGTCCCATTTGGCCCGAGCCTCGTCCAGGAAAGCTGCAAACAACGCCTGATGGTGCGGCGACTGGCTGAGGTCTTCCTGCTCCCGTGGGTCGTTGTGTACATCGAACAGTAGGCAAGGGTCGTCTTCGCTGTAGATGAATTTGTAGGCGCCACGGCGAATCATCATCAGCGGGCTGACAGTGCCTTCTGCCATGTACTCGCCAAACACTTCATCATGCCCGCCCTGCCCTTGCAGGTGCGGGAGCAGTGAGCGGCCGTCCAGCGGCAGGCGCGGGTCCAGCTCGCCGCCGGCCAGCTCCACCAGGGTAGGCAACAGGTCGGCGGTGGACACGGCTTGAGACACGCGGCCCGCCGCGAATTGCCCCGGCGCATTCACCAGCAGCGGCACCCGGGCGGCCATTTCAAACCAGTGCATTTTGTACCAGAGGCCGCGTTCGCCGAGCATGTCGCCGTGGTCGCCGGAGAAGATGATGATCGTGTCGTCGGCCAGGCCGGTGTCTTCCAGGGTTTGCAGAAGCTTGCCGACGTTGCTGTCGATGTAGCTGCACGCACCAAAGTAGGCGCGCCGCGCATCGCGAATCTTATCCACAGGCAATGGCTTGCCCCAGAGGTCGTAGACCTTGAGCAGGCGCTGTGAGTGCGGGTCGAGATCAGCCTGAGGCGGCGTCGTAGGCAATGGGATGTCGCTGTCGTCGTACAGATCCCAGAATGGCTTGGGAATGGTGTACGGGTCGTGGGGATGGGTCATCGATACGGTCAGGCAGAACGGCTGGTCGCCGTCTTCACGGATATGGTCGAACAGATACTGCTGGGCTTTGAACACCACCTCTTCGTCGAAATCCAGCTGGTTGGTGCGTACACACGGGCCGGCTTGCAGCACCGACGACATGTTGTGGTACCAGGTGGGACGCACGTCCGGTTCATCCCAGTTCACGGCCCAGCCATAGTCGGCGGGGTAGATGTCGCTGGTCAGGCGCTCTTCGTAGCCGTGCAACTGATCGGGGCCGCAAAAGTGCATCTTGCCTGACAGCGCTGTGCGATAGCCGAGGCGGCGCAGGTAGTGGGCATAGGTCGGCACATCGGCAGGGAAATCCGCCGCGTTGTCGTAGGCGCCGATCTTGCTCGGCAACTGGCCGCTGACCAGCGTGAAGCGCGACGGCGCGCACAAGGGGCTGTTGCAATAGGCAGCGTCGAACACTACGCCCTGGGCGGCGAGGCGGCTCAGGTTCGGTAGTTTGATCGGGGAAGGTCCGTAGAACGGCAGCATCGGCGCAGCCATTTGATCGGCCATGATGAAAAGAATGTTCTTGCGCTTCATGATCTATCGGCATTCCATAGGCAGTGTTTATGCGAATGAGCATGCGGCCCATGAAAATTGGGGTAAAGCCCATGAAAAGCAATGTCTAGGATAACTACAGCTTATGTATGAAGCCCTCGCTGGCCTGTCCCTTGACCTGCTGCGTGTCTTCGAAGCCGCAGCGCGCCATCGCAGCTTTACCGCTGCCGCGATGGAGCTGGGCACCACCCAGCCGGCCATCAGCCAGCAGATCAAGCGCCTCGAGGAACAGTTGGCGATTCGCTTGTTTGATCGCATCTACCGAGGCATCGAATTGACCGACGCGGGTGCGCTGTTGTTCGAGCACACCCAGGGGGGCTTGCAGACCATCAACCAAGGACTGAGCGCAATCACCCAGCAGGGTCAGCACGAGGTGTTGCAAGTAGCCACCGACTTCGCGTTCGCCGCCTACTGGCTGATGCCGCGCCTGCACCGCTTCCATCAGGCCAACCCGCTGGTGGATGTCAGCCTGGTCACCAGCGAACGCAACCACGCCACCCTGCGCAGTGATATCGACGTAGCGGTGTTGTTCGGCGATGGCCGCTTCAAACAGGGCGACAGCCTGTGGCTGTTCAATGAGGAAGTTTTCCCGGTATGCAGCCCGCAGTGGCTCAAGGCGCAGTCCACGCCGCTGACTGTACGGAATTTGCAGGATTCTCCCCTGCTGCACCTGCGCCAGGAAAACAACAGCCAGTGGTTCGACTGGAGCGGTGTGTTTCGCGAGTTGGGCATCACTGCCACGCCCACCCCAGGCCAGTTGCGCTTCGACAACTACACGCTGTTGATCCAGGCAGCGATTGCCGGCCAGGGTGTAGCCATCGGTTGGCGCCACCTGGTGGATGATCTGCTGCAACAGAACTGGTTGTGCCGGCCGATCAGCGACACGGTGGTGTCGCGCTTCGGGTATTACGTCGTGCAGCCACAACGTAAACGTCGGGGCCAGTTGATCGAGCGCTTTGTCGACTGGTTGGTAGCGGAGCAGGCCAGCAGCGCGAAGTCGTTGACCGGGCTGGCCCTGCCGTCGATTGCGGTCTAGGATCGGCGCACAGTGGACACGGATTTCGCCATGCAACGTATCAAGGGCTATCACGCCCATATCTATTTCGACGCCAGCACCATCGAGCAGGCGCGCACCCTGTGTGAAGACGCGACCAAGCTGTTCCCGTTGCGTATGGGGCGCGTGCACGAGCGGCCTGTGGGCCCGCACCCGGACTGGAGCTGCCAACTGGCGTTCGAGCCGGAATACATCGGCGTGGTACTGCCGTGGTTGGCGTTGCACCGCAATGGCCTGGTGGTGTTCCTGCACCCTGAAACCGGTGATGACCTGAAAGATCACACCGACTACGCGATCTGGATGGGGGCGATGCGCGAGCTGAATTTGTCTGTTTTTTAATCAAAGCTGATACGAATCCCGTTCCCTTGTGCAAAGGCGACGGGATTTTTTATGGTTATTGCTCAACATGTGGGACTGATATTTATATATTGAGATATCGCCGGGCATAGGTTTATATTCGCCCATCTGCTTTTTTCAGCACCCACTCATTTCAGGTGAAGCGATGCAGGCGCAATTGATCGCGCTCGATTGGGGAACCAGTTCCCTTCGTGCTTATAAACTCGGTCCGGCAGGCGTGGTGCTGGAACAGCGCTCGCTGGCGTGGGGCATCATGCATTTGCCCAGCGAGCCCCGGGACATTGCCGGTGTGCGTTGCAGCAACGGCTTCGAGCTGGCGTTCGATGCGGCGTGTGGCGATTGGCTCGACGCCGAGCCAAGCCTGCCGGTGATCGCCTGCGGCATGGTCGGCAGCGCCCAGGGCTGGAGCGAAGCGGCCTACCGCAACACGCCGGTCGACGTTGCAAGCCTGGGCCAGGCGCTGCACCGCGTGCACAGCGTGCGTGGGGTCGACGTGCACATCGTGCCGGGTGTGATCGAGCAGGTTGGCTTGCCCAATGTGATGCGCGGCGAAGAAACCCAGGTATTGGGCGTGCTGCAAGGGCTGGGCGCTGATGTGTTGATCGGCTTGCCGGGCAGCCATTCCAAGTGGGTCGAGGTCGTCGAAGGCTGCATCACCCACTTCGACACCTTCATGACCGGCGAGCTGTTCGCGGTGCTGAGCAAGCACAGCCTTCTTGGGCGGACTCAACGAGTATCCGAGCACTTCCAGGCCGAAGCCTTTGACCGTGGCGTGCAGGTGGCGCTGTCAAAAGATGGCCAGCGCGGCGTGTTGTCGACCTTGTTCAGTGCCCGCACCCTTGGACTCACTGCCGAACTCGCCCCTGACCAGCAGCCCGATTACTTGTCCGGCTTGCTCATCGGTCATGAACTCGCAGGCCTGCCCGTCAGTGCCAAATACAAGCCCATCATCCTGGTCGGCGCCGCCGCCCTCTGCGCCCGTTATCAACGTGCCCTCGCCCTTTGCGGCTTTGCCCACGTCAGCCTGGCGCAGGAAGCCACCGAGCGTGGCCTGTGGCAACTGGCCGTGGCGGCCGGGCTCACTCAGCCTGTATCGGAGGCCTGACATGCTCAAGCAAGCACTCGCGCAAAACGGTTTGATTGCCATTCTGCGCGGCATTCACCCGGACGAGGCCCAAGCCATCGGCCAGGTGCTGTACCAAGCGGGTTTTCGTGTGATCGAAGTCCCACTGAATTCGCCGGACCCTTACACCAGCATCCGCACCCTGCGTGACACCCTGCCCGCCGATTGCCTGATCGGTGCCGGTACGGTGTTGACGCCTGCACAGGTCGAACAGGTGAAAGCCGCGGGTGGCCAGGTCATCGTGATGCCCCACAGCGATGCCAAGGTGCTGCGTGCCGCCAAGGCAGCGGGTTTGTTGCTGTCGCCGGGCGTCGCAACGCCCACCGAAGCCTTCGCCGCCCTGGACGAAGGTGCCGACGTATTAAAGCTGTTCCCCGCTGAGCAAATGGGCCCCGCCGTGATCAAGGCGTGGCTGGCGGTCTTACCTGCGGGCACCTTGTTGCTGCCGGTGGGCGGTATCACCCCGGACAACATGCAGGTGTTTATCGACGCCGGCGCCAAAGGGTTCGGGCTGGGTTCCGGGTTGTTCAAACCGGGTATGACGGCAGATCAGGTAGCGAGCCGCGCCCAGGCTTATGTGGCTGCCTGGAACGCCCTGAGCTGACTTCAAGTTCGCGCCCGCAGGCGCTGCATCTATAAGAGAGATAACAGATGAAAATTACCAAACTGACGACCTTTATCGTCCCGCCGCGCTGGTGCTTCCTCAAGGTCGAGACCGACCAGGGCGTGACCGGTTGGGGTGAGCCCGTGGTTGAGGGCCGCGCCCATACCGTGGCGGCTGCCGTCGAAGAACTGTCCGACTACCTGATCGGCAAAGACCCACGCAATATCGAAGACATTTGGACGGTGCTTTACCGTGGCGGCTTCTACCGTGGCGGCGCGGTGCACATGAGCGCCCTGGCCGGCATCGACCAGGCGCTGTGGGACATCAAGGGTAAGGCCCTCGGCGTGTCGGTCAGTGATCTGCTCGGTGGCCAAGTGCGTGACAAGATCCGCGTGTATTCCTGGATTGGCGGCGATCGCCCCGCCGACACCGCCCGTGCCGCCAAAGAGGCCGTGGCCCGCGGCTTCACTGCCGTGAAGATGAACGGCACTGAAGAACTGCAGTTCGTCGACAGCTTCGAAAAAGTCGACCTGGCCCTGGCCAATGTCGCCGCCGTGCGTGATGCGGTCGGCCCCAACGTCGGTATCGGCGTCGACTTCCATGGTCGTGTGCACAAGCCCATGGCCAAAGTGCTGATGAAGGAACTGGACCCGTACAAACTGATGTTCATCGAAGAGCCGGTGCTCAGTGAAAACTACGAAGCATTGAAAGAGCTGGCGCCGCTCACCAGTACGCCGATTGCCCTGGGCGAGCGCCTGTTCTCGCGTTGGGACTTCAAGCGCGTGCTCAGCGAAGGCTATGTCGACATCATCCAGCCGGATGCTTCCCACGCGGGCGGCATCACAGAAACCCGCAAGATCGCCAACATGGCCGAAGCCTACGATGTGGCCCTGGCCCTCCATTGCCCGCTGGGCCCGATTGCCCTGGCGGCCTGCTTGCAATTGGACGCTGCTTGCTACAACGCGTTTATCCAGGAGCAGAGCCTGGGCATTCACTACAACGAGAGCAACGACCTACTCGACTACGTGCGCGATCCGGGCGTGTTCGACTATGACCAGGGTTTCGTGAAAATCCCTAATGGGCCGGGCCTGGGTATCGAGATCAACGAGGAATATGTGATCGAACGCGCGGCCATCGGCCATCGCTGGCGCAACCCGATCTGGCGCCATGCCGACGGCAGCTTCGCCGAGTGGTGATTTCCTACTGAAGAAATGCGGTTAAAACTGTGGGAGCTGGCTTGCCTGCGATAGCGGTGGGCCAGTGTGCACATCTGGCACGGATACACCGCTATCGCAGGCAAGCCAGCTCCCACAGTTTGATTCGGCTTCTTCAGTCAGATCCATTCGGTCCTCAATAAACATAAGAAGAGGCAACCCCCCATGCACCCTGAATCCTTCACCGGGCAGGCTTCTTTAGTCACGCCTACCCGAAAGCGCTACTTCATCATGGTTTTGTTATTCATCACCGTGGTGATCAACTACCTCGACCGCAGCAACCTGTCGATTGCCGCCCCTGCCCTGACCAGTGAGCTGGGTATCGACCCGGTGCATGTCGGGCTGATTTTTTCCGCTTTCGGCTGGACCTACGCCGCCATGCAGATCCCTGGTGGCTGGCTGGTGGACCGCGTGCCGCCGCGCATTCTCTACACGGCCGCCCTGCTGCTATGGTCCGTCGCCACGGTAATGCTCGGCTTTGCCGCCAGTTTTATCGCGCTGTTCGTGCTGCGTATGGCGGTGGGTGCTTTGGAGGCTCCGGCCTATCCGATCAACAGCCGCGTGGTCACCACTTGGTTTCCCGAGCGTGAGCGCGCGACGGCGATTGGCGTCTACACCTCCGGGCAGTTTGTCGGTCTGGCGTTTCTCACGCCGGTACTGGCCTGGCTGCAGCATGCATTTGGCTGGCATATGGTGTTTGTGGCCACCGGTGGCGTGGGGATCTTGTGGGCGGTGATCTGGTACGCGGTGTATCGCGAGCCGAAGGATTTCAAAGGCGCGAACGCAGCTGAAATCGACCTGATCCGTGAAGGTGGCGGGTTGGTGGACATGCAGGAAAAAACCGCCAAGGCGCCATTCAGTTGGGTCGACCTGGGCATCGTGCTGAGCAAGCGCAAACTCTGGGGCATCTACCTGGGCCAGTTCTGCCTGAACTCCACGCTGTGGTTTTTCCTGACGTGGTTCCCGACCTACCTGGTGAAATATCGCGGCATGGACTTCATCAAGTCGGGCTTGCTCGCATCGCTGCCCTTCCTGGCGGCGTTCGTCGGCGTGCTGTGCTCGGGGATCTTTTCCGACTGGCTGATTCGCCGCGGCGCGTCGGTGGGTTTTGCGCGCAAGTTGCCGATCATCGGCGGGTTGCTGATTTCCACGGCAATCATCGGCGCCAACTATGTGGACTCGACAGCGTGGGTGATTGCGTTCCTGGCGGTGGCGTTCTTTGGCAATGGGTTGGCGTCGATTACCTGGTCGCTGGTGTCGACCCTGGCACCGGCACGGCTGTTGGGTTTGACCGGTGGCGTATTCAATTTCATCGGTAACTTGTCGGCGATTGCCACGCCGATTGTGATTGGCTTTCTGGCCAGTGGCGATTCGTTTGCGCCGGCGATCACTTACATCGCGGTGCTGGCGTTGCTTGGGGCGTTGTCCTACGTATTGCTGGTAGGCAAAGTCGAGCGCATAGAGCTTTAGGTAAACCCTGTGGCGAGGGCGCTTATTCCCTCGCCACAACGGCGCCCCCCACTTTTAGTACAGCGCGCCATCCAGGATCTGATAGACGATGCTGGTGCCGATGGCGATCAATACGATGTCGCCACCGGAGCGACGCCATTCATATCCAGGGTATTGCGGCAGGTGGGCCAGGGCTCGGTTGTCCAAGCGCTCACCGTAGTAGTTGCGCGGCAGCGGCTGGCCGCGCACCAGACGCACGCCGGGCGGCGGCGGTGCGCCACGGCGGAAGTCGTTGTGGTTATCCCGGATCACCTGGCGCACCGGGCCGAAGTCTTCCGGTGGGCCACCACGGTGGTTGTTCTGCGGGCCTCGATGGTCATCACCGCGTTGCTCATGCTGACCTTGCGGGCCGCCTCGGTCGGGGCCGGGACCGCCACGCTCATCGTAGGGCGCGGCCTGCGCCAGGGCACTCGCGCCGAGCATCAGCACGGCGAGACCAGCGATCAAGCGTTTAGGCATTTTCATGGGGGTATTCCTCAGTACTGCACGCACAAAAAAGGGATTTCGAACCGGGTTCGAAATCCCTTGGTCTTGTCAGTTTAGGTACTGATTCGCCCGTATGATTCCTCTGTATCAGGAACTTTACCCACCGCTACACGGCGTTTACTTACGGGCGCTGCGAACACCTTCCGACAGCGCTGCGCACAGGCTCAATACGCCATCAATTGCCTGCTGATCATTTTTGGCAGTGGCGATGTGGTCGATCAATGCCGAACCCACCACCACACCATCGGCCAGGCGTGCGATGGCCGCGGCCTGTTCTGGCGTGCGGATACCGAAGCCGATGCTGATCGGTAGATCGGTATGGCGGCGCAGGCGGGTCACGGCTTCCTCGACGTGTTCCAGGGTCGCGGCACCGGCACCGGTCACACCCGCCACCGACACGTAGTACACAAAGCCGGAGCTGCCGTTGAGCACGGTCGGCAGGCGCACGTCGTCGGTGGTTGGCGTGGTCAGGCGGATAAAGTCGATGCCTGCTGCCTGGGCCGGGTCGCACAGCTCGGCGTTATGCTCGGGCGGCATGTCGACCACGATCAGGCCGTCAACACCGGCTGCCTTGGCGTCGGCGATGAACTGCGGCACGCCGTATTTGTGGATCGGGTTGAAGTAGCCCATCAACACCAGTGGCGTGTCGTTGTTGTCTTTGCGGAACTCACGAACCATTTGCAGGGTTTTCGCCAGGTTCTGCTTGGCGGTCAACGCGCGGATGTTGGCCAGTTGAATGGCCGGGCCGTCGGCCATCGGGTCGGTGAAAGGCATGCCCAGCTCGATCACATCGGCGCCGGCGGCAGGCAAGCCCTTGAGGATCGCCAGCGAGGTGTCGTAGCCCGGGTCGCCGGCGGTGATGAAGGTCACCAGAGCGGCGCGGTTATGTTCTTTAAGCTGTGCGAAGCGGGTTTGCAGGCGGCTCATCAGTGTTTCTCCTGCTTGGATTGTTCTTGTTGAGACTGCTCTTGTTGGGAGTGTTCCATGTGGAACATCACGGTTTGCATGTCTTTGTCGCCACGGCCCGACAGGTTGACCACCATCAGGTGATCCTTCGGCAAGGTCGGTGCGCGTTTGAACACTTCGGCCAGGGCGTGGGCGCTTTCCAGTGCAGGAATAATCCCTTCCAGGCGGCAGCATTTGTGGAAGGCATCCAACGCTTCGTCGTCGGTCACGGAGGTGTATTGGACGCGGCCGATATCGTGCAACCAGGCGTGCTCAGGGCCAATGCCCGGGTAGTCGAGGCCGGCGGAAATCGAGTGGGCGTCGATGATCTGGCCATCGTCGTCCTGCAGCAGGAAAGTGCGGTTGCCGTGCAGCACACCCGGTACGCCACCGTTGAGGCTGGCGGCGTGCTTGCCGGTCTCGATGCCGTGGCCGGCCGCTTCGACACCGATGATCTCGACGCTGGTGTCGTCCAGGAACGGGTGGAACAGGCCCATGGCATTGGAGCCACCGCCGATGCACGCCACCAGGCTGTCCGGCAGGCGGCCCTCTTGGGCTTGCAACTGGTCGCGGGTTTCCTTGCCGATCACGGCCTGGAAGTCGCGCACCATGGCTGGGTACGGATGCGGGCCGGCCACGGTGCCGATCAGGTAGAAGGTGCTGTCGACGTTGGTCACCCAGTCACGCAGGGCTTCGTTCATCGCGTCCTTTAGCGTGCCGGTGCCGGCGACCACGGGGATCACTTCGGCGCCCAACAGCTTCATGCGGAACACGTTGGCCTGCTGGCGCTCGATGTCGGTGGTGCCCATGTAGATCACGCATTGCAGGCCGAAGCGTGCCGCCACGGTGGCAGTGGCCACGCCGTGCATGCCGGCGCCGGTCTCGGCGATGATGCGTTTTTTACCCATGCGCCGTGCCAGCAGGATCTGGCCGATGCAGTTGTTGATCTTGTGCGCGCCGGTGTGGTTCAGCTCTTCGCGCTTGAGGTAGATCTTGGCGCCACCGCAGAACTCGGTCAGGCGCTCGGCGAAATACAGCGGGCTTGGGCGGCCGACGTAGTCGCGTTGGAAGTAGGCCAGTTCTTCATTGAAGGCCGGATCGATCTTGGCCGCTTCGTACTCACGGGCCAGGTCGAGGATCAACGGCATCAGGGTTTCAGCGACGTAACGGCCGCCGAACGCGCCGAACAGGCCGTTGGCGTCTGGGCCGTTGCGTAGATCGGTCTGGGACTGAGTCATGGGACGCTCCAGGAAAGAATGGGTGTAGGAAACAATGAGGGCCACTCTACCCTTCACGCTCTACGCTGAAAACCGATAAGATCGCCGCAACATGTCAGGAAAACTCACAGATGAGTCGAGACCTTCCGCCCCTCAACGCCCTGCGTGCATTTGAAGCTACTGCCCGCCTCAACAGCGTCAGTCAGGCTGCCGAGCAACTTCACGTGACTCACGGCGCCGTCAGCCGCCAGCTGAAGGTGTTGGAAGAACACTTGGGTGTCAGTTTGTTCGCCAAAGACGGGCGCGGCCTTAAACTCACAGATGCCGGCGTTCGACTACGGGATGCCAGTGCTGAAGCGTTCGAACGTTTAAGGGACGTGTGTGCCGAGCTGACCCAGGCCAGCGCTGACGCGCCCTTCGTGCTCGGCTGCTCGGGGAGCTTGCTGGCGCGCTGGTTGATCCCGCGCCTGGGCCGCTTGAACGCCGACTTGCCAGACCTGCGCCTGCACCTGTCGGCCGGTGACGGCGACCTCGACCCGCGGCGCCCTGGCCTGGATGCTCTGCTGGTGTTCGCTGAACCGCCCTGGCCTGCGGATATGCAGGTGTACGAGCTGGCGAGCGAACGTATCGGCCCGGTGATGAGCCCGCGTTTTGCCGGTTACGAACGCCTGCACCAGGCGCCGCCGCAAGCCCTGTGTGGCGAAGCTTTGTTGCATACCACATCGCGTCCGCAAGCCTGGCCCAGTTGGGCGCGGCAATACGGCATCGAGCCTGGCGCGTTGAAACACGGCCAAGGGTTTGAGCATTTGTATTACTTGCTGGAGGCGGCGGTGGCGGGTCTGGGAGTGGCGATCGCGCCAGAGCCGCTGGTGGCAGAGGACCTGCGCGCGGGTCGCCTGGTGGCGCCCTGGGGTTTCAGTGAAACCCCGGCGCACCTGGCGTTGTGGCTACCCAAGCGCGCCGCAGACGGGCGCGCTGGTCGGTTGGCGCAGTGGCTCAAGGCAGAGCTTTTGCGCCAGCCGGTTTAGTCACGGCGTTTGCACAGCAGGTAAGCGGCTATCAGGCCCAGTGCGCCAACGGCGACACCGGCTGTAGTCCATGGATGCTCTTGTGCGTAATCCCGGGTCGCAGCACCGGTTTCGCGGATTTTGACTTTGCTTTCTTCGTAGGCATCGCTGATCAGGTGGCGGGAGTGCTTGAGGGCATTCTCGGCGTTGCTTTTCAGGGCCTTCAGGGTCTTGCGCGACTCGTCAGATGCGTCGTCCTTGAGGCTTTCCAGAGACTTGAGCAGGCTCGAAATCTCGGCTTCCATGCTTTCCAGCGACGCTTTGCGTAAAGAAGTGTTGGCCATTTGGACTCTCCTGAAGTGATTGAGTGGCATGTGTAGATACCGACTGCACCGGTTTCAGAAAGTGCAGTAAATCTGAACTTTCACTTAGGAACGGTCGCCAGAAGCAGTACGAACATTGACTGCTACGCTGATTAAAGTCCTCAGGAGAAACGTCATGTCTGATCATCACACCTACAAGAAAGTCGAACTGGTTGGCTCCTCGACCACCAGCATCGAAGACGCCATCAATAATGCGCTGGCCGAGGCCAACAAGAGCATCAAGCACCTGGAGTGGTTCGAAGTGACCGAAACCCGTGGCCACATCAAGGACGGCAAGGCCGCGCACTTCCAGGTCACGCTCAAGGTGGGATTCCGAATTGCCAGCAGTTAAGCGCGACAGTTGAACTTTGCTGACTGGCCGATTGCCATAACCTGCGCTACAACCTTTGGGGGCCGATGCCATAAGCGTCGGCACGCTCTTTTCGATCAGCGCAAGGAAAGTAACGGATGAAGAAGTTCTTGTTAGCGGTAGGTTTGTTGAGCATTGCGGGCACAGCGATGGCGGCGAAGGACTGCGGAGAGCTGAAAAGCGAGATCGCAGCGAAAATCGACGCTAAAGGCGTACCGCACTACTCCCTGGAAATCGTGGATAAAGGCGCTTCGGCCGGTGGCTCGGTAGTCGGCACCTGCGGCGGCGGCACCAAGGAAATCGTCTACAAGCGCGGTTAATCCCGTGTTCCAGACATAAAAAACCGACGCGAGTGCGTCGGTTTTTTTCGCCTATGGGTTTTAGCCCTTCATCAACTGCGCAAGAAGTTCGTAGGAATGAATCCGGTCGGCGTGCTCGTACAGGTCACAGGTAAAGATCAGCTCATCGGCGCCGGTCTGCTCGATCAACACCTCCAGTTTGGCGCGGATCTTCGCCGGGCTGCCCACCATCGCCAGGCCGAGGAAGCTGCCGACCGCGTCTTTTTCATGGGGCAGCCACAGGCCGTCCATGGTTTTTACGGGCGGGCGCTGCACCAGGCTTTGGCCGCGCATCAGCGCGAGGATACGTTGGTAGACCGAAGTGGCCAGGTAATCAGCCTGCTCGTCGGTATCGGCGGCTACCAGCGGAATGCCAAGCATGACGTAGGGCTTATCCAGCACGGCTGAAGGCTTGAAGTGATTGCGATACACGCGAATCGCCTCATGCATCAGGCGCGGAGCGAAATGGGAGGCGAAGGCGTAGGGCAAGCCTCGCTCCCCCGCAAGTTGTGCACTGAACAGGCTGGAACCGAGTAGCCACACCGGTACGTTGGTGCCGGTGCCTGGGACCGCGATCACCCGTTGGTCGGGCGTGCGCGGACCGAGGTAGGCCATCAGTTCGGCCACGTCTTCCGGGAAGTCGTCGGCGCTGCCGGAGCGTTCACGGCGCAGGGCGCGGGCCGTCATCTGGTCTGAACCGGGGGCGCGGCCCAGGCCCAGGTCGATACGGCCGGGGTAGAGGCTTTCCAGGGTACCGAACTGTTCGGCGATCACCAGGGGCGCGTGGTTGGGCAGCATCACGCCGCCGGAGCCGACGCGGATGGTCGAGGTGCCGCCAGCCAGGTAGCCCAGCAACACCGAAGTGGCCGAGCTGGCGATGCCGTCCATGTTGTGGTGTTCCGCCACCCAGAAACGGTGGTAGCCGAACTTTTCCACGTGCTGGGCCAGGTCCAGGGAATTGCGCAACGATTGCGCCGGGCTGCCATTGGCGCGCACGGGCACGAGGTCGAGGGTCGAGAACTTTACGTCGGACAGCGATTTCATAAGCCTGCTTCTCCATTGGGTGCGCAGGCTTATAGACGAACCAAAACCTGCCGCTTCATGTGCATGCTTCATGCAATGAGGGCATATACCCGAGATTCAATAGGCGATCGTAAAATTTCCTACTGGAGCACTAGGTTTCTCTGACAAGATGAACTTTGCCAAAGCTTCTATCCTCAGAACTCCAACTGACGCAAAACCACCGTTCGAGGAGATAGCTATGAGTATCAAGAAAAAAGCATCGGCTCACTGGGAAGGCGACTTGAAGACCGGTCTGGGGTCCATCTCGACCGAAACCGGCGTGCTGCGCGACGCGCCTTACGGCTTCAAGGCACGCTTCGAAGGCGGTAGAGGCACCAACCCCGAAGAACTGATCGGTGCTGCTCATGCCGGCTGTTTCTCCATGGCGTTTTCCATGATTCTCGGCGACGCCGGCCTCAAGGCCGACAGCATCGACACCCAGGCGGAAGTCACTCTGGACCAAGTAGACGGTGGCTTTGCGATCACCGCCGTACACCTGATTCTGAAAGCCAAGATTCCGGGCGCCAGCCAGGCGCAATTCGATGAGCTGAGCAAAAAGGCCAAGGAAGGGTGCCCGGTGTCCAAGGTGCTGAATGCGAAAATCAGCCTGGATGCCACGCTGGTCAACTAACGCAGCAGATCCAATGTGGGAAGGGGCTTGCCCCTCCCACATTCATTTAGTTCTGCGTTAAATCAGAACTCGTGTTTCCTAGATGTGGTCCTATAGGCTATGCAGCCTAGGCGCACACCCGTGCGCATGCATTCAGGGAGCTTCACACATGAAACGTTTTGCCTTGGCGATCATTTGCGGTGCGTTGGCCACTTCGGCTGTGGCCGCGCCAAAAGATTGTGAAGAGCTCAGGAAAGAGATCGAAGTGAAGATCCAGGCCAAGGCGATTCCGTCTTACACCTTGGAGATCATCACTGCCGAAGAGGCCAAGAATCACGACAGCGCCATGATTGTCGGCTCCTGTGAAAACGGCACCAAGCGCATCATCTATCAGAGAAACAACGACTGATCAGATGCAGTTCACACTGCGTTCCTCGGCCAACAACTGACGAGCTGTGTTGTACAGCCGAATATTGGGCGTGTAGGCCAGCGACCGCCCTTCCAACACATAGCGCTGGCCAGCCTGGAAGTTGTCGTACTGCAAAGTCATGAAGCAGGTACGGTCAGTTGTTTGCCCAAAACCGCCGAAGCTGCCGCCCGTGGGGACTTCAAAATCAAACCGCACCATTAGCTCATGGCTGCCGGGTGGCACCTGAAAGAAACGCCCGTCGTTGAGGCTCTTGCCGTCCAGGCGCTGGGCCATCACCAGTTTGGCGCCCGGTGTCGGCGTGGTGAAGTCGACCCAGGCCTGATGCGGGTCAACCGGTGGAATCGGGGTTGAAGCGCAGGCGCTGAGAAACAGGGCGGTGATGCAAAACAATAGCTGGCGCATGGCGGGCACTCAGGCGGTGGAAGGGATGGAGCGGACTCTCTATCAGTATAAACACGCCACGCCATGGAAAAATCCCACACAGGCAGGCTAGTCTGGCGGGCAATTTACCCAGGAGTCATCGGGGCATGGTCAGGCGTTTTCTTCCAGGGTTGATGGTTGTACTGCTCAGCGGCTGTTCCAGCGTGAGTTACTACAGCCAATTAGCCAGCGGCCAGTGGCAATTATTGCGGGCCCGGGAGCCGGTTTCCGAGGTCATCGCAGACCCGTCACGGCCACAGGTCTTGCGCGATCACCTGGTGCAAGCGCAGAAGGCGCGGACCTTTGCCAGCGAACACCTGCACCTGCCTGACAACCGGAGTTACCGGCTGTACGCCGACATCGGTCGACCCTATGTCGTCTGGAATGTCTTCGCCACATCGGAATTTTCTCTGTCGCCTGAAACCCATTGCTTCCCCATCGCCGGTTGTGTGGCTTATCGCGGCTACTACAACCAAGGTGCGGCGCGTGGCGAAGCGGCGCTGTTGCAACAACGGGGCATGGACGTGTCGGTCAGTGGCGTCGAGGCCTATTCCACCCTGGGTTGGTTCGATGACCCGATCATGAGCTCGATGATGAACTGGGGTGACGAGCGACTGGCCACGTTGATCTTCCATGAGCTGGCGCACCAGCGTTTCTATGTAAAGGACGACACCGAGTTCAACGAGTCCTACGCCAATTTCGTCGAGCAGGAAGGCACCCGTCAATGGCGTGCGGCCCGAGGCTTGGCGCCTGTCGGTGACGCAGCGTTGAGGCAGCGTGATCAATTTATCCGGCTGGTCCTCGACACCCGCAAACGCTTGGAAACGCTGTACGCGCAGCCCTTGGCGGCGGACGTGATGCGCCAGGCCAAGGCGGCGGAATTCGAACGCTTGCGCAGTGAGTACCGACGGATGCGCGACAGCCAGTGGGGGGGCGACAAGCGCTATGACGTGTGGGTCAATCAGCCGATGAACAACGCACGGTTGTTGCCGTTTGGGCTGTACGACCAGTGGGTGCCGGCGTTTGCGGCGTTGTTTCGGCAGGAAGGTGGGGATTGGGTGAGGTTTTTTGCGGCGGTAGAGAAGATGGGTGGGTTGTCGGTGGGACAGCGTAAGGCGGCGTTGAAACAGTTGGAAGTCAGTGGCCGATAGGGCCCCATCGCAGGCAAGCCAGCTCCCACATTGGATCGTCGAGCACGGTCAAAATGTGGGAGTTGGCTTGCCTGCGATAGCCATCTCAAGGGCGCTGCATAAACGCCTGATGCATCTGATCCAGGGTTTCAAAATGCCAAGTCGGCGCCTCGGCATTCAACTCTTCAAAACTGCCAAACCCATAGCCTACCGCCGCCGAATCCAGCCCGTTGCTACGCGCACCGATCAGGTCGTGCTTGCGGTCACCAATCATCAAGGTGGTGGCCGGGTCCAGGCCTTCTTCACGCATCAAATGGGCGATCAGCTCGACTTTGTTGGTGCGTGTACCGTCCAGTTCGCTGCCGTAGATCACCTTGAAGTGTTTGGCAAAGTCGAAATGCCGGGCGATCTCGCGGGCGAATTCCCACGGTTTGGAGGTCGCCACGTACAGCTGGCGACCCTGGCTGTTCAATTCTTCCAACAGCGGCATCACGCCGTCGAACACACGGTTTTCATACAGGCCGGTGACCTTGAAGCGCTCGCGGTAGAAGTTCACCGCTTCCCATGCCTTGGCTTCATCGAACCCGTAGAACTGCATGAACGCTTGCAGCAACGGCGGGCCGATGAAGTGTTCCAGCTGGGTCAGGTCCGGCTCGTCGATACCGAGCTTGGCGAGGGCGTATTGGATCGAGCGGGTGATGCCTTCACGCGGGTCGGTCAGGGTGCCATCCAGGTCGAACAGCACGGTGGAGTAATGCAGGGTCATTGATTGAATCCTTCGGCCAGGTGCAGGTCTTTGAGCTTCACGTAGTTCGCGGCGCTGTAGGTGAAAAAGGCGCGCTCCTTGTCAGTCAGCGCGCGGATTTGTTTAACCGGGCTTCCCACATACAAAAAGCCGCTGTCGAGTTTCTTGCCCGGCGGCACCAGGCTGCCGGCGCCGATGATCACGTCGTCTTCCACCACGGCGCCATCCATCACGATGCTGCCCATGCCGATCAACACGCGGTTGCCTACGCTGCAGCCGTGCAGCATGACTTTATGGGCGATGGTCACGTCATCGCCGATCAGCAGTGGGAAGCCGTCCGGGTTGAAGGGCCCGGCGTGGGTGATGTGCAACACGCATCCGTCCTGCACGCTGGTTCGTGCGCCGATGCGGATGTGGTGCATGTCGCCGCGGATGACGGTCAGCGGCCACACTGAGCTGTCGGTGCCGATTTCGACATCGCCGATCACCACCGCCGAAATATCGACAAACGCCCCGGTGCCCAGGGTTGGCGTGTGATTCTGATAGGTGCGAAGGGTCACGATAGCCTCTCTCTCTTTTGCTGATAGCTGCGGTGGGCATTGATTGTAATTAAGATGGCCCCATCTTTGTCTTATCCGTTTCTTCAGCCAAGGTGCCAACCGTGAGCGCGAACAACCCCCTTCTGCAGTCCTACGACCTGCCGCCGTTCTCGGCGATCCGTGCCGAGCACGTGCAGCCGGCCATCGAACAGATCCTCGCCGACAACCGTGTTGCCATCGAAGGCATCCTGCAAAGCCAGGGTAAAAATCCGACATGGGCCGGGCTGATCCTGGCGATGGACGAACTGAACGACCGCCTGGGCGCCGCCTGGAGCCCGGTCAGCCACCTCAATGCCGTGTGCAACAGCGCCGAACTGCGCGAAGCCTACGAGGCGTGCTTGCCTGCGTTGAGCGCCTACTCCACCGAGATGGGTCAGAACCGCGCACTGTTCCAGGCTTTCGAAGCCTTGGCCAACAGCCCGGAGGCCGCCGGCTTCGACGTGGCGCAAAAAACCATTCTGGAACACTCCCTGCGCGACTTCCGCCTGTCGGGTATCGATTTACCCGCAGAGCAACAAAAACGCTACGCCGAAGTGCAGAGCAAGCTGTCGGAGCTGGGCAGCAAATTCTCCAACCAGTTGCTGGACGCCACTCAAGCCTGGACCAAGCACGTTACCGATGAAGCCACCCTCGCCGGCTTGACCGACTCGGCCAAGGCGCAAATGGCCGCCGCCGCCCAGGCCAAGGGCCTCGATGGCTGGCTGATCACCCTGGAATTCCCCAGCTACTATGCGGTGATGACCTACGCTCAGGATCGCGCCCTGCGTGAAGAAGTCTACGCCGCCTACTGCACCCGTGCGTCGGACCAGGGCCCGAATGCCGGTCAGAACGATAACGGCCCGGTGATGGAGCAGATCCTCGACCTGCGTCAGGAGCTGGCCCAACTGCTGGGTTATGCCTCTTTCTCTGAGCTGAGCCTGGCCACCAAGATGGCCGAGTCCAGTGACCAGGTGCTGAGTTTCCTGCGTGACCTGGCCAAGCGCAGCAAGCCGTTTGCCGCCCAGGACCTGCAACAGCTCAAGGCGTACGCCGCCGAGCAAGGCTGCGCCGACCTGCAAAGCTGGGACAGCGGTTTCTACGGCGAAAAACTGCGGGAGCAGCGCTACAGCGTGTCCCAGGAAGCCCTGCGCGCCTACTTCCCTATCGACAAAGTGTTGGGCGGGCTGTTCGCCATTGTGCAACGCCTGTACGGCATCGAGATCGCCGAGCAGAAAGGCTTCGACGCCTGGCATCCGGATGTGCGCCTGTTTGAAATCAAGGAAAACGGCCAGCATGTCGGCCGCTTCTTCTTTGACCTGTACGCCCGCGCCAACAAGCGTGGCGGTGCCTGGATGGACGGTGCGCGCGACCGTCGTCGCACGATTGATGGCGTGTTGCAAAGCCCGGTGGCTAACCTGGTGTGCAATTTCACCCCGGCCGACAGCGGCAAACCTGCCCTGCTGACCCACGATGAAGTGACCACGTTGTTCCACGAATTCGGCCATGGCCTGCATCACCTGCTGACCCGCGTGGAACATGCTGGTGTGTCCGGCATCAACGGCGTGGCCTGGGATGCGGTGGAGTTGCCGAGCCAGTTCATGGAGAACTGGTGCTGGGAGCCGGAAGGCCTGGCGCTGATCTCCGGCCACTATGAAACCGGCAAGCCGCTGCCCCAGGATCTGCTGGAAAAAATGCTGGCGGCGAAGAACTTCCAGTCCGGCCTGATGATGGTGCGCCAGTTGGAGTTTTCGCTGTTCGACTTCGAGCTGCACGCTACCCATGGCGATGGCCGCACGGTAGCGCAGGTGCTGGAAGGCGTGCGCGATGAGGTTTCGGTGATGCGTCCGCCAGCCTACAACCGTTTCCCCAACAGCTTCGCGCATATCTTCGCGGGCGGTTACGCGGCGGGTTACTACAGCTACAAGTGGGCCGAAGTGCTGTCGGCGGATGCCTTCTCCAAATTCGAAGAAGACGGCGTGCTCAATCCCGAGACGGGCCGCGCTTTCCGCGAGGCCATCCTGGCTCGTGGCGGTTCCCAGGAGCCGA
Source organism: Pseudomonas sp. GW821-FHT03A09 (assembly GCF_059421065.1). NCBI lineage: Bacteria > Pseudomonadati > Pseudomonadota > Gammaproteobacteria > Pseudomonadales > Pseudomonadaceae > Pseudomonas > Pseudomonas sp. GW821-FHT03A09. The sequence continues at coordinate 67,557 of NZ_JBWKUX010000001.1, read as the reverse complement.
TGGTGCTGTTCGTCGATTTCCGCGGACGTGCGCCATCGATTGACGCACTCTTGCGCCACAGCGGCCTGAGTGAGGACGCGGCAGCATGAGTGAAGGGCCTGTGATTACCAAAAAGCAATTTATCGCCGGGGCGGTCTGCCCGGCGTGCAGCGAGCCGGACAAGTTGAAGATGTGGACCGAGGACAGCGTGCCACATCGTGAGTGCGTGGCCTGTGGGTACACCGATACGCTGAATGACCAAGGTTTGTCGGTGCCCAAGGAGTTGGGTACGCGGGTGAATACCTCGGCGTTGAAAGCACCGGACCCGAAGGTGCAGGCGGTGCAGTTCTTTCCTAATCCGAAGCTGAAAAAAGACTAAAAAAGCGGGGCACCTAAAGTGCCCCGCTTTTTTTTGCAGCTATTGGTGTGTCTGTTAAAGCTGTTTCTCATCCTTCGTCGAGGTGGTGATCCAGCTTTTCATCGAGCACAGGGCAAAGGCGCTGGTGCTGCAATCGCCATTCGCCAAGGCAGTGCGCAACTTGTCGATATCAGCCTTCATCATGTAGCGAACGCCGTCCTTGAAACCATTGCTGGTGCCGAAGCCGCCCTGGGTCATTTCATTCAGTGCGTCTTCCTTGCTCCAACCCTGTACCACCACGCGATACATCGCTGCCATCAGGCCGGTGCGGTCTGAGCCGTGCTTGCAGTGCATCAACACCGGGCCGTTCGCCTGGGCCTCTTGAATGGCACGCAGGGCGGCGAGTACGTCGGTATCGTCGACATGGTTGGTGCGATAAGACAACTGCACCTGTTTGATATCCGGTGATTTCAGCCAGTTGGCATCCGACTCCGGCAGAAAGTTGATCACCGTACCGATCTTGAGTTTTTCCAGCACAGGCACGGCACTGCTGTCCGGCAACGCGCTGCGATAGAGCGTGGGGGTCATCTGGTGCAGGTTGAACTGGTTGCCTACAGGCTGGGCCCACTCCGGCGAGCGAGTCGACGGAACGTCCTCGGCTTGAGCGTGAACGGTGGCGAACAAGGCCATGAACGCCAGGCCGAGGGCAGGCAACAATCGAATCTTGGACATGCGCTTTGTGACCGAATAGGGAAATGGCTGATGGGCCACAGATTCACCTATGGGGGGTCAACAGGGTGTGAGGTCCTCGTCAAAGAATTGTGAACGGGCGGCGCTGATTTACGTTTTTTTTGCCGCTGAATCGATTCGCCCCAATTCTTAGGCTGCTATCATTTGTAACTATTGTTTGCCAGGGTGTTCTACGCCCTTGGCATCCATGCCTTCACGCTGCTCCCAGAAGCGGCGGATAAACCCGTGACCACATGATGAGGTGCACCCATGTCTGATCAAGATCAAGACAACCCGCGGCGCGACTTTTTGCGCAAATCCTTGACCTTGATCCCGGTGGTCACGGTTGCCAGCACTGGCCTTGGCGGCTCGATGTTGATGGCCGCACCGGAGCCTGCCCAGGCCGCACCGGCCAAGACGCCTGCGAGCGACAAAGCCTACGAGCCCAGCTATTTCACCGCTGAAGAATGGGCGTTTATCAACGCTGCTGTCGCCCGCCTGATTCCCGCCGATGCCCAAGGCCCTGGCGCTTTGGAAGCGGGTGCACCGGAATACATCGATCGTCAGATGAACACGCCTTACGCCAGTGGCGCACTGTGGTTCATGCAAGGTCCGTTCAACGCCGATGCCGCGCCTGAGATGGGTTGGCAGAGCAAGTTGGTGCCCAAAGAGATCTATCGCCTGGGCATTGCCGCAACGGATGCGTGGTCGAAAGCGTTCAATGGTAAAGCTTTTGCTGGGCAAGACAGCGCTACCCAGGATGACATGCTGCGTCGTCTGGAGGCGGGCGGTAGTGAAGTGAGCGCGCATTTTGAAGCGGTGCCGGCCAAAATGTTCTTCAACCTTCTGCTGCAAAACACCAAGGAAGGTTTCTTCTGCGACCCGATCCACGGTGGCAACAAAGGCATGGTCGGCTGGACCATGATCGGCTTCCCCGGCGCCCGCGCCGATTTCATGGATTGGGTGGAACGCAACGAGCAGTACCCCTTCCCGGCTGTTTCCATCCGTGGCGAGAGGGCATAAACGTGGCGACCATCATGAAGAAAGTGGATGCAGTGATCGTAGGTTTCGGTTGGACCGGCGCGATCATGGCCAAGGAGCTGACGGAAGCTGGCCTGAACGTGGTAGCGCTGGAGCGCGGCCCGATGCAGGACACTTACCCGGACGGCAACTACCCTCAGGTCATCGACGAGTTGACCTACAGCGTGCGTAAAAAACTCTTCCAGGACATTTCCAAGGAGACGGTGACCATTCGCCATAGCGTGAATGACGTCGCCCTGCCCAACCGCCAGTTGGGTGCGTTCCTGCCGGGGAATGGCGTGGGCGGTGCAGGCCTGCACTGGTCGGGTGTGCATTTCCGTGTCGACCCGATCGAATTGCGCATGCGTAGCCACTATGAAGAGCGCTACGGCAAGAACTTCATCCCCAAGGACATGACCATCCAGGACTTTGGCGTCAGCTATGAAGAGCTGGAACCGTTTTTCGATTACGCGGAGAAAGTCTTCGGCACCTCGGGCCAGGCCTGGACCGTCAAAGGTCAGTTGGTGGGCGAAGGCCGTGGCGGCAACCCGTATGCGCCGGATCGCTCCAACCCGTTCCCGCTGGAGGCGCAGAAAAACACCGTCTCCGCACAGCTGTTTCAGAAAGCGGCTAGCGACGTGGGTTACAAACCCTACAACCTGCCGTCGGCCAATACCTCAGGGCCTTATACCAACCCGTACGGGGCGCAGATGGGGCCGTGCAACTTCTGCGGTTTTTGCAGCGGCTACGTTTGTTACATGTATTCCAAGGCGTCGCCGAACGTGAACATCCTGCCGGCGCTGCGGCAGGTGCCGAATTTTGAGCTGCGTCCCAATTCCCACGTGCTCAAGGTCAACCTGGACAGCACTAAGAAAAAAGCCACCGGCGTGACCTACATCGACGCTCAGGGGCGCGAATGCGAGCAGCCGGCGGACCTGGTGATCCTCGGCGCTTTCCAATTCCATAACGTGCGCCTGATGCTGCTGTCGGGCATCGGAAAACCCTACGACCCGATTACCAATGAAGGCGTGGTGGGCAGGAACTTCGCCTACCAGAACATGGGCACCATCAAGGCCTTCTTCGATAAAGACACCTACACCAACAACTTCATCGGTGCCGGCGGCAATGGCGTGGCCATCGATGATTTCAACGCGGACAACTTCGACCACGGGCCACACGGCTTTGTGGGCGGCTCGCCGATGTGGGTCAACCAAGCGGGCAGCCGGCCGATTGCGGGTACCTCCAACCCGCCGGGCACGCCGGCCTGGGGCAGTGCGTGGAAGCGTGCTACCGCCGATTACTACACTCATCAGGTGTCGATGGATGCCCACGGCGCCCATCAATCCTACCGGAGCAACTACCTGGATCTGGACCCGGTATACCGCGATGCCTACGGCCTGCCGCTGCTGCGTATGACGTTCGACTGGCAGGAAAACGACATCAAGATGAACCGCTTCATGATGGAGAAAATGGGCAAGGTCGCTGAAGCGATGAACCCGAAGGCCATTGCCATGCTCGGTAAAAAAGTCGGTGAGCACTTCAACACGGCGTCCTACCAGACCACTCACCTCAACGGTGGCGCAATCATGGGCACCGACCCCAAAACCAGTGCGTTGAACCGCTACTTGCAGAGCTGGGATGTACACAACGTGTTTGTCCCAGGCGCGTCCGCTTTCCCACAGGGCTTGGGTTACAACCCTACCGGCCTGGTGGCGGCGTTGACCTATTGGTCGGCGCGGGCGATCCGCGAGCAGTACCTGAAAAACCCCGGCCCATTGGTTCAGGCATAAGGAGCGATGACTATGAAAGCACTCGTTATCGCCTCCGTGGCGCTGTTCAGCAGTTGCTCGATCAGCGCGGCTGAAACGGACCTGATCAAGCAAGGTGAATACCTGGCCCGTGCCGGCGACTGTGTCGCCTGTCATACCGCCAAGGACGGCAAACCCTTTGCTGGCGGCCTGCCGATGGAAACCCCGATCGGCGTGATTTATTCCACCAACATCACCCCGGACAAGACGGGCCTGGGCGATTACAGCTTCGAAGACTTCGACAAGGCTGTGCGCCATGGCGTCGCCAAGAACGGTAGTACGCTTTACCCGGCGATGCCCTACCCGTCTTACGCGCGCGTCAGCGACAGCGATATGCAGGCGTTGTATGCGTATTTCATGAAGGGGGTCGAGCCGGTTGCTCAAGCGAACAAGGACAGCGATATTCCCTGGCCCTTGAGCATGCGCTGGCCTTTGGCGGCATGGCGTTGGATGTTTGCCCCGGCGGTGCAGGAGCAGCCGACCCAAGCGACTGACGATCCGGTGGTCAGCCGTGGTGCGTACCTTGTGGAAGGTCTTGGTCACTGTGGTGCTTGTCATACACCGCGTGCCCTGACCATGCAGGAAAAAGCCCTGAGTGCCACCGAGGGCAATGCGTTCCTGTCCGGCAGCGCGCCGCTGGAAGGCTGGATCGCGAAAAGCCTGCGCGGTGACCACAAGGACGGTCTCGGCAGTTGGAGCGAAGAGCAACTGGTGCAATTCCTCAAGACTGGCCGTAGCGACCGTAGCGCGGTGTTTGGCGGCATGAGTGACGTTGTAGTCCACAGCATGCAGTACATGTCGGAAGATGACCTGACTGCCATCGCCCGTTACCTCAAGAGCCTGCCGGCGGTCGATCCCAAGGATCAGCCGCACCAGTACGACAAGCAGGTGGCAGAGGCCTTGTGGAAAGGTGATGACAGCAAGCCGGGTGCGTCGGTGTACATCGACAACTGCGCGGCCTGCCATCGCACTGACGGTCATGGCTATACGCGGGTGTTCCCGGCGTTGGCGGGTAACCCGGTGCTGCAGACGGCGGATGCCACGTCATTGATCAACATCGTGTTGAATGGCGGCACCTTGCCGGCGACCCACACGGCACCATCCACCTTCACCATGCCGGCGTTCGCCTGGCGCCTGTCGGACCAGGAAGTGGCGGATGTGGTCAGTTTCGTTCGCGGCAGTTGGGGCAATAAAGGGGCGCCAGTGAAGGCCAGCGACGTGGCCGACCTGCGCAAGAGTGATAGGCGCACCACGTCCGGCGATGACTTGGGGCAAGTGACGCAAAAGCATTGACCCTGCCCTGACCGCCAAACGGCACTGGTCAGAAACCGTGCGCCTCGATACTGTATATAAAAACAGTATCGAGGCGTTTTTATGTCGACTGCGCTGCCACCCCGTGGCCGGGGTACTGCCACCAACCTGCATAACCGCTTTGCGCCCACCGTCAGTGTGGCCGAGGACGACGGCTGGTTTCAGGAAGTACCGCCGACCCAGGGCACTGAAGTGCGTATCGAAACGGCCAAGTCCATCATCACCCGCAACAACTCGCCGGATTTGCCCTTCGATCGTTCGATCAACCCTTATCGCGGCTGCGAGCATGGCTGCATCTACTGCTATGCGCGACCCAGCCATGCCTATTGGGACATGTCGCCGGGCCTGGATTTCGAAACCAAACTGATCGCCAAGACCAATGCCGCCGATGTGCTGGAGCAACAGCTGTCGAAACCCGGCTACGTGTGTGCGCCGATCAATCTCGGCTCCAACACCGACCCGTACCAGCCCATTGAGCGTGAGTACAAGATTACCCGGCAAACGCTTGAAGTATTGCTGCGCTACCGGCACCCGGTGACCATCATCACCAAGGGGTCGCTGATATTGCGCGACCTCGACCTGCTGACCGAACTCGCCCGCCAGCGCCTGGTGGCGGTGATGATCAGCCTCACCAGCCTGGATGATGAGCTCAAGCGCATCCTGGAGCCGCGCACGGCGGCGCCCAAGGCGCGACTGCGGGCGATTCGGGTGATGCGGGAGGCCGGCATCCCGGTGGGCGTGCTGTGTTCGCCGATGATCCCCATGATCAACGACAGCGAACTGGAGAGCCTGCTCACCGAGGCCCATGCCGCCGGTGCGCAAAGTGCGGCCTACATGATGCTGCGCTTGCCGCTGGAGGTGGCGCCGTTGTTCGAGGAGTGGCTGGCCGCACATTACCCGCAGCGTGCAGTCCATGTGATGAGCCTGGTGCGCCAGGTGCGCGGTGGCGAGGTGTACGACAGCCGTTTCGGCGTACGCATGCGTGGTGAAGGACCGTTTGCCGATTTGTTGGCGCAGCGGTTCAGCAAGGCGATCAAGCGGCTGGGGTTGAACCGTCGGGAAGGGTTCAATCTGGATTGCGCAGCATTCTGCCCACCGGGCAGACAGATGGCATTGCTGTAAACTGCCTAGGAGTAGCGCGTTAGTTCTGTAGGAATAGTCGCGTTTTGACATCACTGAAACCCGCGATCTAGAGCGGTTCTTTCAGTTTGAGTTAAGTTTCGATGGTTACCTTGTTTAACGAGTGGCTGATGAGTCTGCTTCGCCGCTGTAGGAATTTTTACTGACTGGCGTCGATCTGACTTGAACACTCCCCTGCATTAATCAAGAGGATGAATCATGAGTGACAAGGATAAACAGCCGTTGGCTGCGTCGGCTTCAGCCCCTCAGGTGGCGGAAACCGCCGATGCAGCGCTAAAGCATATCGTTGACGGCTTTTTGCATTTCCATCACGACGTCTTCCCCCAACAGGAAGAACTCTTCAAGAAACTCGCCACGGCCCAGAGCCCGCGGGCGATGTTCATTACCTGCGCCGACTCGCGCATCGTGCCCGAGCTGATCACCCAAAGCTCCCCTGGCGACCTGTTCGTGACCCGTAACGTCGGTAACGTAGTACCGCCCTACGGCCAGATGAACGGTGGTGTTTCCACTGCCATCGAATACGCGGTACTTGCCCTGGGCGTGCAGCACATCATCGTGTGTGGGCACTCAGACTGTGGTGCCATGCGTGCGGTACTCAACCCGGACAGCCTGGAGAAGATGCCGACGGTCAAAGCCTGGTTGCGGCATGCCGAGGTCGCCAAGACCATGGTTCATGACAACTGCGACTGCGCCAATGAAGGCGAGAGCATGAAAGTGCTGACGGAAGAAAACGTCATCGCTCAACTGCAACATTTGCGCACCCACCCTTCCGTGGCTTCGCGCATGGCCAACGGTCATTTGTTTATCCATGGTTGGATCTACAACATCGAGACCAGCGAAGTCCGAGCCTACGATGCGGACACAGCGGCATTTCGACCGTTGAACGGCACCGAGCCGATTCCTTCCGCGACGCCTAAAGCGCGCTTCTAAAACACTTCCCTGCCGGGCCAAGCGGTGGCTGCCATGGATGCAGCCAGGCTTTGCCGCGCCCGGCAAATGCCTTGGGAGAGTCATCATGCGTGCTGCTCAATTGAAAGCTGTATTGCCGCGGGAGCTGCTCGCCTCTGTGGTTGTGTTTCTGGTTGCCCTGCCCCTGTGCATGGGTATCGCGATTGCTTCCGGCATGCCGCCGGCCAAGGGGTTGATCACCGGGATTATCGGTGGCCTGGTCGTGGGTTGGCTGGCGGGTTCGCCGCTGCAGGTCAGTGGCCCGGCGGCGGGGTTGGCGGTGTTGGTATTCGAGCTGGTGCGCCAGCACGGCATGTTGATGCTGGGGCCGATTTTGTTGCTGGCGGGGTTCCTGCAATTGGTGGCTGGGCGTCTGCGCCTGGGTTGCTGGTTCCGCGTCACGGCACCTGCGGTGGTGTACGGCATGCTGGCGGGGATCGGTGTACTGATCGTGCTATCACAGATCCATGTGATGCTCGACGGTGCACCCAAACCTTCAGGGCTGGATAACCTGGCGGGTTTTCCGGCTGCGCTGGGCGAAGCGATTCCAACCCTCGGTGGTGGCCTGGGTTGGCAGGCTGGCCTGCTCGGTCTGTCGACGATGCTGGTGATGTACCTGTGGGACAAGTTGCGCCCGCAAAGCCTGCGCTTCGTTCCGGGCGCCCTGTTGGGTGTGGGCCTGACGACGGTTGTCAGTTTGGTGCTGGCGTTGCAGGTCAAGCGTGTCGAAGTCCCGGAAAACCTCGCCGATGCCATCGACTGGCTGCGTCCCAGTGACCTGCTGAACCTGGCCGATCCGCAGTTGTTGATCGCTGCATTTGCCGTGGCGTTTATTGCCAGCGCCGAAACTTTGCTCTCCGCAGCGGCGGTCGACCGCATGCACAGCGGTCAGCGTTCGGACTTCGACAAAGAGTTGTCTGCCCAAGGCGTGGGCAACATGCTCTGTGGTCTGGTCGGTGCCCTGCCGATGACCGGTGTGATCGTGCGCAGCTCGGCCAACGTGCAGGCCGGTGCTACCACGCGGCTGTCGGCCATGTTCCATGGGCTGTGGCTGCTGGCGTTCGTGCTGTTGCTGTCGAGTGTGCTGCAAAGCATTCCAGTGGCGAGTCTGGCGGGTGTGCTGGTGTACACCGGGATCAAGCTGGTGGACCTCAAGGCGTTCAAGGCGCTGGGCCGATATGGACGCATGCCGATGTTCACTTACGCGGCCACCGCACTGGCGATCATCTTCACCGACCTGTTGACGGGCGTACTGGTGGGCTTCGGGCTGACGTTGGTGAAGCTGGCGTTCAAGGCTTCGCGGCTGAAAGTCAGCCTGATCGACTTGCCGCAAGACGGCGAGATGGAATTGCGTCTGACGGGGGCGGCGACCTTTCTGAAAGTGCCGGCGCTGACCCAGGTGCTGTCGACGGTGCCTGCCGGGACTACCGTGCATGTACCGCTTAACAACTTGAGTTACATCGATCATTCCTGCCTGGAGTTGCTGGAGGAATGGGGCCGGGCAAATGCGGCCAAGGGGTCGACGCTGGTGATCGAGGCGCGAGGGTTGAAGCGACGGTTGGAAGGGCGGGTGCGGACGACGGTGGGGATAGGCTCTGCACCGTCTGTTAGCTGACAAAACTGTGGGAGGGGGCTTGCCCCCGATAGCTGTGCACCAGTCGAAATCTCTTTGGCTGATACACCGCAATCGGGGGCAAGCCCCTCCCGCATTTGATCTTCGTAGGCCGGAAAGTTTAGGCAGGTTGATCCAGTGACAACTCAACCCCCAACTGCCGCGACAGGCACGGCCAGCGTTTCCACGCCGCTTCCGTGTTCGGGCTCTTGAGCGTCTCGCGATAGGCCTCGACCGACTCCAGCGCAAAGCTCTCTTCGTTGAGCATTTCATCCACGGCCAGATGCACCGCTTCATCCAACTGATTGGCGAATTGCTCACCGATCAGTTGATGAGCGATCAAGTTGGCGACGGTGGTATCGGCTGGGATCAACGGCTGGCCGAAATGCTTGATATACAGATCGTTGACCTCTTCCACCAGGCGATGGGCCAGGTAGGCCTCGTCCAACAAGCCGTCGAGACCTTCGTGGCCGGCCAGGATTGCAGGGGGCTGCAGGAAGAAGTGCTCGGCGATTTTCAGGACTGGCTTGATCTGGCTCTCAATCCCGGCTTCGCGGGCCACGTCGTTGGCGGCCTCCAGCAGGTCGGGGACGAGGTCGATGTAGGCGGTCACGAAGCGAGTCATGACAATGTTGCGATCACCGTCAGCCAGGGAGATGGCCGAATGCAGGTGCGGCAATTGTTTTTCCAGCTGCAGGGCAAGCTGGCCCGTAGTGGCTTCGTGTTGATGGGCACGGGAAATCTGCTCGCGCAATGCGGCGGTGTTCATGAAGGCTCCAGTGAAACAGGCGTAGGAAAAGGGAGAGGATAAGGTAGCTCGTTTATACGAGCGCCTAAGACGCATTTGTCATAATTATTTCATGGTTATGCGTGGCGGTTATATCGAATTGCCATCGTTCGTCGGATAAACGTTTGCGCCCCCGGTTTTATTAGGCCCGCCCGTCGTTTTTTGTTCATTTGCCCCCACACATTGCGGGGTTGCAGGTGCTGTCTATACTCGGGTTTGTACGCAATTAGCTGATGACGCCCAACTGCAGACGCAGGCAAGGCTTGGCGGTTGTAAGCAGTATGGAAGCCGCTCCCTTCGCCGCAGGTGCAAACCGGCGGGATAACAAGAAACATAAAGGGGAACCCGCAATGACGCGACATCCACATGTTTGGATGGGCCTACTGTTGTGGTCGGTATTCGGCCAGGCGCACGCCGCCTGGACCACGAATATGGCTCCAGGGGCTACTGAAGTCAGCCACGCCGTGTTTGACCTGCACATGACCATTTTCTGGATTTGTGTGGTGATTGGCATCGTCGTGTTTGGCGCGATGTTCTGGTCGATGATCCTGCACCGTCGCTCTACAGGCCAGGTGGCGGCCAAGTTCCACGAGAGCACGACCGTGGAGATTCTCTGGACCGTGGTGCCCTTTCTGATCCTGGTGGCCATGGCCATTCCGGCGACCAAAACCCTGATCAACATCTACGACAGCAGTGAGTCGGATATCGATATCCAGGTCACCGGCTACCAGTGGAAGTGGCACTACAAATACCTGGGCCAGGACGTGGAGTTCTTCAGCAACCTGGCCACGCCGGCCGAGCAGATCCATAACCAGGCCACCAAGGGCGAGCATTACCTGCTCGAAGTCGACCAACCGCTGGTGTTGCCGGTGGGCGCCAAGGTGCGCTTCCTGGTGACGGCTGCCGATGTGATCCACTCCTGGTGGGTGCCGGCTTTTGCGGTCAAGCGTGACGCCATTCCCGGCTTCGTCAACGAAGCCTGGACCCGGATCGAGAAGCCCGGCATCTACCGTGGCCAGTGCGCTGAACTGTGCGGCAAGGACCACGGCTTCATGCCGATTGTGGTCGATGTCAAATCCAAGGCCGACTACGAAACTTGGCTTGGCGAGCGTAAGGAAGAAGCCGCCAAGCTCAAGGAGCTGACCTCCAAAGAGTGGACGTTGGATGAGCTGGTGGCCCGTGGCGACAAGATCTACCACACCACCTGCGTGGCGTGTCACCAGGCCGAGGGCCAAGGTTTGCCGCCGATGTTCCCGGCGCTCAAAGGCTCGCCAATCGCCACTGGGTCTAAGGAAGACCACCTGCACCGCGTCTACTTCGGCAAGCCTGGCACCGCCATGGCCGCGTTCGGCAAGCAACTGTCGGAAGTGGATATCGCGGCCGTAGTGACCTACGAACGCAATGCCTGGGGTAACAACAAAGGCGACATGGTCACGCCCAAAGACGTGCTGGCTCTGAAACAGGCGGAAAGCAAATGACTGCCCTCACCGCGTATGCCCTGAACCCATCCGCCCACTCGCGTGCAGGAGAACGGCCATGAGCACTGTGATCGACCATGGTCATGCCGACCATGCCCACGGACCCGCCAAGGGCCTGATGCGTTGGGTGCTGACCACCAACCACAAAGATATCGGCACGATGTACCTGTGGTTCGCCTTCACCATGTTCCTGCTTGGCGGGTCGTTCGCCATGGTCATCCGTGCCGAGCTGTTCCAGCCGGGCCTGCAGATCGTGCAACCGGCGTTCTTCAACCAGATGACCACCATGCATGGTCTGATCATGGTGTTCGGCGCGGTGATGCCGGCCTTCGTCGGCCTGGCCAACTGGATGATCCCGCTGATGATCGGCGCGCCGGACATGGCCTTGCCGCGCATGAACAACTTCAGCTTCTGGCTGCTGCCGGCCGCGTTCCTGCTGCTGGTATCGACGCTGTTCACCCCGGGCGGCGGGCCGAATTTCGGCTGGACCTTCTACGCGCCGCTCTCCACCACCTATGCGCCGGAAAGCGTGACGTTCTTCATTTTTGCCATTCACTTGATGGGCATCAGTTCGATCATGGGCGCGATCAACGTGGTCGCCACCATCCTCAACCTGCGTGCGCCTGGCATGACCCTGATGAAGATGCCGCTGTTTGTCTGGACTTGGCTGATCACCGCGTTCCTGCTGATCGCGGTAATGCCGGTGCTGGCCGGCTGCGTGACCATGATGCTGATGGACATCCACTTCGGCACCAGCTTCTTCAGTGCGGCGGGTGGCGGTGATCCCGTGTTGTTCCAGCACGTGTTCTGGTTCTTCGGCCACCCCGAGGTGTACATCATGATTCTGCCGGCCTTCGGTGCCGTCAGCTCGATCATCCCGACCTTCTCGCGCAAGCCATTGTTTGGCTACACCTCGATGGTCTATGCCACGGCGAGCATCGCGTTTCTGTCGTTCATCGTATGGGCGCACCACATGTTCGTGGTGGGTATTCCGTTGGTGGGCGAGCTGTTCTTCATGTACGCCACGCTGCTGATCGCCGTGCCGACGGGGGTGAAGGTCTTCAATTGGGTCAGCACCATGTGGCAAGGCTCGCTAACCTTCGAGACGCCAATGTTGTTTGCCGTGGCCTTCGTGATTCTGTTCACCATTGGCGGCTTCTCCGGGCTGATGTTGGCGATTGCGCCAGCGGACTTCCAGTACCACGACACCTACTTCGTGGTGGCGCACTTCCATTACGTACTGGTGCCCGGCGCGATCTTCGGCATCTTCGCCTCGGCCTACTACTGGCTGCCGAAATGGACCGGCCACATGTACGACGAAACCCTGGGCAAGCTGCACTTCTGGCTGTCCTTCATCGGGATGAACATGGCGTTCTTCCCGATGCATTTCGTGGGGCTGGCCGGCATGCCGCGCCGGGTGCCGGACTACAACCTGCAATTCGCCGACTTCAACATGGTTTCGTCCATTGGCGCCTTCATGTTCGGTGCCACACAAATCTTCTTCCTGTTCATCGTGATCAAGTGCATCCGTGGCGGCCCGCCTGCGCCAGCCAAGCCGTGGGACGGTGCCGAGGGCTTGGAATGGAGCATCCCCTCGCCTGCGCCGTATCACACCTTCACCACGCCTCCGGAGGTCAAATGAACACCCGGCTGCGCTGTGAACACCGTCAATGTGGGAGGGGGCTTGCCCCCGATGGCGGTGTGCCAGTCGACATCATTATTGGCGGTGATATCGCTATCGGGGGCAAGCCCCCTCCCACATTGACCGAGTTCGGCTCAGGTGGTCGTCATGGCTGAGTCCGTACCGATCAAGCGCCTGGTTACCCGCCTGTTGATCCTGGTGGTGGCGATGTTCGCCTTCGGTTTCGCTCTGGTGCCGATCTATGACGTGATGTGCAAGGCCTTCGGCATCAACGGCAAGACTGCCGGGCAGTACGAGGGGGAGCAGGTGGTAGACCCGACGCGCCAGGTGCGCGTGCAGTTCCTGTCCACCAACGCTATCGATATGGTCTGGGAGTTTCACTCCAAGGCTGACGAAGTGGTGGTCAACCCAGGCGCCGTCACCGAGATGCTGTTCGTGGCCTACAACCCCACCGACAAAGCCATGACCGCCCAGGCGGTGCCGAGCATTTCGCCGGCCGAAGCGGCGATGTATTTCCACAAGACCGAATGCTTTTGCTTCACCCAGCAAGTGCTCCAGCCAGGTCAGCGTATCGAGATGCCGGTGCGTTTCATCGTCGACCGGGCGATGCCCAAGGATGTGAAACATTTGACCCTGGCGTACACGCTGTTTGACATCACTGCGCGCCAACCGCCGGTGGCCGTCCATACCGGCGGCTAGCTACTGTTTGCCCCCTCAATCAGGAGAGCGAATACATGTCGTCTCATGATACGTACTACGTACCAGCACAAAGCAAATGGCCCATAATTGCCACGTTTGGCATGTTGATCACGGTGTACGGCCTTGGCGTGTGGTTCAACGACTTGAAGGCGGCGCGCCCGGAGTCCCATGGCCCGTGGATCTTTTTCGTCGGCGGCCTGCTGCTGGCCTACATGCTGTTCGGCTGGTTCGGCGCAGTGATCAAGGAAAGCCGCGCCGGGTTGTACAGCCCGCAGATGGACCGCTCGTTTCGCTGGGGCATGACCTGGTTCATCTTTTCCGAGGTGATGTTCTTCATTGCCTTCTTTGGTGCGCTGTTTTATGTGCGGCACATGTCTGGTCCATGGCTGGGGGGTGAGGGTCATAAAGGCATCGCGCACATGCTGTGGCCGAATTTCGAATTCACCTGGCCGCTGCTCAATAACCCAGACCCGAAACTCTTTCCCCCGCCAGAAGGCACTATCAGCCCGTGGGGCTTGCCACTGGTCAACACGATCCTGCTGGTCAGCTCCAGCGTGACTATCACCATCGCCCACCATGCGTTGCGCAAGGGGCATCGCGGTGCGCTGAAAATCTGGCTGGCGCTCACCGTTCTACTGGGGTGGGCATTCCTGGGCTTCCAGGCCGAGGAGTACATGCACGCCTATAAAGAGCTGGGCCTGACCCTCGGCTCGGGCGTGTACGGCGCAACCTTCTTCATGCTGACGGGTTTTCATGGCGCCCACGTGACCATCGGCACCATCATTTTGTTCGTGATGCTGATGCGCATCCTGCGTGGGCATTTCAATGCCGAGCACCAGTTCGGCTTCGAGGCGGCCAGTTGGTATTGGCACTTTGTGGATGTGGTGTGGATCGGCCTGTTTTTCTTCGTTTATGTGCTGTGAGGCGGCTTACCACGGTGCATGAGAGACCAACTGGCCGCTGAAAAAGCCCCAGGCGATCAAGCCTACGGTGATCGCGGCCAGTACGACGCGCACGGTCAAGGCAGTGACGAGGCGGTTGGAGTTGCCCTCGTCCTTGACCAGGAAGAACAAGCCGCTGAACAGGCTCACGACAGTCGCGATCAGCATCAGGGCAATGGCTGCTTTGAGCATGGTCAGGTTCCATTCGGATGGGTGGGCAATGAAAAGGCGGGCAATGAAAACAAGTATAGCCAGCGCCATAAAAGGCTTTCGTCCAGGGCTCGCACCCACGTTGGTGGTGCTGGTGCTGCTGCCGCTGATGGTGGGCCTGGGTTTCTGGCAGTTGGCTCGCGGCCATGAAAAACAGCTGCTGGTGGACAGTTATGTCGAGCGACGCATGGCCGATCCGATCAGCAGCGTGCAACTCAATGACATGGCAGACCCAGCCTTTCGCCGCGTGCATCTGCGGGGTCAGTTCGACGCCGAGCACAGCGTGCTGCTCGACAACCGTATGCGTGACGGCCGCGCAGGTGTGGAGCTATTGCAACCGTTTCATGATCAGGCCAGTGGCCTTTGGCTGCTGCTCAATCGCGGTTGGCTGCCCTGGCCGGACCGGCGTACGCCACCGAGCTTCAGCACGCCTGAACAACCTTTGAACCTAGACGCCTGGGTGTACGTCGCTCCCGGCGAGACCTTCCAATTGCATGCCGACCCGGCCACCACACAATGGCCGCGTCTGCTCACCGCCCTGCACCCCGCCGCCCTGTGGGCGGAGTTGGGTCGCAGCGGTTTTGCCTACGAGCTGCGTGCCGAGCCTGGTCCTGGTACGTACGACACCACCTGGGCGGTGGTCGCCATGGGCCCGGAAAAACACTTGGGGTACGCCGTGCAGTGGTTCGCCATGGCGCTGGCGTTGCTGGCGCTTTACCTCTACCTCGGATGGCACAACAAAAAGGAGAAGTCCCATGGGAGCGGCCATGAATCCACTCAACATGTCTGAGGTGCCCGACCGGCGTAAAGGTCGCTGGCAGCTGATGTTGATCCTGATGATGGTGATCGGCCCGATGGCGTTGGCCACGTTCATGTACAAGTTGCAGTTCTGGGTGCCGGACAGTCGCAGTTATCACGGTGAAATGATCGGCAACGGTCAGACCCGCGCCGACATCGGCGTACAAGCGGACGAAGACCGTTGGCAACTGTTGGTCACTGCGCCCACCGCCTGCGCCGCCGATTGCCAGCAACTGGTGTACCTGGCGCGCCAGCTGCAAATCAGCCTGGGCCGGGATGCTTCCCGGGCCAGCCACGCCCTGGCCAGTGCCCAGCCGCTGAGTGCCGACTACGAGGCCAAGCTCAAGGCCGAGTACCCGCAGCTGCAACGCTACGCGCTGGACTTGTCGACCTTCACCAAAGATGCCGCCGTACCGGGCGATGCACAACTGTGGATCGTCGACCCCCACGGCAACCTGGTGTTGCGCTACGACGCCAAGGTCAAGGGCAAGGACCTGCTCAACGACCTGCGCCTGCTGCTGAAACTGTCCAACATCGGATAAGGGCATCGTCATGGCCAAACCTGGATTTCGCCTCGCGTTGTTTGCCACCTTGCTGGCGCTGCTGGTCGTGCTGCTGGGCGCCTACACCCGCCTGACCCACGCCGGGCTAGGCTGCCCGGACTGGCCCGGTTGCTATGGCTTTATCAGCGTGCCCAAGACCGAAGCCCAGTTGGCCCACGCCGAGTTGCATTTCCCCGACACGCCGGTGGAGGCCGGCAAGGGTTGGGCTGAGATGACTCATCGCTACTTTGCCGGCACTTTAGGTTTGCTGATCGTGCTGCTGGCGGCGCGGTCATGGAGCCATCGACGTGATCCCGGCCAACCGGTGAAGTTGCCGCTGTTCATACTGGCGGTGGTGTTTGCCCAGGCGGCCTTTGGTATGTGGACGGTGACGTTGAAGCTGTGGCCGCAAGTGGTCACGAGCCATCTGCTGGGTGGTTTTGCGACCTTGAGTCTGTTGTTTCTGCTAACGCTGCGCCTGTCCGGCGTGCTGCCCGCATTGATCGTGCCGAAGCGCCTGCAGTATTGGGCGACGGCGGGGTTGGTGCTGGTGATCGGGCAGATCGTCCTGGGTGGCTGGGTCAGTTCCAATTATGCGGCGGTGGCCTGTATCGACCTGCCGACGTGCCACGGTCAGTGGTGGCCGGCGGCGGACTTTGCCAACGGTTTCCACCTGACCCAGCACATCGGCCCCAATTACCTGGGCGGGCAGCTCGATAGTGATGCGCGCACGGCCATCCACCTGACCCACCGAATCGGCGCAATCATCGTCACGCTGGTGCTGCTGGGCCTGGCTTGGCAACTGCGTGCCGTGGGGATGACCCGGTTGGCGGGTTTGCTGCTGATCGCTTTGGCGGCGCAAATCAGCCTGGGCCTGAGCAACGTGTATTTTCACCTGCCGTTGCCGGTGGCCGTCGCGCATAACGCGGGTGGCGCAGCGTTGCTTCTGACGCTGGTGCTGGTCAATTACCACGCGCGTACCAGCTTGGTCCGGGTACGTAATCAGCTACCGTTCGGGTGGCGCTTCATTCCACGCAAGCACGTATCGGGCCTCATTACCCTTAAAGGAGAAATGCCATGGCGACCTTGATCGGCGCACGCCGCGATCAGGCGATCTGGCGTGACTACTTGGAGCTGACCAAGCCGAAAGTGGTGGTGCTGATGCTCATCACTTCCCTGGTGGGCATGTTCCTCGCCACTCGCGCGGGTGTGCCGTGGACGGTGCTGGTGTTCGGCAACCTGGGTATTGCCTTGTGTGCGGGTGGTGCGGCGGCGGTCAACCATGTGGTGGATCGGCGGATCGATGCGGTGATGGCGCGTACCCACAAACGACCATTGGCCGAGGGGCGCGTGTCGCCTGCTGCTGCGCTGGCTTTTGCCTTGTTTCTGGCGGTTGCGGGCCTGACCCTGTTGCTGGCGTTCACCAATCCTCTGGCGGCCTGGCTGACGCTGGCTTCGTTGCTCGGCTATGCGGTGATCTATACCGGCTTTCTCAAGCGTGCGACGCCGCAGAACATCGTCATCGGAGGCCTGGCCGGCGCGGCTCCGCCGTTGCTGGGTTGGGTCGCGGTCACCGGCCATGTCAGTGCCGAGCCGTTGCTGCTGATGCTGATTATTTTCGCCTGGACCCCGCCCCACTTCTGGGCGTTGGCCATCCATCGCAAGGAAGAATACGCCAAGGCCGATATTCCGATGCTGCCGGTCACCCACGGTGAGCACTACACCAAGGTGCATATCCTGCTCTACACCTTCGCCCTGCTGGCGGTGAGCCTGATGCCTTATGTGATTCATATGAGCGGGCTGCTGTACCTGGCCTGTGCGCTGGTATTGGGCGGACGCTTTCTGCAATGGGCCTGGGTGCTGTACCGTGGCAGCAAGCCGCACGCGGCGATCAACACCTTCAAGTACTCTATTGGGTACCTGCTGCTGTTGTTTATCGCCCTGCTCGTCGACCACTACCTATTGTTGAACCTATGACTCGAACTCAAAAAACCGTCTTTATCCTGGTGGCCATCGTCGCGTTGATCATGGGCCTGACCGTCAACAAAGTGCTGAACAGCAAAGGCCAGGGCGACCCTACCGCGCTGATTGACGCCGGCATCATCCTGCTGCCGCAAAGCCGCCAGTTGCCGTCGGTGACCATGACCAACCAGGATGGCCAGCCCGTGGTGGTCAATGAGCTCAAGGGCAAGTGGAGCCTGCTGTTCTTCGGCTACACCTTCTGCCCGGACATCTGCCCCACCACCCTTGCCCAGCTGCGTCAGATCAAGAGCGAGTTGCCCAAAGATGTTGTGGATAAGTTGCAGGTGATTCTGGTCAGCGTCGACCCGAACCGCGACACGCCCGCCCAGCTCAAGCAGTACCTGGGCTACTTCGACCCGCAATTCGAGGGGCTGACCGGCGCGAATGTGGAGGAGGTGCAGAAAGTGTCGAATGCGGTGAGCATTCCGTTCATTCCGGCGGATACCACCAAGCCGAACTACACCGTCGACCACAGCGGCAACCTGGCAGTGATCGGGCCGGATGGTACTCAGCGTGGGTTTATTCGGGCGCCGTTGAATAACCAGAAGCTAATCGCGCAACTGCCTGGCCTGTTGCAGCGTAAGTAACTGCAAACACAGAACGAAATGTGGGAGCGGGCTTGCCCGCGAAAGCGGTGTATCAGTCACGAATGTATCGACTGACTCTCTGCATTCGCGGGCAAGCCCGCTCCCACATTTTTTGATCTCCAGTGTTTAGGATATCGAGTTGGATCAGAACGCCGGCTTGATCGCGCCTTTGTACTTCTCTTCGATGAATTTCTTCACTTCAGGCGTGTGCAGTGCTGCAACCAGCTTCTTCACGGCGTCCGAATCCTTGTTGTCTTCGCGAGTGACCAGGATGTTCACGTAAGGCGAGTCATTGCCCTCGATCACCAGTGCGTCCTTGGATGGGTCTAGCTTGGCTTCCAGGGCGTAGTTGGTATTGATCAGCGCTAGGTCGACCTGGGTCAGCACGCGTGGCAGGGTGGCGGCTTCCAGTTCGCGGAACTTCAGGTTTTTCGGGTTGCCGCTGATGTCTTTGATGGTCGACAGGATGTTGGTCGGGTCCTTCAGGGTGATCAGGTTGTGCTTGGCTAGCAGCAGCAGTGCACGGCCACCGTTGGTGGCGTCGTTCGGGATCACCACGTTGGCGCCGTTCGGCAGGTCTTCCAGCTTTTTGTACTTGCTGGAGTAGGCGCCCAGGGGTTCCAGGTGCACGGCGCCGACGCTCACCAGGTGAGTGCCCTTGGCCTTGTTGAACTCATCCAGGTACGGCTGGTGTTGGAAGAAGTTGGCGTCAAGGCGCTTTTCAGACACCTGCACGTTTGGCTGCACGTAGTCGGTGAAGACTTTGACCTGCAGGTCCACGCCTTCTTTGGCCAGGGCCGGCTTCACGAATTCGAGGATTTCCGCGTGGGGCACCGGCGATGCGGCGACCGTGATGGTCTCGGCGTGGGCGGAAAAGGCGGCAACGGCGGCGAAAGCAACCAGTAGTTTTTTCATCCAGCAAGCTCCTTGTTCGGGCAAGTGCCGGCGGGGGCCGGCCATGGCCGTTATTTTCGAGAAAAGTGCACCACCAGCTTGTCGCCGACGGTTTGCAGAATTTGCACCAGGATCAGCAGCATCACCACGGTGACCACCATCACATCAGTCTGGAAACGCTGGTAACCGAAACGGATCGCCAGGTCACCCAGGCCACCGGCACCGACCACACCGGCCATGGCCGTGTAGGAAACCAGTGTAATCGCCGTCACCGTAATCGCCGCAAAAATGCCGGGGCGCGCTTCGGGCAGCAAGGCGTTGGTGATGATCTGGCGTGTACTGGCGCCCATGGATTGGGTGGCCTCGATGATGCCGCGGTCCACTTCACGCAGGGCGGTTTCCACCAGTCGCGCAAAGAATGGCGTCGCGCCCACGACCAGCGGCGGAATTGCGCCCGCCACGCCCAGCGAAGTGCCGGTGATCAGGACAGTGAACGGGATCATCACGATCAACAGAATAATGAACGGCAGCGAGCGCAGGATGTTCACGATCAGCGACAGCAGCGCGTACAGGCCTTTCTGTTCGAACAGTTGGCGCGGGCTGGTCAGGAACAACAGCACGCCCAGCGGCAAGCCGAGCACCACGGTGAAGAACAGCGAGCCGAACAGCATGGTCATGGTGTCGCCGGTGGCGAGCCAGATTTCGGACCAGTCGATATTGGCGAAGAAACTCAACAGGACGTCCATTAGCGCAGGATCTCCATGTGGACGTCAGCGGCGGTGAAGCGCGCAAACGCGGCTTCCATGTCGCCACCGGTGACGGCGAGGGTCAATTGCCCGTAAGGGATGTCTTTGATGCGGTCGATACGACCGGCGAGGATGCTGTAGTCCACACCCGTTTCGCGGGCGACGGTGCCCAGCAGCGGCGCGTAGGTCGCATCGCCCTGGAACGTCAGGCGCACGATGCGGCCTGGGACGTGGGCGAAGTCGTCGCGTTGCTCGTTTTCGTCGACCTGCTCGGACTCTTGCACGAAGCGCTTAGTGGTCGGGTGCTTGGGGTGCAGGAACACATCGGCCACCGAGCCTTGCTCGACGATCACACCGGCATCCATCACGGCCACCTGGTCGCAGACGCGACGGATCACGTCCATTTCATGGGTGATCAGCACAATGGTCAGTTTCAGCTCGCGGTTGATCTCGGCCAGCAACTGCAGGACCGAGGCAGTGGTTTGTGGGTCGAGGGCGCTGGTGGCCTCGTCGCACAGCAGGATTTTCGGCTTGGTCGCCAAGGCGCGGGCGATGCCGACGCGCTGCTTCTGGCCGCCGGACAACTGCGCCGGGTACTTCTTGGCGTGGTCCGACAAGCCAACGCGGGCGAGCAGCTCGGCCACGCGCAGGTCGATGTCCTTGCGTGACAATTCGCCGGCCAGGGTCAACGGCAGTGCGACGTTGTCGGCGACGGTCTTGGAGGCCAGCAGGTTGAAGTGCTGGAAGATCATCCCGACTTGCTGTCGGAAACGGCGCAGGCCGTTGGCATCCAGGGCGGTGACTTCTTCGCCGTCGACATTGATCTGGCCGCCGCTCGGTTCTTCGAGGCGGTTGATCAGGCGCAGCAGTGTGCTTTTGCCCGCACCGGAGTGGCCAATCAGGCCGAACACCTGGCCGTTTTCGACGCGCAGGCTGGTGGGGTGCAGGGCGGGGATTTCCTTACCGGCGACGCGGTAGGTTTTATGGACGTTATGAAACTCGATCACGTAGCGAACCTTGTGGGGCGCATGAAAGGGGGATCAGCGGTTAGCCGGGCGCGCATTTTAGCCTGTCCGTATAGTGTTTCTTAGCATTTATTTCGCATTCAACCAGTGATTTGGCAATAACGCGATCAAAGGTCATAAAAACGGAACGGTGCAAAATCTCACCCGTGACTACTCAAGCAGCTTAATGTCCTCGGGGGCTGATGAAGGCCATTGCTGGAGCTTGAAGTGGGTGCGGGGTTGATCGTCGGTGCGGATGCCAAGGCGATTCTGGCTTAAGTGGTCTGCTGTTTGTTAGATCGCTATCGGGAGCAAGCCCCCTCCCACACTTGAATGTATTCACAATTCAAATGTGGGAGGGGGCTTGCTCCCGATGCTTTTTGCTTTTACTGCGTCTTGCGCGGAATCAGCACAACCTGCGCCGGAATGTTCTTCAGAATCTGCCGGTGAATCTTCAGGTCATACCCCGAATCAATTCGCTTCACCCGTTTGGTCAGCAATGTGGCCAGCCATGGGTAATCCTGGGTGCGTGGCGCCTGGATGCTGACGTCGCACTGGTAATTCACCACATCGGTGGCGATCGCATCCAGTTGATGGCGAAGTTCTTCAATATCGGTGAGGTTCAGCGCCACGGTGGTGCTTTCTGCGGCCGGGTCGATGACCTTGGCGGCAGGCTTGGCTTCGGCGGCTTTCAGGGCGGCTTCGGCTTTATCCAATTCTGCTTTGCGAGCGTGGCTGATGGCGCTGTTGACGCCGCCGGTCAGCGCTGGCGCCTTGGGCATCAGCGCACGGGCACGGCTCAGGGCGGTGGCGGCGGCGTTAACGTCACCCTTTTGCAGCACGATCTGGCTGCGCTGCAGGTAGGCTTCAGCCAGTTGGCGCTGGTAAGTTTCCAGCGCCGGGTCGTTGGGCGACTGGGCCTGCAATGCGGCCAGTTGGTCTTCGGCGGTGGCCAGCTCACTGCTGGCCAGGTTTTGCTCCAGCTGCGCGATGGCCGCAGCACGCGCGTCCGGGGCTTCGGGAGCGGCGGGCGGTGTGCTTTGGCAGGCACCCAGCAGCAGGGAAAATGCGGCAAGGAGCAGATAACGGGCGTTGAACGGCTTCATTCCTGCGACTCTCTAATTGCGCAAAAAGCGAGCAAGTCTACACCCCTCGACGGGGCAGGACAAAACTCAGCAGAAACAGGGCGGCCGCCGTTACCACAATCGACGGCCCGGCCGGCGTGTCCTTGAACCAGGACAGCGCCAGGCCCCCGCACACTGCCAGCATCCCCAGCAGGCTGGCGCCGATGGCCATCTGCTCGGGGGAGCGGGCATGGCGCTGGGCGGCGGCGGCCGGAATGATCAGCAGCGACGTGATCAACAATACGCCGACTATCTTCATCGCGACAGCAATCACCACCGCGATCAGCAGCATCAGGGCCATACGCAGCGCCGGCACGGGCAAGCCCTCCACCGTGGCCAGCTCTTCATGCACGGTGATCGCCAGCAACGGGCGCCACAGGGTCACCAGCAAAACCAGCACGGCGGCGCTACCGCCGAGTATCCACGCCAGATCGCCAGGGCTGATCGCCAGCAAATCGCCGAACAGATAGGCCATCAGGTCGATGCGCACTTCATGCATGAAGCTCAGCACCACCAGGCCCAGGGACAAGGTACTCGGCGCCAGGATGCCCAGCAGCGTGTCGGAGGCCAGCGGCTGACGCTGTTGCAGGGTCACCAGCAGCACCGCCAGCAGCAGGCAGCCCACGGTAACGGCGATAGTTGGGCTCACATCCAGCAAAAAACCCAGGGCCACGCCCAGCAACGCGGCGTGGGACAAGGTGTCGCCGAAATAGGCCATGCGTCGCCAAACCACGAACGAGCCCAAGGGGCCCGCTACCAACGCCAAAGCCAAGCCTGCCAGCAGGGCGTAGAGCAGAAAATCAGCCATGCTTGCAGCTATCTCCATGAACGTGGGTGTGAGGTGCGGTGGGATCGTCGACCACGGCGCCATGCAGGTCATGGGCGTGGTCGTGATGGTGGTGGTAGATCGCCAGGCTCTGGGCGTTCTTGCCGAACAACTCGACGAACGCCGGGTCGCCACTGACCTGCTCCGGATGACCGGAGCAGCACACATGGCGATTCAGGCAGACGACCTGGTCGGTGGTACTCATCACCAGGTGCAAATCGTGGGACACCATCAACACACCGCAGCCGTGGCGGTCGCGCAGGCGGGTGATCAGGCTGTACAGCTCGGCCTGGCCGGCGACGTCGACGCCCTGCACGGGTTCATCCAATACCAGCAACTCGGGCTCGCGCAACAGGGCGCGGGCCAGCAACACGCGCTGCATTTCGCCGCCGGAGATGCTTTGCACCGGGCTGTCGATCACCTGCTCGGCGCCGACTTCCTTGAGCGCAGCCTGGGCGCGGGCACGGTCGACACCGGGCACCAGGCGCAGAAAACGCAGTACGGACAGCGGCAACGTCGGGTCCACATGCAACTTTTGCGGCATATAGCCCACGCGCAGCTTGGGCTTGCGCCACACCGTGCCGCTGTCGGGCTTGAGCAAGCCAAGGACAGCACGCACCAGGGTGGTCTTGCCGGCGCCGTTAGGGCCGATCAGGGTGACGATCTGCCCGGGCTCGACGCTCAGGGCGATGTTATCCAGCACGTTTTGCCCGGCGAACGTGACCCCGACCTGCTCCAGGCGGATTAACGCGTTGCTCATCAGGCCCCCTGGCAACCGGAGCAGAGCCCGACCACTTCCACCGTTTGCCCTTCGACTTTGAAGCCGACGTCGGCGGAGCTTTTGATGATGGCGTCGCTGATGCTTTTCTGTTCAAGCTCAATGGCGGCGTGGCATTCGCGGCAGATCAGGAACTGGCCCTGATGCGCGTGCTCCGGGTGGCTGCAGCCGACAAAGGCGTTGAGCGAGGCAATGCGATGCACCAAGCCGTTTTCCAGCAGGAAATCCAGCGCGCGGTACACCGTAGGCGGCGCGGCGCGGCGGCCGTCCTGCTCGCTGAGCACGCCGAGAATGTCGTAGGCGCCCAGCGGTTTGTGGCTCTGCCACACCAGTTCCAGCACGCGACGACGCAAGGCGGTCAGGCGCAGGCCCTTCTGTGTGCACAGCGTGTCGGCTTCCGACAGTGCGGTGTGCACGCAGTGAGAGTGGTCGTGGGGACGGCTGGCAAGCGGTGTTTTAGGCATGAGCGGCGACAGACATTTGATAGAGACGTTATTATGTTACCCGTTCCTACGCCATTGAGTGGTCATCGTGTCCCGACTTTTTCCCGTTTTTGTCGTATTTGTCACCAGTTTGTTCATTGCCGGGGCCGCTCAGGCTGAGGTCAAGGTGCTGACCAGCATCAAACCATTGCAGTTGATCGCCGCCGCGGTACAGGACGGCGTGGCGATTCCAGAGGTGTTGCTACCGCCCGGCGCATCGCCACACAACTACGCCTTGCGCCCATCCGACGTACGGCGCGTGCAGTCGGTGGACCTGCTGTACTGGATTGGCCCGGACATGGAGAGCTTCCTGCCGCGCGTGCTCAAGGGGCGCAGCCTGCCGACCGTGGCCGTACAGGATCTTCCAGGTATGAAACTGCGTCGTTTCGCCGAAGATAGCCACTCTCATGCCGACGAAGCCGACGAACATGACCACGATCACCGTCCAGGCAGCCTGGATGCGCACTTGTGGCTGTCGACGGTTAACGCTCGCGTGATCGCGGCGCGCATGGCCTCAGACCTCAGCGCTGCCGACCCGGCCAATGCCGCGCGCTATCAAAGCAACGTGAAATCCTTCGATGAGCGTCTGGATGCGTTGGATACGCGGTTGAAGGCGCGTCTGGCGTCAATCGGCGACAAACCTTACTTCGTGTTCCATGAGGCCTTTGATTACTTCGAAGATGCCTATGGGCTCAAGCACACGGGTGTATTCAGTGTCGCCGCCGAAGTGCAGCCGGGCGCCCAGCACGTAGCGGCGATGCGTACGCGCTTGCAGGAAGTGGGCAAGACATGTGTGTTCAGTGAGCCGCCGCTGCGTCCGCGCTTGGCGGAGACGCTGGTGGCTGGCTTGCCGGTGAAGCTGGCGGAGTTGGATGCGTTGGGCGGCTACACACCGGCAACCACCCAGGGTTATGAGCAGGTGCTGGAGAAGTTGGGTAACGATTTGGCGGGTTGCCTGGAATCACTCTGACCTGTGGGAGCTGGCTTGCCTGCGATAGCTGTGTGTCAGTCGACATCGTTATCGCAGGCAAGCCAGCTCCCACATTTTTTTGACCGAGTGGGTCCTTTAAAGGGCGAACGGCAGTTGGATCGTGACCTGCTGGCGCTGCGCCAAACGGTGCTCGAACTCGGCGGGGTCATGGATCAACACGTCCTGCCCGGCAAACGACTCGGCGGCGATCAGGCGTGACAGCCAGAATCGCACACAGGCCACGCGCAGCATGGTCGGCCACAGCTCGGCTTCCTTGGCGGTGAACGGCCGCAGGCTCGCATAGGCACCCAGCAACGCGCGGGCGCGCTGGCCATCGATCACGCCATCGGCATCCGAACACCAGTCATTCAGGGCGATCGCCACGTCGTATAGCATCGGGCCGGAGCAGGCGTTGTAGAAGTCGATCAGGCCGGTCAGGTGCGTGCCTTCGAACATCGCGTTGTCGCGGAACAGGTCGGCATGCACGTTGGCGCGTGGCAGGGCGAGTATCTGGGCCTTGTGGGCTTCGATCTCGGTCAATGCATCTTGCAGCAAGCGTTGCTGCGCATCGTTCAAGTGCGAAATCAACTGCGCACCTTCACTGAGCATCCAGTCCAGCCCGCGATCGGTCTTGCGTTCCAGGACTTTTTCGCCTTGGGTGGCCAAGTGCAGATGGCCCAGCAGGTCGCCGACCTGGGCGCAATGCTGGGCGTTGGCATCCTTGATGTGCTTGCCGGCCAGGCGCGGCTGCAGCAGCGCCGGTTTGCCTTTGAGCTCGCGCAAGGCCACGCCGTCGGTGGTACGCAGGGCGTAAGGCACCGGCAGGTCGGCATCATGGAGCACGTCGAGCAGTTCGATGAAGAACGGCATTTCCGCGACCGGGCCGCGTTCAACCAGGGTCAGGACGAACTCGCCCTGTTCCAGGCTGATAAAGAAATTGGTGTTTTCACTACCTGCGGCAATCCCCTGGAAATCAAGCAGGCGGCCGAGCCCGTAAGGGGCGAGAAAGGTTTCCAGCTCGGGCCGAGCCAGGGGGGTAAACACAGACATGGTTAAAACTGCCAGTACGGGCGCCGCAACGGGCGGCGCCAATTGAAGTTAAGAAGTCATTTCCATTCGAAGATCTTCCATGACGGGATCAGCATATCCGGCTGGTCGGAACGGATGAAGTTCGCATCGGTTCCGTCCGCCCGCACTAGAAAATACGGCGGCGCACCCTTCGGCGTTACCTTGATTGCGTACAGGAAGCCGTTTTGGCGGTATTCCTGGATGGTTTTATCACCTTCGGTGCGGATCGTAACTTCCGGGTCCGCCGTAGGCGCGCTGTCGGCTGCCGTGGCGGCCAATGGCAAGAATGCAATCAAGCCGGTCAACAACAGGCTATTTACTGTACGCATGATAACCTTGTCCCTTTGTCGTCATTGGTCCGGCTATTCTAGCGCCTGACCCGCCGAAAAGGTTGATCCTGCTCATGAGCCAAGCCCCCCTCGTCCTGGTGGACGGTTCTTCTTATCTGTATCGCGCCTTTCATGCGCTGCCACCGCTCACCACCTCCAAAGGCCTGCCGACCGGTGCGGTCAAGGGCGTGTTGAACATGCTCAAAAGCCTGCGCAAGCAGTACCCGGACAGTCCGTTCGCCGTGGTATTCGATGCCAAGGGTGGGACCTTTCGCGACGACATGTACGCCGAATACAAGGCCAATCGCCCGAGCATGCCCGATGACATGCGCCTGCAGATCGAGCCGCTGCACCAGAGCGTCATCGCGCTGGGCTTCCCGCTGCTGTGCGTCGAAGGCGTCGAGGCCGATGATGTAATCGGCACCCTGGCCCGCAGCAGCGCAGCCGCCAAACGACCGGTGGTGATTTCCACCGGCGACAAAGACATGGCGCAGTTGGTCGACGGGCACATTACCTTGGTCAACACCATGACCGGTAGTTCGATGGACATCGAGGGCGTAAAGGAGAAATTTGGCGTCGCTCCGGAGCAGATCATCGACTATCTGGCGTTGATGGGCGACTCATCCGACAACATCCCGGGCGTTCCGGGTATTGGTCCGAAGACCGCTTCCGGCTTGCTGGTGGGCGTGAATGGTGGGATCAAAGAGCTTTATGAGCAGTTGGATATCGTGCCGACGCTGCCTATCCGAGGCGCCAAGACGCTGCCGGCGAAGCTGGAAGAGCATCGGGAGAGTGCATTTCTTTCTTACCAATTGGCGACGATCAAGTGCGATGTACCGCTGGATGTCGGCCTGGATGACCTGCACCTGATTGAGCCGGACCGCGAGAAGCTGTTGGAGCTGTACACGCTGCTGGAGTTCAAGAGTTGGATTGATGAGGTCCAGCGCGATGCCAAGCGGGTAGAGCTCAAGACGGCATCTGTTGTTGAGGAAGTCGTTGAGGCGGTGGCGCCGACAGAGGCGAGCTACACCACCATCCTCGACCAGGCGACCTTTGATACCTGGCTGAAAAAACTCAACGATGCGAAGTTGATTGCCTTCGACACCGAAACCACTGGAATCGACGCCCAACAGGCGCAGTTGGTCGGTGTTTCCTTCGCCGTCCAGCCTCACGAAGCGGCCTACATCCCGCTGACCCATTCCTACATCGGTGCGCCGGAGCAGCTGGACCGCGACACCGTGCTGCTGGCCCTCAAACCGCTGTTGGAAGATCCGACCAAGCTCAAGGTCGGCCAGCACGCCAAGTTCGACATGAACATCCTGGCCAACTGCGCCATCGGTGGCGACCCTGCACAGGGCATCACCGTGCGCGGCATCGCCTTCGACACCATGCTCGAGTCCTATGTGCTGAACTCCACGGCAACGCGCCACGACATGGACAGCCTGGCCAAGAAGTACCTGAACTATGACACTGTTGCCTTCCAGGACATTGCCGGCAAAGGCGCCAAGCAGCTGACGTTCGACCAGATCGCGCTGGAACAGGCTGGCCCGTATGCGGCGGAAGACGCCGATATTACCTTGCGCCTGCATCAGGAGCTGTTTGCGCAACTTTCAGCCGTCCCGACTCTGGCGAGTGTGCTCACGGATATCGAAATTCCGTTGGTGCCGGTATTGGCCCGTATCGAGCGCCAGGGGGCGCTGGTCGACAAGGATCTGCTGGGCATCCAGAGCATCGAACTGGGCAACAAGATGGTTGAGCTGGAGCGCCAGGCGTTTGAGATCGCCGGTGAAGAGTTCAACCTGGGTTCGCCCAAGCAACTCGGGGCGATTCTCTACGAGAAGCTGGGCCTGCCCGTTCTGAAAAAGACCGGCAAGGGCCAGGCCTCCACCGCTGAGGAAGTGCTGGCCAAGCTGGCCGAAGACGACTTCCTGTTGCCCAAGGTGCTGATGCAGTACCGCAGCATGAGCAAGCTCAAAAGCACTTACACCGACCGCCTGCCGGAGCAGATCAACCCGCGCACTGGGCGCATTCACACGTCTTACCATCAGGCGGTGGCGGCGACCGGGCGCTTGTCTTCCAGTGACCCGAACCTGCAGAACATCCCGGTACGCACCGCCGAAGGGCGGCGGATTCGCCAGGCATTTGTCGCGCCCAAGGGCTACAAGCTGCTGGCGGCGGACTATTCGCAGATCGAACTGCGGATCATGGCGCACCTGTCCAAGGACGAAGGCCTGATGAATGCCTTCCGCAACAACCTGGATGTGCACACGGCCACGGCGGCCGAGGTGTTCAAGGTTGAGTTGGCTGAGGTCACGTCCAATCAGCGTCGGAGTGCCAAGGCGATCAACTTTGGCCTGATCTACGGCATGGGCGCGCAGAAGCTCGGCAAGGACATCGGCGTTGATACCAAGACCGCCAAGGCCTACATCGATGTGTACTTCGCACGTTACCCGGGCGTTCGCGAGTATATGGAGCGCACCCGTGCCCAGGCTGCCGATCAAGGTTATGTGGAAACCTTCTTCGGGCGCCGGCTGTATTTGCCCGATATCAACTCCAATAAACCTCAGGATCGCGCGGCCGCTGAACGCACAGCGATCAACGCGCCGATGCAGGGCACGGCGGCAGATATCATCAAGAAGGCCATGGTGCTGGTGGATAACTGGTTGGCCGAGTCGGGCCTGGACGCCAAGGTTATCCTGCAGGTGCACGACGAATTGGTGCTTGAGGTGCGTGAAGACCTAGTGGCGCAAGTCAGCGAGAAGATCCGCGAACACATGAGCGCGGCGGCCCGGTTGGATGTGCCGTTGGTGGTGGATGTGGGCGTGGGCGACAACTGGGATGAGGCGCACTGACTTTCGCGGCTCTGCCATCACCGAGGGTGATGGCAGAGCGCTTTAGATCAGAAATCGGCGTCAGTTATTTCCAATAGTTTTTTGAACCTGCCGGAACTTAACCCGTAAACCGCTACTCAGAGTTACTGAATGGGTGGTGAAGCCCTTCAATGCTCCTATGTTGTGTTAAGTGTTGGCAGATATCTGGACCTCACCCTAGCGGTCTAGAACTTGAACCCCGAACTTCCCCTCCCCATACGAAGTCCGGGGTTTTTTTTGCCTGCAGAAAAGTCATTCGGCGATTTCTGCGCCCTTGTCCGCCAATTCCATCCAGTCGGCCAGTACGGTGTAAGCCTCTTCCAGGCCCATGCGCTTCGGCGCCGAGAACAGCTGGATGCTGATTGCATCACCCCAACCTTTGCGGATTTCCGATTGGACCTTGAGCAGAGTGTTCTTGGCCGCGCCGTAGGTCAGCTTGTCGGCCTTGGTCAGCAGGATATGCATCGGCATGCCGCTGGCCATGGCCCAGTCGAGCATCAACAAGTCGAAGTCAGTCATTGGATGACGGATATCCATCATCAGAATCAAGCCCTTCAAACTCTCGCGACCACCCAGGTAAGCCTCCAGGTGACGCTGCCAGTGCAGCTTCAACGGGATAGGTACTTTTGCGTAACCGTAGCCCGGCAGGTCGACCAGACGCCGATCATCGTCTAGCTTGAAGAAATTGAGCAGCTGCGTGCGGCCCGGGGTTTTCGAGGTGCGCGCCAGGCTGGCGTGGGTCAGGGTGTTCAGCGCGCTGGATTTACCGGCGTTGGAACGGCCGGCAAAAGCGACTTCAAAGCCTTCGTCATCGGGGCATTGGTCAACTTTGGCGGCGCTGAGCATGAACGTGGACTGTTGGCACAGGCCGAGGATGGGATTCTTGAGTTGCATGAGATTTCCGATGTGGGCGGTGCCGAGAAAGGGTGCGGCAAGCGGTGTCGTTTCCGTTTCAGTAGCGCCAGTATATAATGCCGCAGATTTTGTGTGTGCTTTGTCCCAGCGAAGGATGAGGTTCACGGGAGCGAAAGACCTTCATTGCGCATTAGAACGCAAAACGCTCTCAAACCCTGAAAAGGTCGATGTATGACCCGATGGTTGCTCGCTTTTGGTGTCCTGATGCCGCTGTATGGCGCTCAGGCTACACAGGAACCCGAAGCGGTGTACAACCGAGTTTGCGTGGCTTGCCATGCCGGCCAACTGCCCAATGCCCCCAAGCGGGGTGATCAGGCAGCGTGGGCGCCCAGACTGGCGCAGGGCATGGACACGCTGGTGCAACACGTAACCCAGGGTTTCAAGGCAATGCCGCCGCGTGGTTTGTGCATGGACTGCAGTACTGAGGATTACCAGGCCGTCATTGAGTTGATGGTGAGTAAACCCGGTAGATAACTCTTAAACCCCTTAGCCGTAGTTGGATTAGCTGATGAACAAACTGATCGTGAGTCTGCTGTTGACCTTGGGCATCACCGGTGTTGCCCATGCTGCAGGCGACGCTACAGCGGGCCAGGCGAAAGCCGCCGTATGTGGTGCTTGCCATGGACCGGATGGCAACAGCCCGGCGCCGAACTTCCCCAAACTGGCCGGCCAGGGTGAACGTTACCTGACCAAGCAGATGCACGACATCAAGGATGGCAAGCGCACGGTCCTGGAAATGACCGGTTTGCTGACCAACCTCAGCGATCAGGACCTGGCAGATATCGCGGCGTATTTTGCCAGCCAGAAAGGCAGTGTGGGAGCTGCTGATCCGAAACTGGTCGAAAAAGGCCAGGCATTGTTCCGAGGCGGCAAGCTCGCTGAAGACCAGCCAATCGGTGGCATGCCCGCCTGCAAGGCTTGCCACATCCCGGACGGCGGTGGTCTCGCGGCCGCAGGCTTCCCTCACCTGAGTGGCCAGCATGCTCAGTACACGGCCAAGCAACTGAAGGATTTCCGCGAGAAAGTTCGCTACATCGATGGCGATGCGGGTAACAAAATGATGACTGACATTGCTGCCAAGCTCTCGGACAAAGATATCGAAGCGCTGTCCAGTTACATCCAGGGTCTGCACTGATTGGCCCGGCAACGTTAACGCTCGATTAATCCATCGATGCAAGCATAAAAAGGGTGGCTTAGGCCGCCCTTTTTTGTGGCCGGTGCCGTTACACTAACGAACTCATGTCCGCGTAGACCTGTCACAACAAAGGTCGCGTGAGGCGACTTTATTTGTCCAGGAGTAAAGCATGCGTAATCTGATCCTCAGCGCCGCTCTCGTCACCGCCAGCCTTTTCGGCATGACCGCACAAGCTGCCGACGTGCCGCTTGAAGCCGGTAAAACCTATGTTGAATTGACCAACCCGGTTCCGGTTTCGGTGCCTGGCAAGATCGAAGTGGTGGAGCTGTTCTGGTACGGCTGCCCGCATTGCTATGCTTTTGAGCCGACCATCAACCCTTGGGCCGAGAAACTCCCGTCCGACGTTAACTTCAAGCGTATCCCAGCCATGTTCGGCGGCCCATGGGATGCCCACGGTCAACTGTTCCTGACCCTGGAAGCCATGGGTGTGGAGCACAAGGTCCACAACGCCGTATTCGACGCTATCCAGAAACAAGGCAAGCGCCTGACCAAGCCGGAAGAAATGGCTGACTTCGTCGCCACCCAGGGTGTCGACAAGGACAAATTCCTCGCCACCTTCAACTCTTTCGCGATCCAGGGCCAGATCAAGCAAGCCAAGGAACTCGCTCAGAAGTATGGCGTGCAAGGCGTACCGACCATGATCGTCAACGGCAAATACCGCTTTGACCTGGGCACTACCGGTGGTCCTGAAGAGACCCTGAATGTGGCCGACCAGTTGATCGCCAAAGAGCGCGCAGCCAAGTAAGGGGCCCACCATGCGCCGCCGGGGTACCGAACGCGTTGTTGGCCTGCATGAGCCGCAGGTCAACGAACACCACCTGGAGTCCACAGGCTTGCCGGCTGACAGCCGCTTGCGCCTGCTCAGTTTCAATATCCAGGTGGGCATCAGTACCGAGAAGTACCGGCACTACCTGACCCGCGGCTGGCAGCACCTGCTGCCCCATACCGGTCGGGCCGGTAACCTGCAAAAGATCGGCAACCTGCTCAACGACTTCGATCTGGTCGCCTTGCAGGAAGCTGATGGCGGCAGCATACGTTCCGGCTACATCAACCAAGTGGAACACCTGGCACAGCTGGGTGCTTTTCCCTACTGGTATCAGCAACTCAATCGCAACCTCGGCCGTTTGGCACAGCACAGTAATGGTGTGCTCAGCCGCCTGAAACCCACGGCTATCGAAGACCACCCATTGCCAGGCCCCAAGGGGCGCGGGGCGATTCTCGTGCGCTTTGGCGAGGGCCCGGAAGCCTTGGTGGTGGTGATGATGCACCTGGCGCTCGGGGGACGTACGCGTAACCTTCAGCTGGCCTATGTGCGAGAGTTGATTGGCAACTACAAGCACCAGGTTTTGATGGGTGACATGAACACCCATGCCAACGACCTGTTGCAGAATTCCCCGTTGCGCGACCTTGGGTTACTGGCGCCGCAAGTCGAAGCCACGTTTCCCAGCTGGCGCCCGCAACGCTGTCTGGATCATATCCTGCTAAGCCCGACCCTCACGCTCGAAAGTGTGCAGGTTCTGGCGCAGCCCATCTCCGATCACCTGCCGGTCGCGGTAGAGATTCGTCTGCCGGGTTCGCTCACGGCTGATGCATTACCCGCGTTGAGCACAAGCCCTCGCGGATCCCTTGAATGAGCGACGACGCCCAGCGCTGGAAAGAGAAATACCTCAAAAGCATCGAGCAACAAGACAAGCTCGAACGGCGCTGGGCTGCCCGCCTTGACCTGCTGCGTCGTGGGCTGGTGCGTAGCACGCTCGCCGCAGAGGGGACAGACCGCGCGGTCGATCAATGCATGAAGGAAATGCGCGATGTCGTGCGCACCGACGACATGGACGCAGCTCTCGCCGCATTGCTCCCGCGCCTGGAAAAAGCCGTGCTGGACTCGGAGCAGCGCCGCGAAACCCGGGTCGACCAGATCAGCACCGCGCTCACCGCCCTGGTCGCGCAGTTGCAGAAGTTGCCGCTGCCCCGTGAAGTGGCTCGCCCGCTGAAAACCTTCGCCAAGCAGCTTGATGGCCGTGTCGGGCAGGCGCGGGAAATACCGTTGTTGCTCAGTGAGTTCAGCAGCCTGCAAGGGCAGGCGCTGAACAACCTCGAACCGGAGGGTGAAAGCTCGCGCCCTGGACCAGGCTTGCTTCAACGCTTGTTTGGTAGCAAAGACGTCGCTGTCGAGGTCACTGAACCAGCCCTTGCGCCAGCAACACCCACACCGCAACCTGTTGTCGCAAAGCCTGTGCCCAAGCCCCAAGAGCCAGCGCAATCCGAAGCGTTGACCGAAGCTTTACGGGCTTTCACGCCATTACCGCCAGCCGCGGTGGTGCCACCGCCTGAACCTGTTGCACCCTCTAAGCGTGTGGAGGTCGCTGGCGAAACATTTGTGTTCGAAGCGCCTGTTCAATCGGTAGCTACCGCCGTGCCGGTCGAGGCGCCCGAACCTGAGGACTCTGAGCCGCCTGCGCAAATATTGGCACCTGAGAGTGCGCTTGCCGCGTTTGTCGAAACGCCTGAGGTTCAGGTCGACACGCCGGAAGAAACGACGATCGGCAGCCTGTCGCTCCCGCCCGTGCTGGAAAGTCCGGAGTCTGACTCCGATGCGCTGCAATCGGAGGGCATCTATGCCCTGCCCGACTCGCCCGAGCCGTCCTACAGTTCGGTGGCCAAGCACATCGAAGACACGTTGCTCGGTTTGCTGGAAGACCTATCGCTACCTGAGCGCCACCGGCCCCAGGCCGAATCCATGCGTGAGCGTCTGGCCAATGGTTTGAATTGGTACGAATTGCTGCCGATTCTCGATGACCTAGCCGTGTTGATGCTGGCGATCACCGACAGCGGCCAGCATGAGTTCGAGGCTTACCTCAAGCAGCTTAACGAGCGCCTCGAAGCTTTCCAGGGGCATCTTCAGGTCGCCAGTGACGGCCACGCCGACAGCCGCTCGGCCGCACGGGAATTGGATACGCAGATTCGTGAACAGGTGGACGGCCTGCAAAGCAGTGTGCAGGAAGCCGCCGACCTGGACAGCCTCAAGCAGGTGCTGGAAAGTCACCTGGAAGGTTTGCTTGGCACCATGGACGAGCACCAACAGCAGCGTGACCAGCGCGAACAGGAAGTGGCGGCGCGCTTGAAAGGTTTGGCCGAGCGGGTTGCGAGCATGGAGCAGGAAGCTCAAGGCTACCGCGAGCATTTGGAGGTGCAGCGTCAGAAAGCCTTGATTGACCCGCTTACTGGCCTGCCTAACCGTGCTGCCTGGAGCGAGCGCCTGGATCATGAGGTCAATGCCTGGCACCAGCTCGGTAACAGCTTATCGCTGGCGATGCTGGACCTCGACCACTTCAAGCGCATCAACGATGGTTATGGTCACTTGGCCGGCGACAAAGTCTTGAAGATCATCGCCAACGTGCTGCACAAGCGCCTGCGCCCCAGTGATTTTATCGCGCGGTTTGGCGGTGAAGAGTTTGTGTTGCTGATGCCCGATTCATCCCTGGCCGATGCCTTGGCCGTGGGTGAGGTGCTGCGTGCGGCGATCGAGGCGTGCCCGTTCCACTTCAAGGGCGAACCCGTGACGATCACGGTGTCCATGGGCGTGGCAGAGTTTCAGCCGGGTGAACGCAGTGATCTGGCGCTCAAGCGTGCCGACGAGGCGCTGTACCGGGCCAAGGCGGCAGGGCGCAATAAGGTGCAGGCGGCTTAAAAGATGTTCCATTTTGTTATTTGAACGCTGCGCTGCACACCGTACGTTACACTGTTGCATTATCGTCTTCAGCGTAACGTGATCTGTCATGAAATCCTTGTACATTGCTTTTGTGTTCCTTCTACTCGCCGGTTGTGCCAGCGGCCCCCGCCTGGACACCAGCCACCCTTCAGTGAACCACGACAACCGCGTGCAGTTCGTCGTCGTCCACTACACCTCCGCCAACCTCGAACGTTCCCTGGCCCTGTTGACCCACGGCCAGGTCAGTAGCCATTACCTGATCGGCGACGACGGTTCGGGCACCATCTACAAGTTGGTGGATGAGAGCCAGCGGGCCTGGCACGCTGGGCAAAGCGAATGGATGGGGCGCACTTGGCTCAACTCAAGCTCCATCGGTATCGAAATCGTCAACCCGGGGTATCGCGACACGCCGACGGGCCGCGTGTGGTATCCGTATTCCGAAGCGCAAGTGCAGTCGTTGATTGTGTTGCTCAAGGACATCAGCAAGCGCAACGGAATTGATCCGAAGAACATCATCGGTCATAGCGACATCGCACCATTGCGCAAACTTGATCCCGGCCCGCTGTTTCCGTGGAAGCGCTTGGCCGCTGCAGGCTTGGGTGCCTGGCCGGATGCCCAGGCCGTTTCCCGGTTCCAGGTACAGTACGCAGCGGAGTTGCCAAGCGTGACGTGGTTCCAGGAAGAACTGGCGCGTCTGGGCTACCAGACACCGCAGACCGGCGAACTGGATGTCGCCACGCGCCATGTGCTGGCGGCTTTCCAGATGCATTTCCGCCCATCACGGTTTGATGGTACGCCAGATGCCGAAAGTGCCGCGATCCTGCGTGCGTTGAACCATCGATAAGCGTTAGAGCGGCAACGCCATATAGAACTGCGTACCTTGCCCCGGCCGTGAGTACACACCCATGCGGCCGCCATGCAGTTGCACGATCTCCTTGCACAGCGCCAGCCCGAGGCCGGCGCCGCCTTTCTTGCGGCCCACCTGCACGAAGGGCTCGAAGATGCGTCCCTGCTGGCCGTACGCAATACCTTCGCCGTTGTCCTCGACGCTGATAATGACGCGCTCGCCATGGCGACGAGCCTGCAGACGAATCTGTCCGCCTTCGGCCGTGTGCCGAAGGGCATTGGCCAGCAGATTGTCGAGCACGCGTTCCAGCTGGGCCTGGTCGGCGTACAGCCGGGGCAAATCGGCTTGGGTCTCTACCAGTAACTCGATGTGTTGCGCATTCGCCGGTTCCGCGAACCGCGCTCGTGCGTGCTCCAGCAGCTCAGTCACGTCGCACGGCGACAATGTGAGTTTTTGCAGGCCATTCTGGTAGCGTGAAAAATTCAGCAGGTCGTTGATCAACTGCATCAGGCGCTGCATTTCTTCGTTGACCGTATCCAGCAGGTCCGCTTCCCGGGACTCGGCGGGAAATTTTGCCCGCTCGCGAAACAAGCCGAAGGCCATGTGCATGCCGGTCACCGGTGTGCGCAACTCATGGGAGGCGCGCAAGACGAACTCGCTGCGCACCCGTTCAAAGGCCCGCTGTTCCGTAACGTCATGCAGCACCATGACTGCACCGAGAATATGCCCTTGGGTATGGCTCACAGGCGTCAGGCTGTAGGTCAACAGGCGCAGCTCGCCTTCGACTTCCACCTCCAGATCTTCCGGCGCCCGTTCCAGGTTGCCACCGCGCAACACCAGTTGTAGTTGCTCATCCATTTCCGGGCGGCCAAGGGCCTCACCCAAGCCTTGGCCGAGACGTTCCTCGTCCCACCCCAGCTGGCGCTGTGCCACGGGGTTGAGGTGCTCCAGGCAGCCTTGGCGATCAATCATCAGCAGGCCGTCATCAATGCTGTCGAGCACTGCTTGCAGGCGTTGTTGACCGGCCAATAGCTCATCGACATTGGTCGCCTGATGCTGGCGCAGTGCTTCGGCCATGATGCCGAAACGGCGGGTCAACTGGTTCATCTCCGCGGCCGAGGAAATGGGCAGCGTCACTTCAAAGTCGCCCTGTCCGATTTTATCGGCGGCTTTCGCCAGCGCCTCGATGGGCCCACCAAAACGTTGGGCGATGCCATGCGCGGTGACGAAGCCAATGATCAACACCGCAAGCCCCACCAACCCCAGCAATCCAGCAATCAACAACGCGCGTTCGCGGGACTTGTGCTCGTTGGTGCTGATGTTTTCCAGCGCCAGCTTGTGATCGGCGATCAGCCCGTTGCGCAACACATTGAAGGTTTCGGTGAGTTTTTCCTTACTGCCCGGTGGTGCTGTCGCTTGCTGGGATTCGTCAAACGCCTCCAGCAGGTTTTGGTAGTCGGTGCGCGCCTGGCTGAAACCATGGCTGTTGCCATCGCTTTGTTCATGGGCGATGCCTTGGTCCAACAGATCAAAATAGCGCTGCTTCGACGCTTGCAGTGCCTCGGGATCGGGGCGCTTTTCCAGCATCATGATCAACTGGTCGCCCAGACTCTGGCGCAGCTTGAGCCCCAGGTCCAGGGTAATGAAGTTGCTGCGGATCAATGACTCCTGGGTCTTGGCCATTTGCATGACACTGACCAGGCCCAGGATCAATCCCAGCAGGGCGACGGTGATCAGCGCTGAGATACTCAGGAACAACCGAGTGCGCAGTTTCATCGCAAGCTTCATAGGGTACAGCTCACAGGTTGTACTGTTTGCGTTTGCGGTACAGGGTCGACGCGTCGATGCCAAGCGTGCGTGCCGCCTGATCCAGTGTGTCGCTGGTGGCGAGTACGGCGCCGATATGCGCTTTCTCCAGTTCGTCCAGACTCAACGCCGCGCCGATGCGTGGTGCATTGTGGGTCGGCTGTTCGGCCATGCCGAGATGGCTGATCTCGACCTTCTCCTGAGGGCAGATGATGCTGGCACGCTCCACCACGTTGCGCAGCTCACGGATGTTGCCCGGCCAGCGGTAGTTGAGCAGTGCCTCACGGGCTTCATCGCTGAAGCCCCGGGCAGGCCGCGCGTACTCCTTCACGAAGCGCGCCAGGAAACGGTCGGCCAGGGTCAGGATGTCTTCACTGCGCTCACGCAATGGCGGCAGGTGCAAGGTGATGACGTTGAGACGGTAGAGCAAGTCTTCCCGGAAGCGGCCGTCACGCACCATATCTTCCAGGTTCAAATTAGTGGCCGCGAGGATGCGCACATCGGCACGTCGAGTCACCGGGTCGCCGACGCGCTCGTACTCTTTGTCCTGGATAAAGCGCAGTAATTTA
Organism: Pseudomonas sp. GW821-FHT03A09; assembly: GCF_059421065.1. Classification (NCBI taxonomy): domain Bacteria; kingdom Pseudomonadati; phylum Pseudomonadota; class Gammaproteobacteria; order Pseudomonadales; family Pseudomonadaceae; genus Pseudomonas; species Pseudomonas sp. GW821-FHT03A09. The sequence goes on along the minus strand of NZ_JBWKUX010000001.1, from coordinate 28,814 downwards.
GGTTGTAGCGTCAGCGGGAAGTCACCGATCTCGTCGAGAAACAGTGTGCCGCCATCGGCCTGATTGACCCGGCCCAGCGTGCTCTCACTGGCACCGGTAAACGCGCCGCGGCTGTGGCCGAACAGCTCGCTTTCCATCAATTCCGCGGTCAGCGACGGGCAGTTGATGGTCACGCAGGACTTTTTCGCACGCTTGCTCCAGCCGTGAATGGCGCGGGCCAGTTCACCTTTACCCGTGCCGGACTCGCCCAGGATCAGGATGTTGGCATCGGTGCCCGCCACTTGGCGGGCGGTTTCCAACACCACCATCATTGACGGGCTGTGCGAGTCGAGGCCGTCCTTGGGTTGGCGCACTTCGCCTTCCAGCGCCTCCAGGCGTGCCGACAATTGGCGCACTTCCAACTGCTTGGCGGTGGCCAGGCGCAACTGGTCAGGGCTGCACGGCTTGACCAGGTAATCGGCAGCACCCGCCTGGATAGCGTCGACGGCAGTATCCACGGCGGAATGCGCGGTGACGATCACCACGCGCATCCATGGCGCTTGGATGCGCATCTGGGCCAAGACGTCCAAGCCATTGTCCTCGCCCAGGCGCAGGTCGAGGAAACACAGATCGAACACCTGGCGTTGCATCAGGGCATCGGCTTGGGCAGCGCTGTTGGCTGTTGCGACGGTGTAGCCTTCGTCTTCCAGGCAGTACCGGAACGTGCGCAGGATTGCGGATTCGTCATCCACTAAAAGAATGCGGCCTTGAAGCTCCTTGGCTGATTCCATCTGTCCCGCGCTCCTTAATTATGAATGATGGTGATTAGTCCCGGAATAATCGGGCAAGTTGCATGGTTTATTCTGATTGATAAAAGGCGTCTTCGTGCAGCTATCTGCACGCCCTCCTACAAACCCGCCAATTGATGGCGTTTTCATTCCTACTTGCCACTTCGGCAACTCGACAGTCGTTTTCGATCCCTTGGCCCGACCATTGGCCGTCGTGCATTTCGCACGATCTTGAGCGAGGCATCGTGCAGGATGCTGGGCTTAGCTTCAAAGTATTATTCATAACATGCTGATTTTATTGAATATTTTTCTTATAAAAAGCTGGCATGCGCCCTGCAACACTTCTCCCAACGAATAATCAGAATGCGGGAGAAACACAGCATGACTCGCCAAAGCCTCAGCCAATTACGTGTATCGCCACTGCGCCTACAGCAAGGTCTGTTCGGCAGCCTGGCCTTGATGGTCACGTTGATTGCCGGTCAGCAAATGCAGCATTGGCAGCAGAGTCAACAGCCAGCCCCGCAATTCGAACGCCCCGTCAGGATGCAGACCCATTTCTCTTCCTTTGAGAGTCGTGCCATTGGCAGCGTGGCGGCTGCCAATGTGACCGCTCCGCAATTAAGAGTGGCCGACCAGGACTCCACCCTGGACGAGCTTCCCACCCAAGAACGTTGGGTGTTCTAGGCAAGAAAGGTCGCTCTTGTTGAGCGGCTGCACGGCACCACCGCTGTTACCCCTATAGAAGCGTAAGGAGAATCGCCATGTTGAGTTGGGCAATCACATTTCTGATCATCGCCATTGTGGCTGCAGTGCTGGGCTTCGGTGGTATCGCGGGCACCGCTACGGGCATCGCCAAGATTTTGTTTGTCGTATTCCTGGTGATGTTCATCGCTTCGTTCTTCTTTGGTCGTCGCGGCCGAGGCTGAATATGACCACTTTGTCCTTTAAAGCCATGGCTGCCGTCCTGCTCTTGGGCGGCAGCGGCTGGGCGATGGCCGCCAACGACGGCCAATCCCGGGCCAATGAATTGCTGAGTTCGGATTCGCAGTTTCGCGAAACCTGGCAAGGTGTGGTGAAGAAAGAAGAGCGTCTGCCGGAATGGGTGATGAACCTCTCGGGCACAGCCGAACAGATGAATGCCGTAGAAGAAGATGGCGACAAGTACCTGGTCGGGCCGCTTTGCGAAACCGCAGACACCTGCCTGAGCAAACGCCTGATCGTTGCCTTCAGCTACGACAAGAAACATGCCTACGCCATGTTGGTACAAGTCCCGGCCGGTTTGCCAGCGGACAAGTCCCCGACGCGGCACGCCGACTACCGTTTCCTCGGCAAACCGGATGAAGGCATGCAAAAGCTGCTGATGGAGCAGCTCAAGAAAGATCCGAATTGGTACTAGGTTCCGTCTGGCGTACTCAGCGTCGACGAAACCTGCATCCATAGAAAGAAGCCGCTTCGCTTCTTTCTGTCTGCATCGCTCGCCAAGGGTGATGCATGACCAAGGGGCCGGGTTGCTCTGATCAATTGAGATCGGCGTGACCTACGGGCACAGGGAGTGCTTGCGCGAGGGCCGGGTCAGGAGAAAAGCTGCGACGCAAGTTCACAAGCGCTCATGCTTGTTGAACTTGCGGCGGGCTTATGACTCTTATCGCGGCCTGTCATACAGTCCTTAGTCGAAAAACTCTCTTTTGCTCACGGCTAACCATTACTTGGTGTGTCCATGTGACCATCTATCGAGAAAGTTTTGCCTGCGCCATAGGACATTTCTGACGCCAATCCCGTGAATTTCCAGGCATTTCTGCCAATCGCCAAAAGTCGTCCAGCATCTCTGAGCGAGCCGGGTTTGGCAGCTTCACGGCATATTTACCAGACAATATGTCGCATTTGAACTGACCGTTCAGACAGCTATTATCAAAAAAACTCATGCCGATTCGGCATAGGGTAGGCGTTTACGGCATTAGACGTCGCCCCCTTGCATCGGAATAGTTGCGCCTTTTTTCGCCTGCCAGTAAGCCATTTCGGCCATGCTGCGGTGACCTTCCATGGAGGCGGATGCACACACTTTTTCGCTTTCGAGCGTTCCAGCTGGCGCATTTGCCTTAAGTCCACTTGAAGTAAGGGTAATGACATGAAGAAGGCAAAGCTAAGCCTCGCCTGGCAGATCCTCATCGGTTTGGTGCTGGGGATCGCAATCGGTGCAGTGCTCAACCATTTCAGTGCTGAGAAAGCCTGGTGGATCAGCAATGTGTTGCAGCCAGCGGGCGATATCTTTATCCGCCTGATCAAGATGATCGTGATCCCGATTGTGATTTCCTCGCTGATCGTCGGCATTGCCGGTGTCGGTGACGCGAAAAAGCTCGGCCGGATCGGTGTCAAAACCATCCTTTACTTCGAAATAGTCACCACCATCGCCATCGTGGTCGGCCTGCTGTTGGCCAACCTGTTCCATCCTGGCGCGGGCATCGACATGAGTACCCTGGGTACCGTCGATATCTCCAAATACACCGCCACCGCTGCTGAAGTGCAGCATGAGCATGCGTTCATCGAGACGATCCTCAACCTGATCCCATCGAACATCTTTGCCGCCGTGGCCCGTGGCGAAATGCTGCCGATCATCTTCTTCTCGGTGCTGTTCGGCCTTGGCTTGTCGAGCCTCAAGCCTGAGCTGCGCGAGCCGCTGGTGACGATGTTCCAGGGCGTGTCCGAGAGCATGTTCAAAGTCACCCACATGATCATGAAGTACGCCCCGATCGGCGTCTTCGCACTGATCGCTGTGACCGTTGCCAACTTCGGTTTCGCCTCCCTGCTGCCGCTGGCCAAGCTGGTGATCCTGGTTTACGTCGCCATCCTGTTCTTCGCTTTTGTGGTGCTGGGCTTGATCGCTCGCCTGTTTGGCTTCTCGATCCTCAAGCTGATCCGTATCTTCAAGGATGAGCTGGTACTGGCCTACTCCACCGCCAGCTCCGAAACCGTGCTGCCACGTGTGATCGAGAAGATGGAAGCCTACGGCGCACCGAAGGCGATCTGCAGCTTTGTGGTGCCGACCGGTTACTCGTTCAACCTCGACGGTTCGACGCTGTACCAGAGCATCGCAGCCATCTTTATCGCCCAGTTGTACGGCATCGACCTGTCGGTCGGCCAGCAACTGATGCTGGTGCTGACCCTGATGGTCACGTCCAAAGGTATCGCCGGCGTGCCGGGTGTGTCCTTCGTGGTACTGCTGGCTACCCTGGGCAGCGTGGGTATCCCGCTGGAAGGTCTGGCCTTCATTGCCGGTGTCGACCGTGTGATGGACATGGCGCGCACCGCGCTCAATGTTATCGGCAACGCCCTGGCCGTACTGGTCATCTCCCGTTGGGAAGGCATGTACGACGACGCCAAGGGCGAGCGCTACTGGAACTCCCTGCCGCACTGGCGCACCAAGGAAACCCTGGTGGCCGGCGAGACCAGCCGTAGCTGATCGTCAGGTGATCTGAACAAACCCCGGGAAATCCGGGGTTTGTCGTTTCTGTCAGCCCCGCTATCATTCGCCCCATCTTTCGGGGGACTCAACTGATGCTAAATGGCCTGTGGCTTGGCTTCTTTGTCGTGGCAATGGTGTCGGCACTGGCGCAATGGCTGGTCGGCGGTAACGCCGGGATTTTCGCGGCGATGGTGGAAAGCATTTTCGCCATGGCCAAACTGTCGGTGGAAGTGATGGTGCTGCTGTTCGGCACCCTGACGCTGTGGCTGGGCTTTTTGCGCATCGCCGAAAAGGCCGGCATCGTCGACTGGCTGGCCAAGGCCCTTGGCCCGCTGTTCCGTCGCCTGATGCCCGAGGTGCCCGCTGGCCACCCGGCGATCGGCTTGATCACCCTCAACTTCGCTGCCAACGGCCTGGGCCTGGACAACGCTGCCACGCCCATCGGCCTCAAGGCCATGAAGGCGCTGCAAGAGCTCAACCCTATTCCGAACACTGCGAGTAATGCGCAGATTCTGTTCCTGGTGCTCAATGCGTCTTCGCTCACGCTGCTGCCGGTGACTATTTTCATGTACCGCGCCCAACAAGGCGCTGCCGACCCGACACTGGTGTTCTTGCCGATCCTGTTGGCCACCAGCGCCTCAACCCTGGTCGGCCTGCTGTCGGTGGCGATCATGCAGCGCTTGCGGCTGTGGGACCCGGTGGTGCTGGCCTACCTGATTCCCGGCGCGTTGGTGTTGGGTGGTTTCATGGCGTTGCTGGCAACCTTGTCTGCCACGGCGCTGGCGGGTTTGTCGTCGATCCTCGGCAGCCTGACGCTGTTTGGCTTGATCATGCTGTTCCTGGTGATCGGTGCGTTGCGCAAGGTCAAAGTGTACGAAGCGTTTGTCGAAGGTGCCAAAGAGGGCTTCGATGTCGCCAAGAACCTGCTGCCGTACCTGGTGGCGATGCTCTGCGCCGTGGGCGTGTTGCGCGCCTCCGGGGCATTGGACTTCGGTCTGGAAGGCATTCGTCATGTAGTGGCCTGGACCGGCATGGATACACGCTTTGTCGACGCACTGCCCACCGCAATGGTCAAGCCGTTCTCCGGCAGTGCCGCGCGAGCATTGTTGATCGAGACCATGCAGACCAAAGGCGTGGACAGCTTCCCGGCACTGGTGGCGGCGACGATCCAGGGCAGTACGGAAACCACCTTTTATGTGTTGGCGGTGTACTTTGGCTCGGTGGGTATCCAGCGCGCCAGGCATGCGGTGGGGTGTGCGCTGCTGGCGGAGTTTGCCGGTGTAGTGGCGGCTATTGCGGTGTGCTACTGGTTCTTTGGCTAACTGTTAGATCGCTATCGCAGGCAAGCCAGCTCCCACATTTTGATTTGTGAACACATTCAAGTGTGGGAGCTGGCTTGCCTGCGAAGAGGCCCTCAGCGTTTCGCAGCGGTATTGCCTTGCGCGACCACCCAATCCACCACCTGCTTATTCAAACCATCAGCGGCCTGCCCAAACGCGGCCACCACCACAGGCACCTTGGTATCACTCACCGGCTGTCTCACTTCAAACCGTCGACTGGCAATAATCCGCTGATCACTCCCACGCACCAGCCGCGCATCCAGACGAATCAGCACCTCCACCGCATTACCGCGGTATTCGCTCTGAAACGCCTGCAACTGCCCGCCCAGCTCGTAGTCAGCCTGCAAGTTGGTCTCATCGGTACTCAGCAACGTCACCCGCCCATCGCGCTGAAAGCCGTCCATGAAGCGGTTGCGCAGCAACACCGGCACCGGATCGCTCCAGCGGGATCTCGCATAGCTGCTGATCAGGTCGCCATTGGGCACCACGGCAATGCGCGGGCTGTCGAGAAACTCGCTGGCCTGGGGTTTGGACACGCGCAGCGACCAGCTCACCGGCGCGCCCTGCGTTGCCGTCTGGGTCGCAGCCAGGCGGTACACGTCCGAAGGGTCGGGTTTGGGCAGAATCGAGCAAGCGCTGACTAGCGCAATGGCTACCGGAATGATCAGTTGGTAAGCACGCTTCATGGCGTGAACTCCTTGTTCGTGTCGCTGCCCAGCAAGTAACCGCTGGGGTTGGCTTCCAGGCGGCGGGAGATGGCGCGCAGCGAACCCAGGGTTTCGCGCAGTTCGCGCACGGCTGGCGCCAGTTCGTTGAGGCCCTGCATGCCGCTGTTCACCGAATCCTTGTTGTTGGTCAGCAAGGTGTTGATGGTCGTGGTGCTTTGTTCGAGGGATTTCATCGCCTGCTCGGCGCTGCCGAAGGCTTGCTTGCCTTGCTCATTGAGCAAGCCATTAGCGCTGCGCATCAGCGTGGTGGTTTGCTCCAATGCGGCGCCGGCCTGTTTGCTCACCTGCAGCAATTGCTGCATCACCACTTTGATATCACCGCGCTGGTCGGCGATGGCGCCGGTGGTTTGTTGCAAGTTGTCCAGGGTGTTGCTCAGGCGTTCGACGTTCTCGCGGGAGAACATGTGGTTGGCGTTGTGCAGCAGCAAGTTGATGCTGGTCATCAGGTCGTTGCTGTTGTTGAGCAGGCGTGCGATGGGCGATGGCGAGGCGATGATTTCCGGCAGGTTGCCGTCCTTGCCCTTGAGTTCCGGGCTTTGCGGTGTACCGCCACTGAGCTGGATGATCGAGGTGCCGGTGATGCCGGTCAGGGCCAGTTTGGCCTGGGTGTCTTCCTTGATCGGCGTCTGCCCGGCCAGGCGAATGCGGGCGAGGACGCGGCGTGGATCTTTGGGGTCCAGGCGCAAGCTGGTGACGTCACCCACCTTGATCCCGCTGTATTGCACCGAGCTGCCCTGGGACAGCCCGCTGACCGCCTCGTTGAATACCACCTCGTACTCCTGAAAGGCGCTGTCGACGCTGGACTTGGCCAGCCACAGGCCGAACAGCATCGCGCCGACCACCACGATTACGCTGAACAGACCGATCATCACATGATGGGCTCGGGTTTCCATGTCATACCTCGTTGAGCGATTGAGCGGCATCCAATGCCGCGCGGCCACGGGGGCCGTGGAAATATTCGTGAATCCAGGCGTCGTCCGTTTCCGAGACGATATCGATGGCGTCCGCCACCAGCACTTTCTTCTGCGCCAGCACCGCCACACGGTCGGTGATGGTGTACAGCGTGTCGAGGTCGTGGGTGACCAGAAACACGCTCAGGCCCAGCGCATCACGCAACGTCAGGATCAGTTGATCGAATTGCGCCGCGCCGATCGGGTCGAGGCCGGCGGTGGGTTCGTCGAGAAACAGGATGTCCGGGTCCAGCGCCAGCGCGCGAGCCAGGGCCGCGCGCTTGATCATGCCGCCGGACAGCGACGCCGGGTACTTGTCGGCCGCCGACAACGGCAGCCCGGCCAGCGCCAGTTTGACCGCCGCCAGGTGCTCGGCGTCGGCGCGGCTGAGGCCCGCGTGTTCGATCAATGGCAGGGCGACATTTTCGGTGACGGTCAGCGAAGAAAACAGCGCGCCCTTCTGGAACAGCACACCAAAGCGCCGTTCCACCAGCGAGCGTTCATGCTCCGACAGGCTCGGCAGGTTCTTGCCGAACACACGCACCTCCCCTTCGCTGGGCCGGCGCAGGCCGACGATGCTGCGCAACAGCACCGACTTACCGCTACCGGAGCCACCGACCACCGCGAGGATCTCACCCTTGTACAAATCCAGATCGAGGTTCTCGTGCACGCTCTGGCTGCCAAAGCGGTTGCACAGACCCCGTACTTCAATCACCGCCTCAGTGGGCGCACGGTGTAGACGACTCACCAGCCCATCTCCATGAAGAACATCGCCGCGACCGCATCCAGCACGATCACCACAAAGATCGATTGCACCACGCTGGAGGTGGTGTGGGCGCCGACCGACTCGGCGCTGCCGCTGACCTTGAAACCTTCCAGGCAGCCGATGGCGGCAATCAGGAAGGCAAAGATCGGCGCCTTCACCATGCCCACCAGGAAATGCTGCACGCCGATGTCCGATTGCAGCAGCGAGAGAAACATCGCCGGCGAGATATCCAGGGCCACGGCGCACACCACGCCACCGCCGACGATCCCCGAAAGCATCGCCAGGAAGGTCAGCATCGGCAGCGCCACCAATAGCGCCAATACACGAGGCAGTACCAGCAGCTCTATCGGGTCCAGGCCCAAGGTGCGGATGGCGTCGATTTCTTCGTTGGCCTTCATCGAACCGATTTGCGCGGTGAAAGCACTGGCGGTGCGGCCGGCGATCAGGATCGCGGTGAGCAATACGCCAAACTCCCGCAGGAACGAAAATGCCACCAGGTCCACGGTAAAAATCGTCGCGCCGAAACTCTTGAGGACCGTAGCACCGAGGAACGCCACTACGGCGCCCACCAGAAAGGTCAGCAAGGCCACGATGGGCGCGGCGTCGAGGCCGGTTTGTTCGATATGCGCGACCATCGGCGTCAGGCGCCAGCGTTTGGGGCGGAAAATGCCACGGGCGAAGGTTTCGAGGATCAGGCCGATAAAGCCCAGCAGCTTCATGGCGTCTTGCCACACCGTGTCGACGGCTCGACCGATGCGGGCCAGTACCTGAATGCCAGCGGCTTCTTCCGGTTCTTTGACCGGCACGCAGAAATCATTCAAGGAGCGGTAGACGGTTTTGAGCAATGCACGGTCGGCGGCGGACAGGCTGCAATCGGTCTGCTCGGCGGAATGCTCGATACGGTCTGGGCCGAGCAGTTCCACCAGCAGTGATGCGCCAGCGGTGTCCAGGGCGCCGAGACCGTTGAGGTCGATGCGTGCGCTGGCGTCGTACGGGCCGTCGAGCTTGTCCAAGAGCTTTTTCAGGTGTGCGTAGTGGGCAAGCGTCCAGTCCCCCGTAATCCTGAGTAACGGCGGAGTGGCGGACGTATCGAGGTGGGCTGCGCCGCCCGTTGTACTGGTGGTCATAAGCTCCGAGTTTGTCTGGCTATCCATAATGCCTACGTAATAGCACGATCCAGCCTACTTTGGGTTGTCCGTTTGTGTGCTGTCAGTGACTTTGAAGCGCAATACCCCGATGACTTGCCCATCTTCGGTCAGCACCCGCACTTGCCAGCGCCCCACTGCATCCGCCGGGAAATTCTGCTTGTGGGTCCAGGCGCGGTAGCCTTCCTTGCGCCCGCCGTGGATATCCAGAGCAATGCGGTCGACCTCCTGGCCATTGAATTTCCACACATGGTAGATCCGCTCATCCAGCCCACGCGGTGCGTTGATCGCGGTGTAGGCGTACAGCCCGCCGCTGCGCAGTTGGGCGGCGGTGACTTCCTTGAGGTCATCGCCCGGCGTGCGGTCTTGCAACTGGGTGCTGATCGCCACTTCGGTCATCCACAACGTGGCTGGCGGCACCCAACTGCGCAAGAACCATCCGGCGCAACCAATGGTCGATGTTACCCCCAGCAGCATCGCCCAGCCTTTCACGCTGCGCAGCGGCAGGCTCGCGGCCAGGCTTGGGATCGATAGCAGCATAGCCACGCCCAAGGCCAGTTTGTAACTCTGGGCAGTGGTCAGGTGCAGGATGATCGGCAGCGCGGTCAGCAACGCGGCGAACAGCGTCAGGGTATGCAGTGCGAGAAACAGTGAGCGCTTGGGTGCCAGCCACTTGTAGTACAGCGGGTCGGTGATCGACACCAGCGCCGCCGCGCCGAGCAAGCCGGTGAAAATGGACTGGCCGCTGTTCCATGTGGTGGTGACGAAAAAGAACGGCAATACAAAAAACAGACTTTCCTGGTGGATCATCTGGGTGGCATAGCGCAGCAGGGGCTCGGGAATTTCCCGGTTGAAGACCTTGGCAAACAGCTGGTTGAAGCTGTTCTCCAGCATCAGCCATAGCCAGCTCACCAGCATGATCACCGCGATCCAACTGGCCATGCCTTGCTGGCGGTCCACCAGGATGAAACTGCAAACACCCGAGATAAAGCCGCCGAGCGCGATGACCCCAGGGTAGCGCTTGATCAGTTCGAGGATGCGCTGGATAAGGGGCGGCAGGTTTGGCATGGGCGGTTCACAGTTCGAATAGGAAAAATCCCAGACAGAATAACGTCTTAGCCCTGTGTTCGGTGTGTCATGACACGGTTCGTTTGCGATAAAGCCGCAAGCCGATTAACACACAAGCCATCAGCCCCAGCACGCCGGCACTGAGCGAGGTCAGGGCGTCATAGCTCAAGAGCGGTTTTTCGATGCGCCAGTAGCCTGGCTGGCTGAACACTTGGCGCATGGCCTGGTTGGTCTGTGCAAGGCTAACCGCCTTGATGCGTTTGGCCGGATCGCTGAAGTGGCCATCGGCGTAGTCGCCCGACGCGCTCCAGTAATAGTCGGCCAATGCGCTGTTGCCCTGCACGGCCCAGGCTTGGCGTGCAATAGCGGCTTGCTGCAGGCGGGTGAAGGTGGCCGGGTCGAGGCCGTCCTTGAGCAATTGCGCTTTGAGGTCTTGCAGCACCTGTTCGGCTTCGGCGAGGTTGTCCCGCTCGAGGTCGGCATTCAGGCTCAGGAAACCCACACCGCCGAACACTTCGCGCTCAGTCCACGGACCGTAGGACAAACCGTGCTTGAGGCGCAGTTGACGATAGAGCGCCCAGTCGAGGTAGTCCTTGAGTAGGTCGTAGGTTTCGTCATGTTGGTCGTCCAGCACCGGCTCCGGGAACAACCAATGCAGCTTGGCGCTGTTACCGACCCAGCCGTGGATCAAGTCACGGTGGCTGGCGGCGGTGTGCTGGATTTCTGGCAGGGGGCGGTGCTCGCTTGGCTCCACCGGGTCAAGTTGGCCATAGGTGCGTTCCAGATACGCAGGCAGCAGTTTGTCGAGCTCGCCGACGACGATCAGGGTCATGTTGTTGGGTGCGTACCAATCTTTGCGCAGTGCCTCCAACTGACTGCGGGTCAGGTGGTGGACCTGAGCCCGTTCAGCACACTTGAGCCCCAGCTCGACGGCCAGTTGATTGCTGGCGTTGTGGCCGAGGTCCTGGCGGTCGAGCAGGCGTTGCAGGTGCGAGTAATGGCCGCCGTCTTCGCGTTCCACCACTTGCTTGGCGGCCTTGATGTGCGCGTCGGTCAGTTGGGTACGGGTGAGGATCGCCAGTAGCAGGTCCAGCACCTTGCGCTGGTTTTGGGCGGGCGCCTCAATGACAAAGGTGGTGTCGGCGTTGCTGGTGTAGGCGTTCCATTCGCCGCCGAGGGCTTGCATGCGGTCTTCGAGGTCACTTTCGCCGGCACCGTCGATACCACTGAACAGCAAGTGTTCGAGCAGGTGCGGCAGTTCTTTGTCAGCACAACTGAAGTCATCCAGGCCGACACCCACCACCAGGCGGATGGCCACGTGCCCGCGCTCGGTGCCCGGTTTGAGCAGCACTTGCAGGCCGTTGGGCAAGGTGTAGCCCTCGACTTGCAGGCGGTCAAAGGCAAGGGTGTGTGCCGAGCCCAATAGCAGGCAGGCGAATAACAGGCGACGCATAACAAGCTTCCCGGCGGATGAGGTCCATTGTTAACTGACTTCACAGGCCGTCGTACGTTCAGGGCGAATGGGTGATGTCGGCAATATCTTCGGCGGAGAGTGCGCCGGTGTCAGAGGTTTCCAGCACGACATACGCGCTGCTGCAAAACAGTGAGTTGAGGCGCTTCATGTCGGCAATCAGCTCCAGGTGCAGGGAGCTGGTCTCCAGGCTTTGTACGATCTTGCGTTGCAGTCGGCTGACATGGGCGTGGGCCAGGCGCCGCTCCTGGGCACGGAAGCGGCGCTTCTCTCGCAGCAGTTGCCGGGCACTTTCCGGGTCAGCGCTGAGGAACACCGACAGGCCCAGGCGCAGGTTGGCAATCAACTGGCTGTGCAGGCCGGTCAGTTCTTCCAGACCCACTTCGGAAAACTGCCTGCGTTGCGAGGTTTTCTGCTGCTGGACTTTGCGCAGCATGCGTTCGATCAGGTCGCCGGCCAGTTTCAGGTTGATCGACAACTCGATGATCTCGGCCCAGCGGCGGCTGTCCTGCTCGCTGAGGTCTTCGCGGCGCATTTGCGCCAGGTACAACTTGATGGCGCTGTAGAGTGCCTCGACGTCATCACTGAGGCTACGCATTTCCTGGGTGATGGCGGTCTGTTTGCCGCGCAGCACTTCTTGCATCGCGGTCAGCATGTTGTCGATCAAGTCGCCCAGGCGCAGGGTTTCGCGGGCGGCGTTGGCCAAGGCCAGGCTGGGGGTGTCGAGGGCGGTAGGGTCCAGATGGCGCGGCTTGGCCTTGCCATTGGCTTCCTGTTGTTCCGGTAGCAGCCAGGCACACAGGCGTGCCATCGGGCCGATGCTGGGCAGCAGGATCAGGCAGCGGCTGACGTTGTAGAGTAGGTGGAAGGTGATGACCATACCTTGGGCGCTGTAGTCCAGGCCGTCCATCCAGCGCACGAGCGGGTCGAGTACCGGGATGATCAGCAACAGGCCGATCAGTTTGTACAGCAGGCTGCCCAAGGCCACTTGGCGCCCGGCGGCGTTCTGCATGCTGGTACTGAGAAAGGCCAGCACGCCGCTGCCAATGTTGGCGCCGATCACCAGGCCGATGGCCACGTGCAAGCCGATCACACCCGCGCCGGCCAGGGTCGCGGTCAGCAGGACAGCGGCGAGGCTGGAGTATGAAATCATCGCGAACAGGGCGCCGACCAAGGCATCGAGCAAAATATCGCCGGTCAGCGAGGCGAAGATGACTTTGACACCTTGGGCGTGGGTAATCGGCCCCGCGGCTTCGACGATCAATTGCAGCGCCAGAATGATCAGGCCCAGGCCGATGCCGACGCGACCCATCTGCCCTGCCCGCGTTTGTTTGCGCGACAAAAAGAAAATCACGCCGAGAAAGATCAGCAGCGGCGACAGCCAGGACAAATCGAACGTCAGCACCCGCGCCATTAACGCCGTGCCCACGTCGGCGCCAAGCATGGTTGCCATGGCGGGCATCAAGCCCATCAAGCCTTGGCCGACAAAGGACGTCACCAGCATGGCGGTGGCGTTACTGCTCTGCACCATGGCCGTCACCAGGATACCGGCGACAAAAGCCAGCCAGCGCTTGGACATGTTTTGCCCGATGACTTGGCGCAAGTTGGAACCGTAGACCCGCAAGATGCCGGTACGGACGATGTGCGTGCCCCAGATAAGCAGGGTCACGGCGGAAAGCAGATTGAGCAAGGTCAGCATGCTCGGCCCCCCGTGTGGGTGCGCTCCAAAAAGAGCGAAGGAAAGTTGCCGCGTGCCGTTCTACGTCTTGTCGTTAAGCTGTAGTTGGCGAATGGGCTCTGCGCCAGCATCGCATAGCTAAAGCGGGGATTGAAACAAAAGTGTCATGAAAACAGCTTTATACAGCTGAAGCTTTTTATGGATGAAAAAAGGGGCTTATTAAAAGCCCCTTTTGGTCTGGCTCGGGTTTATTGACCCGGAATGTCCTTGCGCAGTTTCACCGGGTCCTGCTGTTTCTTCTTTTTCGCGATTGCGGTGCGCATCTTGATGTTGATCGCTTCCACCGCCAGCGAGAACGCCATGGCGAAGTAGACATAGCCTTTCGGCACGTGCACGTCGAAGGACTCAGCGATCAGCACGGTACCCACTACTAGCAGGAACGACAGTGCCAGCATCTTCAGCGACGGGTGCTTGTCGATGAAGTCACTGATCGTACCGGCCGCCATCATCATCACCAGTACGGCAACGACGATCGCAGCGACCATGACCGGTACATGGGAGACCATGCCGACAGCGGTGATCACCGAGTCCAGGGAGAACACGATGTCGATGATCGCGATCTGGATGATGGTGTAGATGAACTTGCCACCGGCACCCTTGGGCTCATCGTGGGTTTCGTCTTCACCTTCCAGTGCGTGGTACATCTCCTGGGAGCTTTTCCACAGCAGGAACAGGCCACCGAAGAACAGGATCAAGTCGCGACCGGATATGCCTTGGTCAAACACCACGAACAAGTCGGCGGTGAGTTGCATCACCCAGGTGATCGACAGCAGCAACAGGATTCGCGTGACCATGGCCAATGCCAGGCCGAAGATCCGGGTGCGCGCCTGCATATGCTTGGGCATGCGGCTGACCAGGATCGAAATCATGATGATGTTATCGATGCCCAAGACGATCTCAAGGGCTGTCAGGGTAAAGAAGGCAATCCAGATTTCCGGATTGGTCAGCCATTCCATGTGTATTCCTTTGAGCGAGTGTTAAACCACGCAAGCTGCAGCGCCGCGCGATGGGGGTGTCACGATTATAGAGTGCTGAACAGCGGGAAAATCCCCATCAGCAAAGCGGCGAACATTATGCACAGGCATACGAGCACTGCCCACTTGAGGGTGAAGCGCTGGTGATCGCCAAACTCGATGCCGGCCAGAGCCACCAACAGATAGGTCGAGGGTACCAGCGGGCTGAGCAGGTGTACGGGTTGGCCAACGATGGAGGCGCGGGCCATTTCCACGGCGGTAATGCCGTAGTGGCTGGCGGCTTCGGCGAGTACCGGCAGTACGCCGTAGTAGAACGCGTCGTTGGACATGAAGAAGGTAAACGGCATGCTCACCAGCGCAGTGATCACGGCCAGATACGGACCCAGTGCATCCGGGATGACGGTCAGCAAGCTCTTGGACATGGCGTCGACCATGCCGGTGCCCGACAGGATGCCGGTGAAGATACCGGCGGCGAAGATCAGGCCCGTTACCGCCAGTACGCTGCCGGAGTGCGCGGCAATGCGGTCTTTCTGCATTTGCAGGCATGGGTAGTTGACGATCATGGCGATACTGAACGCCACCATGAACAGCACCGGCAGCGGCAACAGGCCGGCGATCAGGGCGCACATCAGGGCGAAGGTCAGGGCGCCGTTGAACCAGATCAGCTTCGGACGGCGGGCGTCGGGGTATTGCGAGACGCTGATCTCGCTATGGTCGACTTCGTCGCCCTGCAGGTGCAGTTCACCCAGGCGAGCACGCTCACGCTTGCCGTACATGTAGGCAATCATCAGGATTGCCACTACGCCTGCGGCCATGGCCGGGATCATCGGTACGAAGATGTCCGAGGGGTCCACATGCAGTGCACTGGCGGCGCGCGCGGTCGGCCCGCCCCAAGGGGTCATGTTCATCACGCCGCCGGCGAGGATGATCAGACCCGCCATGATCCGCGGGCTCATGCCAATGCGCTGATACAGCGGTAGCATGGCGGCCACGCAGATCATGTAGGTGGTGGCGCCGTCACCGTCGAGCGACACCACCAGGGCCAGTACGGCGGTGCCGACCGAGACTTTCAGCGGGTCGCCCTTGACCATCTTGAGGATCTTGCGCACGGCCGGGTCGAACAGGCCCGAGTCGATCATCAGGGCAAAGTAGAGAATGGCGAACATCAGCATCACGCCGGTCGGCGCGAGCTTGGTGATGCCCGCGAGCATCATTGGACCGATCTCCGGTGCAAAGCCACCAAACAGGGCGAACAGGATCGGCACGATGATCAAGGCGATCAGCGCGGATAGGCGCTTGGTCATGATCAGGAACATGAACGTGATGACCATGGCAAAGCCAAGGAAAGTCAGCATAGGAAAACTCCAGGCGTAGCGCGGCTAGGGAATGGCGAACCGGGTGGGGTCAGCGCAGAACGAAAGGCACGAGGCGTACGGGTGGAGTGGGGGCGAACAGGCGGGTACGAGCGGACATCGGGAATCACCATTGTTGTTGTTAACAGCCGGTCTGTTGCCGACAGTGGGGCGATCCTAGACTTGAAACCTTTCAACCAGCTTTCGCTGAGAAAACAGCTGATGAAGGGAAATACTCAGCGTGCAGAGCAAATGTGGGAGCTGGCTTGCCTGCGATAGCGTCGGCACATTCAACATCCTGGTTGCCTGGCCCACCGCTATCGCAGGCAAGCCAGCTCCCACATCAGAGCGGTGTTTGCCGCCAGTAGATCAGGGTAGTTCGAGGCCGCCGGCAGCCTTGTGCAATGCCCGCAGATGCTCGCCCATCTGCTTGAGGTTGGCTTCGCAGGCGGCAATCTCGGCGGCGCGGGAAGGGTCCAGCAGCGCCCTCACCTCTTTATCCAGGTCGCCGGTCAACGACTGCAGTTGCTTCTGGCGCTCGGCACTTTCCGACTCCAAGAGCTTGGCTTCCGACGGTTGCGGCAGGCCGTAGCCGCCGCTGCCCAGCAGTTCCGCCGGGCGGCTGAGGAAACCACTGTTGGCGAGGATTTGCTGCAGGGTGTTGTTGGCTTTTTCCATGCCGCCGTTTTTCAGCTCGCGGGCGCTGAGGTAGCGTTGCTTGACTTCGTCCTGGGCCAGCATCAGCTGCTTGCGATAGCTGGCTTGTTCCAACAGCAGCAACGCAGCGCTGGTGCGCAAGTCGGCCTGGCTGAACCACTGGCGCCGCTCGGCGGCACTGAGGGACAGCCAATCTTCGACTTGGGTCTGTTTGATCGGCAGGCGCTTGCGCAACACATCGAACATGGCCTGGTAGCGCTCGCGGAACGAGTCGAAGTGATAACCCAGGCGCAACGCCTCGCGCTTGTCGTTGAGTACGCTGGTGTCGGCTAGGCCGCGGGCGCTGAGGACTTCCAGCAAGCCGTTGGGGGTGATGTTGTCCAGACCGGTCAGCTGTGGGTTGGCACTGCCGCTACGCAACAGTTTCAGGCTTTCCACCGCACAGTTGTTGGAAATGAAGAAGTAGTTGCCGTCGTAGCTCCAGTGCATTTCGGCTGCGTGCTCGACGGTGTCGTTGATTTCCTGGCGGTTGAGTTTCAACGGCACCGAGGCGAGACCGCGCAGTTCCGTCTTGGTGTATTCATCGATCACTTGGGCCAGCGGCAGTACGAACAACCGCGATGGGTACTTGCCGACCAGGCCATCCCAGCTCGACAGCTGTACGTCACCGACGAAGGCCCGATAGGACAGCACCAGGTGCTGGTCCAGGTCCAGGCGACAATCCGGGCCACGCGGGCGTCCGGGCGCACAGATCACCAGGCGCAACATGCTGTGGCCCCAGCGGCTCACCAGGTTCTGGTTGGCTTCGGCCAGCAGGTAGTCGATTTCGTAGACGCGCTCGGGGTCGATCTGACCCAGCGGCGTCTTGGCGAAGTCGTTGCCGGCATTCAGGAACGCGTAGGTCTTGGCGCAGGTGTCCTGCTCAGGCGGTGCCCAGCCGAAGTGGTCCCTGTAGTAACGGAACAGCGCGGGGCGGCGGCAGGCGTAGCTGGGATCGAGGAGGAAATACTCCATGTTGACCGCCACGAACTCCAGCGGGCTGGTGGTTTCGTAGATATCCGGGCTGCGGGCAACCTGATGGTTGTGCTGCTCGCGCTCGCCACGGCGGCCGACGTATTGCGGCCAGCCGGCAAGGTCCAGCAGGCGCGGGTCGTCGCTGAGGGTAAAGCGACGGTCATTCTGGCCACGGCATTGGTCGGGCAGGCCGATCAGGCCGGTGATGTTGTTCTGGCGGCTGCAGCGATTGATCAGCGCGCGATCGTCTTTGGACCACAGGCGTGCGCGGTCATAGATGTGGGTCAGTTCATGCAGCACGGTGGCGAGCATTTCGCGGCGCACGGTGCCGTGGGGGCGATTGGTTTTCTGGGTGGCGGCACTGCCGTCGGTCAGGCTGGCGAGCAGGTTGCGATTGAGGTCCAGCTCGGACACCAGAGAGGCTTGGCCGTAGGCATTCTCAGGCATCTTGTCGGTCCAGCCGACATCGATGCGCCGGTCCAACTGCTCGACAAAGCGCGGCGGCAAGGAGCGCATCGCTTCATCGAGCAACGCCTGGCTGGCCTGCTGTTCGGCCGGGCTCAAACCCTCGGTTATGAGCCGCAGCTGCAGGCTGGCCTGGGCGGTACCTGTACAGAGCAGCACAGCAGCCCCGGCCAATAGCCAGGCGACGACGCGCCTCACAGTGCGAGGATAGCTTCGGCGAGGGTCTGGTCACTGGCATCGCGAGCTTCAGGCACGCGGGTTCGCAGGGTGTCGAACGCGGCTTCCAGCTGTGCGCCACGGATCTCGCCATTGGAGGCGACGAAGCTGGCGGCGTCATCGTGGGCTTCACGCACGATTTTGGAGTCGCGGATGGAGGTGGTGGTGTCCGAGGTGAAATCAATGGTGCGGGCCGAAGCACGTACGATGATGTTACTGGTGGCCTTCAGGGTTTGCGCGTGGGCGACATCGGTCAACAACAGCAGGCCGAGAGCGGCGGCGATCAGCGGGCTACGCATGGAATAACTCCAGAATACAAAGATGACTATTGGACGAGAATTGCTTGCGCCAGTTCAAGGTCGCTGGCGTTAAGTTTTGGCTGGGTGCGGCGCAGGTAATCCAGCGCGGATTCCAGTCGGGCGCCTCGCCATTGGCCGTCTGTGGCTATAAAAGCGGCGGCGTCATCCTGGGCGGCCAGTATCAACTTTCTGTCAAAGGGCGCTGATGTCACCTTGCTGGTGGCATAGGCACTGATGACGGTGCTCTGAGTGGACACGTCAAAGGCCGAAGCCAATGGCGACCAGCAGGCGGAAGACAACACAGGAACCAACAACAGGCGGTATGAAAAAACCATGGGACTCGACAACTGAAAGCGAGCGCCAAGGCTAGCGCAATGCCCGGGCGAGAGCCAGCGCCGAGGCATCCGGGAGCGGCTGGCGCTCCCTGTGTGTCAGCGGCGATCAGATCACTAGGATTGCCTGGGCCAACTGGGCATCAGTCGCTGCGTTCAGTTGTGGTGCTTGTTGGCGGATGTGCGCCAGGGCGCTTTCCAGCTTCACGCCACGGATGGCACCTTCACTGGCAACGAAGCTGGCAGCGTCGTCACGGGCGGCCTGTACCACCTTGTGGTCACGCAGGGAGGACGTGGCATCGGAGCTGGCATCGGAAGTGGCTTTGAGTGCGCCGACGATCGAGTCGGTGGTGATGATCAAGCTGCTCGCGTTGGCGTTGGCAGCGATGGCCAACAGGGCTGCAGCACTCAGCAGGCGAAGACGGGACATGGGATAACTCCTGTAGATAAACAAAGAATGCGGCGCAGAGCGGCCACTGTGAAACGGACATTGGTGCTATTGGGCATCAGACGCACGTTCTACAAGGTTCGCCACGTGGCGTGTGGATATTAAGCCGCCGTTTGTCCATTCGGAAGACTGTAATTGAATTGTACTGGTTGTATTTTGTTTTTATAGAACTGTTATTGTCAGTGCAAATATGGCCATTCAATGCCTTATTCCAGAAAAGACAAAGCCCGCCCCGGGTTTCCCGGAGCGGGCTTTGTTTTGACAAATCAGGGTGCTGGCGGTTGGACCCGGTGGGTCAGGGCCAGCGGGCGCTCATTAGCGCCAGAACGGCTTGCTCAGCTCTTCGTAGCGTTGAGCTTCGCTGATACCGGCGTCAGCCAGCAGACGCGAATCCAGACGAGCCAGTTGGTGGCGGCTGGAGATGCGGCGCTGCCACAACATCAGGTTGGCGAGAACGCGCAAAGGCAGGGAAGCCTGGGTGTTTACAGCTTTTTCTTCGAAGAACAGTTCGGAACTGAGTGTACGTTCCATGATGACATCCTTCCGCTTGTGGCGGGATTAGGTAGTGGTTTAACTGATGCCAATGATCCTCCTCCCGCGCAAGACTCTCTAGATACAGTTCGCCTGTATTGTGAGAGGCCAGTTAACTGTTTATAGGGGCTGTACTGTACGGAAATGGGGCAACTGTACCTGTCCGCACTGAAATAGTGCGAAATAGGCATTTTCGATGAAGGGAGTAGGAGTATTCGGTAGGAAAAGACCGGTACAGCAGTACAGTTTTTTACAGATATGGTCGTTAGGGTTTCGAGCTGATGAAACTGTGTTTGCATCAGCTCGATCCCGTATCCATCAACCCTTGAGCATATGCCCGGTTTCTTCCAGGTTGATGTGCCAACTCAGCGCTTCGCGCAGGATGTGTGGGGTATGCCCGCCGATGGCACAGGCCGCGTCGAAGTAACGATTTAGCGCATCGCGGTAGGTCGGGTGCACGCAGTTGTCGATGATCACGCGGGCTCGCTCCCGCGGCGCCAGGCCACGCAGATCGGCCAGACCGACTTCGGTCACCAGGATGTCGACGTCATGCTCGGTATGGTCCACATGGCTGACCATCGGCACCACGCTGGAAATTGCACCGCCCTTGGCAATCGACTTGGTCACGAAGATGGCCAAGTGCGCGTTGCGGGCGAAGTCCCCGGAGCCGCCAATGCCGTTCATCATCCGCGTGCCGCAGACGTGGGTGGAGTTGACGTTGCCGTAGATGTCGAATTCCAGGGCGGTGTTGATGCCGATAATGCCCAGGCGACGCACCACTTCCGGGTGGTTGGAGATCTCCTGCGGGCGAAGTACCAGCTTGTCCTTATAGTGTTCCAGGTTGCCGAACACATCGGCGTTGCGTCGCTCCGACAGCGTGATCGAGCTGCCGGATGCAAAACTCAGCTTGCCGGCGTCGATCAGGTCGAAGGTCGAGTCCTGCAACACTTCCGAGTACATGGTCAGGTCTTCGAACGGCGACTCGATCAGGCCGCACATCACGGCGTTGGCGATATTGCCGATGCCGGCTTGCAGCGGGCCGAGCTTATTGGTCATGCGGCCAGCGTCCACTTCCTGCTTGAGGAAGTTGATCAGGTGATTGGCGATGCCTTGGGTGTCGCTGTCAGGTGGCGTCACTGTGGAAGCTGAGTCGGCCTGGTTGGTGATCACGATGGCGACGATTTTTTCCGGTGGGATCGGAATCGCGGTGCTGCCAATGCGGTCGTCCACTTTTACCAGCGGGATCGGCGTGCGCGTCGGCCGGTAAGTCGGGATATAGATGTCGTGCAACCCTTCCAGGTTCGGGTTGTGCGCCAGGTTGATCTCGACGATGACCTGCTTGGCGAAAATCGCGAAGCTGGCCGAGTTGCCTACGGAGGTGGTGGGCACAATATGCCCTTGCTCGGTAATCGCCACGGCTTCGATCACCGCGATGTCTGGCAACTTGAGCTGGTTGTTACGCAGTTGCTCGACGGTTTCCGACAAATGCTGGTCGATAAACATCACTTCGCCGGCGTTAATCGCCTTGCGTAGGGTGCTGTCGACCTGGAATGGCATGCGCCGGGACAGCACGCCGGCTTCGGTCAGTTGCTTGTCCAGGTCGTTGCCCAGGCTGGCGCCGGTCATCAGGGTGATTTTCAGGGGGGAGGTCTTGGCGCGTTCCGCCAGGGCATGGGGGACAGCCTTGGCTTCACCGGCACGGGTGAAGCCGCTCATGCCGACGGTCATGCCGTCCTCGATCAGTGCGGCGGCGTCGGCCGGGCTCATGACCTTATTCAACAGCGAAGGCAAGCGGATACGATCACGGTACATGAATTGTTATCTCAGGCTACGGAAGCAAGGTGCGCAGTTTAGTGATTTCAAAAAAATTCGGCCCGCTACCATGGTCGAATGCCGGGTAGCGATTTAGAGCCTTTGGTCGGGTTTCATCGCACCAATAAAAAACCCCAGCCTACTGGAGGCCAGGGTTTTGGGTATTGCGCTGGCGCAGTGTTATTCGACGGCCTTGACCATGTCTTCGATGACTTTCTTGGCGTCGCCGAAGACCATCATGGTCTTGTCCAGGTAGAACAACTCGTTGTCCAAGCCTGCGTAGCCGCTGGCCATCGAGCGCTTGTTGACGATGATGGTCTTGGCCTTGAACGCTTCGAGGATCGGCATGCCGGCAATCGGTGAGTTCGGATCGTTCTTGGCGGCCGGGTTGACCACGTCGTTGGCACCCAATACCAACACCACATCGGCCTGGCCGAATTCGGAGTTGATGTCTTCCATCTCGAACACTTGGTCGTAAGGCACTTCGGCCTCGGCCAGCAGTACGTTCATATGCCCGGGCATGCGGCCAGCGACTGGGTGGATCGCGTACTTCACAGTGACACCGTGGTGGGTCAGCTTCTCGGTCAGTTCCTTGAGTGCATGCTGCGCTCGGGCTACCGCGAGGCCGTAACCCGGCACAATGATCACGGTGTCGGCGTTGGTCAGCAGGAACGTCGCATCGTCGGCCGAGCCGGACTTCACTGGGCGCGCTTCTTTAGAGCCGGTCGCCGCTGCGGCATCCGCTGTATTGCCGAAACCGCCGAGCAGTACATTAAAGAAAGAACGGTTCATCGCCTTGCACATGATGTACGACAGGATCGCACCGCTGGAGCCCACCAGGGAGCCGGCAATGATCAGCATCGAGTTGTTCAGCGAGAAGCCAATCCCCGCTGCCGCCCAGCCGGAATAGCTGTTGAGCATCGACACCACGACGGGCATGTCGGCGCCGCCAATCGGGATGATGATCAGCACGCCCAGCACGAACGCCAGGGCCAGCATCAGCGCGAAAGCGGTGAGGTTGCCGGTGAACATGAACGCCAGGCCCAGACCGAGGGTGGCCAGGCCGAGCACCAGGTTGAGCTTATGCTGGCCGCCGAACTGTACCGGTGCGCCTTGGAACAGGCGGAACTTGTACTTGCCGGACAGCTTGCCGAATGCAATCACCGAACCGGAGAAGGTAATTGCACCGATGGCTGCGCCGAGGAACAGCTCCAGGCGGTTGCCGGCAGGGATCGAGTCGCCCAGGTGTTTGACGATGCCCAGGGATTGCGGCTCGACCACGGCGGCAATGGCGATGAACACCGCTGCCAGGCCGATCATGCTGTGCATGAACGCCACCAGCTCCGGCATCTTGGTCATTTCCACGCGTTTGGCCATGATCGAACCGGCGGTGCCGCCGATCAGCAGGCCGACAATCACGTAGCCGATACCGGCAGTAGCGAGTTCGGCGCCGAGCTTATAGATGAGGCCCACGGTGGTCAGCACCGCGAGCGCCATGCCGAGCATGCCGAACAGGTTGCCGCGTCGCGAGGTGGTTGGGTGCGACAGGCCTTTGAGGGCCTGGATAAAACAGATCGACGCGATCAGGTAGAGCGTCGTGACGAGGTTCATGCTCATTACTTCGGCGCCTCTTCTTTTACTTTCGGGGCTTTCTTCTTGAACATCTCAAGCATGCGGCGCGTGACCAAAAAGCCACCGAATACATTGACCGCCGCAAGGGCCACGGCCAGGGTGCCCATGGTCTTGCCCAGTGGCGTCACGGTGAGGGCCGCGGCCAGCATGGCGCCGACGATGACAATGGCGGAAATGGCGTTGGTCACGGCCATCAGTGGTGTGTGCAGTGCGGGTGTGACGTTCCAGACCACGTGATAACCGACATAAATGGCCAGCACAAAGATGATCAGGTTGTAGATACCGGGGGAGATAAGCTCTTCCATCGTCTGAATCCCTGCTTAGGCGTTTTTGCGGATGACTTGGCCGTCGCGGCACATGAGGCATGCGGCGACGATGTCGTCTTCGAGGTTGATTTCAAACTGCCCTTCCTTGGTGAAGACCAGCTTCAGGAAGTCCAGCAGGTTGCGCGCATACAGGGCCGAGGCATCGGCGGCGACAGCGCCGGCCAGGTTGGTCGGGCCGCAGATGGTCACGCCATTCTCTACCACGACCTGGTCGGCAACGGTCAGTGGACAGTTGCCGCCTTGAGCCGCGGCGAGGTCGATGACCACCGAGCCGGGCTTCATTTGTGCAACGGTTTCTGCGCTCAGCAGCGTCGGTGCTTTACGGCCGGGAATCAGGGCCGTGGTGATGACGATGTCAGCCTGCTTGGCGCGTTCGTGCACAGCCAGGGCCTGGCGCTGCATCCAGCTGCTCGGCATCGGGCGAGCGTAACCGCCAACACCGACGGCGCATTCGCGCTCTTCATCGGTTTCGTACGGTACATCGACGAACTTGGCGCCTAGGGATTCGATCTGCTCTTTCACGGCGGGGCGCACGTCGGACGCTTCGATCACCGCACCCAGGCGTTTCGCCGTCGCGATAGCCTGCAGGCCGGCAACGCCAGCACCGAGGATCAGCACGCGAGCAGCCTTGACGGTACCTGCGGCGGTCATCAGCATCGGCATGAAGCGCGGATAGTGATGAGCGGCGAGCAACACGGCCTTATAGCCGGCAATGTTGGCCTGGGATGACAGCACGTCGAGGCTCTGGGCACGCGAGGTGCGCGGTGCGGCCTCAAGCGCAAAGGCAGTAATGCCCTGCTCTGCCAGCTTGGCGATGGTTTCGTTGCTGAACGGATTGAGCATGCCCACCAATACGGTGCCGCTTTTGATCAGCGTCAGTTCGCTGTCGCTGGGGGCAACCACCTTGAGAATCAGCTCGGCGCCAAATGCATCGTTGGCACTGCCAATGGTTGCGCCTGCCGTTTCATAGGCACTGTCGACGATGCTGGCTTTGACGCCTGCACCGCTTTGTACAGTGACCTTATGGCCCTGGCCGATCAGCTTTTTGATGGTTTCCGGGGTGGCAGCCACCCGCGTTTCACCGGTCTGGGTTTCGAGAGGAACACCAATGTGCACGTCAAATCTCCTGCATGATCTTTTTGCTTTTGATCTTTTTGTAAAAAGGCCAGTGCACCGTGAGTGGCGCATCTGGGGCGGCCGATCAGCACGATCCCGCTGAAATGACAGCGGGGCGCGGCATTTTGCAGGCGAACTTTACGGCCTTCAAGGGATTATGACGGGTGACGAAAAATTAACTACAAGTCACCCTGTGACTGATTGTCGCAATGCTCGAAAATAACCTCTTTAAATACAGGTGTTTAAAGGCTTGTAGGTGTTTATTGAGTCTTTTTCCATCGTTGCCGTGAATGGTCGCGTATTGCTTGGTGATAGTCGCTACAAGCCATGTAAGTCATGGTGTTGAGCTTCATTTTTGATGAATAGGTACAGTCTGTCAAAATGCGACATATACGTATATCTGTAGGTTTTTAATTTATCTGACTACAAGGTCAATAAGTGCGGTTTTGGCTTTTAAATACTGGGGCTGTAGCGTTGTGATTGATCGATCAACCAGTCCCTGAATGCGTGCAGCGATGCGGATTCGACCTTTCTCTCGGGGATCATCAGGTAGTAGGCCTTCGAACTGCTCAATGCCTCGGGGTTGGCAATCACCAATTGTTTCTCATCAAGCTCGCGTTGGATGAGGAATGGCGGAATCAACGCGATGCCCATGTCATGCATGGCAGCCTGGGACAACATCGAGAATAGCTCGTAACGAGGGCCTGTCATGTCCCGGGGCACGTTCAACTGTTGGGCGTTGAACCATTGGCGCCAGGCGTAGGGGCGAGTGGTTTGCTGCAACAGTGGCAGTTCTGCGATCTCCTGGGGGCTGAAGTGAGTGCGGGCGCCCAGTAAGCGCGGGCTGCACACGGGAACTGGGTTCTCTCCCATCAGTCGATGGGACTCGGTGCCGGACCAGTCAGCATCGCCAAAGTAGATTGCCGCGTCGAACTCGGTATCGGCAAACAGAAAGGGGCGCGTGCGGTTGGTAAGGTTGACCGTGACTTCCGGGTGCTTGCGTTGAAAGTCCTTGAGTCGGGGGATCAGCCATTGGGTGCCGAAGGTGGGAACTACCGCCAGTTCGATAACGTTGGCGCCCTGCTGCCCCATGACGGATAAGGTGTCGCGCTCCACGGCATCCAGTTGCATGGCGACGCGACGGCTGTAAGACAGCCCGGCTTCCGTCAGCTTGACCCCGCGCCGTGAGCGTCGAAACAGCTCGACACTTAAAAACTCCTCAAGGCTGGCGATCTGTCGACAAATGGCGCCCTGGGTGATGGAAAGCTCATTCGCAGCCTTGGTGAAGCTCTCGTGACGGGCCGCTGCTTCAAAACTGACAAGAGCCGTGGTGCTGGGGATTTTTCTGCGCATGTACGGTGTACTCACTTATAAAGCGCATTTGCGCCATTCTAGACCATTACGAAGTGAGAAATTAGCACAACCCTATGCAGAAACCTCGTTTGCCCTCTGCGTCTGCTCGGCCTAGGCTCCATCCACGACTTCTGATTTCTTCCGCGAGGACTTATTCATGGCTGGCAAGGCAAGCTTCAACTGGATCGATCCACTGCTGCTGGATCAACAGCTCACCGAAGAAGAGCGCATGGTGCGTGACAGTGCTGAGCAATTCGCCCAGGACAAGCTGGCGCCGCGTGTACTCGAAGCTTTCCGCCATGAAAAGACCGACCCTGCGATCTTCCGCGAGATGGGCGAAACCGGCCTGTTGGGGGCGATGATCCCTGAGCAGTACGGTGGCAGTGGCTTGAACTATGTGAGTTATGGGTTGATTGCACGTGAAGTGGAGCGCGTCGACTCCGGCTACCGCTCGATGATGAGTGTGCAGTCGTCATTGGTCATGGTGCCGATCAACGAATTTGGTACTGAGGCGCAGAAGCAGAAGTACCTGCCGAAATTGGCCTCTGGTGAATGGATTGGTTGTTTTGGCCTCACCGAGCCCAACCATGGCTCTGATCCAGGCGCGATGATTACCCGTGCGCGCAAGGTGGATGGTGGCTACAGCCTGACGGGCGCCAAGATGTGGATCACCAATAGTCCCATCGCCGATGTATTTGTGGTGTGGGGCAAGGATGACGCCGGCGATATTCGCGGTTTTGTCCTGGAAAAGGGATGGAAAGGTCTGAGCGCTCCGGCGATTCACGGCAAGGTTGGGTTGCGCGCTTCCATCACTGGCGAAATCGTCATGGACAACGTGTTTGTGCCGGAAGAGAACATCTTCCCGGACGTGCGCGGTTTGAAAGGGCCTTTCACCTGCCTTAACTCCGCGCGCTACGGTATTTCCTGGGGGGCGTTGGGGGCGGCCGAATTCTGCTGGCATACGGCTCGCCAATACACCCTCGATCGTCAACAGTTCGGCCGCCCGTTGGCGGCGACTCAATTGATCCAGAAGAAGCTGGCCGACATGCAGACCGAGATCACTCTTGCCCTGCAAGGCTGCCTGCGCCTGGGCCGCATGAAGGATGAAGGCACGGCGGCGGTTGAGATTACTTCGATCATGAAGCGCAACTCGTGTGGCAAGTCTCTGGATATCGCGCGTATGGCGCGAGACATGTTGGGTGGTAACGGTATCTCCGATGAGTTCGGGGTTGCGCGTCATCTGGTCAACCTGGAGGTGGTGAATACCTATGAAGGGACTCATGACGTGCATGCCTTGATTCTGGGGCGTGCGCAGACCGGCCTTCAGGCGTTCTATTAATAGGAGCACGGCATGGGCGCGCTTTCGCATCTGCGGGTGCTGGATTTATCGCGAGTATTGGCGGGGCCTTGGTCCGGGCAGATTCTTGCGGACCTTGGGGCGGAGGTGATCAAGGTCGAACGGCCAGGTAGCGGTGACGATACGCGCGCCTGGGGGCCGCCCTTCCTCAAGGATGCCCGTGGCGAGAACACCAGTGAGGCCGCGTATTACCTGTCGGCGAACCGTAACAAGGAGTCGGTGACCATCGACTTCACGCGGCCGGAGGGGCAGAAGCTGGTGCGCGACCTGGCAGCCAAGTCCGACATCCTCATTGAGAATTTCAAGGTGGGTGGGCTGGCGGCGTATGGGCTGGATTATGAGTCGCTCAAGGAGATCAACCCGCAGCTGATCTATTGTTCGATAACGGGCTTTGGTCAGACGGGGCCTTATGCGACGCGTGCGGGCTACGACTTCATGATCCAGGGGTTGGGCGGGCTAATGAGTCTGACCGGTCGACCTGAAGGTGATGATGGGGCTGGGCCTGTGAAGGTTGGCGTGGCATTGACTGACATTCTCACGGGGCTCTACTCGACCGTGGCGATTCTCGCTGCTTTGGCCCACCGCGATCATGACGGTGGCGGGCAGCATATTGATATGGCCCTACTGGATGTGCAGGTGGCGTGTCTGGCTAACCAGGCCATGAATTACCTCACGACGGGCGTGTCGCCGAAGCGCCTTGGTAATGCGCATCCGAATATCGTGCCCTACCAGGATTTTCCCACGGCTGATGGTGACTTTATCCTGACGGTGGGTAATGACGGGCAGTTCCGTAAGTTCGCTGAAGTGGCTGGGCAGCCGCAGTGGGTCGATGATCCGCGTTTCGCAAGCAATAAGGCGCGGGTGGCCAACCGTGCGGAGCTGATCCCGTTGATTCGTCAGGCTACGGTCTTCAAGACGACGGCTGAGTGGGTGTCACAGTTGGAGCGAGTGGGTGTGCCGTGCGGGCCGATCAATGACCTAGCGCAGGTGTTCGCCGATCCGCAGGTCAGGGCGCGCGGACTGGAGATGAGGCTGCCCCATGGTTTGGCGGGGGTGGTGCCTCAGGTTGCCAGCCCGATCCGGTTGTCCAAGACGCCGGTGGAGTATCGGAGCGCGCCACCTCTATTGGGAGAGCATACCGTCAAGGTGCTGCAAGACGTGCTGGGATTGATGCCGGCTAATGTGGCCGCTTTAAAGGAGGCGGGCGTTATCTGAGGGCTCTCTTCTATATAGAGAGGGAGGGGCGTTTGGGTGATTTCTAATCAATTCCAACTTATTGATAGAAAAGAGAAATTAAGTGTTGACGGCGAATTATATCTGTCTATAATTCGCCCCACTTCCGGCGCAGTCGAAACGGAAAACTCCTTGTCAAACAATGAGTTATGATGTTTTCGGCAGTGAGTTGCTTCAGTTCATCGAAGCGGCCAGGAAGTTGAAAAAGAGGTGTTGACAGCAGCGTGTAACGCTGTAGAATTCGCCTCCCGCTGACGAGAGATC